>ONIZ01000102.1 GCA_900317975.1 uncultured Bacillota bacterium
TGAATTTTCTACAACAATGACAAGTGATGGAATAGTAGTTCCTGAAGGACTGCAAAATAAAGTAACAGTTTATTATTCAGAAAATGCAAACCCAAGCAAGGATATAACAGATGTTTCTAATGTATGGGTACTAAAAGACGATGTAACAGATTGGTCAAAGATAAAATCATGGGCGGTGGATTTTGGTGATACAGTTCTAAGTAAAGGAGATGAATATACTTTCTATTATAATGTCGAAGTACCTTTTGGAGTTGAATTAAATAGAGAAAGTTTTAGTCATCATGGAATATATTTCAGCCTAGATACACCAGAAGGAAAGTATAGAACACAAACAGAACCAAATAAAGTTGGATTGGAGTTGAATTAAATAGAGAAAGTTTTAGTCATCATGGAATATATTTCAGCCTAGATACACCAGAAGGAAAGTATAGAACACAAACAGAGCCAAATAAAGTTGGAATAAGAATAGCAGACAAATATGATTTAGAAGTTACGAAATATCAAAAAAATGTAAATAAGTTAATATCTGGTGCAACATATAGAGTTAGTAGACTAGATGATCAAGGCCAAATACAAGAAAGCCAAACAGCTAAAACAGACTCTTCTGGTCAACTTAGAATGACAAATCTTTATGCAGAAAATGTTTATGAAATAAAAGAGATACAAACTCCAGAAGATTATGAACTAAATGAGGATGTAATTAAATTTATAGGACATGTAAATAGACAAACAGGAGAACTAACTATAGAAAAGTTAGACGGAACAACTAAAGGTGAAATCCAAGTAACAAGAAATACTGGAGAAGACTATAAAGTAAAAATCTCTGTTGAAGACGAGGCAAGAGCAAGATTAAAATTAGTTAAATATGAACAAGGAACAAATAATATAGTAGCTGGTGCAAAATATACTATTACAGGTTCAGGTTTACCTGATACAGGTAAAATTATTAGAACAAATAATAATGGTGAAGCTAATTTATCAGGATTTACACCAGAAGGTTATTATTTAAATACGGACACAATTAAATTTACTATTAACAATAATAATGGAACATATGAATTAAATGTTATATCAGTTTCTACTAAAGCAACTAGTATTTCGCAAGAAAATGATTTGCCAGTGGCTAGTATAGAAGTAGAAGACGAAAAAATTCCTACATATGATTTATTAGTAAATAAAATAGAAAAAGGAACAGGAACACAAGAAATAGCTGCTGTACCAGTAGTAGGTGCAAAGTTTAAGTTATATAAAGATAATAAAGAAAAAGGGAACTATACCACAGATAGCGAAGGTCATATATCAATAAATGGATTATACTTATATGAAGAAAACAAAGATATAGATCAAACATATATACTAAAAGAAACCTTTGCGCCAGAAGGATATAAAGATATAGATCAAACATATATACTAAAAGAAACCTTTGCGCCAGAAGGATATGCAAAAGTAAAAGACATAACATTCAAAGCGCAAATTATAGATAGTACATTGACATTAATAACAGATGATAATTTAAGTTATACAACTGAAAATAATACTATAAATTTAAAAGTAGAAGATAGTAAATCCTTTAAATTAGTAAAGAAAGATGGCGAAACAAATGCATTATTACCAAATGTGAAATTTGCAATATACAATGAAGATGAAGGCGAGACACCTGCGAGAAATAGTAAAGGAGAAATAATAGGTAATAAAGAAACAATAAATGGAAAAGAATATTATACATTAACAACAAATTCAAGAGGAGAAATAACAGCAGATTTACCAGAAGGCATATATAAAGCAGTGGAGGTGGATGCCTCAGAAAAATATGATATAGAAGGAAAAGAACAATACTTTGGAATCGGTGAAAGTAGAGAAGGAAAGCAAATATATACTCCAGAATTTGCAACATCATTTGGAGGAACAGGTGACGATAATATTTACTCAGTAGAATCTACAGAAGATGGAGGCTATATAGTAGGAGGACTATTTAGTAGCTCAAGTATGCAAGTAGGAGACTATACATTAACTAATAAAGGTAATAATGATGCGTTTTTAGTAAAATATGATAGAAATAATGAAGTAGAATGGGCAAGTTCATTTGGCGGAACAGAAAATGAAAATATATACTCAATAGCAGCAACAGAAGATGGAAGCTATATAGTAGGAGGATATTTTTATAGCACAAGTATGCAAGTAGGAGACTATACATTAACTAATAAAGGAAGTAATAATGATGCGTTTTTAGTGAAATATGATAGAAATAATGAAGTAGAATGGGCAACTTCATTTGGAGGTGCATATGGTGCTGATAATGTACAATCAATTAGTGTAACAGAAGATGGAGGCTATATAGTAGGAGGATATTTTACGAGCTCAAGTATGCAAGTAGGAAACTATACATTAATTAGAAATGGTGGTTATGATGCGTATCTAGTAAAATATGATATTAATAATGAAGTAGAATGGGCAAGTTCATTTGGAGGAACAGATGACGAAAGATTACAATCAATAGCAGTAACAGAAGATGGTGGCTATATAGTAGGAGGATATTTTTATAGCTCAAGTATGCAAGTAGGAGACTATACATTAACTAATAAAGGAAGTAATGATGCATTTTTAATAAAATAT
>ONIZ01000101.1 GCA_900317975.1 uncultured Bacillota bacterium
TTACAAACCTCATATACTTATACAGGTCAAGGTAGTTTTGAACCTGGTACACTAAAAATCTATATTCCTAAATATAAGATAGGAAGTGGTAATAGTTCTGATTATGAACTATATTCTGCAACTACTAATGTTGCGGCAGGATCAGTAGAAGATGGTTATGAATGGAATTATACGACAGAAACAATTGACAATACTGAGTACTATGTTTTCACAAACAACAAAAATTTAGCTGTAGAAGAAGGAAAAGAAAATTTAGAAGGAATGTTTCAAATAGCTTATGCTATAGATGCAAAAAATGTTTATATAAGATATGATTCTACAACAAAGCAAGAAAAACCATCTTATAAAGAGTTTAATGCGAAACTTGTTAATACATTAGACGATAATAGCTTAACAAGTGATACTAAAAAAGTGACCCTAAACTATCCTAAATCAGGTTATAAAGTTACAAAAAAAGCAGAAAAAATAAAATCAATGGATGGAATACCATCAGATGATTATATCTGGGTTAATTATCAAATTAGTAGTTCTCCATTGAATTCTAGATTAAGAGAAGTTCTTTCAGGGTGGAGCAGTGAAACATCAAAGTTTTTACTTATAAAAGAAGAATTACCAAGTGAAAATTGTATAATTCTAGATAATAATATGAATGAAATTACTTCTGACTCGAATGAATATTCTGACTCGAATGAATATTATGTTAAGAGTGATCCGTATAGCGACTATCCAAAATGGTCATTTTATATTGGATATCCACTCTCTGAATTTGATGGTGAAACTATAACAAATACTGCCAAATTCTATGGACAATATAGAGATGCAGATTATGAAAGTCATTATTATGATTCATATTCTAATGCATATACTCATGAGGTTGAATATATCACGGAAGATACAATTGAAGTTAATCTAAATGATTTTAAATTCGACTACCCACCTGGAAACTATGGACTAATTAAACATGTGTATAATGGTTCATATACTGGTTATAAACAAAGAAATGAGGAAACTTTAAGTTTTCAAAAAATAAAAGATGATAATGATGTAGAAATGTTTTATATTAGACCAATAACAACCTATACAGGAACCCCATTAACTGTAAGAATTGGTGATGATAGAGAATATATTGAATCAGCAGATGGAACAAAAAAAGAATGGCTTAGTGATAATGACTATTACTTCAGTTACATATACATTCGTACATTACAAAATGGTAACGGCAACCCTATAAAAACATATCAGGCAAAACTATTTGTTAGGTATGCTGGAACTAATAATTACGTATTATATTCCAATAGTGAAAACACTAACGCAGGTGTTTTTGACACAAGTACTAGTAAAATTTAGTGAAACTAATATAGTTGGTTGGTATATTGAAATATATAATATGAAAGAATCTATAAAGGATGCAGTAAGTCTTTCTACAAGTGTAAATTATACAAAAGAAGACATTGGAAATATAGGAACTAAAGGTTATCTATATAACTTTGCCTATTTGGACGTTTATGATAATCAAGGAAATCTTCTAAATGGTGAGAGTGAGTCATCTTATACAGGGACAGGATATAATGATGGACTAGCACAGTGGGACTATGAGACATATGGACACTATCCAAGAAGAGATTATGCATATGTAAAGTATAATTATCCAAAAGAAGGATATTCTATAACTAAATCTAAAAGAGGAGAAAAATATGAATTGGATAGATGGAAGGGAGAATTTTATTTTTACCCATCTCATTTTAGTTCCTATGGTTATAAAGAAGAAACCCCTTTTACAAAAATTGATATGTATGATTTGTTACCTGCTGGAATGTATTTGGAAAGTCCAGTTATCAATGTAGGTAATTATAATAGTTACGACTATTACACAATTAATGGAGAAACACCTTCGTCAAATGATGAACTCAGAGAGTTTTTAAAATCTCATACATCATACGAAATAAAATACAATTGGAACAATACAGGAAGAACTTGGATACATGTATATTCAGATTTTACTGATGTTGATTTTCGATCTAGTAGTACCACTAGTCCATATAAGATTTCATTCAAAGCATATATTCCATACGAATCAATTCCAGAATATGGCTTAACATATAAAAATTATGCATACGTTAATTTAGAACCAGGCGGTGTTGAATTAACTGATGATACTTGGGAACCATCATATAATTGTTATAATAACAGTTGTGTTTTTAAAGATACAGGATATCATGATAGTGATGCAGCTGATATAAATGAAAATGGCAGTACTACAGATTTATTGAAGACTACTCTTGCATCAACAACCCTTTTAGAAGCCTATGCATCACAAGGATCATTAACAAAATATGTTAGATCATATAAGATGGAAGGTAATAATAAAATATATAATAATGAATGGGCAGATTCGGCAATCACAGAACCAAATGGTCTCTATGAATATAAGAATAGATTTTATAACTCAACTGAATCATCTGTAACAAATGTAGTATTATATGATAATTTAGAATCATATTATTATGATCATGATAAATCTACATTTAAACCTGTTACTACAGAGAGTAAATGGCAAGGAACATTCAATGGAGTAGAT
>ONIZ01000099.1 GCA_900317975.1 uncultured Bacillota bacterium
TAGTTTCTTATCATTATTATTAGTAGCATTTATTTTACTAGCTACTAATAAAAAACTATTTAAACAAATTAGCAAAGAAGAAAAAAGTGTAAGTTATTTCCTTAAGAATTCTTTAATTGGATTAGGATTATTACTACTTATACCACTCTTAGCTATTATCGCGTTATTTACTGTTATTGGTATTCCAATAAGTATTATTGTTTTGTTATTATATGGTATATTTATTTATATTTCTTTAATACCTACTGCTTATTATTTAGGTGGATGGATATTAAAAGATAAAATTACTAATGAATATGTTCTATTAGGAATTTCTTTATTTGTGATTTTTGTTATTAAGTATATTCCAATAATAGGTGGTCTTGTTAATTTTATATTCTTAATATTTGGATTTGCTATTCTTTTAAAACAAATGAAGAAGTCTATGCATGAAAAATAATATAAAAGAAAATAGTTCAATTAAAAGGAACTATTTTCTTTTTTTTGTTATTTGTAGATAAATACTATTAATTAAATAAAAAGTATTTACAATTACTATGTTTTTTGTTATTATAGTTACATAAGAAACGCCGAAGTAGCTCAATTCTAGAGCAGTCACTTTGTTTGTGAATGGTTAGTGGTGTAAGTCCATCTCTTCGGCACCAATATGATATTTACTCTTCGAAAGTTTAATAAAAGTAAAGTAATAAAAAAAGAATTTAGAATTAATTTCTAAATTCTTTTCTTTTTATAAATAAGTGTTATTGTACTTAATACTATAGTTGTTGTTATTATGATAATTAATGATTTATTTCCTGTTTTAGGATTTTCTAAAATCATTGGTTTATTTGATTCTATTTTTCTATATTTATAGTATACTGTTTGTTGTTCTTCTTCAAATTCTATATCATCATTAGTGTTTTCTACAAAGGTATAATCTTTAATTTCAACAAATTTTTTAGAATACTTTGTTCCTATTATTTCTTCTTCTTCGATGGAGTCCTCAATTTCTTCATTTGTGTCTATATCTATATAATGTGTTTTAATTTTACCTGTAGGGTAGATGTCATTAGATTCTCCTGTTGTTTGATTATTTAGTACTCCTGATACAGTTGCAACTGCTAGGAGACGATCATTATAAGTTACTTGTTTAAATTTAAATGAATATTTAACATTAAAATATACTTCCATGATTGTATTCATTTGTGCGTATGCTTCTGATTCATCATTTATAAAGTCAACTATTAAATAATTATTTTTAATATATACTTTTCCATAATAAGTATAGTATTCTCCTGCAACATCTACTTTTTCAGTTAAAACAGTCGGTTTTTCTAATTCTTTTTTTAGTGAATCTGAAAGAACACTTGTAAAATAGTCTGGAAGTTTATAATATAGTAATTGATATCCTGTTTTTCTAGGGAATCTATTCAATTCAATTGTAAAATTTGTATTTGGTTCTATTATATAGTTGTTTTCATACTTTACAGAATCTCCTTTTACACTTTCATACCAAGGTTCTACTTCTGTTCTTCCTTGCCATTCTGCATATATTGTAATATTATTTGAATCTTTATAATATTTTTCTAAGTCATAAGTATAATTGAAAAGAAATCTAGTCTTAGAATAAGAATATATGTTTTCTCCCACATTTATATTCCAACTATTAATGATTTTGTCATCTAATGGGTCTTCTGGATCATCATCTAGATTTTTAAAAATAGAAACTCCTGGCATTTTAACTTTTTTAATATTATCTACTTCAACTACTTTTGTTCTTCCTGAACCATCATTCGCATCAAATGTTATAGTATAATTTTCTTCTGCTTTAGCCATAAAAGGGACAAGCATTATTAATAATAAAAGAAATAACATGTTTTTTTTTCATTTTTACACTTCCTATTATATTTTTATTCTACTTTAATTTTATAATTAAACTCAATATTTTGATATAAATATAGTATTAGTAGATACTATTTTGACAAAAAAACTAACATTTCTGTTAGTTTTTATTATTCTATAATAAGTTTTAGTTTTTATTTATATTGGTGCCCCTATCCGGACTCGAACCGGAACTCTATTGCTAGAAGTAGATTTTGAGTCTACCGCGTCTACCAATTCCGCCATAGAGGCTTGACACAACT
>ONIZ01000098.1 GCA_900317975.1 uncultured Bacillota bacterium
TTTATCATTTATTTGATAAGAAGACTTTTCTTTTTAGTTTGATATTTATTATTATATGTTGGTTACCTTATATTATATCTTTTTATCCGGCAATACTTTCGCCTGATCCATCTTTTCAAATTAAACAATATTTTGGTATTCCTAATAAATATTCTACTTATAATATTATGTTAGATCCTTCTATGACAATTACTAATCATCATCCAGTAATACATACATTATTATTAGGAAGTTGTGTAAAGATAGGAACAATTATAAATAATGTAAATTTAGGGTTATTTATATATAGTATTATTCAAATAATAGTACTTGCTTCTACTCTTAGTTATACAATTAAGTTTTTAAAAGATAATAAAATTAAAAATAATTATTTATTATTAATGTTATTAGTATATAGTTTAGTTCCTGTATTTCCTTTTTATAGTATGAGTGCTGTTAAAGATGTTATATTTGGATCTTTAATAATACTTTATATTATCTTTTTATATAGAATTATTAAGAGTGATGATTTAAAAATAAAAGATATTTTATTATTAATAGGGTTATTAATATTAATTATTTTATTTAGAAATAATGGTATACATGTAATTGTTTTATCTTTTCCTGCTTTATTATTTATGAAAAAGAAATTTAAATATAAATTTAAATTATTATGTATATTTTTAATTATTATAGGGTTTAATACTTCATATAATAAAGTATTATTACCTCATTTTAATATTACTCCTGTTAGTAATAGAGAAATGTTATCTATTCCTTTTCAACAAACTGCTAGATATGTAAAAGAACATGGTGATGAAGTAACTGATAAAGAAAAGTATGCAATTGATAGAGTCTTAGGATATGATACTTTAGCTAGTAGATATAAAAGTGGAATTGCTGATCCTGTTAAAAATGGGTATAACAAATATACTACTAGTGATGATTTAAAAGATTATTTTAAAATATGGTTTAAAGAGTTAAAGAAACATCCTAAAACTTATATAGAAGCTACTATTAGTAATACTTATGGGTATTTTTATCCTTCTAAGACTAATTGGTATATATATTATAAATATAATAATACAATTACTCATGATGGGTTTGATTATCATTATAATAGTTTGAAGATACCTAGATATATATTAGCTAGTTATGGAATTGCATTTCCTTATATTCCCGTTTTAAACATATTAGTAAATATAGCAATTAATGTATGGATATTATTATTTATGGGGGCTTATTATTTTTATAGAAAAAAATATAAAGAGATTATATATTTATTGCCTTCATTTGTATTAATACTTGTATGTTTTGCTTCTCCAGTAAATGCTTATTTTAGATATGCATTACCTTATGTATTTGCACTTATGTTAAATATTGGATTGTTTATGAAAGAAGTAATAATTGACAAATAATATTATTGATGATA
The DNA here is from genome assembly GCA_900317975.1 of uncultured Bacillota bacterium. Lineage (GTDB taxonomy): Bacteria > Bacillota_I > Bacilli_A > RF39 > UBA660 > RUG343. Next base: position 1,412 of record ONIZ01000098.1, read on the forward strand.
AATTTTTATGCAAGGAGATAATTATGAATAAATTTATTAATAACAATTCAAATATTATTCTCTTAAACTTATTACAAAATTCTTAGTAATAGGTTGATTTGTGTTGATTGAATAAAAATATAACCTATTACTTATTCTGTAATAGGTTTTTTATATTAAGAAATATATATCTTTTGTAATAAGCCTATTATGTTTAGTAATAGGTTTTCTTTTGGAGGTATATATGAGAAAAATAAAAATATTTGATACAACTTTAAGAGATGGAGAACAAGCTCCCTGGTTTGGAATGAGTAAAAGTAGTAAAGTAGAGATTGCTAAATAATGGAATTGACTTTGAGGCAATTAAAGCTATTTCTAATGAAGTTAAGCTTGCTACTGTATGTTCTTTAGCTAGACTTAATAAAAATGATATAGATAAAGCATATGAAACTATAATGGATGCAAGACACAAAAGAATCCATGTTTTTATAGCAACTTCTGATATACATATAAAAGATAAACTTCATATGACAAGGGATGAAGTAATCAACTGTGTTCACAATATGGTTAGATATGCTAAGAGTAAAGTAGATGATATAGAGTTTTCTTTGGAAGATGCTACTAGAAGTGATAAAGATTTTGCTTGTAAGGTTATTGATACTGCTATAGAAGCAGGGGCT
>ONIZ01000097.1 GCA_900317975.1 uncultured Bacillota bacterium
ATAAAAAAAGCCCATAAATTGGGCTTTGGAAACATAATTAACGTTTACTAAATTGTGGTGCACGACGTGCTTTTTTCAAACCTGGTTTCTTACGTTCTTTCTTACGAGAATCTCTTGTAATGAAACCATTAACTTTTAATACTTTTCTAAAACTATTATCAGAATCTGCTGGTGTTGAACTATCTAATTGTAATAAAGCTCTTGTAATTCCTAAACGAATTGCTCCAGCTTGTCCAGTAGTTCCTCCACCTTTTACTTCAGCTACTACATCATATAATTCACGAGTGTTAGTAACATCTAATGGTTGGCATAGGTCCATAACTAAGATTTTATTAGTAAAATATTCATCAACGTCTTTTCCGTTAACAGTTATTTTTCCTGTTCCAGGAATTAATTTTACTCTAGCGATACTAGTTTTTCTATGTCCAGTACCTGTATAAACATTCATTTTTTCTTTTGCCATAAACCCTCCTATTTAACCTCTAAAGCAACTGGTTTTTGTGCTTCATGTTTATGAGTTGCTCCAGCATATACGAATAATTTTTTTGCCATTTGTCTACCTAATCTATTATGAGGTAACATACCTTTAACAGCACGTTCTACCATTTCTTCTGGGTATCTTTCTCTCATAACTTTAGCAGTTCTTTCTCTTAGTCCACCTGCATACATTGAATGGTTGTAATACATTTTAGTATTTTCTTTATTACCTGTTAATAATACTTTTTCAGCATTAATAATGATAATATTATCTCCGCAGTCAATGTGAGGAGTATAAGTTGGTTTGTTTTTTCCACGTAAGTATGTTGCTGCTAAAGCTGCTACTCTACCTAGAGCTTTTCCTTCAGCATCGATAACATACCAATCACGCTTAATAGTTTCTTTTTTTTGCATATAACTTGTCATATTATTTCTCCTTATTACTAAATTAGACCCGGTATCTAATTTGTGTGGGGATCTCTAAATGTACCGATTATGATTATACTAAAAAAAGTATTAAAAATCAATACTTTTTTCGTCTTCTAATAAACTTTGTTTCTAATAAATTATCCCTGATTGTGCAGCCTAATGTTTCTTTTGATTTTGTTAGATCTTTTTTATCAGTTCTAATTAATCCTAACTCATCATAGTATGAAACTTCATTTTCTTCTTCTTTATATATTGTTACTTCAAATGGATTACTAACTCTTATTATTCCATTTACTATATGCGCTAATTCTATTCTATCTTCAGGAGAAGATTCTACTATTGATGATGTTTTTATAGTCATTTCAATTGAATCTCCTGCTAAGACACCTTGAACTCTTAATATAGTTTCATCTATTGGTTTTGTTATATCAATATTTATATCTGCATTATTAAATGATACTTTTATATCTTCTTCATCTATGTAATTAGATAAAGGTTGACCAGTTAATAAATCAACTACTTCTTTAGTTTTACTAGTTACTATTTCTTTCATATTATTTTGTTAATTTCTTTGGTGAAGAAGTTAATTCTTGGTCTCCTAAATCACATAAACGAGCTAATTCTTCATCAGATAAACTTTCAATATATGCTTTAGTATCATTTACTTCTGCTGCTTGAGCTGATAAACCACTTAATGTGTTAGCAGCTACTGTTGCTCCAGTTAAGACTAATGATGATGTAAGATCTCTTCTTGCGGCCTTTGTATCTATAATAAAGTCGTCACCATTTTTAACTATTGGATATCCTCCAACACTTAAAGTTGATACTGTTGCTCCACCTACTATGACTGTACCTGTTGTTGATTGTAATGTTGTTAATATCATATTAATTACCCCCTAATTTTTTTACATGAGAACTATTTTTTTTAATATTTTCTCTTTTAATCATTGTTCTTTGAGCCATTTTTCTTAATTCAGCTCTAGCTTCTGGATTATTACGAACGCTTTCTATTATTTCATCTATTGTTGGTAGTTCATCTTCTTTTTCCTTTAATTTTTCACTTACTATAGTAGATACATTCCCATAATCTCTAACATTAGTTTGTGTTCTTCTTTCTTCTACTTTTTTGAATTTTTCTTCTCTTTTTTTATATCTATAAATATTACAGTTTTGGATATTTACACATTGAAAATTAATAAATGTAGAAGCAAGTTCATATGCTGCTAATGGAGTTACTATAGGAAATGCTATTGATAATCCTGTAAATATAGGGAGGAAAACTGCATTTCTTTTTAGTCCATTCATATGAACTCGTTTATTATATTCTAGATATGATAACATTTCTGTTGGTCTATCTAGATCCATATGATAATTTCTGTTTTGAGATAGATAGTATTCCTTTCTCATTAATATTTTATTAGATTGAACATTTTTCTTAATTACTTCTGCAGGAATTATTCTTTGTTTTATTCTCTTTAATTTCCTATTCGCTCTTTTTTTAATTCTTGCTTTTTTCTCCTCAGAAGTGGTTCTAGATAGTCTTTGTATTGTATCTTCTTTTATTCTTTTATATCTTTTTAGTGATTTTTTAGAAGATTCTAATTCTTTTTTACCTATCCAGTCATATAATTTATCCATATGTTCAATGTATCTAGGTATAAATTTTCTTATGAATTTAAATTTTAATTCTTCTGCTTTGAATACTACCTTTTGAAACTTATCTGCTCCTAGTTTCTTACATAATTCAATTTTTTTGTCGTAATCTATTCTTTCTTCTACATTATTCATCTGATAAACCCCCTTATATCAGATTTCGCGCTATATTATATCATATTTTTCATATTAAGTCAAAAAAA
>ONIZ01000044.1 GCA_900317975.1 uncultured Bacillota bacterium
TCCTGTTAAAAGCTTTTGGGTTCCATTATTTAGTTGCTCGAACTCTATAGACTTTATATTGTTTCCTATGTAATTATCTTTTAATTCATTGTCTTTTGGGAGTGCTGTTTCTAAATAAAAGTTTTGTCCATTTATGTCAATTTTTGCATCTTTTAAATAGCCTGCCGTTTGCACAATAATCTCCATGTAAAGAGTATCTTGCATGCCAACTTCTTTACAGGTTCCCTTTATTTTTTCTGCATAACCATCTCCGTCTAAATCACGCAAAAAGAAACTGCTGAATTTTACATTATCAGTAGCATCTATGTTCTCATCGCCATCTACGAATTGCTCATACGACATGGTTCTTTGTAACTCATTATCATAGCTTGCTAGATGAGTCTTAGTATTTTTCTTTAATACGACAAATACGATGGTTGTAATTAATGCAATTATTGCAAACAAAACGATTAATATCTTGATTTTATTTTTGCTAAATTTTGACATATTTATTCCCCTATTATCAAATACATTTTTACACTTAAAATATATACATAATAGCTAAGATAGTCAATGAATTTAGGCTAAAAAAAGACCTTTGACATATATTCGTCAAAGGTCTTTTTGTTACTTTTTCTACTTGATTACACTTGTTGGTTTTGTTCCTTTTTTGCTCATGTTTGCTTTCTGTACTATGTTCAAAACTATAAATGTTAACAGCATTCCAATTGCTACTATTAAAGTTGTGTCTCCTGTTTGTGGACTCATGACTTTCTCACCTTTGTTTTGTTTTTCATCTGTATCTCCTGAGTTCGCTGTTGGAATGATTGGCTTCTTTATTTTTCTATAATAATAAATTACTTCTTCTCCATCTTCATCTACTATGCCTTCTGCATTTTCTGGTAGCTTGTCTTTATTGATTTCATATTTTTCTATCGTCTCTGGCTCTGTAGAATAAGGATCACCTAGGTCTTTTGTTTCTTCTTCTGGGTCTATCAGTTCTTTTCCTGTTTCTTCATCGATGTGTTTTACTATTATTTTTGCTTGTTTCTTGTAGTAGTAATTTACTATTATCTTATCCTTAGTCATTTCTCCTTTTGAATTTGTTGGTATGTAAGGATCATATTCACTAAGTTTTAGTTTTGCTAGTAATTCGCCAACTGTTGTTACTCCATTGTCTGAAAGTATTGAGCTATCTTTTTCTACCGCATAATCATAATATTCTTTGTTTGTTACCAGTCTGTAGTTTGGATGTTGCTCTCTATTTAAAGAATCAGTCTTGTAAAGGTCTTTTACATGGCCTTCTATCTTGCCATTTTCTATTAGAGATTCATCAACTATGTAAATGTGATTTACTTCAACTTCTGCTTTTTGTTCATAATAGTAAGTTACTGTGATTGTATCAGGAGTCATCTCACCTTCTGTATTATTTGGTATGTAATCTAGGTCGTTTGTTAAATCATAACCATCTATATTTTCTGGTGTTGTCTTATATGGATCTTTCTCATATCCATCAATTGGTGTATCTGGATGAATTGTATCTCCTGTTATTTTATCTTTGTATTCTACTATTACTTTAGCTTTTTTCATGTAATAATACTTAACTTCTACAGTTGATTCTCTCATAGTTCCTTTGTAATTATCTGGGATGTATAAATTATTTGGCTCTAAATTAAGTTTTTGCAACAATGCGTCAAGCGTGTCAACATTGTTATTTGATAGTATACTTGGATCATCTTTTATTTGTTTCTCATAGTATTTTTTGTTAGTTGCTATGTCATATCCATCAAATGTTTTGCTGTCTATTTCATATTGATCTCCAACACTTCCATCTTGTGTATCATTAAATAGAATATCTCCACTATATAAATCAATATGTTTTTCTAGTATTCCAGTATATTGTCTGTAGTAATAATTGAATATAGTAACTTGATTCTTATCTAGATTCTTTGTTTCAACATCTGGTCTTTGTACTAGTTCATATCCAGTAAAGTCTTTTGAATGTGCTGTATATTCTTCGCCATCTTCACCCTCATAATCAATTGTCTCTAATATAGTTTCTGTATTGTCAGAGTTTATTGCTATGTAATTAACCTTAGCATATGCCTTTGCTTTAGGAGCATAATAATAATTAACTATTATATCCGCTTTAGTCATTTGACCTGATGTATTTCCCGAATTGCTTACATACTCATATTCATCTGATATGTTTGTTAATCTCTCTGTTGTATATGGTTTTGTTACATATCCATTGATTATTTCTTGACTTGCTGTTCCTCCATTATTTAATGGTACTGGATTTGTTGTATTTTCAATATAGTGATTTACTATTACTTTTGCTGGAACTTCTCTATAATAATAGATTACTTCTATAGGACTTTCAGTAAACAATCCAGATGCATTGTTAGGTATTGCTACTAATTCATATCTATCAGTTAGCTCATCTGTTGGATTTGTTATGTATGGATTTCCAATAGCACCTGTTGTTGTTTGATCTTGTACCTCTCCACCATATTTTGATGGAACTTTTGTTGTTGTTCCTTCAATATAATGATGTACTAAAACAGATGACAATTTCTTTCCTAGTCTTACTACTACATGCTTGTCTTCAGTTACATTTGTAAACTTATCAAGTTCAACCTTTCCATCTGGCTCAGCAACAAATGGCTCTTCTACGTCTCCATTTATAGTTAAGTTCTGAACTTCATAGCCTTGCTCTGGTGTTACTATAATATCTTTCTTTGAGTTATCACTATGTTTTACAGTTTCATATGGATTTTCTTTTTCTCCTAAGATATCTCCACCACGGATATGTTCTGTATCTCCTAAAATATTGGTTTGATCATATTCTTCAACTTCTGTCGTAATTTTATAAGATTTCAATTTATAGAAATAGTTTACTAATATCTCTTCTTCAGTATAAATACCTGTGCTATTTTCTGGAATTTCTACTAATTCATATCTTGAATCTAGATTTTCTGGTGTTATTGCTGTAGTTGTATAATCATCACCTGGTTCTCCATTTTTTATTTCTTTTGGAGCCTCACTTCCGTCACTCAAAGGTACTGGATTTTCAGTTCCTTCTATATAATGATTTACTCGAACCGTTGCTGGCATTGGAACATAGTAATAATTAACTATTGTGTCTTCTGCAATATATTTTCCTGTTGCATTTGTTGGTAAAACGTATTTATTATCACCATCTTTTTCCAGAGAATATCTTTCAATATCTAGTTTTGGTGATGTTGTATAATCTTCATCTATAGCGCCATAGTATTCTTCATCTTCTGCTAGCTTTGTAGTAGTTCCTTTTATATAGTGATGAACTATAACTTTTGATAATTTCTCATTTTCAATTGTAAATTCGTGTTGTGCTCCTGCTGTACCTCTAAACTCTATTTCCATAGGTTGCTCTAAACCTTTATATCCTGTTGGAGCATTTACCTCTGTAAGAAGATATTTTCCAAATGGTATTTGTGTTATAGCTTGCCCTTCGGAATTTGTTTTTATAGAAACATTGCACAGTTCGGAATTACTTAAACTTACATTTACACTATTGACTTTAAATATGTCATTCCCTGAAGTATTAGGAGTTTTATCTTTATAGTAACCTAAATGTAAATAATACTGTTTTCCTCCAACCACTTCATATGTATAATCTTTAGCTTTTGTTATATTTGAAATCAACACTATTCTTCCTAATGTTGAAGAATAACCCGGAGCACTTTTAGAATTTGAAATAGTAACAAATCCACAATCCCCATTACTATCAAACATAGTAGATATTTCCGCATTTACTGTAATATTATATTTTCCTGAATAATTTGTTAGATCTATTGGAATGTATGAATTACATACAGTTGAATCTTGTCCAGCATTTGAAGACTCAAAAACCCCATTATTATTAATAAAATTGAAGTATGTTTCTTCTAATTTAAAAACTTTAATACTATTAATAACTATCCAATCTTCACCTACATCATTTGCATTATCTTTTCTGTATCCTAAATGTAAATAATATGCCTTCCCCCCATTTAAAGTATTAGACTGATAATCTTTATTCTCAACATTTCCTGATATGTACATAAATCTGCCATTAGAATCGTCATATGAAGGAGATGAAGTACCATTTGTTATAGTTGCATATCCATAATCACTTGAGCTTTCGCTAGATATTCTTGCATTTATTAATACAACATATTTCCCCTCAAGCCCTCGTAAATCCACTTTCATATATGATTTAGCAATAGTATTAGGTATGCCGATTGCATTAGGATCATATTCTAGTTGAAATGATTTGCTATTTGTTGGGATTAGCTTATTATCTCTTTTTATAAAAGCATAACTTCCGCCGTACGTTAGATTTCCAAGTACTGTATCTGTTACTTCATTACTGTTATCATTTAATACATAGTACATTTTCCCATTATCTGTTAGATCTCCAATTACATCGTTAGATATAGGCTCTGTTCTTTCATCTATTTGTTCTAATTTGAAATCAGCATTGGATAGTTTTTCTCCTGTATTTTTGTCTATTTTATTTATAGTGATTTTATTATCTTTCAAAGAAAAAGCTACTTCTATATGCTTATCTTCTGTCATATTTTCAAATTGTGGCATTTGATATGAACCATCTGGCAAAGGGATATATGGATATTCTTTTCCATTTATAGTAATTCCAATAATTTCATAATTCTCATCAGGAATCATTTTTACTATTTTGGTTGAGTTTTCTCCATATTTAACACTTTCATAAGGTGCATTATCCTCTCCTGAAATCATACCTCCTTTATTTCCATTTATTTCTTTTACATCGGTTGTAATTTTATATCGCTTTATTTGATTTTCAAAAACAATTTCTTCTTGTTCTTTAACATTAAAAACAGTGTTTATATTAAGTATCATTGCATCTTTTGCCCCTGTGTTTGTTAATGTATAATTCCCAACCTTAATAGTATCACTTTCAAAGCTACCTAATGCTATATACTTTTTATTTGTAGTTTCTATTACTGCCTTTATTTCATCTAACTTAGTATCACCAACATTACTAGCCCATTCAGGAGTTCCTTTATTATCATACTTGACTATAATCCCATCATATTCTAACGCATTTTTAGGATAAACTGCATCTGGTCCTATTAAAATCCCATAACTATTGAAACTACCTCCGATTATAAAACCTCCATCTTCAGTATTCCATATAGAGTATATAATATCATCTAATTCTGATGCTATACTTTTTGCCCACTCCAAGTATCCATCTATGGTATATTTTATTATTAATCCATCATTTTTTTTAGGGAATTCATTACCCCTTTTATTATAGAATTTGAATTCTCCAATTTGTATATTTGAACTATTAAAGCTCCCAGCTAAAATAATTCCTTCGTCTGAAGATTGACTAACTGCTTCTATGACTGCAGGTATGTTTTTAGCCCACTCTACCTCATTATCACTATTAAATTTTATAATAAAACTTTCTATTTCATTATCAACATTTGTAAATAATTCATCACCAATTTGAATTATGCCACTATTATATTTTCCTTGAACTAAATAGCCTCCATCTTTAGTCGCAATTACATTTTTTATACTATCTTCATCATTACCTGAAATAGCAGTCGCCCATTCAACAACTCCTTGACTATTTACTTTTACAATTAAAGCATCACTATGATTGTTTCCTTGTATGTTATTAAATGAAAATTGCCCTATAGTTAAATTTTCACTATCAAAACATCCTCCTAAAACAAATCCTCCATCATTGGTCTCTGCTATTGAATATATAAAATCATGTCCATTTTTTCCTAAAGAAGTGGCCCATTCTACATTTCCATCAATGTCATATTTTGCTATAAAAGTATCTTCGTTGCCTTCATTATTTAAATTATATTGACCTATATGAAAATCATCAATATAATAGGTTCCTGAAACTATGCATCCTCCATCAGAAGTTGACTTAATAGATGTCAATTCACCACCATCAATAGATTTTGACCATTCTACATTATTCTTAGTATTATATTTTATCAAAACCCCATCATTATTATTATTAAAATTCGTAAATGTATTCTCCCCAATTTGAATACTTGAGCTTTCATAAAAACCTCCTACATAATACCCTCCTTCTATAGATTTATCTAATAAAGAAATGTTAGTATCCTTTTCAGCTCCAATAATTGCAGCATTTTCAAAATCTATATCTATTTTATCTGTAGGCTTATATTTTATTATTAATCCATCACTTTTATCATAAGCTTTATCCTTTTTAGATATATAAAAATCATTTAATTGAATATTGTCACTTAGCAAACCTCCTACCGCTATAATTTTTCCATCTGTGGTTAAATCAGCTTCACTAATAAAGTCATAACTTGTTCCTGGTATAGTTCCTACCCATTCTACTTCGTCAACTCTATTATATTTAATAATAAATGCATCCAAATAATTACTTGAATTCATTATTCTATAATTTCCAAAATCAATTTTACTTCCGAATGTTCCAGTTACTAAATAACCTCCATCTAATGTATTTTTTGCATAATGGACAACTTCACCACCATTTCCTCCAATACGATTAGCCCAAACCACTTCCTGGTTTGAGTTATATTTAATTAAAAAGCCATCTGAGTTATTCATTGATGATAAATAATTTTCTAAAGTAATACCATCTACTACTATGGAAGAGCTAAAAAAACTTCCTCCTACTATGCACCCTCCATCTTCTGTTGGGGTTACTGAATAAATGTATTCATCTTTTGTTCCTCCAAACGAACTTGTCCATTCCACTTCTCCAATGCTATTATATTTTGCTATATAACCATCAAATTCCCCATTCTTCGTCAGTGTGTAATTTCCAATTATTATGCTTAAACTTCTGAAACTTCCTCCTACTATATAGCTACCATCGGCAATTTGAACAATTGACCCTATTTTTTCATCTAAGTTCCCTCCAAACGAGTTAACCCATTCTACTTCACCAACACTATCATATTTTGCTACAAATACATCATCTCTGCCATTAGAATTTAATGTTGTATCTCCTACTTGCATACTTGAGCTTTCAAAATAGCCTCCTACTATAAATCCACCATCTATAGTTGTCGTTAATGATGTTATTGCATCAAAATCTGTTCCACCAAATGATTTTGCCCATTCAATTTCTCCTTCAGAATTCAATTTAATTATACCGCAATCAGAACTACCATTACTTGAAAGAGTCTGATTTCCGATTTGTACATCTGTTCCAATAAAGCAACCTGCTATCAAATATCCTTCATCATGTGTTACCGCTATGGTTTCTATCTTTCCTAAATCAATTTTTTCGATCCATTCTATATAATCACTTGAATTATATTTTATTATTAGTTTTGGGTTGTCATAGAAATTTCCTTCTATTTCCACTGAAGAATTCAAATTAAGTGTTATTATATACCCTCCATCCGATGTTGCTAATACGTTATTGGCACGATCGTTTTCTGTCCCACCTATATTTTTAACCATTTCGGGAACATATCTTATATCTCCTTCTCTGTTTCTTCCTATTCCAAAGTATTTCTCTTGGCCGTTTAAATCATATTCATTTGCCGCTTCAACTTCCACTGCTTTATATATTCCTTCTGGTAAATCTGCTGTTATTTCACCTCTATCATTAGTAGTTAAAGTATAGTATTCTACTCCATTAATAGTTTCTTTAGTTCCTAGAATGTCACCTTTGCTATTTCTTGCGGGCACTTCTCCATCATCTTCGTTAAATAGTGCAAATTTCACATTTGGTAATAAAGCATTGGTTTCTCCATCTTTTTTTACTAATTTAAATGATTTACTATCTTCAACCTTCATCTTTATTGTATTATTTTCTACTTTATAGCTAAGCATATTATCCGTTATCATTGTCAATGTACTATCTATCATTTGTACTTTAAAAGATATGTCTTTCGTTTTTGTATATCCTTCTGGTATAAATACCTCTTTTAAAGTATAGTTTTGATCCATATTTTTATTTTCATCAAATAAATATAACCCATTTATTATTATTTTCCCTAAACTATCTGTAGTATAAGTTCCTTTTTCTTCGTTGTTTCTGTATAGTTTAAATTTTGCACCTATCACAGGAATAGCTGGTATTTCGTCTGTCCCTGTACCTTTTTCCATTTTATTTATTTCTAAATCATAAGTAGGTATCTTTTCATCTTCAACTTCGATTCTAGCTATTGGTAAATCATCTTCTTGCGTAATATTATATGCTTTTGGTAATCCTTCTAAAACATCTATTGAATAAATTCCATTATCGTTTCTAATTTTAAACTTTACTTCTTCTGAGTTAAGATAATAACCTTCTGCTGGAGTAGTTTCTTTTAATATATATTCTTCGCCAATTTTTAATCCGGATATAATTGCTATTCCATTAGAATTAGTTCTAATTATCCTTCCTGAATTAAGAAATCCTTCTCCTATAATAGTATATTTAGCTCCACTAATCAAAGTATCTGAACCCACCTCTTTTTTTGTAATAACTAGTTTCGCTTTAACTTCATCTTCAACGTTTACTTGAGCTTTATAATTTTCTCCTATATTCTTTAATACTTGAATATCATTTTTAGTCGTTCCATCAATTTTTTCTATAGTTAATTCCCCAGTTTGTCGATTAACATGGGCTATTATTTTTACACTTCCTGAATTCAGTTCATAATCTATCGGTGAGCGAATTTCTTTTATCTCATAAATATTGTCTACGTACAGATTAGTCATTCTTATTATGCCTTGTTGATTAGTCTTTGCCGTCTGACTTTCTACTACGTTACCTTGACTATCTAATTTACTTACACGATATATTGCTCCTTCGATTAATTTTTCCACATTCTTTTGATACTTAGTAAGTAATAAATCATATTTTTCAGCTAATTTTATTCCAATCTTATTAGGTTCAGTTTGAGTCCTATATTTCCCTTCTGTAGTATCTAAACAGAAATATATTCCATGGTGACTATATGAAGTCTTATTCAATTCTAAACCAAATGGTATTTCAACAATATAGTAAAAGGTGTAATCATCTCCTTTTTCTAAAATTGTATCTTTAAAGTCTATTGCCCACGTTTTTATTTTTGTCCAATCTTGTACATTTTCTCCTAGTGTCCATCTATTTGAATTATCTAATAAGTCTCTACTTGGATTTTCGTTTTCCGAATAATATACATCCACTTTTCCTTGTAGTTCAGTGGGTACCAATATTCCAGAATTTGTCATAGTAGTATTAAATTCAGAGTTTAAATCTTTACCACTTAATGCAAATTTGTTTCCTTCAAAAGGAATCTTTCCAATCATAAAGACTTCACTTATAGTATTTCCATAATTATTCTTTAATTCTGCACCTATTTTTACTCTTTGTTTTTCTATAGACTCTTCTCCATAAACCGGCTTTAATTCAGCAATCTTAGGAGATACTATTATCGTTCCTTCATTATCAAATTCACTTATAGTTTGATTTGTTAATAAACTATTTGGTGCCACAAAATTTATATCTGTTTCAGTATAGTTTACTTTTTCAACTTGATTTCCATCTTCATCAATATCAAATTCATCATTTTTTGAAAAAAGATAATCGACTCCATCTTCATTTATTGCATATAGTTCTATTTTTTTGTTTATCGTCATAGATCTTGGATTTGGAGATATGTCTGCATTAATAGTTATAGTATAGATTGAAGGAATATTATTCGAAGTTTGAATTTTTATAAATCTACCATTTTCATTTTCTATAATTTCATTACTATCTGAATCTACCTCTAAGTTATTTATAATAACCTCATTAATCTTTATGTCTATTATTTCATCTGGAATTTTTATTAAAAAAGTTCCATTTTTCCACTTTTCTTGATTATTCTCTTCATTAGCTATAGTTTTTATGGTTATAGTTACTTTTTTATCAATATCATTTGTGGCTATTGTATTAGGGCTTATTGAGATTTTAGCTAAAGAATAAGGTTCTTCGTATTTTGCTTGATTTTTTTTACTTCCTATATATCTTTCGCCAAGATACATTGATAGATTAGATTCAATATATTCTAATTTATTAAATTCTTCTTTAGTATATGTCTCAAGTATTTTATTATCATTTAATTCTTTAATATTATATATTTCTAGGTTAGCATTTAAGTTAGTAGCACTAGTTTCTATTCTTACATGTTTAATAGCTGTATCATACATATAAGGATTGCTTTTATTATACTTATACCACTCTAATCTCGTAAAAGTATGGATTAGTTCACCTGTTTCATCATTATAAACTCTTATTTCTCCATTGTTCCCTAGCATTGAAACTGGATTATTGAAATATATTCCCACATTAGATGTTATTGTTTCCATTGAATCATTGGTAGAATCAATATTAATAAAACGATCTGCTGTCAATTCTTCGCCATTTTTCTTTTCTTTCAAAACAATTCCAGAAGATGCTCCATTTCTTCCTGTTATAGCTTCCCACTTTACAATATAATTATCATCTATTTCCTCACTTATTCCATTATACATTCTTAATGGCTTTTTCTTAGAAACCATATAATGCTTATCTGGACTTGATATATATCTACCTACTTCTATATTAAGATTAGCAATACTCCCTACAGTTCTAGAATAATTTGCTACTATTGTTGTATTAGCTACATTAGATTTATATGGGTTTTGAAATTCTTGATTTGGATTATTATAGCCTTCATAATATGTTGAAATAGGAACTTTTATCGTTAAACTACTATTTTCTAAGCTAGTATATGCCTCCAATGGATATACCACTTCTACTTTGTTATAAAGTTTTCTGGAAAGACTTGTCGTTATATTTCCATTATCATCTGTCACTGCATTTTTGGTTATTGTAAACTTTCGGGTTGTTTCGTCATATGAGGTTTCACCAGTTCCCTCTTTTAAAGATACACTTATTGGATTATATCCATTAAGTTGTGGAATTGTAGCCTCGACATAATTCGAGCTTAAGTTCAATTCTTTTTTCAATTCTTCAGTATCTATATTAAAAGCTAATGTTAGTTTCTCATTTTCTTCATCGATTCTATCTAATAAATCATATCTATTTTGAAAATAGGTATTAGGACTAATATAAGATTTTGTTGTTCCATACCAATCTGTTGTCAAGTTTATTTCTTTTGTTATTGGAGTTTCTGTTCCATTACCATCAACATAGGTTCCAGTTAAAACAATAGAATTATCATTTCTTGAATAATTGTTTATATTAGTTCCTATAGCATCATATTGGGTATAGTCATGAGTATAATCGCCACTTTTTACTATTCCTGTTAAAAGCTTTTGGGTTCCATTATTTAGTTGCTCGAACTCTATAGACTTTATATTGTTTCCTATGTAATTATCTTTTAAT
>ONIZ01000067.1 GCA_900317975.1 uncultured Bacillota bacterium
ATGGGAGTTTTGTATACTAAAGATTCCAATGGGAAAGTATTTGTTAAAAGAGAAGCAGATGAAGAAGAAATTATTAATCTTTATAAAAAACATCATGAAAAATTAGATAATATGGTAGAGGATATATTAAATAAAAAAGGAGATTGTTTTATTATTGATCTACATAGTTTTTCAGATGAATTTGTGGATAAAATTTTTCATAAAAAAAACAATCCTGATATTTGCATAGGTATTAACAAAACTAATTATGATAAAAAACTATTAGTAAAAACAATTTCACACTTTAAAAAATATGGATATTCAGTAAAAGTAAATTATCCATATAGTGGAAGTATTATTTCTAATAGATTTCCAAATGTTAATTCAATGATGATAGAAGTAAACAAAAGAATATATTTAAATGATTCAAACAAATATAATGAATTCTATAACTGTATGATGGAATATTATAAGTTATTAAAAAGAAACTAATTATATGTTTATTAATTGTGGCTAATATCTAATAAGTTAAAATATGCTATAATAATTGTGGGTGATTATATGAATGATCAAATTGTAAATAGTCTAAATAATTTAATGGTGGATAGTAATTCTTTATATGTTTTGAAAGGATTTAATTTTGCAGATGTATCCAATATTTCTTTAAGACATATTTTTAATATTGGATTAAACGAAGATCCTGAAAATCTATTAAAAATTGACTCCAAGAAATTAATGACTGATAATTTACCTTTGCTTATGAGTAAAGATAGCTTTTATTGTTATTATGAAGAGCTTTTTGTATGGGAAAGAGAAAACTTATTTGGTATTATCAATAATTATGATTACAAAATTGTTGTAATTGATATTGGATGCTTTGATTATTATTATCCTCAATTTAAATCATATAATACAAATAGAATTATTGATAAATTTAATGAGGACTCATCAGTAAAAAATATGTATCAAATCATTTATTCAGAATATGATCAAATTGATGAGACACCATTTATTTGCTACAACAAATTGGATAATGATGATTCACTAGAATATAAAAGATTATTTAGAACATATAATGACGAGTATAAACATTATGATATTTCAGAAGAAAAATCTATTGAAATGCTAGATAATTGTAGCCCTACTAAATTAGTAGAAATCTTTGATAAATTTACTAAGGATGAAGTAAATAATATTAAATATATTTCTGTTGAAAATAAAGATGATAACGTAATAAAAAAATTTTTATATGTATTAAATCAATATGGTTGCAATATAACTAAATATAAAGAAGAGAAGAAGTTTGAAACTCCTGAATTAATAGATGAATATACTAAAATATTAAAAAGAAAAAATTCATCATATGAATTTAGGAATTTCAAAATATATAAAGATCCATTTGAGTCAAATGAGTTAATGGATGTAAATCAGTCTTATATAATTGATTATATTTATAAAAATATTATAAATGCACAAGCTGGTAGAGATTATAGAGATATATTTGTTACTGCACCAACTGGTGCAGGAAAATCTATTCTATTTCAAATACCTGCAATAATGGCAGCTGAGAAAGATAGTTTAGTTACTCTTGTTATTTCTCCTCTAATAGGTTTGATGAATGACCAAGTTGATAATATTAAAACTATGACAAAAGCTGCTGTTACAATCAACTCTGATTATACGCCATATGAGAAAGACCAGATTAAAGAAGGATTAAAAGAAGGAAAGTATTCTATTTTATATATATCTCCAGAAACTCTATTGAGTAACTATGATGTTAAATCTATCGTTGGCAATCGCAAAATAGGATTATTAGTAATTGATGAGGCTCATACTGTTGCTACATGGGGTAAGAATTTTAGACCAGATTACTGGTATCTAGGAGAGTATTTAGATAGATTAAGACATAGATTAGATTATACGTTTCCGATTGCAACTTTTACTGCTACATCAACTATAAGCAATGGAATAGACGATATGTATCATGATATTGTTGAAAGTTTAAATATGGTTTGTGATCCTTTTATTGGAGATGTAAAGAGAAAAAATATTAAATTTGATATTAAATCAAGAGTAAAAGATCATGCTTATAAAGAAGAAAAAGAAAGAGTTGTTATAGAAAAAATAAATGAACTTGTAAATTCTGGTGAAAGAAGTTTAGTTTACTTTCCATTTGTTAGTACTTTGACAAGTATATATAGTCAGGTAGATACAGAACACGTGAGTGAGTATTATGGTGATCTTGATAAAATGATAAAGAACAGTGCTCTTCAAGATCTAAGATCTGGAAAAAGAAATGTTTGCTTAGCCACTAAAGCATTTGGAATGGGAATAGATGTTGATCATATCTTAAATGTTTATCATTTTGCTCCTACTGGAAATCTTGCTGATTATGTTCAAGAGATTGGACGTGCTGCTAGAAAACCAGAAGAAACTGGTTATGCTTCTACAGATTATTACAAAGAAGATTTTAAATATATTAATAAATTATATGGTTTGTCTCAAATAAACGATTATCATATTAAAGGTGTATTACAGAAAATATTAGACAAATATCGTCTTGAGAATAAGAGAAACTTTTTAATATCGTCAGAAGACTTTGCACATGTATTTAACGCAACAAATGATGAAGAAATAGATAGTAATCTAAAAGCAACTATTATTGCGATAAAAAGAGATTTTAAATATACAGAACATTTTGTACCATTAATTTTTAAACCAAGAAGTATGTATACTAAAGGACTATTCTATATTGCAGATTCTCAAATGATTAAAGTAAGAGGATATGGATGGGATAAATATTTAGAAAAAAAGTATTCTGGTGAAGATTTAAGTAGAATGAGTTACGATGAGTGCAAAACAACTTATATGGGAAATGTATATGAGTTTGATTTTAAAAAATGTTGGTTAGATCAATATAATGACCGTATGAATGGTATAACATTTGGAAATTTTAAAAGACAATTTTATGAAAA
Organism: uncultured Bacillota bacterium; assembly: GCA_900317975.1. Lineage (GTDB taxonomy): Bacteria > Bacillota_I > Bacilli_A > RF39 > UBA660 > RUG343. The sequence continues at coordinate 2,955 of ONIZ01000067.1, forward strand.
TGAATTGCAAGATAAGAAAGATAGATCTTTTATGTTAGATAAAATGATTCTAAAAGTGGAAACAAAAAGAAATGCTAATTTAAATGATATTAAAGATATTGGATTAGTTAAGTTATCTTTATTGAAGAAAATGTTTGAAAGTATGAAACAATCTGGAAAACATTATTCATTAAGTGATATGACTGATTTGTATTGTTCTTTAGATAATAAATCTAATAAGGAGCATATTAAAAGTATTATAGATCCATTAGTAAACTTATTAATTAATTATAATGTTAAAGGTAATCCAAATAAATTCTGTGATTTTAACTCTGCTACTGAAAAATATTGTGTCAAAAATGTTGGTTATGAGAAAAAAATATATACTATTAAAAAAGCAATAGAAAACTACATTGTTGGATTTGAACAAGAAACAAGCAGAACTACAGTAGTGGATGGAAAAAATAATGTTTCAAGAGAAGATCCTATTGTAATAGCTGTCCAAATATTAGAAATGTTTGATTTAATAAATTATAATTTCCAAGCAGGAAACAAACCTGAATTCTTTGTCCGTGTCAATAGTGAAACAGCAATTAGAAGAGTGATAAATAACCCTAATTATCATAGTAGAACAGTAAGATCAATTTCTGATATGCATCATAATTCAATTGAATATATGACATACTTCTTTACTGAATTAGATAATGATACAGATAGATGGAACTTTATTGAAGACTATTTTCTCGGAAATATTGATGAAAACGATAAATGGAAAATTAAAGCAATTAAAACTACAGGCGGGGAATCTAAAGAGAAAGAAACAATTCATATTTATAATATATATAGCTTTGATGATGAAGAGACATCTAAATATTACATAAGTTCTAATGCTATTGATGGATTAAATGAAGAAATATATACCAAAATAAATCCAGAAACTGAATTAGCAAAAAAGATTCTAGAAACAAAACAGGGAGAAACAATAGAAATCAATGGTTATAAGTATAGGATTGATACTATTGACTTCATAGAATTATAATTTAAAAAAGAGGATCATGATAAAGTACCCTAATTAGTTGACACACATAAAAAAAGAAGTATGTGTTAGAATTAAGTCAACTAAGGAGGTACTTTTTCTATGGCTACAAAAGGTCA
>ONIZ01000040.1 GCA_900317975.1 uncultured Bacillota bacterium
GAATTAGATGATGATCAAATAGTTGAAACTTATACAAGAGAAGAATTTGATGAATTACAGTATATTAAGTCAAATCTAACAATGTATTTAGATGGACAGTATATTGGAACCAAAACACATCAAGCTTATTATGAAGCACCATATTCTATTGCTAATATATCTTTAAATAAAAAAGTTCTTTCTACTCAAACTACTGAAAAAGGTATAAACATAGAAATAAATGTTGCTGCAAATGAAGCGAATAATCAAGAAAAATGGAGAAATGGTACATTTTTAATAAAAATACCAGACGAAATATTAGATGTAAAAATAAATGAAACAATAGTAAATAGTTTATTGGTAAATCTAGATAGTTCAGAGTTACTGGAAAATAACGATGGTAAATTTATTAGAATAAAAACATCTAATGTAAATCCTACAGAATATAAGATAACAATAAATGCAGATTTAACGCCAGATCCAAGAATAGCAACTATTAGTAGAGAGTTTAAATTATATGCAATAAATGATTATTGTGAAGACTATTATTATTCAGCCGTAGATATTTATGATGTTGACGAAGATGGTAATCAAACAGAGAAAGTAAACTACAGAACAACTAATATAGATTTAGTCGCACCAAATAGTATGCTTACAAATCAAACCATGAGCGATTTTGACAACACAGGAACAATAATAGTTTCTCCTAAGATTGGAGATTTGAAACCAGTTTATGGAAATGATGACTTAGAGAAACAAACTGTAAAGGTAGGAGCACAACTAAAGAACAATTATTCAAGTACTATAAGTGAAGTTATTATGGTTGGAAAAATACCATTTGAAGGAAATACTTATGTATTAAGTGGAGGTGATTTAAACTCTGAATTTTCTACTATAATGACAAATGCAGGAATAACAATACCTACTGAATTGCAAGGAGAAGTCATAGTTTATTATTCGGAAAATACAAACCCTAGCAAAGATATGGCAGACGTTTCTAATGGATGGACACTAAAAGATGATGTAACAGATTGGTCAAAAATAAAATCATGGGCTGTGGATTTTGGTGATACAGTTTTAAACAAAGGTGATGAATATACCTTCTATTATACTGTGGAAATACCTTTTGGAGTAGAGCTAAATAAAGTATCTTACAGTCATCATGGAGTTTACTTTAGTTTAGATACTACAGAAGGTAAATATAGAACTCAAACTGAACCAAATAAAGTTGGAATAAGAATAGCTGATAAATATGACTTAGAGCTTACAAAGTATCAAAAAAATGTAAATAAAGTGATACAAGGAGCTACATACAAAGTAAGCAAATTAGATAATCAAGGAAATACACTAGAGTCTCAGACTGCAAAAACAAATGAACTAGGCAAACTTAGAATGACAAATCTATATGCTGAAAATGTATATGAAATAAAAGAGATACAGACACCTGAAGAATATGAATTAAATGAAGATATAGTAAGATTCATAGGTCATGTAAATAGAGAAAATGGTGGACTTACTATAGAAAAAATAGCAGGTACTACTAAGGATGATATTCAAGTAATAAAGAGTAGAACTGAAGATTATAAGGCGCAAGTAAATGTTGAAGATGAAGCAAGAGCAAAATTGCAACTTGCTAAGTATGAACAAGGCACAAATAATTTAGTGGCCGGTGCGAAATATACTATTACAGGAGAAGGTTTACCTGATACAGGGAAAACTCTTAGAACAAATTTTACTGGAGAAGCATACTTATCTGGACTAAAAATAGGATATGAATATACATTAAAAGAGGCTAACTCAGCAGAAGGTTATTATTTAAACCAGGATACAATTAAATTTACTATAGATAACAATAATGGAATATATGATATTAATGTTTCTTCAGGTTCAACAAAATCAACTAGTATTACACAAGAAAATGATTTGCCAGTGGCTAGAATAGAAGTAGAAGACGAAAAAATTCCTACATATGATTTGACAATAAACAAAATAGAAAAAGGAACAGGAACACAAGAGATAGCTGCTGTACCAGTAGAGGGAGCAAAGTTCAAACTATATAAAGATAATAAAGAAAAAGGAGCATATACTACTGATGAAGAAGGTCATATATTAATAAATGGCTTATATTTATATGAAGAAAGCAAAAATATAGATCAAACATATACATTGAAAGAAGTTTTTGCGCCAGCAGGATATGCAAAAGTAAAAGACATAACTTTCAAAGCACAAATAATAGATAGCACATTGACATTAATAACAGATGATAATTTAAGTTATACAACTGAAAACAATACTATAAGCCTAAAGGTTGAAGATAACAAATCTTTTAAATTAATTAAGAAAGATGGAGAAACAAATGAATTATTACCAAATGTGAAATTTGCAATATACAATGAAGATGAAGGAGAGACACCTGCGAGAAATAGCAAAGGAGAAATAATAGGAAATAAAGAAACAATAAATGGAAGAGAGTATTATACGTTAACAACAAACTCAAGAGGAGAAATAACAGCAGATTTACCCCAAGGCATCTATAAAGCAGTGGAGGTGGATGCCGCAGAAAAATATGAGTTAGAAGGGCAAGAACAATACTTTGGAATAGGAGAAAGTAGAAAAATAGAAGCTAAAATGGCTCCGTATTTTGCAACATCTTTTGGAGGAACAGAAAATGAGTATATTAATTCCATAGCAGAAACAGAAGATGGAGGTTTTTTTGTAGGAGGACAATTCTATAGCAGAAATATACAATTAGGAAATAATACCTTGACAAGCCAAAATAATCCTGATAATAGCAATGCTTATGTAGCAAAATATGACAATTTAGGCGATGTGGAATGGGCTCAATCTTATGGAATAGATGGTTGTGATGAAGTTATAAATACAGTAGCAACATTAGAAGATAGTAGCTTAATTGCGGGTGGATATTTTATGAGTCCGAGCATTAGTATAGGAACTTATCGATTAACAAACGCAGGAATTAGAGATGCGTTAATAGTAAAATATGACAACGATGGAGAAATTAAGTGGGCAAGTTCATTTGGAGGAAGATCAGATGAAAGAATAGAAACAATAGCAGCAACAAACGATGGAGGGTTTATAGTAAGTGGGACTTTTGATAGTGAAAGTATATCTATTGGGAATTATACATTAACAAATAATACAAGTTTCGTTTGGGGATTCATAGTAAAATATAATTATAATGGAGAAGTAGAATGGGCTACAAAATTAGAAAGTGATTTTTATGTTAATCCTAAATCTGTAGTGACGACAAAAGATGGAGGCTACATTTTAGGAGGATATTTTACTGGAGCAACGATGATAGTTGGAAATAGTACATTAACAAGCAATGGAGGATATGATGCTTTCTTAGTAAAATACAATATTAATGGAGAGGTAGAATGGGCGAAATCACTTGGTGGTACAAATAGAGAGTATATTTACTCTTTAGCGGCAACAGAAAACGGAGGTTGTATAGCAGGAGGTTGTTTTAATAGTTCAAGTATACAATTAGGAGATTATATAATTACAAAATCAAATGCAAATCAATTTAGTGATGCCTTCTTAGTAAAATATAATGTTAATGGTGAAGTGGAATGGATTAAGGCTTTTGGCGGGGAAGACGATGATGAAATAAGGTCAATTGCAACAACCAAAGATGGAGGTTGCGTAGCAGGAGGATATTTTGATAGCGCAAGTATACAAGTAGGAGACTATAACTTATTAAATACTAGTACAACAGATACAGATGCCTTTTTAGCAAAATACGATGATAAAGGATACGTAGAAGGAGCTATATCTTTTGGAGGAAAAAACTTAGAGGCAGTAACTTCATTAACAGTTACAAAGGACAATGATTATATAGTAGGAGGGTCTTTTAGAAGCCCAAGTATACAAATTGGAGATTCGACATTAACAAATACAAAAGAGAGTAAATCTGATGTTTTTATTATAAAATTTAACGCCAAAGAAATTCCACAAGTTGTTTTTAAAAAAGCAAATTCATTTGGTGGTAGAAGAAATGAGTATAATGATTCTGTAGAAGCGACAAAAGATGGTGGCTATATAGTAGGAGGATATTTTAATAGCCCAAGCATGCAAATAGGAGACTATACATTAACAACTAAAGGTAGCAATGATGTATATATAGTGAAATATGATAATAAAGATGAGGTTGAATGGATAAAAACAATTGGTGGAACATATGATGAAAGAATAGAAAAAATTGTATCTACAGCAGATGGAGGATGTGTAGCGGGAGGATATTTTAATAGCTCAACTATACAAATAGGAGATTATATATTAAAAAGCAAAGGTAGATCTGATGTGTTTTTGGTAAAATACGCCGAAAACGGAGAAGTAGAATGGGCAAAATCATTTGGCGGAACAAGTCAAGAATATTTAGAAACGTTGGCGATAACAAAAGATGATGGTTATATTGTAGTAGGATATTTTAATAGTTCAAATATGCAAGTAGGAGATACTACTTTGATATCTAATGGTTCTAACGATGCATTCATAGTAAAATATGATAGAAGTGGAGAAGTAGAGTGGGCTAGTTCATTTGGTGGAGAAGAAAATGATGCACTAAACTCGGCAGCGGTAACAGAAGATGGAGAATTTATAGTTGGAGGATATTTTCGAAGTGAAAATCTACAAATTGGAGATGATCTTTTAAATAATAATGGTACGGTAAATTCAATTATAGCAAAATACAATAATAAAGGAAGAATAGAATGGATTAAGAAAATAGGTGGAGACGCAAGCGATTATGTAAATCAAATAAAAGGGACAAAAGATGGAGGTTTTGTTGTAGGAGGATATTTTAATAGCTCAAACATGCAAATTGGAGCCTATAGATTAATAAACAAAGGTAATTACGATTCGGTTATGATAAAATATGACAAAAACAGCGAAGTGGAATGGGTAAGGTCTTTTGGTAGTGGAGACAATGCTGATTACTTAAAATCAATAGCAGTAACAGAAGATGGAGGTTATATAGTAGTTGGAGATACTAGTGGCACAAGTTTTCAAGTTGGGGATTTTACTTTAGTAGGTAATGGAAATGCTGAAGATGTGTTTATGGTAAAATATGATAGAAGTGGAGATGTAGACTGGGCTAGAATATTTGGAGGAACTAGTAGTGATAATATAGAATCTGTAACAGAAACAAGTGATAATAGATATATAGCAGTAGGATCCTTCTATGGATTAACTACACAAATCGATGATTTTACATTAACAAATAATAGTGATTCTCTATATGTTGATGCATTTTTAGTAAAAATAAACACATACATGGGAGCTAAAGAACAAGAAAAAATATCTTTTGAAAATCAACAGAAACAATATAGAATAACTACTGAGGTTAAGGAAATAGATGGAGTTAAAGGTGGAAATATTTCTGGTGAAGGTGAATTTCCATATGAAAAAGTGAGATATGGAAAAAATTCAATTAATCCAATCATAATGACTCCTGATACAAATTATGAAATTATAGGAATTACTGTAAATGGTAAAGAATATCCATATACGACATTAACAGATGGATCTTTCCAAATGCCGCAATTTGAAAATATGACAGAAAATAAACATGTAGTTGTAACATATGCGTTAAAGGATAATAAGATTGCTATAAATAAGGTAGATAGTAATACTGGAGAAAAATTACCAAATGTGAAATTTAAACTAGATCAAATAGAAGAAAGAGTGAATCCAACTAATAGTGAAGTACTAGGAAACTTAACTGTAAATGGTACAGCTTATAGCGTAATAGACACTAACAATGAAGTGACAAGTACAACGCTTGGTCAACTAACGAATCAAGGCGCATATTATTTTGTGGAAAAAAATGGAACTTTAGTTCCAACTAATAGTAAAACTTATCAAACAGAAAATTCATTAGGAACTACAGGAGTTAGGAATAGCACAGCAAATTCTTATATGAAAATAGACTTAACTGATCTACAAGGAAATTATGTGGCTGTGGTAAATGCTAGAGTGTCTAGTGATTATTATGATAGCGGTTTTGCAACAATAAATAGTACTACTGCGAATCCTTTACATACTAATTCTAATGGAAGATTTATGTACATTTCAGGAGTTGTTGGAAGTATTAATTATCAATCATCTACTTTATCGGGTGGAAACACATATTATTTACATCTAGGATATTACAAAGATGGAAGCGGAGATAGAAATGAAGATCAGGTGATAATAAATAGTGTAAAAGTATATAAATTACATGAGGAGACTTTTGGATTTACAAACAATAACGGAGTATATGAGTCTTCAAATATAGAACAAAATAATACGACCTGTAATTCATATATTCCAGTAGACTTAACAAATTATTCTGGCAAATATAATATTACTGTGAATACAGAAATTTCTACACAAAGTGGAGATTATGGATATGTAACAATAAATAAAAATCAAACTGCTCCAAGTTATACTACCCAAGATGGTAGATTTGTTTATATTACAGGAGAACAATCTGCTAAAGATTATACATATGAAATAGATGGTGGCTATCAATATTATTTACATTTAGGATATTATAAAAATGGAACAACCAATACTTCAGGTGATGATATATTTAGAATAAATAGTGTAAATGTGACTTTAAGTGATTCCGAATTATATCATACATCAGTAACAACTAACTCAGAGGGTCAAGCTATAACTCAAATACCATTTGGAAAATATCTTCTTACAGAGGTAAATGCTCCAACAGGATATAAAGGTTTAGAGCAACCTATGGAAATAGAGTTTAGAAGTTTTGATGGAGCGCAACATGAATTTACTATTGAAAACGAGAAACTTGCAAAAGTGATAGTTCATCATTATATTAAAGGAACAACTACAAAATTAGCAGACGATGAAGAATACTATGGCAGTATAGATGAAGATTACACGACATCACCAAAGCTTGATATTGAAAGATACTCTCTAGAAAAAGATAGTAATGATGAGTATATACTACCATCAAATGCAACAGGCAAATATATAGCAGAAGATACAATAGTTAATTATTACTATGTTCCAATGCCAGCAACTGTTCTAGTAAATCATTATATTGAAGGAACTGAAAATCCAGTGCCACTATCTGATGGTACTGAGGCACCAAGAGAAATAAAGAATGGTGAACCAGGCGAAAACTATACAACTTCAGCAATAACACCTGAAAACTTAGATTCAAGATATGAATTAGTAGAAATACCAAATAATAGCACAGGTATATATACTGAGGAAGAGATAATAGTAAACTATTTCTATAAATTAAAATCTTATAAGATAACAACTGAAGTAGAGGAATATGATCAAACCAATATTTTAGGTGATACAGAACATATTCGTGGTGGAGACATCTTAGGAGAAAAAGAGAATCCATATGAAATAGTAAAACATAGTGAAAACTCAAAGAAAGATATTATAGTAACACCAGAGCAAGGTTATGAAGTGCAAAACTTAACTATAAATGGGGAGTCTATACCTTTTAGTGAAGACTCAAATGGAAATGTAGAACTTTCGAAATTTGTAAATGTAACTGAAGATAAGCATATAGTAGTAAGACTAGGTAAGAAACTCTCATCGGTTACAGAACATCATTATATTGAAGGGACAACAACAAGGGTGCCATCAAAATATGGTGGTGAGGTACTAGATAGAATAACTTCAGGACCAATTGGTGATCCATATATAACAAAGCCAACAGATGATCTAACAGATAGATACGAACTAGTTTCAACACCTAATAATGCATCAGGACTGTTTACAGAGAGTCCAATAGAAGTAATTTATTATTATCGCGAAGTACCTGCTAAAGTAATAGTAAATCACTACATTATAAATACAACAAATCCAGTACCACTAAATAATGGAGGAACAGCAAGTCAAGAGATAATCAATGGATATGTAACGAAGCCTTATACAACAGAAAGGCTAACAAATGTATCAGATCAATATGTATATGCAAATGATACCGGAAACACGTCTGGAGAGATGACCAAAGCTGATATAATAGTAAATTACTATTATGCAGCAAAAGCATATGCCCAAGTAAATCATATTGCAAGAAACTCAGATGGAACAGAAACAACGCTAGAAACAATTGATTATCAAGGTTTCGATGGAGAAGAATATACAGCACATTCAAAAGATTTCAACAAATACTACTTAATAGAAACGCCTTCAGTAGAAACCAAAAATCTAGATAAAGATCAAATTACAATATTTAATTATTATTATAGTAAGGATGCAGTGTTAATAGAAAAACACATAGATCTTTATAGCAACGAAATTCTATTTAATGATACACAAGATGGAAGTGTTGGAGATCAATATGAAATAGGTAGCAAAACATTTGATGGATATGACATAGCAACTAATAAGAAATACTATGAGAAACAAATAAAAGATGATCCAAGTATACTATCAAACAATGGAGTTGATTCGTTAGAAGGCTTACTAAATAAACTTAATTTAGAGCCAAATAATCCTTACATTCCAGACAATTACAAAGGAACAATGAGAGAATCAACTATAGAAGTTAAGTATTATTACATGAAGAAAGCCAAGGTGATAGTACAGTATAAAGATAAACTTACTGATGAACCAATTATTCCAGACACACCAATTGATGGACATGAGAAAGATCCATATAAGACAACACCAGAGAATATAGATGATTATGATTTAACAGAAGATCCAGATTACACACCAAATAATACAGAAGGTGAGATGACTCCTGATACAATTACTGTAACTTATTACTATGAACAAAAAGCTGAAGTTGAAGTAAATCACATCTATATACTAGACGACACAATAATTGATTCAAGTAGCATAGAAGGGCATGTAAAAGACCTTTACAAAACAAACTCATTGGATAGCGAGCAACATCCAAACTACAGACTAGTAACAAACAAAGAATATTATGATTATGCAGTAGAAAAAGATAGTTCAATACTAACAGACAACAATGTAACAACAGTTGGCGAATTACTAGCAAAACTAGAACTTAGTGAATATGATCCTTATATACCAACAAATTCAAAAGGAGAAATGACTAAGAATAAGATAATAGTAAATTACTATTATAAGAAACAAGCAAAAATAATAGTAAAACACATCGATGAAGAAACAGGAAAAGAACTGATAGACCCAGAAGAAGAAACAAAAGATTTAGGAGATCCATATTATACAGAGCCAAAGACAATAGAAAAATATGAAGTAGTAAAAGATAAACTACCAGAAAATGCAGAAGGCATAGTAGATGAAGATGGAGAAGAAGTAATTTATTATTATAGAAAAATAAAGAAACCAATAATTCCAACAGCGAACTCAGGAGATACAGATGAAAGACAGAACAAAGTAGAAAAAGTGATGAGTCCACAAACAGGAGATACAACTTTAATAGTAGCAATAGGAATGTTGATAATATTCATAGTTATGAACATAGTACAGAAAGCAAATATGAATAAAAAAGGAACAAAGCCAACAAGTGTAATCAAATAAGATGCAAACGGAAAAGGCCATTGACAATTATATGTCAAAGGTCTTTTTTACGTTTAAATTCGTTGACTATCTTAGCTATTATGTATATATTTTATATAGATATTTTTATGATAATATTGGGGGATATTATGTCAAAGTGGAGTAATAATAAGCTTAAAATGCTTTTAATTTTTGGTGCAATAATTGCGTTAATTACGACTGCGGTTTGAAGTCGGAAATCAAGATACTTTGTACATGGAGATAATTGTACAAACTGCAGGTTATTTAAAAGATGCCAAAATAGATATAAATGGACAGAATTTTTATTTACAGACTGCACTCCCAAAAGACAATGAATTAAAAGATAATTACATAGGAAACAATGTTAAGAAAATAGAGTTCGAGCAACTAAATAATGGAACCCAAAAGCTTTTAACAGGAATAGTAAAAAGTGGTGATTATAGTTTTGATTCAACTAAATATAGTGCAATTGGAAATAATGTAAATAACTACTCAAGAAATGATAATTCTATTGTTTTAACTGGAACCTATGTTGATAGTAACGGTTCAGAAACCCCAATAACAAAAGAAATAAATTTGGCAACAGATTGGTATGGAACAACAGAGGCAATAATTGATCCTTGGATTATTACGCAAAGCAGATATGATTTACCAGATAGAATAGATGAAGAAAATGGTACACTAACTTTGTTTTTTGATTTAGATACTGAAGAGATGAAGAAAGAATTAAACTTGAGTTCAAACTATGTCGAAGCTACAATCCCACAGTTGAATGGATATAATCCAATAAGCGTATCATTAAAAGAAGGAACAGGTGAAACTTCTTATGA
>ONIZ01000072.1 GCA_900317975.1 uncultured Bacillota bacterium
TTCTATTCTTTTCTTCTCTTATTCTTGGCATAATTATCATCTCCTTTATCATATTATATCAAGAAAAAAGCATACACGTTTTTTTGTGTACACTTTTATCTTACTACTTCATTTTTAAATACATGGTTTTTTTGTTGAAAAAAAGAAGGTTATATTATTTTTTACCCTTCTTGTAAACATGAGTTTCAAACTCAAAATATTTATTTTTATCATAATCGTAATCTATTAAATAATAGTCTTCTTTTTCTCTTGCTTCTTTTAATGTTACTTTACCTAATAGATTATTTGGTTCTCTATTAATTTCTACTAATGCTTCATCTATTTCTTTTGTTTCTTCTATAGGCGTTCCAAAATTGTTTTTTACTTTAGATACTGGAACATTGTTTCTATAAAGAATTGTTTCATATTCTGAAAAATTTAATTTGTCATAATCATAATCAATTATTTCATATCCAACTGGCGCGTATATTGTTTTACTTTCATCTTTACCAAAAAATGGATTCTTATAACGATTAAGCATAACTATAGTATGTTCACCAACATCATAGAAGTCTTTCTCATCTTTTACAACTTCATCAATAGGTTTACCAAAATTATCAAAATTATCAACTTCTACTAAGGTATTATTTTGATATGTAATATTTTCAAAATCTAAACCGTTGGTTGCATCATAATCGTAATCTACTATATCATATCCAGCTGGTGATTCTAGGTCTTTTGTAAAACCAAAACTACCAAATGGATTAACACCTCTATCTATTGAAACAATACTATGTTCTCCTGCCTCATATAGATTATCATTATCTTCTATATTGTTAACAGGTTGACCAAAACTATTAGAATTATTAGTAGTAACTTCACTGGTGTTTTCATAAAAATAGTCACTATATGATGTAAAATCTTCTAAAAAATCATAATCAAAATCTACGACTCTATATCCTTTTGGTGCTTCTAAACCATATAAACCATTTTTACCAATTGGCCAATCTATACCAAAATCAACTTCTATTAACTTATGTTCTCCTATATTATAATGAATTTCTCCTGAAGTTTGTGTTTTATCAGGACTACAAGCTGTAAGGCCTATAGTAAGAGCACTGGTAGTTAATAATAAATTAATCATTTTTGGATTTATTCTTATTTTCATAATATATCCTCATTTCGGAGCATATTATAACATAAAAGACTCAAAAAGCATATTCTTTTATATAATTTTTATACATATTTTTTTTATTGAATAATGTTTTTTTTTATGATAAGGTAAAAAAACAATGAAGAAAATGGTGGTAATAATGAAGTTTAACTATAAATATTATGAGGATGGACCTGAAGCAATGTATGGGCTAAATAAGAATTTAAAAGCTTATTGTTGTGAAAACGAAGTAAAAATAACTCTAACATCAAGCGAAAGAAGGTCGTCAGAGTTAATTATCCAAAAAATGCCAAACGCCAGAGAAGATATTGATATAGCAGATTGTTTTATGGAGTTTCTATTATTTTTAAATAAAGAGAATAGAGAATTCTATACAATAGATAAAATAAAATTTATTCGTTTTTTAAATATGACAATAAAACCTGAATTTATTAATATAATTCTTTCTTTATGTGCAATTTCACATGAAGATTACTATAAAGATAAATGTGTAGAATTTGGAACTTGTTTTATACCTAAAGAATTAAAATTAGGATCTCTTCCTTGTAAAGGAGCATCTATAGTAATAAGTAATTGTATAATTGAAGATTTTCAATCTTTAAATGGCTTTAATGGAGATTATCTAAGTATTTTTAATTCAAATATTGAAAAATATACAGGTAGTGTTAATATGAATTGCTCTAAAGTTAATATATGTGATACTCCTATGAATTATCCATACTTTTTCTTAAATACAGTACTTCCAAATATTAAAGAGTTAACAATTGATAAAGATGAAGAGTTTGATGAGACAGATTTATTCTTTATTATTAATTTTCCTAATTTGTATCAAGTTACTCTTCCTGCAGTTTTAGAAGATACTTATTGTTTAGATCAATTGAGAAATTTAGCTTATGCTTATGGTGTGTGGCAAAAAGATCCTTTAACTAAAAAAAAGAAAGTTTATTTTGGTAGTAGATTAAAAATTCTTGCTTCAAAGCATCCTGAATTTTATGTAGAGGATGATGAATTTAATCTTTGGAACCAAAGAATAAATGACAAAAGTCTTGGTGATGATGATATAAGAATACATTTAGAAGATGATAAAAAGAATAGACTTAAACCAATTGAAGAAGCATATGAGGCTCAACAGGGTAGAGTTGAACCATTTGATTTTAAATTTCTTTCTGATATTGGAGCATTAAGAGTAATGAATACTGCTTTACCTTTTGATCCTTATGATGAAGGTATTACTTGTTATGTTTTAGATGGTTTATATACTCCTAGATGTAGGACAAGTAGAGTACAATATGATGCTGGAATTATATCTTTAACTAGATATTTAGATAATGATAGTATTTTTACTTCTATAGAAAACGATGGCTTAAAAATAGTAGATACAAGAGAAGATTTTACTATAGAAGGTTCAATTATAGGTCATGATGTGGAACAAGTAAGAAAGACAATAACATCTCTTAATCTTCGAGATAAGAGAGAAATATCTCCAACTTATGAAATGAAAAGATTAAAAAGATTAGTAAAAGCAAGTAGAAATCATTTATAAAAAAAAATAAGCTTAATGCTTATCTTTTTTTGTTTTTATTTTTATTTCATTAATTATTAATAAACTAATAATTGGTAAACAATATAGGAAACTACTCATATATCTTAAGGCAAAACTAAGTGGTGCTGATATTAATAGAGTTAGGTATACTCCTATTAGTGGTATAAATAGTATTATTAGTTCTTTTTTCTTTTTAATAATAGAATATAAACTCATAAATAATAATATAAAGAATAATAATCCATTATTTATATAGATAGTTGTATGATCATAAAATTTAATTAAACTATTATTGATACTATTTGGTAAAATATTACTATTATTTAAATCATTAAATCTTTCAGATCTATTTCTATATCCTTCAATATCTAATTCTAAAAATCTGCTTTGTACTGGATTGTAATTATCAATTGTAAATAGATTATAGGTCATTAATATATAACTTTTAACATAATTATCAAAATTATTAGTCATGATATTAAACCATGTATTAATAAATTTGGATTTAGTTTTATCTAAATAGTCGCTATTAAAACTATTATCCCATTTGATAGAATCAACATTATAATATTCATATTTTTCTTTTATTAAATCAAATCTCATTATTTTTTCTAAATAGTCTTTATTATTTTTATTAATACTATTTTCATTATATTTTACGACATATGCTATTTGTTGTATTGGAATACCAACTTTTTCTTGAAATAGACTTTTATTTTTTATTAGTAAATTAGGAATACAAGATAATATACAAACTATTAATAATGTACTAATAGTTTGTTTATAGTATTTCCTATACATAATTGTGATAATTATAGATGTAAATATTATTACATATAAACCGTTATTTCGTAATAGAGTTGTTGCTATAAGGATGATACTTAATGATATTAGATATTTTATATTTTTTAGTATTTTTCCTTTATTCCAAATAGGGTATCTTTGATAATTGCTATATTATAATTTGAAATGATTGGTAAAAGTGAGAAATATCCAATTATGATAGAAGTAAATACTTTATTATTTATTGTTTTATTAAACCAATAAATAATATATGTTAAGATTAGACTACAAAATAATAGTTGAGTTAAACTTAAGAAAAAATAACTAATATTAACATTATTAAATATATGCATAAATACTCTAAATGTAATACTAATAATTAAATTATAAATAATAGGATGTTGAGTAGCCATTGCGATAGGGTGGTCTATTATTGCAAAAGAATCATAAAAACCTACACCTGGATAATGTACTATTAAAAATAATAGTCCTGATAAGAATATCATTAAAAATGAAATTATTATTAATTTTTTTTGTTCAAATGATCCTTTTTTTATTTTTATCTTTTCTATTAGATAGAGTAGAGTGCTAATTATTATAAATGAGATGATTATAAATAAAAATGTTAATAATAATAATTTAATAATATTAAAAGAATTAATATATAATTCCTGTTTTATATATTTTTTTATACTAAAAGAAATGCCTATTATGATGGATAAAATACTTATATATATTAGATTTTTTTTGTTTTCTTTAATCATTCTCTCACCTAGATTAATCATAGCTATAAACATAGGCTATGTCAATAATCTGTTAGTTATGAATAATAAAAAAGACTATTATAATTTAGTCTTTTTTACTAATTCTAACTTGCTGTGAATCTTTTCTTTTTGTCTCGTTGTTGGCCATAATTCTTAGTTCTCTATCATTAATCATTTTTTGATTGAATTCATCTGTTAACTCTGCTAGTTTATCTAATCCTACTTGGTCAACTACTTGACTCATTAATTCTTCAAAATCTTGTTTATAATACATTCTGTTTTCAAAAAGTTTGTTTAATTTATCTATAGTTTCTTCACTTACTAGACCACTATCTAATATATATCTTAAGTGAAGTTCATCAATTTTTTCTGCTTCTTCTTGTCTTTTTTCTCTGTCTTCGTAGTTTATTTCAGCATAGAAATGTCTTTTTTGGGGAATACCATGGGCTTGGCAATATTCATAGATAAAATTATACATTTCACTATCTTTAGTTCCAGAGTCTAGGCCCTTTCTATATCCGTGATCATTTACATCAAAGAAATCATATCCTTTTTCAGTTAGTGTTTCTTTAATAGCTTCTTCTAAAGAATCTTTATATGTTCTAATAGTTATTCCTTCAAGATCATATTTTTCTTTTAATGAATCTACTTCAGATTCAGGTACTAAAATAATAGCTTCATCTGATAACTTCATATCATCAGTGAAATATGTATCTTCAACTCTAAGGGTTGCTAGAGATTCATCATCTATATGATGTTTTAATGGTTCAATAATTGCGTATGGATAAGAAAATTGTCCATACATAGAATCTGCAACAACGCCATTTATAGTAAAGTGAATTGTACTTCTATATGTTTCATAGTAAACATCATATTTTTTACTTTCTCTTGTCATATTTTCAATAGTGGTATATTTTTCTCTTAATTTATCGTATATAGCATCTCCTATAATGGATGATTTACCAAATTCATATGCTAAGGCGTGCACTGGGGTTTCTACTATACCTTCTTTTGGAAAAGTTCCTGTTTTTCTTATTAAAACACAATCATTAATTGTATACATATTATCACCATTTTTATTATAACAAATATAATATAATAATATAATTTTTATTATAATTATTTGAATATATATCAAACTTTACATAAAAAAAATTTGGTGATATTATTTAAATAGTTTAATAATAATGAGGAAGAGATTATGAAAAAGGATAAGCATAAGAAAAGGGATAATAATAAGTTTAAAATAATTTCTACAATATTGATTATTATCTCATTATTATTACTTTTTTCAGGTGGTTTATATATTTTTTTAGATAAAAATTTTTCTTTTATTTTGATAGGTGAAGAAGAAGTAGAATTAGGAGTAAATAAAAAATATTTAGAAAGTGGAGCGGTTTCTAAATTCTTTGGTAAAAAGATAGATAATATTAAAATTACAAATAATATTGATAATACTAAGGTTGGTGAATATAAAGTTAACTATAGTTCTAGAGTGTTATTTATTACTAAGAGGTTACAAAGAAAAGTAATTGTAAAGGATTTGGAAAAGCCCCATATTGAATTAAATGGAGAAAAAGATGTTTATCTAAATCTTGGAGAAGAGTATCAAGAAGCTGGATATACTGCTAGCGATAATGTAGATGGTGATATTACAGATAAAGTAAAAGTAGATAGTAATTTAGACATTAATAATGTTGGAACTTATGTAATTAAATATAGTGTTGTTGATTCTGCAAATAATGAAACTATTGTAGAAAGAAATGTTGAAGTTAGTGATAGGCAATCAGTTTTACAAGCACCTTTGAATAGTTTTAATTTAGATAAAATATATAATGATGTATTACTTAAATATGATGAAAGTAAGACATATGATTACTTCAATGATACTGTGTTTTTGGGAGACTCAAATGTGGCATTCCTATATCAACATGGAAGATATCTAAGTGGAGCTCAAACATGGGGAATGTATAATCTAAATATAGTCCAGATTAATACATCAACATTTACTACATTTATAGATGGAAGAAGTATGACTCTTAATGAAGCTTTATCGATATATCAACCTAAATATTTAATTGCTTCTGTTGGTATTAATACTATACTTCATATGAATAAAGATCAACTTATTCAAGAAACTCAGGCACTTATAGATAATGTAAAAAATAATTATCCAAATACTAAATTAATATTTAGTGCTGTATTTCCTATATATTCAGGAACTATAAATGGTAATCATCAATATAGAATTAACCAATATAACTATTATGTGTTAGAAACCTGTCACAAGAATAAAATTGGTTTTATAAATTTTGCTGATAGATTAAAAGATGAGTCTGGTTATGCTAATCATGATTATTATGAATGTAAAGATGAAGCTAATTGCGGTTTCCATTTAAACGAAAATGGAAAAGCATATTATATAGATTATATAAAACATATAGATTTAGGAGGAGTTTAAAATGAAAAAAATAATTATATGTTTAATAGGAATTTTATTATTAACTGGATGTGGAACTAGTAGTAATTCAGAAGCTACTCTTGATATGAATGCAGCAAGTAAAAGTTTAGATGCTGAAATGAAAGATATGGTTTCTATGGAAGATAGAGAATTAGAAGCTATATATGGTATTGATTTATCTTTAATGGATGAATATGTAATAAAAAGTAATTCAAATAAAAATGGGTCTGTATATGCATTGATAAAAGTATCAGATAAAAACAAAGATGAAGTAAAAAAACAAATGGACAACTTCTTTGAAACATTAGAATCACAAAGTTCTTTATATTCACCAGAAGCAGTTGAAGTATTAGAAAATAAGGTTCAAACAAGTGTAGGTAATTATTTAATTTATCTTTCTTATGAAGATACTGATAAAGCATATGATTTAGTAAAGGAAAATATAAAATAATGAACTTTTCAAGTTTAATTTTTATATTTTTCTTTTTACCTATTTTTTTATTAATATATAAATTTATACCTAAAAAGTGTAGATTTTTAGTATTACTAGTATTTAGTATATTATTTTACTTATATAGTGGTTTATATAATTTTATTATTCTAATTACTATTGGATTAATTAATTATTTAGTAGTTCTTTTGATATCTAGATTTAAGAAATTAAACTTTTTATATTATGTTTTAATACTATTAAATATTTCTTTTTCCTTTAGGAATTAGTTTTTATATATTTAATAGTTTGTCTTATATTATTGATGTTAAAAGAAATAAAATTAAGGCTGAGAAGAACATCTTATATTATTTTACTTATATAATGATGTTTACTCATGTTACTATGGGTCCTATTACTAGGTATAATTCATTTAAGAATGATTTAATGAACTTAAATCCTACTAAAGATGATTTTTATTCTGGATTTAGAAGATTTCTAAATGGGTTAATAAAAAAAGTATTAATATCTGATAATTTAGGTTTATTATTTAATACATTACTTACAATTAATAATCCTACTAGTACTTTAAATATATATATTTTATTAGTTTATACTTTAGAATTGTATATAGATTTTTCTAGTTATTGTGATATGGCAATTGGATTAGGTAAGATGATAGGAATTAATTATAAAGAGAATTTTGATTATCCTTATTTATCTAAAAGTATTTCTGAATTTTGGAGAAGATGGCATATTACTTTGGGAGATTTCTTTAAGGAATATGTTTATATTCCTTTAGGAGGAAATAGAGTAGGTATATTTAGAAATATTATTAATTTAATGATAGTATGGTTATTAACTGGAATGTGGCATGGTAATACTATTAATTTCTTATTATGGGGAATTTATTATGGAATAATAATAATTTTAGAAAAACATGTATTTAAAAATATATTAGATAAACTTCCTAATTTTATTAGACATATTTATGTAATAATAATTGTTATGTTTGGATATATTTTCTTTACTGGAGTAGATATAATTCCTTTTATTCAAACTATTTTTAGTAAAAATATTATAGATACAACTACTATATTCTATATAAAAGAAAATATTTTATTAATAATAATAGGAATCATATTATGTTTTAAAATGCCTGATAAACTAAATAAAAAGATTAATAATAATGCTATTATTAATACTATATTGCCTGTAGTATATTTAATATTATTTGTAATAACTATTTCTTATATTTTAAGTGGATCATTTCATCCCTTCTTATATAATAATTTTTAGGTGA
>ONIZ01000035.1 GCA_900317975.1 uncultured Bacillota bacterium
TTTAAACTTGAAAAAGGATCTGCTAAAGTATTTAAACATAAATTAAAAGTAAAACAATCTGGAACAATAGATAATACAAAAGTAGGAACATATAAAATTACTTATCAAACAAAATATTTTATATTTAAAAAAGAAAAAATAAAAAAAGTAAAAGTAGTTGATACTACTAAGCCAGAACTAACTGTTACAGGCCAACAAGAAAAATTAATCTATATTGGAGATCAGTATAATGATGAAGGAGCAACAGCAACAGATAAATATGATGGAGATATTACAAGCAAAATAGAAGTAACTAATAACGTAGATACATCAAAAGCTGGCGATTATGAAATAACTTATAAAATAAAAGATTCAAGTAATAATGAAAATGAAGTAAAAAGAGTGGTTCACGTAGTAGAAAAACCAGCATCAGGTCCAGCCTATATTAATAGTAATGGAGTAATATATTTAACATTTGACGATGGTCCAGGTGATACAACCCCACGTCTATTAGATATTCTAGCTAAATATAATGCAAAAGCTACATTCTTTGTTACTTGTAAAGGTAGTGATGATGTAATAAAACGAGCATATAATGAAGGACACACTATAGGACTACATACATGTTCCCATGATTATGCAATATATTCATCGCTAGATACATATTATAATGACTTAAATCAAGTAGAAAATAGAGTATATAATATAACAGGAATTCATTCTAAACTTATTAGATTTCCTGGAGGATCATCAAATACAGTAAGTAGAAAATATTCATCAGGAATAATGTCTACATTAGTTAATGATGTTCATAATAAAGGATATGAATATTATGACTGGAATGTTTCATCAGGAGATGCTGGATCAACAACTGATCCATCTGCTATAGCAGCTAACGTAGAAAATGGAGTTTCTCCAACAAAAACAAATATTGTTTTAATGCATGATATTCATTCATATTCAGTAGATGCTGTAGAACCTATTCTACAATGGGGACAAGCAAATGGATATAGATTTGAAGCGTTAAACCCTAATGTTAAACCATCTCATCATGGAGTAAATAATTAAGACATCATAAGATGTCTTTTTATAATTATAAAAAATATGATATAATCTACTAGGAGACAAAAGGAGAAGTAATATGAAAGTATTAGTTACAGGAACATCTAAAGGAATAGGCAAATCTATCGCAACTAAGTTTCTAGAAGAAGGTCACGATGTAATAGGATTTGATATTCAAAAAAGTTCTATTAACAATAAAAATTATACTCATTATATTCAAGATATTTGTAATGAATTACCTGATATAGCTGATATTGATATATTAGTCAATAATGCAGGAATTCAAGAAGGAGATGTAATAAAAGTCAACTTAGAAGGAACAATTAATGTTACTGAAAAATATATTAATCCAAATATAAAAAGTATAGTATTTATTACTTCAACAAGTGCAACAACAGGCTCAGAGTTTCCAGAATATGTTGCTTCTAAAGGAGGAGTATTAGCATATATGAAAAATGTTGCTTTAAGAATATCAAAATATAAAGCAACAGCTAATTCAATATCTCCAGGAGGAGTAAAAACAGATTTAAATAGCCATATCTTAAATGATGAAAAATTATACAAAGCGGTTCTAGATGAAACACTATTAAACAAATGGGCTGAACCTGAAGAAATAGCTGATTTTGTATATTTTGTATCTGTCATTAATAAGAGTATGACAGGCGAAGATATCATTATTGATAATGGTGAAAAACTAAAATCAAATTTTATTTGGTAGAAAGGAAAAATACTAGTTAAGCTACGCCACCTAGTATAAAAAAGGAAAGTTATGAATAATATTTTATTAGGACTATTAAGCATAGTAATAACTTTTAGTTTGCTTATAATAGTCGAAAAGATCTTTAAAAAAGAAGGATTATATGTATGGATAAGTATCGCAACAATAATTGCAAATATTACCATATGTAAAAGTATTGATGTATTCGGTTTCGTCACAAACATAGGAAATGTTTTATTTGCATCTACTTTTCTAGCAACTGACATAATGATTGAAAAGTATAGTAAAGAAGATAGTAAAAAAGCTATATTAATAGGAGTAGTATCACAAATTATATTCTTAATTATGACACAATATGCTTTAATTTATAAACCTGCATCTACTGATTTAGCTCAAGAACCAATGAAAGCATTATTTTCTCTAAATTTAAGGGTATCTATAGCAAGCCTAGTAATGTATGTAGTTAGTAATTTATTAGATATTTATTTATATCAAAAATTAAAAGAGAAATATCCTAAACTATTATGGTTAAGAAATAATGTATCAACAATAATATCTAACTGTTTAGAAAACTATATATTTACATTTCTAGCATTTGCAGGAATATTTGATATAAAAACAATGCTTTCAATCGCAACTATTGCAAGTGTTTTTGAAATGATTATTGCTATATGTGATACACCATTTTTATATATTTCAAAAAAATTAAAATAACTAGAGATAGTTATTTTTTTATTGTTTTAATAATTATGATAATTTACAAAATAATGTTATAATGAAAATAGAATATATTAGGAGGATAGCAAATGCCAATACTAGGAAATATAAAATATCCAGGAACAACTCATTATGATATTCCTGATAGCTTTTTATTACAATCAGATGTAGATGAATTAGTACAATTTGCTAAGTCATTTGAATTTGATACTCAAATAAATGAAAATGCTATTGAAGTAATATCTAATTCACCTGGATTAAACCCTAATTCATTTAATGTAGACGGAAGAGCTCCATTAAATGAAGTAACTAATGAGCTTTTACGAAATATGATAAGTAGTATGGATATATTTAAAATGCAAGCTGAAGAAATACAATCTAAAGGATATACACATATTTATAATGAAGCAGGAGAAAACTATATAACAGTAATAGAAGAGTACAAAAAGAGACTAGATTTATTAAAGGAAGAAGTAGAAGCATATAATAATATAGATAATTCAGCATATAATTATTCTGAAGATGACGGATCTGGAAATATTGTTACAAAATGGGGTTTAAGAGCAACTTGTAGTCTAACAGGAGACTTAACAACTGCTCCAAATCTTACTTTTACAGCAGGAACAGGACCAGGTGGAGGAAAAGAATCAGTATCTAATTATGAGGCACTTATGAGGCAATATAATGATTGCTTAACTTTCTTTGAAACATATGTAACAGATGCAATAGAATTAAAAGATAAGTGTGATGCTTGTAAAGATGAATCTTCAACTTATCCAATTGATGAAAAAATTAAAGAATTACTAAAAGTAGAAACAGAAGAATCATTATCAGGAACGGTAACAAGAGGAACACCAGTAGAATTAACTGGAGATGAATTAAAGGAATTCATGGAATTTAATAAAATTCATGATATAGAAGGACTAAAAATATATCGAGAAACAGTTAATATTAATGGTGTAGATTTTAATATGTATCAAGTAATAGATCCAAATAATTATGATAAAACTATGTTTGATGAGTATTCAAATAATTCATTGAAATATTTATCTGCTATAGATGCAAATGTCTTAGCTTTTGTTGCAAGCAATAATACAGATCTAATATATTGTACTTCTCATGAGTGTGATGATACAAATTATGATAAAAATGGTGATTATAAGGGACATGGAGATACAATGGCTTTTGCAAGAGAAAGAACTACAAATTTATACATGTTTGGAACACCTGAATATATGAATGAATATGGATATGAAGGAGCAGTCCATGAATTTGGTCATACTCTAGATTATGCTATACAAGATCAAAAAGGAAGAGGAGGATTCTTTGGACCTTTTATAGATGACTTTTACAATGTAAATTTTGGTAGTAATGAAAATTACGATGGAGAATATACATACAATGGAAAGAATTTTTATCAAATAGCAAATGAAGAAGTATCAACAGTTCTAGATCCATCTATTGGAGTAACACAAGGAATACCAGGTAATGAATATGGAACTGATGCAGATGGAGCTTATAATAAAGACTTTTCTAATTATAGCGAAACAGAACTAATTGAAAATAGTGATTCAAAAGAAGATAAAGCAACTGAATATTTTGCTGAATCATTCAGAAAATATTACTCACTAGACCCTGAAGAAAGAGAAAGATATAGATTCTTAATGCCAGAAACTTTTGGATATTTTGATCAATTAATAAGTAGTTTATAGGAGAATAATATGAAATTAAGTAGAGAAAAAAGTAAATTAATAAAAGGTGTTATAACATTAGTTCTTGTTGGAGGAGTAACTGTAGGCGGTATAACAATGTATAGAAATGTTTTTCCAAATGATAGTGATACAAAAGCTAGTGATACAAAATTTCATGAATTTATGTTTAATTATTATAGTAACGTAGAAGATCCTGAAATGGAATTATTTGATCAAGATTTTGTTGCATTGTTTAATAATGGATACTTAAAAGTCAATGAAGATAAATATAGTTTAAAAAACGTATATATTGTAAAAGGAAAAAGTAATGGAAATGATTGTACATTTATCCAGGATTTTCACAAACCAACAACTGATATATTAACTGGAGCAGAATTACCAAGTGATTTTAAAAGAGAAAAAATAATGTTACTAGCATACTCTTCTACATTTTATAATTATTATTTAAACAATAAAGAAGGAAATAATATTGAATTGAATAGTGATAATATAGATGAATTTAGAAGATATGCTGAAAGTTTTGATGCAACATATAATGACAAATTACCTGAAACATACTATTATGTTCACCCAAAAACACATAAATCAAAATAAGAGAAGGAGATAGCTTATGTCAAAAATAGTAGTAATATATGACAATTTAGATAAATCTGCTACAGAAATGCAAGCTGTAAATGACTTTCTAAGCAATGTTGTTACTAATTTAGGTAATGTTGTCACTGAAATAGAAGCTTTAGACAGTTCTGGACCACATAATGCTTTTTCATCAGTTATTGATAATTATGAAAGTAGTATTCAAGCAGTAAAGAATTGGCAAACACAAATAGAATTTTTATCAACATCATGTGCAGGAATATCCTCAACATTTAGTAATGCTGAAGATGAAAATAATGCAGATACTAAAAATATTATTGATGGATTTATAGGAACACTTCTAACAACTGCAGGAATAACTTTAGGTAATGAAGATTTAGAAATAGATATTTATAATAATGATGAAGAATTCTATAAAGAATATACAAATTTTGGTGAAACAAATGCAGAAGAATCCAAAAAAACTTGGAACTTATTCTTTGAAGAAAAAGATGGAGTAGTTGGATTAACAGCAGCAGGGGCAACAATAACTAAAGGAGCTAAATCAATAATAGATGAACCACCAAAAGAAGAACCAAAAGAGGAACCAAAGGAAGAACCAAAAGAGGAACCAAAAGAAGAGCCAAAGAAAGAACCAAAAGAGGAGCCAAAAGAAGAAGGCAATGAAGGTAATGGTGGAAATCAATCTAGAAGAGATGATGACTCAGACGATGGAGGAAGCCAAGACCGAAGAAGCGATGATGGCAAAAAAGAAGATAAAAAACAAGATGATGGCAAGAAGGATGACGGAAAGAAAGACGATAAAAAACAAGACGATGGCAAGAAGGATGACGGAAAGAAAGACGATAAAAAACAAGACGATGGCAAGAAGGATGACGGAAAGAAAGACAACGGAAAACAAGACGATGGCAAGAAGGATGATGGAAAGAAAGACGACGGAAAACAAGATGATGGCAAGAAGGATGACGGAAAGAAAGACGACGGAAAACAAGACGATGGCAAGAAGGATGATGGAAAGAAAGACGATAAAAAACAAGATGATGTCAAGAAGGATGACAAAAAACCAAATGAACCAACACCACAACAGCCTACAGAACCACAACAACCTACAGAGCCTCAACAACCTGTTCAACCACAACAACCACAACAACCAGCACCATCATATCAAACTGGAAATCAACAAGGAGGAGCTTATTCAGGAACAGGAGCAGCACCAACTCCAACACAGTAATGAGCCTGGACAAACAACCACTCCAAATGAAACTAATGTACCACCTGAAAATAATGGTACAAATACAACTATAGGAACAGGTAATGAAACAGGAAAACCTAATACATCTCATACAACAATAACACCATCAACACCAAATGTTGAAACAACACCTTCAAATAAGTCTTCTGGAGGTAATGTAGCAATACCAATTATTGCAGGTCTAGCAGCCGCTACAGCAGCAGGAGTAGGAGCAAAAGTATACTTAGATAAGAAGAATGAAGATAACGATGATTATGAAGAAACAACTGAAGAATGGGATGGAAACTTTGAAACTGAAGATACACCTGAAGAACAAGTTTTAGATAATTCAGATGATTTTAGTTATCAAGCTCAAACAGCAACAGAAAATGAGGCAATAGAAACAAATACAGATAATGATTATCAAGCAATAAGTTTTGATGAATTTTAAATAAAAAATACTCTATAAATATTTAGAGTATTTTTTTTTAATATTTAGTAAAAAGAGAAGTTAGTTTAGTATCTATTCATGATATAATAATTATTAGCATAGTAAGGAAGATTATATGGAAATTTCATTTTTATCATTTTTAAATAACTTAATAAGTAATAATAGTTTATTAATAACAACTGTATTAATATCAATTGTAATGTTTATAAATGGCTGTTCAGATGTACCCAATGCTATTGCTACTTGCATATCTACCAGGAGTATAAGACCAAAATTAGGAGTAATATTAGCTTTAATTAGTAACACATTAGGATTAGTATTAATGACTTATATTAGTTCTAATGTAGCAAAGTCCGTATATAATTTAGTTAATTTTGGTGGAGATCCATCTATAAGTTTAATCACATTATGTTGTGCTTTGGTAGGAATAAGTATTTGGTGTTTTATAGCTTGGAAGTTTGGTATACCATCTAGTCAATCACATGCATTAATAGCTGGTATATCTGGAGCAGCTATTGCTTTAATGGGAAACATTTCAGCAATTAACTTTAATGAGTGGAAAAAAGTGTTATATGGACTAATATTAGTAAATTTATTAGCATTCATATTAGGTTATATAATAACTAAAATTATAGAATTAATCTGTAAAGATATGGATAGAAGAAAAACAAATAAGTTTTTTAAATTTAGTCAAATAATAGGAGCCCTAACAACTTGTTTTATGAATGGAGCTCAAGATGGACAAAAATTTATGTCATTTATGTTACTAGGAATAGTTTTATCAAACGGAATGATGCCAGGAACTACTAACTTTTCTATACCTATATGGTTAATGATTTATACTTCAATTATTATATCTTTAGGAACACTAATAGGTGGTATGAAAATAATAAAAACAATGGGTACTAAAGTTACCAAAATAGAAAGTTATCAAGGTACATCAGCAGATATAGCTAGTTCAATTTGTTTATTTGCATCATCTATGCTTGGTATACCAGTAAGTTCTAATCATACAAAGAACTGTGCAGTAATGGGAGTAGGAGCATCTAAAAGATTATCTAATGTTAATTGGAATATTGCTAAAAACATAGTAATAACCTGGTTCTTAACATTCCCATTTTGTGGATTATTAGGATATATATTAACTAAAGTAATAATAAATATTATTTAATATAAGGAGATCAATATGAAGAAAAAAGAAAAATATAGTTATTTTGAAGAATTTATAAAAATAGCTGAACATATAGAAGAATCATCTAATAAATTAAAAGAATTAATGAATAATTATAATGAAGAAAATTTAGATAAAAGTATTGAAGAAATACATAAACTAGAACATTCATCAGATAGAATAGTTCATAAAATGAGAAAATTCTTAATAAAAGACTTTTTACCACCTATAGAAAGAGAAGACATAGCAGTTATAGTAAATAAATTAGATGATATAGAAGATGGTATAGATGAAATAGCAATAGACTTTAAAATAATAAATATCGAATACATAAAACAAGATACTTTAGAAATAATAGATATCTTAGTAAAAGCAACTACTGCTGTAAAAGGTATAATTGAAAAACTAAGTGATTTAAAACATCCAGAATTAATTGAAGAAAAAATAGTAATAGTAAATAAATTGGAAGAACAAGGTGATAGAGTATATGAAAAGATTATTTCTAATTTATATAAAGAAGAAAAAGACCCAATTGAATTAATCAAATGGGTAAATATATATAAAGGTTTTGAAGAAACAATAGATAGCTGTGAACAAATTAGTGATTGTATTCAAGATGTAATAATGAAGAATTCATAAAAGAGAGTAATCTCTTTTTTTATTAATCTTTTTTTGATATAACTTTGAACCCAGGAATAACTTCTCTATAATTATCATCTTTAATCATATCATCGAGTTCTTTATTTTTATAATACTTCGATTGTTCATATTGCTTAATTGTCTTAGAAACAAATGATTCTTCACCATCCATAGTAATATAATAATAACTAAAACGATAAAAATCATTAATACTTTGATCATTATTAATATTAAAGAAATTTTGTTCTTTATAATTACTACTTATAAAAGAATCTTTTTCTTCTTGAGATAATTTACTATAATATTTAGGATTTTCATAGAATGTAGCATCTCCATATTCATATCCTGAAATAGTATTGGTTATTTCAATAGCGCTTTCTCCTGTTGTTGGATTATAAATTGTTCTTGTACCTTGTTTATATATAGGTTTAACATTTCTTTTATTATAAGTATAATATCCTAATATAAATTCAGAAGGTATTCCTGCTTGAAAAACATAGTCAGTAAGACATTCAGCATGTCCCTGATCATCTTTATATTTTCTTTTATTGAAAATGCCACCATAAACAGTAGAACCATTACTCATTTCAAAAGCCTCAGGAATTGCTACTACTACAATAGTCTTAGCATCAATAGATCCGTAACAACTATAGTTGTTTATATCAAATTCATATCCATTTCTACCAAAATAAGCAACAGTAAAATATGTAGTACCACCTCTTTTATTATCAAGTCCATCAATCATAATTTTCTTAGCAGCTTCTTCTCTATCTTCATAAAGAGAATTTAGACCTATTTCATGAAGACCAATACTACAATCATTTCCAACTAAACCTCTTAAGTATTTAGCAAGACCATCTTGCTTTACCTTAATACCATCCATATTATAATCTCACTTTCTAATCTAATTATAACATATAAAAAAAGAGAGATACCATAAGTACCCCCCTTCATGAAATAATACATAATTACAAATTAATACCAGTAATATCAATCAGTTGATTATTATCATCAAATTCTAATTTAAATGTTACACAATAATTTAAAATATCATTAAAAACTATTTTCCCATTAAATACAACACAACCTTTACCTTCTCTTATTTCAATATTACACCAATGTTTTAATAAAAAGGCAATTCCTGTTGCGTGACCAAAAACAGCTATTCTCTTGTCTTTATTATCATCAAGAATTCTCATAATGGCTCTATACATTCTATTTCTTACTTCTGCCTGAGACTCACCATTACCAATTTTATAGTTTTCATCCATGACTTGCATTTTTTCAAAATCTTCAGGTAATTCATCCCAAGAATCTATTCCAAATTTTCTTTCTCCCAATTCACTATCGACATTTATTTCCAAATTGTTTTTTTCAGCTAAATATTTAGCAGTTTGAATAGCTCTCACATAATTAGATGAATAAATAGTATCAATATTGCTTAATTCTTTATTATTCATTTTTTCTCTTGCAATATCCTCTCCTTCAACTGAAAGAGATGATTTTTCGTTCTGTATTTGAAAACTATCTTTATTAGAATAATTATTTACTTTTAATGGTTTTGAGTGTCTTATTAAATAGATTGTAGTCATTATAAATATCACACCTTTCACATAAAATTATAGCATATACTATGACAAATGATATTTTCTAAAAAAAAGCGAGGTACCATAAGGTACCTCTTCAGGGGGTCGCGATTTAATAGACCTTTTGCTTATTAAATCTTGTTAAATCAATATAATCGTTAACCCTCTGTATTATAATTTCTTACTATTTTTTAAGTTTTTTTACTATTTATAGAACCTAAATAGAACCTAATATACTATTTAGGTTTTATTATACTTCTACATTAAAAACTTTATAAAACTATTCATATACAATCTTATATTTCTTAATTATTTCAATTAAAATTGGGTTTATTTGTTTTAGTATTTGCTTTGTATATGCTGCAATTATACCTTTTAATTCAATGTTATCGATATCTATTTTTAATTCTTCTGATATTCTTTTATTAGTATAAAGATATATTCTTAAATCTAATTGTTTTGTAGGATCATTTAATTCATCGGAATTATATGCATCATCATTAAATTGCATCATTATTTCTAAATTTTCATCTAATGCTTCTTTTGGGGTACCATTCTTTTCATTCCAGTAAATAAAAGCATCAGTAAAACTCTTTCCAACATCATATCCTATTTGTTCTTTATCTTTCTTACATATATTACCCAAATAATTCATAATGTAGAAAGAAGCTGAAAATAAAGAACTCAACATAGTTATACTATTTATGGTATTCTTTATTTCTTTTTCTAAATCTCCACTAATACCCGCAAGATTAATACTCATTACTTCACTTATAGTCAAATATGATAATTGATCTAAAGTAATATTTTCCTTTTTCCTAAATAATCCCATACTTCTAACTCCTTTATAAACTACCATAATTATATCATATCATCATAACTATTTCCTAGAGACATAATCAAATATGTTATAATATAATTAGAAAGCGGTGTAATAATGAAAGAACCTAAAAAACCAAATTTTACTGAAGAAGAACTAAAAGAAATGAATCAAAAATTGGAAGAATATGACCAAACTTTATATGATGCTACTTCTAGAAATCAATATATAGAAAAAAACACATCATCTAAAATAAAAAACTTAAAGCTATTAAAAACAATTATATATACATTAATAGATATATTATTCTATGGATTATTAGTAGTTGCATTTGTATATAGTATGTATGAGCTATATAAAGAGTTTTCATTTTTTTGTATTCTTTTTGTTGCAGCTCCTATGATAATTGTTTATTCAATTTTAGCTGCTATTCGTGAAGGACTTAAAGGATTATTTAATTTCAAAAAAATAGATGAAGAGGAAAAAAAATACTATCTTGAATATCAACGCTTAGTAGCAAAAAAATATGAGAAATACAGAGAAATGAAAAGACAACTTGATTACTATGAATCCGATTTAAAACAATATAGCATTTATTGTATGAAACTCAAAAAAGAATATTGGTATCATCTAGATGGACATCAGTTTGAAAAAGAAGTTGCAATAATATTCAGAAATGAAGGCTTTGATACTAAAGTATCAAAAGTGGGTGCAGATGGCGGTGTAGATATTGTACTATCAAAAGATAACAAGAGGTATGCAGTACAATGTAAAGCACATACAAGCAAAATATCTGAAAGTGTAGCTCGTGATTTATATGGAGTATTACATGCTAAAAAATTTGATGGTGGATACCTTGTTACTCTAAATGGTGTGTCATCAAAAACAAAAGAATTTTGTAAAAGAAATAAAGACAAGCCTATTGTCATATGGACAATTAAAGACATAATGCAAAAATATAATAAATAAACTATGATTATACAAAAAAGTGTATTGTAGATTTGCAATACACTTTAAATTTACTTATTCTTACATTTAGGGCAATAGCATCTTTCTAATAAGTGATCAGCTCTTATTTTCCATACATTATTACAATTTAAACAGCCTACTTCAGCATTAGACTTTGAACCATAATATTTTAAAACTGCAATACTTCCATTAGATTTTTTAAAAACTTTTTCACTAAATCTTTTACCATAATCTATCTTTGATTTTTCTTTTGCCATAATTTTCTTTTCTACTATAGAAACTTCTTTTTTTGGAGAACAATTTGGACATATTGGGTTATTTAATATAGTTCGATAATTAGATTCCCACTCATGATTACATTTTTTACATTTTAATCTAACCGGATAGAAAGTATTAATATATTCCAAAACCATAATATCTTGATTGACTATTTTTTGTTGAAATAATTTAGTGTTTTTTTCAATTCTTTCTTTTGATTTCTTTTCTTTATAATCATCTTCGCTAATAAAATCAACTTTTGTAATAACAAATTCACTATTTTTCCAATCAAAGTGTAATACATAAGTTGGTCTACCATTTGATTCATAATATAGTTGAAGCTTTATTTTTTCAAAATCTAAACTATAATTTGTTTTAATCTCTAAAACAGCATTACTATTTGATAAATCACACTTGCTAAAAACATTAGATTCTTTATCAATTATTAGTTCTTGAGAGAGTATTGAATCATTATTAAATATTTTTGTCCTAATATATTCAATTAATGGATTCAATTGAGTTTGTAATTGTCTAGTACTTTTATTTACTGATTCAATATATTCTTCATCTCTTTTATACACCGATGATATTGTACCATCACTATTAAAAGTAATAGGTATTTCATTAAAAGGAGAAGGCAATGATCCAATAAACTTCATATTATTTTTGTTTTTCAATTCAAAATCAAGTGAATTAATTTCAGTTACATCTAACATAGTATTTATCAAATGTTCAATACTTATTCCACTTATATTAGTATCAAATCTAGTTATTTTTTTCTTATTGATTTCAAACTTACGAACAGTTTTAGTTTTTATAAATACCTTAGGAATATCTCTATAATATTTAAAATTATTATATGTTTGTAAATAACTAACTGGAACAATATATTTATCATTTAACTCAAACACATTAGTTCCAGTAACAATTAAATAATTATTATTCAATTTTTTAAATAATTCCCATTCCAACAAACAATCATTTGCACCTGAATGAACATCTTGAACATTATCAATACCAAAAATTCTACATAAATTATCCTTAGTAACATTACCAGACGAAAAACTACTAGAAATAATTTGATGTTTAAAATTATAAAAATTCATTTTATTGACACCTGATATTTTATGTCTTTTACAATAAGCATTAATAAAAGTTTTATCAATTCTTCCATAAGTAAAAATTGTCTTTTCATGCAATTTAAAATCATCAATCAATTTATCAAATTCTTCTTGAGTTATGTGCTCCTTATTATCTAACATTTCATCAGTAATACCATTAATATCAGTTGTAAATACATATTTATTTAATTCCAAAGGTAAAAATCTATTATACATTTTATTTGTAGAGGGATCATAAATTGAAATAGATAGTAAATCATCATAAGTTGAATTAAGTCCATTAGTTTCTACATCTAAAACAACATATTTATTAATATCTATAGACTCCATATGACACCTCCATAAAGTTAGGATTATTATACCATGATTTACATAAAACACCTAAAAACGACACTAAAAAAATTGGCAATTTAAATAATACTCCTTAATATTACTCTAAATATCACCATTTAACAAACTTCGTAAACCATTATATTATAAAGGTAAAGTAGACTTTTTAGGTAGCTAAAATCGACAATAATTTCGACATACTTTTCGACAAACATTTCAACATTGATTTCTACAAAGCAAGGATTTATAATAATTATAATAAGGAATAATTATCTATGGTAGATATAATTTCCCTATAGTTTATAGTACTCAATGAAGTAATAGATACTTTTTTGATACCAAATTGGTACTTATTTGCTATTGAAATAAATTTTTCATGCGATATAATGACTATAATAAGGAAAAAATATCAATATTAGATGTATATTTCTTACATTTTATACTCTGAATAATTAATGGTAGAAGAAAAACTTCTACCTTTTTTTATTTGGGGGATTGGGGTGTCCCCATATTGTATTAGGATAGACAAAATGTTTCGTTTGTATATACAAATACGTTGCTTGCTTATTAATTCATTATTTTTTTAAAGGAGGATTCAAAATGAAATATGATACAAGTTAATCTAAATATGCAGTGAAAAATCACTGCTTTTTTTTATGCAATTTTTTAGAAAGGAGGAAGAATATGGAAAATTTTATTAGAATACCTATGGAAGTATTAAACGATGAAAATATAACTTCATCAGCTAAACTTTTATTAGGTGTAATCATATCTTTTAGTAATAATAAGTATCAAGTTGCTTTTGCTAATAATGCTAGATATGCTAGAGCATTAGATTTAGCACCAAGAACTATAACTAGATTAATTAAAGAACTAAAAGATCAAAACTATATAATTGTAAAATTTGATTGTTACGGAACAAGCCGTAAGATATCTGTTAACTATAGTCATGAAAGACTAAAGTAATAGACAATTATAACTAGTTATTTAGTCAAATATAACTACTATATAATATAAAGAAATAAATAATTTATAAAATAAATAAATTATATAATTAATTAATAATAAATTAAGGAGGTTCAAATGAATAATTATATAAATGAAATAATTATATCTGGAAAAATTTTATCACTTGTTATTAATGAAAAATACATTGTTTTAAGTATAGAAAACCAGATATTTAAAAATAAAATAGCTTTTATCAGTTTAAGAGCATACAAAGATCTTTATGAAAAATATAAAGATCTTTTTTTTATTGATAATTTTATCTTTATAAAAGGATATATAAATTCCTATAAAGATAAAAATAATAAACTTAATAACTATATACAAATAATTAACATTAGTGAATCTATTGAAGATTTAAATTCATCTATACCACACATTAGATATGATGAAGATGGAACAATGGTATGGAATGGAACTAGATGTGAAATAGAACCAATAGTTAATAAAGAAGATAAAGAATTTATAAATAATTTTAATAAAGAATATGGGGGTGAAGAAAATGACAGCTAAAGAAACACTAGAATTAATATCTAAACAATGGTGTACCATTGAAGATTTAAAAAAGTTATCGAATCTAGGAAATAACAACGTATATAGGCTTAAAAAGGAAATACAGGAAGAATTAGAAAAAAATGGGTATATACTACCAAAAGGACTAATTCCAATGTGTGAGGTCGTTAAAAAGCTAAAAATCGATATAGACTATTTAAACAGACTAGCCAATTTATCATAGGCCTATTTTTATTTTTTGCATTTTTATGATATTATTCATATAGCAAAAGGGTCTAGTAAATTGGTTTAACTATAAAGGAGGATAATATGTCAGTTAACCAATGTGCTAAAGAAGATGCAACAACAAAAGGATATAGATGGTATTTTCAAATCTACTATTTTGATGAAAATGGAAAACAAAGAAAATATCATTCTAAAAAGTTTGCTACTAGAAAGGAAGCCCAAGTTGCCGAAGCAAATAGACTTCGTAAAATGAGAAGAAAAGAAATTAATATTACCGATATGACCTTTATTGAACTATATGAAGAATTTTATGAATATAAATCAGATAAAGTAAAGGAAACAACTCTAAAATCATATCGTGAAAGAATTAATGCACTAGAACCAATTCATCATGTAAGAATCAAAGATTTTGATATTAATCATTACCTATCTTGGAGAAGATGGATGTCTAAAAGAGATTGTGCTATTAAAACTAAAAATGGATATCACAAATTCTTTAAAGAAATATTAAATTATGGAACTAGATGGCATGATTTTAATTTCACACAAATATACAATAAAATGGAAAAGTTTGTTGATCCAAATGCTTTACCAAAAGAAATGGAGTTTTATACATTAGAAGAATTTAAACAATTCATTTCTTATGAAGATGAAATATTCTTCAAAGCTGCTTTTGAAGTTTTGTATTTCTGTGGATTAAGATTAGGAGAATTAAGAGGTCTTACATGGGATAATATCGATTTTGAGAACATGACACTATCAGTTAAAAAGAATGTAGTCACAGTAGATGGCAAAGTATATGTCACTACTCCCAAAAGTAAAAAAAGTGTTAGAACTATACCATTAACTAAAACACTTGCCGATGATTTAAAAATATTAAAAGGAAATTGCAAAAAGTATTATGGTTTTAATAACAAATGGTATGTTTTTGGAGATATTAAACCTATTACTCAAGAAAGAATGAGGGTTAGAAAGAATCTTCTAGCAGAAAAATCTGGAGTAAAACCTATAAGACTACATGACTTTAGACACTCATGTGCCTCTCTTCTAATCAATAATGGAGCAAATATCATGATTGTTGCGAAATACTTAGGACATACAAAAATAGATGAGACTCTAAACACATACTCTCATCTATTCAAAAATAAAATGGAAGATATAGTCAAAATAATGAACACTTTGTACTAATCTTTTTAATTTTTTCGAAAAAATAGAACCTAAAATAGAACCTAAATTACTAATTTTTAAGTTCAAAATCAACAAACCCATTGATATATAAAGATATAAAAAGTGACCTAGTCTCACGACTAGGTCTTCAGGGGGTTCGGTTGAATATACTCTCATAAATGAGAGATATCGGCGTGATTACTATCACGCATCTTAATCAATCATATTTTAAAAACTATTATTTGTCAATGGATTTCGGAATAATATTTTTAATTTTACATTAACAATTTATCAATATCTAATTATTACAATACTTTTATTGTAAACTGCTATTTTTAATTATTTTCTTTTTCTAATACTTTATAATCTACTTTACCAATTAAAGTCTTAGGAAGTGATTCTCTAAAAACAAATTGTTTAGGAATCATATAATTAGATAAATTCTTCTTACAATATTTTTTTATTTCACTTTTAATTTCCATAGTAGGTTTAATACCATCATTAAGTACAATATATGCTTTTGGAACCTGTATCTTATAAGGATCAGGAATACCTACAACACAAGAATTTAATATATATTCATTTTTATTTAGAACATCTTCAATATGTGAAGGAAAAACATTATATCCAGAAACAATTATTAATCGCTTTAATCTTTGTACAAAGAATAAAGCTCCATCTTCATTTATATAACCTAAATCTCCAGTATGTAACCATATCTTTCCTTTTTTATCTTTTTCAAGTACTTCGTTTGTCTCTTTTTCGTTATTTAGATAACCCATCATAATAGAAGGAGCGCTTACAACTATTTCTCCAGTTACTCCACAATCTACTTCCTCATGAGTATTTATATCTATTATTTTTAAGTCATTTCCAGGTAGAGGTATTCCAACACTACCTAATACATCAGAACCAAGTGCTCCAAATATTATTCCACCACCAGCTTCAGTTAAACCATAACCCTGGATTATATTATGACGACAACCATGATCTTTTAAAAAGTTATTAACAATTTCATTTCTTTTAATATCTAGAGAATCTCCACCGGATACGACATATTTTACTTTAGAAAAATCAATTTTTTGCATATGTTTATTATTAATCATAGCTTCAAATAGAGTAGGTACACCTGGAATAACAGTAGGTTTATATTTATTAAGTAATTTATCAAATCTAGTAGCATCAAATTTAGGAACTAGTATAACAGTTGCCCCTATAGCAAAAGGAAAGTGAATAGTCTCTACTAAACCAAAACAATGAAATAAAGGCAAGATAGATAACATAGAGTCACTTTTATCTAATTCAGGTAAAGCAATATGAGCTTGTTCCATTACAACATTAATATTACCATTAGAAAGAACTATATTTTTAGGAGTACCACTAGTACCACCACTATGCATAATAACAGCAGGATCATCTTTACCAGTATCTACATAAACATCTTTATTATATTTTTTACCCTTATTTATAAAATCATTCCAAGATACAAAAACATCATTGTTCTTAGCTACTTTTACTTTTCTATCAGCCATTAAATAGTATCCAACACTAAGTAGAGTAGGCATATAATTACTAGCACTTACAACAATAGTTTTATATATCTTTGTATCCTTAATAATATTTTTAATTTTATCTAGACAAATATTCATAGCAATTAATACAACTGACTTAGTAGCATTTAAACTATCTTTGATTTCAGTCTCTGCTGACAAAGGATGTATCATATTAGCAATCGCTCCAACTTTACTGATTGCATAAAAAGCAATTACTGCTTCAGGTGTATTAGCCATACAAACACTAACAACGTCTCCAGGTCTAACTCCATGACTAACTAAAGATCTTGCACATAAATCAATACTATTAAAAAACTCTTCATAAGTTATCTTTCTACCAAAGTAATTAATCGCAATACCGTTCATATTACCTAAATTATGAACTCTAATATACTCATAAAGACTAACTTTAGGAACCTCAATATTTCTTTGTTCCTTAGTATAGTATTTATACCATCTATGTTTTTTAATAAACTTCTTTTTTAAATTATCTATTAACTTCATATTAATTCCACCTCTTATTAAACACTTGTTGAAAAACTCATATTTTTATTATATAATTCACTTATATTAGTATCAATCATCAATTTAATTGATAGTTGTTACTTATTAAACACTTAACTATAAATTTGTTTAATAAAGGAGTTATATGGATAGAAGAACTAAATATACGAAGCAGGTTATTAAAGATACATTTCTTAATCTATTAGAAACAAAAGATATTACTAATATTACAGTAACTGAAATATGTAATGAAGCAGACATCAATAGAGCAACTTTCTATAGATATTATATTGATATCTATGATTTATTAAATAAAGTTGAAGAAGAATTTACTGATGAATTAAAATCTTCACCCCTAATAACAGATGTTACTAATTATTCAATATATTCATTTACTAAAGATGTATTAGAAGTACTATATAAAAATAAAAAACTAGTAAAGATATTATTTAATACTAATAGAAATCTATATTTCTTAAATGATGTAATGGAATCAGCT
This sequence comes from uncultured Bacillota bacterium, assembly GCA_900317975.1. Taxonomy (GTDB): domain Bacteria; phylum Bacillota_I; class Bacilli_A; order RF39; family UBA660; genus RUG343. Next base: position 18,825 of record ONIZ01000035.1, read on the forward strand.
TACCTTAGAGTAACAGAGAAATGGTATAAAAAGAATAATGATACTGAAGAAATAGAACGTAGTGCTATATTTGTATTTAATGGTGCTTTAGGAATAATAAACACCTGGGTAAAAAATGATTTTGATACAGAAATTAGTGTCTTAGCTAAATCTGTTGAAAGTATATGTCTAGATGGAATAAAAAAATATTTATAAAAAAAACTAGCAAATGTGGAGTGAACCCCAAATAGTTCACAAAAATAAAAAACTAGTTGTATATAAAAAAAGGAATCATTTAATTTGATTTCTTTTTTGATTTTAATCTTTTAGTATTGTAAAATAATATCCAATCTTCTACAAGTTTTTGATATTCTTGTAAAGATGATATATTATTGTTATACAAAGTTTCTTTTTTGAGTAATGCATGCCATGATTCAATAGGTGCATCATCAATGGGAGTGCCTTTTCTAGCCATTGAAATTGTTATCCCATTTGACTCACAAACAGCTTTGTATTGATGAGATGTATATTGGAATCCTTGATCACTATGAATGATTAAGCCATGTACATCTTTTTCTTTTGCAATAGCTTCATTTAAGGTATTGATTACAATACTTAAATCATTAAATTTAGATATTTTATATGAAACAACGTGTCTATCATATAAATCAATGATTGTTGATAGATATAATCGTTTTCCTTTAAAAATTAGATATGTTACATCTGTATCCCATACCTTATTCAAAGCATTTGTTTTAAAGTTTCTTTTTAATAAATTTGGTTTTACATTTTCTTCTATACGTTTATAACCGATGTTAGGTCTTATTCTCCTTATATATTCAGGCTTTATATTATATTTTTTCATTATTCTAGCAACTTTTTTATGATTAAATATTACACCATATTCAATCCTTAAGCCTTCAGTTATCCTACGATATCCATATGTACCTTTAGAATCATCAAATACTTTTTTAATCATTAAATAATCTAAATAATCTGGATCATCAGAATTTCTATATTTATAATAAGTTCTTTTACTTATTTCTAAGACAGCACACATGTTTGAAAGTTTGTATTTATTAATATATAAATTAATAAATGTTACTTTCTCTCTCGTTGTGCCTTTAGGAAGGCTTGGTATTTTTTTAATATTTCATATCTCTCTTTATAATCTATATTTTCTTCTTTTTTTCTACCACGATTTTCTTTTATAGTAGCTAAATCAATACCTTTTTTATAAAAATTATAATACCAATTTTTTATTGATGAATTAGAAATATTATATTTTCTTTCTAAAGAATAGAAACTTTCATTACCAGAAACATATTCATCAATAACTTTCTTTTTAAATTCATTAGTGTATTTATTATTAGGCATAAAAATAGAACCTCCTTTCTTGAGATTCTATTTTATACAAAACTAGTCTTTTTTTAAAGTGTCCAAAATGGGGTTCACTTCAATGCTAGTTCTTTTTTTTACATATCTAACTTCTTCATAAAATCTTTTATTTTATTAGAATCTTTCTTTTCAACCATTTCATTTCTTATAGCGAATCCTATTAATATAGATCCTACTAATAATAGATATACCCACCAAGGTATAGATAACCAGAACATTCTAGTTAAAATAACCATATTAATTAGGATAAATACTAAAGAAGTAATAAATATAGGTCCCCATTTCTTTACATATCCTAATATACTTAATACTAATAATAAACCTACAAATAACATACCATCTGCTTCATCAACAAAACTTCCTATCGCAATCAAATTAAGTATAATTAATACAATATACTCAAATACTTTATAACTATTAGTATGCTTAATAAATATATCTCTACTACAAATTACATAGAATACTACAAAACTACCTAAATCAAATAGAGTAAGATTATCAAGACCTAAATCCATAATAATAATTCCATATAGAATAAATATACTTAAATATAATAAGAATTTAAATTTATCTTTTCTAAATAGGTAGAATAATAATCCTGCTATTAAGATAAACATAACAGCTGGAATATGCTCATCTAATCCAATACAAGATAATAGAGCAAGATGTACTAAAGTTAAGATACCAATATCTTTTCTCTTAGAATAATAAGTATAATATGTTAATAAACCAAACATAATAATAGGCATTATTATATAAAGAACATTTCCTTTATCAAAATCAGCTATAAAGTTAAAATCAACAGTTACTACAGGTAAATATAACCAAGTATAATTAAGTTTATTTTTATATAAGAATAATATAAATATTAATAAAGAAATAATATAAGGAATAATCATATTATCAACAGCCATTAGTACAATGAAAGTAACAAATGATTCTATTATTATTAATACATTTCCTGCTTTAGGATTCTTTTTATCAACAAATTCTAGTCCAAATAATATTAACATAGCCGCAGGTAATATATATTGTGAATAATCAAATAGATTTAATATATCAAATAATCCAACTATAAATAAATTAACTAATATATAAGCAAATACTTTACTAACTACTTTATTCTTAAATATATAGATGAAATAGAATGCTAATAGAATAACTCCAGTAATGATTAAGAATATAGGATTATTAAAATCAACAAGTACAATTAAATAACTAATAACAAGACCTATAATACTAGTAACAATAGTAGTTGTTTCAAGTGCTTTATCTTTTAAATTAACTAAATTAATAGCAATATAGATTAATAGGAAAGGAATAAAATATATACTATTAATATCTATTTGAACAAATACATCAAATATAGCTATTAATCCTAGTATTGGAATAATTACACTTAATGCACCATTTTTCTTAAACAGGTAATAAATAATACTAATAAAGAATAATATTATTATGAATAGATATGTATATTTAAAACCATCTGTAACAGCTGCTAAATAAACAAATAAAGCAGGAACACTAAAAGTAAGATAATTAACTATATTAAATCTATTTCTAAAATAATTAATACCAAATGTTAATAAAGCTCCAACTAATAAACTTGCTTCATACATATAAACATTTGTACCTAAATTAAATATAGTAGGAATTAATAAACATCCATATATAATCATACCAATAGATGAATAATCAAAAATCTTTTGATATTTTTCTTCTTTTAATTCATCAACCAATAAATAATATAAGTTAAATATATTAACAATAAGTGCTAATAAATAGAAGAATGAAAAATTATATGCATAAACTACTAATCCAACTAATAATAATATTGTTAGTACAACAATTGATCTTAAATCAAATTCTTTACTTTTAAATCTATAATCAAAATGTAATGAATTAATTAATAATACAAATAATGATAATAATAATATAACTAAATGAATATCTTCTTTAATAAATAATCCTATAAAAGCACAACTTAATAATTGGAATACTAAACTATATATAGCAATTAACACATCATTATTTTTCTTCATATATAAGTAATATACAATTGATAAAATGATCGAAGAAATTGCTAGATAAACATATTTACCTGCACCTTGATAAGATAGGTAATGACCAAGTAATCCAAATAAGCAAATTGAAAATAAAGCTAGAGGTAAATAACTAAAAGCAATATATATAAATGCTTTAGATATCTTTTCTAAACCTAAATACTTTTTAGCAATATGACTACCAGCTAAGAATACTCCAAACATCAAGAAAATTACCATAGTCTTAACTATATCTAAAGTAAATTCCCATGTAGATGTTAAGAATACTATCGCAGCAATAATAATTAAAACTGCTCCAGTAATAAGAATTAAACTATTCTTAATTTCTTTATCATCAATTTTTTTCTTCTCAATAGAAACAGGAGTAGGGGTATTAACCCTTGCTTCCACATTTTGTGGAGCAGGAACTTCTTCTTTCTTCTCTAAAACATCACTAGTATTATGACTAGTATTATGATTAGGCTTAGTTCTTAAATCAAATCCACATTTAGGACAAAAGTTTCCTCTATGATCTAATTCATCTTTTAAACTATTATTTTTATTAATAAGAATAACAATAATTACTATAGCAACAATTACCAATAAAACCATATAATCATCTACTTTCTACTATATAAATTATATAATAAAAAATATTTAAAAGAAATAAAAAAATAGGAGTAATAACTCCTATTAATAAATTAATTTTTAGCAGTAGGTTGATATACTGTACCAACAAACCAAACTTCTCCAGTGGCAACATCTCTAATCAAGAACATATAAGGTTTATCAAATGTAAGATCAATAACTTCTACAGGTACTTCAAACAAATAGAATGGACCGCCAGTTGATCCAAGACCACCTGCTTCAGTGACAGCAGTTGCTTTAATACCTTCATTTGAAAATTCAATATTTGCTTTATGTTTAGCCTCTACTATTGCAGAATCTCCTTTAGTTAATCCTGATAAATCAGCTTTATCAATATCAAAAACGTCTTTTACTCCCATGTCTTTTAAATCATTCATTAAATCTAAGTTATAATCAAACTTAAACATTGGGATATAACCAGTAACTCTTGTAACAACTCCATCTTTAAAATTATCAACTTTTGCTTCTTTTAAATCTGATAAAAGTTTATTTATACTTTCAGCATCCGCTTTATCTACATAATCAGCTAATTTTTCTTGTTTAGGCATAATAGCAACATACTGTAGAGTAGTACCATTATATTCTCTTAAGTTTTTAGCAAATACTTTTACTTCGTCTGTATCATTAAATAAGAAGTCAGTAGAAATATCTTCTTTCCCATAATTATTAGCTAATCCAGTTAAATATTCATTTTGAATTTCTTCATCACTATATTTACAATAAACACCTGGATATTCACCAGAACAATCTTTTTCTTTATACTTTTCAAATTCTTCAGCTACTTTTTGTCTAATAGCATCTTCACCAAGATCTTTAATAATATCATATCTATTAAATGAAGCGCCTATTTGAACAGATTTAGCATTCATTGAATTATCATTAAATGGTAAAGAATGATAACCACCATCATCTATAGTAGGGACTCCATCACGATAATCTTCATAATCATAATAAACACTATAGTAAATGCTTTTTCCTTCGTTAGCTTCAGCTTGAATATTATAAACCCATTGCATATCGATACCTAATGCATTAACAAGTATATAATCTAGTCTTTGAACATCTTCATCTTGTAATAAATTATTGATAAGGCCAAGTGTTTTATCGCTAATCCATTGATTTACAGTTCCAGCAGAAGAAAATGGATCATATATAACTTCAGCTCCATATTTACTTTGGATTGTATCAATGTATTCACTTCTAATATCTTCTTTATAAGCATCTTTAACAAACATAGCATTAGCAAAACTCATATTTTGGCTATTAACATATTTATTAGCTTTATATTCACCAACAATATTAGATATTTGAGAATGTGATTCTCCCTTAGTACCTTCATTTAACATACCTAAAGTATATTTAATTGATAAAGGACTATATATTTTATTTTCTTCTTTATTTTCTAGTTGTAAAAATCTTAAGTCAAAATCTTGTAATGAATTATCTTTTAAAACATATTTTGAAACATCTTTTTTATCAATCTTAACTTCAGTAGGTTCTTCTTTCTTATTATCAAAATAGAAGTATATTCCAATTAAAGCGATTATTAAGATGATTAAAATAATTACAAAAACAACTCTTTTACTTTTTTTAGGTTTTTGTTCTAATTCAGTTTCTTCATTATTTTTTTCTTCCATAATTCTCCTCCTATTATAAATAAATTATATCACTAAAAATAAAAAGGGTATATATTTATACCCTTAAATAATTAAAAATTAAACAGCTGTATATCCACCATCAACAGGAAGTATTACACCATTTACATAAGAACTTTCATCTGCTGCTAAAAAGATAACTGCAGAAGATAATTCCCCTTCCTTTCCATATCTTTGCATAGGTACATGAGTCTTAGCAAATTCTTGGAATTGATCAGTGTCTAGTACTTGTGTAGTAAGTTCAGTATAGAAGTATCCTGGACAAATTGCATTACAAGTAATTCCAGAAGTAGCAAGTTCAGCAGCAACAGCTCTAGTAAAGTTAACAACAGCACCCTTACTTGCATGATATGCAATAGTAGGTATTTCAGTATTACCAACTAATCCATACATAGAAGCAATATTAATAATTCTTCCATAATTATTTTTCTTCATAACATTACCAAATGCTCTAGTCATTTTAAATACAGATGTTTCATCAGTCGCAATAGTGAAATCCCATTCATCATCAGCCATATCTAAAACACCTTTATCTTTAGATGAACCAGCACAGTTAACTAAGATATCAACTTTACCAAATTCTTTAACTGCAGCACTACAAGCATTATCAATATCTTCTGTACTTGTAACATCACATTTTACAGGAAGTACTTTAACTCCTTCTTTTTCTAATTCTATCTTAAATTCTTCTAATCTTTCTATTCTCCTTGCTAAAATTACTAAGTCAGCCCCTTGCTTAGCTAGAGCCATAGATATTTGTTTTCCAAGTCCTGATGAAGCTCCAGTAACAACAGCAACTCTTCCTTTTAAATTAAACATAATTTTCCTCCTAACAATAAATTCATTATAACATAAGAATTATTTATTAAAAGTCTTGATTTTATGATTACTAATTATTCTATAAAAAGAATCAGGACTAATAGGAGAGTTATCATTATTTTCTTCCATTCTAAGTTCACATCCAAGTTCTCTAATAGTTTCAGCAACAGCGCTATGTCCTGTATGATTTCCTAAGAAAAAACTTCTCTTTGGAACACCAAAACTATAATTATCCATTATATGATATGTATCTTCATTAGCAGCAACTCCTCCTTGATGAATTCCAGCACCTTCTTCAAAGGCATTATCTCCAACGACAGGATAATTCTTAGGAACACTTTGATGAGTAATATCTTCAACTAATTGAGAAATCTTTTTAGAGTAGGATAGAGCAACATCTGTATAAACATCATATATATTATTTCTAACACTTATATTAGCAAGTACTTGAATTAAATCAACATTACCAGCTCTTTCACCAATACCATTAATAGTTCCTTCTACTTGGCTTGCTCCACATTTAATAGCAGTCATTGTATTAGCAACTGCTAATCCTAAATCATTATGACAATGAACTGACCAATCAACTTCATCTAGTCTAGAATTCTCCTTTAGATAGGTTAGAAAATCTCTAAATTCATCAGGCTCAGTATAACCAACAGTATCAGGAATATTAATAGTTGTAGCCCCTGCTTCTATAGCAGTATCA
>ONIZ01000029.1 GCA_900317975.1 uncultured Bacillota bacterium
ATTATAATCACTAGTAACTCTAGAAATAGCTAAAGGAATACCAGCAGTACTCATATTAATAAAGAATGAATAAATAGAATAAGCATATCCATATAAAGCACCACCAGCAGTACCAATCAAAGCATAAAAAGGAATAACATATAGTACTCCTAATAATTTACTGATAAATATGCCTATAGTATTTACCATAGCGCCACTTTTAAAACTATTCTTTTTTAATAATTTATTCTTCTTCATAATATCCTCTATTAATATAATACCACAAAAAAAGAAGCCTAGGCTTCTTATTTTACTACGATATTAATTATCTTATTTTTAATAACAATAGTCTTAACTATTTCTTTACCTTCAGTAAATTTAATTACATTTTCAAGTTTCATAGCTTTAGCTTTAACAGATTCATCATCTTCATCTTTAACTATATCAATAGAACCACGTACTTTTCCGTTTACTTGAACACCAATGGTAATAGCATCATCTACTATTTTTTCTTCATCATAATCTGGCCAAGTGCTCTCACATATAGGTTTACCCAAATTATATTTTTCATTTAATTCTTCAGTTATATGAGGAGCATCTGGATTTAATAAGATCAATAATGTTCTATAATCATCCTTAGTAATTTCATCTTGTTTTTCTAACTCATTAACTAAAATCATCAAAGCACTAATAGCAGTATTATATTTCATAGAAAGATTATCATCAGTTACTTTCTTAATAGTTTTATTCATAAGAACTTCTTGTGAATAACCACTCTTATCAACAACTTTTTCTCCTAATCTTTCAATTTTTCTTAAGAATCTATCGCAACCTTTTAATGAATCTGTATTCCATGGAGCATCTTGAGTATAATCACCAATAAACATTTCATATACTCTTAAAGTATCTGCCCCGTATGCATTAACAATTTCATCAGGATTAACAACATTACCCTTAGATTTAGACATCTTTTCACCATTAGAACCTAAAATCATACCATGACTAACTCTTGTCCAAATCATTTCTTTATTAGGAACTAAACCAATATTATATAAGAATTGTACCCAGAATCTTGCATATAGCAAGTGTCTAGCAGTATGTTCCATTCCACCATTATACCAATCTACTCTATTCCAATATTTCATTTTTTTCATAGAAGCAAACTCTTTATTATTATGTGGATCCATATATCTTAAGAAATACCATGATGATCCTGCCCATTGTGGCATAGTATCAGTCTCTCTTTTAGCAGCAGCCCCACATTTAGGACATTTACAATTAACAAATTCTTCAATTCCAGCAAGTGGACTTTCACCATCTTCAGTAGGTTCATAATTAACAACATCAGGAAGTACAACAGGTAAATCACTATCTGGTACAGGAACCCAACCACATTTATCACAATGAATCATAGGAATAGGTTCACCCCAGAATCTTTGTCTACCAAAAACCCAGTCTCTCATTTTATAATTATTTACTCTTCTACCAATTCCTTTATCTTCAAGCATAGTAGTTATTTTCTCTTTAGCTTCTTCAACAGTTAAACCACTATACTCTTCAGAATTAATTAATTTACAACCTTTTCCTAAATAGTCACCTTTTTCAAAAGCACATTCACTAATATCTCTACCATCAATAACTTGAATTATTTCTAAATCATGTTCTTTAGCATATTCAAAGTCTCTTTGATCATGACTAGGAACAGCCATTACAGCACCAGTTCCATAATCACCAAGAACAAAATCTCCTAAGTAAATAGGAACCTCTTTACCATTAACAGGATTAATAGCCTTAACTCCTTTAACAAGAACACCACTCTTGCCCTTATTAAGTTCAGTTCTATCCATAGTACTCTTTAAAGAAGTTTCTTTAATATATTTTTCTACCTCTTTTTTATTATTTACTCTTGGCATCAATTCTTGAATTAATTTTCCATCAGGCGCAAGTACAAAGAAAGTAATACCATAAATAGTTTCAATACAAGTCGTAAATACAGAGAAGTTTCCTCCACCTACTATTTGTACATCAAATTCTACTCCTTCACTCTTACCTATCCAATTGATTTGTCCTAATTTTACTCTTTCAGCAAAATTAGTATCCTTTAAACCATCTAATAAATCTTCAGCATAATCACTCATTCTAAGCATCCATTGACTCTTAGTACGTTGTTCTACTTGAGATCCACATTGTTCACAAACTCCACCTTGAGAATCCTCGTTAGAAAGTACCATCTTACAAGTAGGACACCAATTTACTTTAGTATCAGCTTTATAAGCCATATCATGTTTAAAGAATTGAATAAATTGCCATTGAGTCCATTTATAATATTCTGGATCAGTAGTAGAAAATTCTCTACTCCAATCAAATGAAAAACCAATTGATTTCATTTGTGCTTTAAAAGTTTCAATATTTCTTTTAACAGCTTCTCTAGGATGAATATGTTTTCTTATAGCAAATCTTTCAGCAGGAGCACCAAAAGCATCCCATCCCATAGGATATAAAACATTATATCCTTGCATTCTTTTAATACGAGCTATGACATCTTGAGCAGTATAACCCTTAACATGTCCAACATGTAATCCTTCTCCAGAAGGATAAGGAAATTCTACTAAATCATAAAATGTCTTTTTACCCTTTTCTTCTTTAGCTTCAAAAGTATGATGATCATCCCAATACTTTTGCCATTTCTTTTCAATTTCAGTATAATTACTCATCTTTAATCATCTTCTTTCCATATTTTTTGCCAACTATACTATAACTAATTAAAATAACAGGAATAATACTAACTACTACAAATAATAAGTGAACTAACTATCGCAACTACTTGTAATAGTTGAAAATAATTAATTTTCTTTATATCAATCCCATATCTCTTAATCAGGTATTTAATTTCTATTGGTAACTTTTTATCTTTCTTTTTATAGTTTTTCTTAGCTCTATTAACAATAAATATTTCATATCCAACAAAAACTACTATAAATGTAAGAATAAATAATATTAGTTGTTCCATATTTCACCTCACAAAAAAACTATTCCTCCATAAGGACGAATAGTTCGCGGTACCACCTTATTTTATAGATAATAATCTATACAACTTAAAACTCTTAACGCGAGTAACGTATATGTCTTACATCAGTCAAGTTCATATTACACTTATACTTATTTACACCACCCATAAGCTCTCTTAAAAAAGTAATAATATTACTACTACCAACAACATATAAATATAAATCATATTATAATAAATAATCTAAAATTAATCAACAACTTTATAAAAGTCATCACACATATTTATAACAATATTTTTAAAATCAAAATAATCACCCTTTATAAATTTAGTTAATTGATTAACTAATTGAGGATTATCAGTAACTTCTTCAATAGTAATATCATCATCAGAAACATAATTATATATATTAGTTGCTATTTCTAACGAAGAATAAGGCATATAATTACCATCAACATAATCATACATAACCCCATTAGGATATTCATATAATATGCTTCTTTGATCAACATCAAACAACTTATATAAATTATCTTCTTTAATAAAATTACTAATAGAAGAAATTAATATTTCATCATTACTAAAGTTATTTCTAATATTTTCAATAATACTATACGATTTAAAATCATAAAAATCTTTATATTTATTTAATTCTTCTAAAATATCTATATTATAAATAACTAATCTAATAAGAAAATCATAATTATCTAATAATCTATATAACATGAAATCTTTATCATCTATAGGACAATCAATTGATTCGTCATATTTCTTATAGTCACCACTATTGAAAAGAAGATAAATATAATTTCTGCTTTTATTTAATAATTCTTTTTTTTCAGATTCACCTAAATTACAAATATATTTATTAGAATATACATCATCTAATTCACCATTAAGTAAATGTTTAAGAAGTACTAAATTTAAAGAATCTTCATCTTCAAGATCTATCTCATCTAGAAATCTTAAAAGGACAGTATCTTTTAATTTTCTATAGTTTTTATAATTCTTTGACATACTACCTCCTATACTTCAGCCATATATTCTAATAATTTTAAGAACATATTTAAATATTCTTTAGAAAGACCTTTCTTCTTCATTTTTCTAATTTCAATTCTCTTTTGTCCAATAGGTAACTCTCCAAACATAATATCAGCTAATTCTTCTTTTAAATATGTATTAATCTTTAAATCTAACAAGATACTCTTAACATCGTCATTAATAATTCTTTGAGCATCTATTTCTATATTTTTACCCTTACAATTGACAGTTAACTGACCAATTGTAGGAACATCATTCAACTCAACAATGAAATCATTTCCATCTACATAACTATCTATATTATTAAATGCATCTCTATCAAAGAAAGCTGTAACATCATCTGCTTCTCTAACGTTTCTAAATACCATTTTATAATTTCTTTTCTCTGGAATTATTCCACTCTTACCTTCAATAGATCTTATAATAACAGTATAATTATTCTTCAAATAGTTATAGTCAATACTAGTCTTTAAATAGTATCCATCTTTATATAAAGAAGTAATTCCATCATCTTCATATAAAGTATAAGTATTACTTACTCCAGGGAATATTTGAATTTCCATATCAGTAGGTAAACCAGTATTATTATAATCACTTCGATTAGATAAAGGTATTATTGAACCAGCATGAGCAAATACTGGATAATCTTCATCTTTAAAGAATGAAATATATTTCTTATTACCTAAGAATCTCTTACCTGTTACATAGTCATACCAAATACCATCAGGTATAAAGAATCTATGAATAGTCCTATTCATTGTAGGATCCTTTTTATCTAGGATAGGACAAACCAATAATTGAGATCCAAAATAATATTGATTTCTATATAAAGGATCATCATAAGTCCACATATAATTATAAAAGAATGGTTGTACTAAAGGAGTACCTGTCCTTGTATAATTATATGCCTCAGTATAGATATAAGGAATCAATCTATGTCTTAATCTTAAATAATCTCCTGCTATACTTTGAGTTTTAGCATCCCATAACCAAGGCTCTTTCTTATAGTAAGGTCCTCTAGCACCATGAAAACGAAGTATTGGTGAAAATACACCTAACTCTAAATATCTAATATATAAATCATCATCTTCTATACCACCATGATTACCACCTACATCATGACTCCACCAAGAAACCCCGACATTCGCAGCATTCAAATACTTAAAAGGTAATGATTTTAAATTTTTCCAACTAATTTCACTACTACCACCATATAAAACAGGATATCTATGACTAGCCTTACAACCACTACGAGATAAAATCATACCTCTCTTATTACTAAATCTATTAGAATCCATATACATATAATGTTGTAAAGACCATAGTCTATTTAAATCCATTCCTGCTTTTGAATCATTCCAAAAGAAATCAATTCCAATATTCTCTAAAGGATGTAAAAACATCTTAAAGAACAAATCAATTGATTGAGGATTTAATGCATCAAAAGGAAGTATCCCACCATCAGTTACTTTTAAAGCTTCACTAGCTTGTTTATAAAAAGCTTCATGTGGATAAAAACCTTCTTGAGGATCAACAACTAATCCTACTCTAATTCCACGTTTATGGAAATTATCAACCATAGCTTTAGGATCTTTTATTAAAGCATTATTAAATGTAAAACCTGTTTTTAATCCGGTTTTTCCACTAGCATTTCTAATATGCCAATCATTATCAAATAACATAACTGATAAAGGAATCTTTTTCTTTTCAAAATTTCTAATCAATTCTTTTAAATCTTTATCACTATAAATAACATTTCTACTCCACCAATTACCAAAAGCATATCTAGGTAACATAGAAGGAGCTCCAGTTAATTTAAAGTAGTCAAATAATACTTGTCTAAAATTAGTATCATACATAAAAACATAAATATCTGTATTATCAGCGATAGGTTCTCCTAAAGTACCATCTTCTAATATAATTTTACTTTTAGAATCATCTATAGATGAAAAACCATCTAAAGAATATAATCCTTTTTCAATCTCTCTACTAACAGAAACATCATCAGAAACTATATTACCACCTAAATTTCTAACCTCTAAGTTTCCATAATACCAATCTTTCTGTCTATCAGGATCACGAGAATTTAAAGTAATCTTTAAATTTTTCATAGGATCTACACCTTGAGCTTTAAATGGTTGTTCCTTTTGATATACCAAAGTAAAATATTTAGTCGTAATCATTAAAGTAGTTTCATTTTGATCTACTTTAAATGCTCCTTTACTAAAATTTCTTCTTCTTACTAACTGAGTAGGTCTATCATTAAATGTTCCACTAGGAGAATATTCAAGTCTAACAACCATATCAGAAAGAACACTAATTCTATAATGTTGGCCAACTATTGTATATTTTTCATCAGTCTTACATACATCACTATTAAAAATAAATTGCTTGCCTAATGGATACATAATAAACCTCCTATTTATTCTAATAACATAATATCATAAAACAAAATAAAAATATACCAAGAATTGGTATATTATTTAAATAAATTTACAGCATAATACTCTTCATAAGACATATAGTGTTCGTGAATATAATTACTTATATCACTACCTACATATCTAAAATGCCAAGGTTCACTATTAAATTGAGTCTCAGTAATAAGTCTAGAATCATATCTTAATATAAATCCATATCTATATGAATTATCTAACATCCACTTATATTCCTTTGAATTTGAAAAAGTTCTAGTTGAAGTAGATGAAAGATCTATCGCAAGACCTGTTTGATGTTCACTAAATCCAGGTAAAGCAACATATTTAGAAACATAGTTATCACCATATAAATTACGATAATAATCACACAACTCTTCTTGGTCACTATAACTACGATATCCCTCATTAATTAAAACATCTAATCCTTCTTTATTCATATCAGATTTCATTTGTTTAAAAGCTCTATAAGCTTCACCATTTAGTTTAATACCTTCATCAACAGAATCTTCACTAGATATAGTAACCAAATTATCAGGAACAAAATTCTTATTCAAGGAAAAATGCTTATTAATTAACATATCTTTACTAAATTTAGTAACTAAATAAGGTTCATTATACTCCTCTTTATCAATACCTAAATTAACATAAACTATTGTATTATATGCATTTTCTCCACTCTCATCACTATAAGCTAAATATCTATCATATAATCTAATTCTTGCAAAAGAATACTCAAAATATTCATCTAAATAAACAACTTTATCCCTTTTAGCAAAATCTCTAACATCTTCTAAACTACCATGAGCCAAAATAACATTAATTTCACTAACTGAATATTTTTTCTCAATTAAAGAATTAATATTAGAAATTAACAAATCACCTTTATAATAATCAATTTGAGCATAATATTTTAAATACTTTTCATTATAAGAATCACTCTCAAAAGCAGCATTTAAAGTATCACTATAATGAACCGATTTAACATAACTCTTTTTAAAATTAAAAAGAATAAACTGACTAGCTTTTTCACTATAGCCTAATCTTTTTATAGTATGTATTTCATATCTATAGAATAAAAAAACAGCTAAAATTATTGCAAGAATTATACCACCAATTCTTCCAATAGAAATAAACGGCTCTTTAAGTTTTAAGCGTTTTCTTTTAGCCATACCCTCACCTAAAAAAATTATATCACAAAATATTTTTTATAAATCAAAACATAATTATTGTTTACAACTAAATTAATCAAACTCTTATTATTAAACAAAATCAGTGGAAAAAAATTCAAATTTGTGGTATAATATGTTCGGTGATTTTATGAGAGCGGTCGTACTATCGGGCGGTGGTTCAAAAGGCGCATATCAAATAGGAGTATGGAAAGCCTTAAGAAAATTAAAAATCAAATACGAAATAGTAACAGGTACATCAGTAGGTGCACTAAATGGAGCTATAATGGTACAAAACAATTACTACAAAGCATATAATCTTTGGAGTAATATTAGTATGGATAAAATATTTGACGGAAAAATACAAAACTATGATGATACTTTAAGTTTATATAAAGAATATTTAAAGAAATTTGTAAAAAACAAAGGTGTAGAACCTTCAGGTCTAGAAACAATAGTAGAAGAATTATTAGATACAAAAAGATTTTATAAATCAAAAATTAACTATGGATTAATAACATTTAATAAAACTAACAGAAAGCCTAAAATATTACAAAAGAAAGATATTCCAGAAAATAGATTAAATGATTATCTAATTGCAAGTTCTGCTGCATATCCTGCCTTTTCTTCAAAAGAAATTGAAGGAATAGAGTTTATTGATGGTGGATATTATGATAATACACCAATAAATCTAGCAATAGATATGGGAGCAGATGAAGTAATAGTTGTAGATCTAACAACAGTAGGTATTAGAAAACCTGCTAAAAAGAAAATTAAAAATATTAAAATAACACCAAGAAATGATTTAGGAAGTTTCCTATTATTTGATAAAGAAACAGCAAAAAGAAATATAAAATACGGATATAATGATGCTATGAAAGCATATAACAAATATGAAGGAAATAAATATACATTCAAATTACATACTGTTGAAAAATTTGAAAATAAATATAAAGAAACATTTACTTATACTTTTAATAAAATTATTAATTCAAAATCAGCACTAATGAGCCTAATAAAAATACTAAAATTAGATAAAAATAATAATAAAAAAATAATAGATAAAATCATTTTAAGAGCAATTGAACATGTCGGAGAAACTCTAAATATAGATGATACTAAAATCTATTCATTAAATAAATTTATAAGATTAGTTAAAAAAGATTTAAATATTAGAAAAAAATATAATATTAAAACTAAAGGTTTAGAAATATATAACTTAATTAAAGAAGAAAAATATGCTAAAGTTAAAAAAGAAGCATTGAAAAAACCTATAGATTTTATAACAGCATTATGCTTATATACAATAGATGAGGATTAATATGAATAAGTTTAAGTATTCAGATGATAATAAAAGATATCATACTCTAGATTATTTTTATAAACACAAATTTAACTCAAAAGTATTTAAAGTAAGTCTAAACGGTGGATTTACTTGTCCAAATATAGATGGGACAGTAGGAACAGGTGGTTGTATCTATTGTCATAAAGGATCATCTGATTTTGGAGGAAATAAAGAGAAAGATATAGTAACTCAATTTAATGAAGTTAAAAATATGTTGTTAAAGAAATGGCCTAAAGCAAAATATATCGGTTATTTTCAAGCAAATACAAATACATATGCACCTGTAGAAGAACTAAAGAAATTATATGAACCAATTCTAAAATTAGATAATGTTGTAGGTCTAAATATTGCGACTCGTGCTGACTCAATTACAGATGAATGTCTTAATTATTTAGAAGATCTAAATAAAAGAACCTATCTAACAATAGAATTAGGATTACAAACAATAAAAGAAGAAACATCTATATTGATAAATAGATGTCATACTCTAGATTGTTTTAAAGATATGGTTAATAAATTAAGAGAAAGAAATATTAATGTAGTTGTTCATATTATCAATGGATTACCTAATGAAACAAAAGAAGATATGTTAAATACTATAAAATATTTAAATAACCTTGATATACAAGGTATTAAAATACATATGTTATCTATAGTTAAAGATACAGCATTAGAAAAATATTATAAAAAGAATAAATTTCACATATTAACAAAAGATGAATATATAGATATCGTAGTAGATCAATTAGAATTATTAAGACCTGAAATAGTAATTAATCGTATTACAGGAGATCCTAATAAAGAAATTCTAATAGAGCCTAATTGGTTATTAAAAAAATTTGTAGTAATGAATGATATTAATAAAGAAATGGTAAAAAGAGATACTTATCAAGGCATCAAAACATATTAATATACAAAGACAAAAATAGACACCTTAAAGGTGTCTATTTTATTTTAATTATTGTAATTAACTACTATTTTATCTATAATGTTATTAAAGGTAGGAGTGTTTATATGGAAAATACAACAAAAAACACAAGAATTATTTCCATAACTTTAGCAATCTGGGGAGTAATATTCCTTATTACTGGAGGAATATTGTCTACTATAGATAGAACTGTAATTAAGACAGAGTATTCTGTAAAGGTTGATAATAAAAAAGTAAGTGATTTAAGAACAAAAGAAATAAAGCTAAAAGATATGGTATTAGAAGAAAACAATCCACTAAGTGTAGATCCTGCCGACTATATAGTAGATGCTGATCAAATAAGTGAAAATATATTAAAAGCATTAAAACTTGATACATCAATGGTTAATATTAATGAACCAGGAGAATACAAATATACAATAAAATATAAGAAAAAAGTATATACAGGAAAATTTACTATTACAGAGAAAAAACTACCTACAGTAACACTAACATTAAAAGAAATTAATTTAAATGTAGGAGATGCAATAAGTAGAAATGTAAGTAGTTATATAAATGAAGCATTACCTGAAGAAGTTTATAATAATTTAACATTAGATTTATCTAAAGTATCAACAGCGAAAGCTGGAGTATATGAATATTACATATATTACAACAATGAAACATATCAAAATAAAATAATAGTAACAGAGACCCAAACCGGACCTAAAGTAATAACTCCAGAAGAAGAACCTACCCCTACTGAAGATCCAATAGATGAAACAGAAAACAATTAAAAGACTACGAAGTAGTCTTTTTCTTTGTATTAATATTAACATATCTATTATTATCATCTATCAAAATAGTATCAATTAAATAACCACTATTTCCATCAATATAATAATAATTAATTTTATAAGATTTATCTTCATTCCCTATAAAATACTTTTTACTAACAGATACAACAGAATCAAATGAGGTACCCTCTTTATAAGCCATCATAAGCCTATCTTTTTCAATATCTTTACCAAATTTATTCATATAAATATTTCCAATTATATCCCAACATTTTCTATTAAAGGAAGCATAATTATCTCTATCTTCATCATTATAAGCAATTTTAGCATTATCCATATTCTTTAATAATGAGATAACATCTTCATGAGAAACATATTTAGATAATTCATCAATCAAAGAATCTAAATCATGTGAGAAATAACATTCTCTCATAAAATCGCTACCTACCATTTCAACAAGAGCCTTAGTAATAGATACTTCATTAGAATAAACAAACAATTGATTTTTAAAATATTCATTAACTAATAATTGAGTCATACCTTCATTTAACGCATCACCAATATATCCATTTTTATTAAAACTAGTAGATACAAATCCGGATTTAGATAAAAAATGTAAAAATTCATGAAAAATAGTAGTATTTAAAACATCTTCATCCAAACCTTCTTTTAAATATAAAGTATTAGTCTCTTGATCATATCTTCCAATAATATTATCAGAAGTATTAGTTAAAAGTTTATCATTAGAAGTTATTACAATTTTTAATGAACTAAAACTATTTAATATATCTTTTTGATCAAGATAATCATTATTATCTCTTATTACAAGCTTAGTAAGATTAAGTATTTCTTTTTTTTCATTATCACTATTATTATATAGTTCTTTATAAAAATCTGATGAACTTAACTTTTTATCAACAAAATTTGTGGAAAATTCATTTTCTTCAGTAGATTCAGTCACAACCATTGTTGGTGATATTATATTTCTATCATAAGCATAAGTATCAACAATATCATTGATAATAATTAAATTAGCAACAATACCCAAAGTTAGAATACTTCCTAATAATAAATCTTTTCCTCTCAAATAATTTCCATTCAATACATTATATTTATAATCTAAATAAGGAATAACTTGTTCAACCCCATCTAAATAAAACTTAATTTGTTTAAAATTGGAATCATAATACATATTATATATTTCTCCATTATAGAAGAAATCATTACAATAAATCAACAAAACCACCCACTCTTTAATTAACTAAGGCCTATCACTTTACCATCAATTAAATCAATATGTTCATAATTTGGAAATCTAGGTAAACCAGGCATAGTCATAATATTACCAAGTAATACAGTAATAAATCCAGCTCCATTATAAAGCCTTACATCTTTAACAGTAACTTCAAAATCCTTAGGTGCCCCTAACTTCTTAGGCTCATCAGAAAAACTATATTGAGTTTTCGCAATACATATAGGTAAATTATCCTTACCATTATTTTCAAGATATTCAATAATTTTATTACTTTCATCTGAATAATTTATCTTAGATGCATGATATATATTACTACAAATAGTATTTATTTTTTCTTTAATAGATAAGCTATCTTCATATAATAATTTAAAATCATAAGGATTATCACACAATTCAATTACTTTATTAGCTAAATCAATTGCCCCATCTCCCCCATCTATATATGCAGTAGAGGTAGAAAAAGAAACCCCTTTTTCATCACAAAAAGTTTTTACTATTTGAATTTCATCATCTAAATCAGTAGCAAATTTATTTAAGCAAACTACTAAATTAACACCATATTGATTTAAATTATCAATATGTTGATCTAAATTAGCTAATCCTATCTTTAAAGCATCATAGTTTTCTAACAAAACATCTTCTTTTGCTACTCCACCATGATATTTTAATGCTTTAATAGTTGCAACCAATACTACACAATCAGGCTTTAAATCATTAAGCCTACATTTAATATCAAGAAACTTTTCAGCTCCCAAATCAGCACCAAATCCAGCCTCAGTTACAACATAATCACATAGACTAAGGCCCATATTAGTACCAATCACACTATTACAACCATGAGCAATATTAGCAAAAGGTCCACCATGGATAATAACAGGATTATTTTCTAAAGATTGAACCAAATTAGGTTTAATAGCATTTTTTAATAATACTGCTAAAGATCCTTGTAAATTTAAATCCTTAACATATATCATTTCATTCTTACTATTATATCCAATAACAATATTAGATAGTTTTTCTTTTAAATCATCTTCATCTTTTGCTAAACAAAATAATGCCATAATCTCACTAGCTGCAGTAATATTGAATGACTCTTCGCGTTCTCCTTTAATAGATCTTAAGAATCTATCATTTACATCTAAACATCTATTAAAAGTAACCTTTTGTATATCTAATTTATTATCAAAATAGATATGATTATCTATTGCTGCACATATCAAGTTATTAGCAGCACTAATCGCATCAAAATCACCAGTAAATTGTAAATTAATATCTTCCATAGGAATAACTTGAGAATATCCCCCTCCAGTTGCTCCACCTTTCATACCAAAAACAGGACCCATAGAAGGCTCTCTTAATACTGCAATACTATTCTTATTAATTTTTTTTAAGGCATCATTAAGACCAATACTAACTGTAGTTTTTCCCTCACCCATAGGTGTAGGACTTATAGCAGTAACTAAAATTAAATGACCATTTCTATTATTATCGCAATTAATAATCTTAGCTTTATCATTACCATATAAAATTAAATTCTCTTTTTCTATACCAATACTCTTGGCAACATCTAAAATATCTTTTTTCTTAACTCCATAAGCAATCTCAATATCAGTCATCTAATCACCTCATCAGTGCATATTATATCATATTTTTATGTTATTTAAACTTGCATATTCAAATAAATTATATAATTATTTTCATAAATTATATATACAAGTATTACTTTTCAAAAAAAAACATATATAAAATATAAAAATCCTCAATTTGTAATAAATTACTTCTTAAGTTATTATCTTGCCTACAAAAGGAGGAAATATGAAAAAAATAATAAAAATCCTAGTAATAGTAATGATTCTACTAGGAACAATTAAAAGCATAAATAGTAATGCTGAAACATTTAATTTCTATAAAGGAGAAAAAATATCAGGAATATATTTAATGGCATATAATCCATCTACAAAAGTAGGAATATATCAAGTCGCTAGATTTATAAGAGAACAAAACACAAATAAAATAGCATATTGTATAGATCCATATGATTGGTTCTATGAAACATCAACATATAATAGAGAAACACCAAATATGAATAGTAACACATTAGAAAGAATAAAAAAAATAGCTCATTATGGATATGGATATGGAAATCATACTGATTCGTCTTGGTATGCAGTAACCCAAGCAATGATTTGGAAAGAAGTGGCTGGAGATGAAAACATCTACTTTACTGATACCCTAAATGGAAATAAAATAAATAGTTATGACTATATGATAAACGAAATAAATACAATTATTAGTCAAAATGAAAATATTCCAAGTATACCAAATAATATTGTATTAGTCGAAGATGAAGAAAAAACTATTGTAGATAGCAACAATTTATTAGAAAACTATAATTCAACATCAAATATAAATATAGAAGGAAATAAAATAATTATAAAAGGACTAAAAGAAGGAGAATATAGCGAAAATTTAATTAGAAAAGATAATATATATGATGAACCAGTATTATTTTATACATCAAGCGATAGCCAAAATATAGTAAAATTAGGAAATCTAGAAACTAAAAATTTAAGAATAAACATTAAGGTAATTAAAACAAAACTAATTATTAATAAAATAGATATAGATACTAAAACAAATAAGCCTAGTGGAGAAGGAAAATTAGAAGGAACTGAGTTCTCTATTATAGATGAAAACAATAACAAAATAAGATCATTTAAAATAGATGAAACAGGCTCATACAAGATAGAAAACCTACCAATAGGAAAATATACACTAAAAGAAGAAAAAGCAGGTATTGGCTATAAAATCAATGATAAATCGATTGATTTTGAAATAACAGAACAAAATAATAATAAAGAAATAGATTTTAGTAATGAAATAATTAAAAAGAAGATAAAAATAGTAAAAACATATGGAAATAAAGAAAAACAAATAAAAGAACCTAATATAGAATTTAACGTATATGATAAAGATAATAAGTTTGTAAAAACAATAAAGACCAATAATGAAGGTGAAGCTGAAATAATTCTTCCATATGGAACATATACAATAAAACAATTAACTACAACAGAAGGATATGAATTCAGTAACCCAATAAATATTAAGGTTGAAAATGAAGAAGAAGAAATTTTTTCTTTAAAAGATTATAAAATAAATGTACCAAATACAAAAGTAACAATAATAGATCTAATAATATTTCTATTAAAAAGATATATTATATGAAATATTTTAAAGTATTATTAATAATTATTATTTATTCCTTATTATGTTTTCAAACATATAATAAAGTTAAGATTAATTCTACATCTTTAAGTACAAAAATAGGAAGTATAGTACAAAAAGATTCACATAAAGAAGATATAATAGGTAATATAACAATTAAAAAAATAGGAATAAATCAAAATTTATACAAAATAGATAGCACAGAAAACAATGTTGAGAAAAATATAACTATTTTAGAAGGATCTGATCTATTTGATGAAGATAATGCATTAACAATAATAGCGGCCCATTCTGGTACAGGACCCATTGCCTATTTTAAAAATTTAGATAAATTAAAACAAAATGATGAAATAGAAATATATTATAAAGATCGTTACTATACATATATAATTAAAGATATCTGGAATACCAAAAAAACAGGAAGTATAAACATACCAAAGCAAAACAATAAGCAATTAGTATTAACTACTTGTTCACCAAATAAAAACAATTATCAATTAATAATAAATAGCACATTAAAAGAATAGTATTATGGAGTGAACCCCATTTTGGACACTTTAAAAAAAGAATAGTTTAATGTAAAATAACATCTCAAGAAAGTGAGGTGTTATTTTTATGGGGAAACATT
>ONIZ01000042.1 GCA_900317975.1 uncultured Bacillota bacterium
TATTAGACATAAATATTCCTCCTTATAAATATTTTCTCATAAAAAAACGTAGACGTTCGACTTTTTTGTCGTGTCTACATTTATTATATCAGTTTAAAAAACTCAACTTTTTTGTTGTGTAAATCTATTTGTAAAATTATTTTTTTTTATAGAAAAACATTTACAAAAAAACAAAAATATGAAATATTATAATCAAGTAGTGGATGATAGTGGTTAAAAGTGGGGGATTGCTATGTTTATTGGAGAATACCATCATACAATTGATGAAAAGAAAAGATTAATAATTCCATCTAAGTTTAGAGAAGAACTTGGTAATGAATTCATCATCACTAGAGGAATTGAGAAATGCTTATATGTATACTCAAAAACTTCATGGGAAAATATTACTAATAAGTTAGCAACCTTACCTTTTACTAAGAAAAACGCTAGAGAATTTAATAGATTCTTCCTATCAGGAGCTACCCTAGCAGAAGTTGATAAAAATGGTCGTATTTTAATTACCTCCCCACAATTCTCTTACGCCAACATAACTAAAGAATGTGTAATAGTAGGTGTAGGAGAAAGAATTGAAATATGGTCTGAAGAAGCTTGGAATAATTTCTATGCATCTGCTAGTGAAGACATGTCAGACATAGCCGAAAATTTGTTTAACGGAAGTGATGATAATGCCTAAACATATAAGCGTACTATTGAATGAGGCAATATCAGAACTAAATATAAAAGAAGATGGCGTTTATGTTGATGCGACGCTTGGCTATGGAGGACATTCATCTGAGATATTAAAAAAAGTAGAAAGAGGTTACCTATTCGCCTTTGATCAAGATAGTGAAGCAATTCGGCATAGTACTGATAGATTAAATGCTATCAGTACTAACTTCACTATCATCAAAAGTAATTTTAAGAATTTAAAAGAAGAACTAAATTCTAGAGGGATTGAAAAAGTAGACGGTATTCTATTTGATTTAGGAGTATCATCTCCTGAATTAGATGAAGACTACCGTGGTTTTTCCTTCCATCAAGATGCCCCATTAGATATGAGAATGGATACATCACAAGAATTTAGTGCTTATAATGTTGTAAATGAATATTCTGAAAAACAATTAACGAATATTTTCTATAAATATGGAGAAGATAAATTTGCTCCTAGAATTGCAAGAAATATAGTAAAGCATAGAGAAAACAAAAAAATAGAAACTACTATGGAATTGGTAGACATAATAAAAGAAGTAGTTCCTATTAAAGAAAGATTAAAAAAACATCCGGCAAGACAAATATTTCAAGCAA
Source organism: uncultured Bacillota bacterium (assembly GCA_900317975.1). Lineage (GTDB taxonomy): Bacteria > Bacillota_I > Bacilli_A > RF39 > UBA660 > RUG343. The sequence goes on from ONIZ01000042.1 coordinate 1,285, forward strand.
TTAGAATAGAAGTCAATCATGAATTAGATGTATTAGAAATTGCACTTCAAAAGAGCTTAGATCTACTAAATGTAGGTGGAAGAGTAGTTGTAATTACATTTCATTCATTAGAAGATAGAATAGTAAAAAGATATTTCAAAAAGATGTGTGAAGTAGATGAAAAAATTAAAGGACTTCCTAATATAGATCCATCACTTCTGCCAGATTTTAAATTAGTATCTAGAAAACCTATTTTACCAACTGATGAAGAAATAGTAGAAAATCCACGCTCTAGAAGTGCCAAGATGAGAGTGATTGAAAGAATAAAGTGAAAGGGGATATTATGAAGAAGAAAAAGACAAAGACCAAGAAAAAGAACAATAGTTTTAGAAAATTAGTAGCAGTAATCGCAATATCCTTAAGTTTTGCTGCTACGACAAGAGTTTTTTTTACCGCAACTTTATCTAAAATAAATTATGAGGTTGAAGTAGAAAAACAACAAATAGAAGATCAAGAAAAAACTAATGAATCTCTAACAATGATAATTAATGAGTTAGCTTCACTTAATAAAATTGATGAAGTTGCACAACAACAAGGATTAAGCTATAATAATAATAACATCAGAAGCGTTGGGGAATAGATATTAGGGAGTGAATATATAATGACGAAGAGAAAGAAAAATAACATAAGATATTCTGGTTTAGTTATAATTCTTTCTCTTTTTTTGTTTGTAATTATAATAGGAAGAGTTCTTTATTTAGGATTAAGCAAAGAAGTTGATGGAATTAATCTTCAAGAACTAGCATCTAAGCGTACAACAAAAACAGAAAGTATTCAAGCAAGTCGTGGAACTATATACTCATCAAATAAAGATGTACTAGCACAAAATGTAACTTCTTATAAATTAATAGCTTATCTAGCAGAATCAAGAACTACTAAGAAAGATGACCCTCAACATGTAGTAGATAAAAATGCTACAGCAGAAGCACTTGCCCCTATATTAGGTTATACAAAAGAAGAAATTCTAAATTATTTAAATAAAGATGCATACCAGGTAGAATTTGGTATTAAAGGAAAAAATCTAAATGAAATAACTAAAAGTAAAATTGAAGACTTAAATTTACCAGGTCTAGATTTCATAGAATCATATCGTAGATATTATCCAAAAGGAGATTTTGCATCATATACAATAGGTTATGCTAAAACAGATGAAGGAACTACTGAGACTACAGGAGAAATGGGTATTGAAAAATATTATGATAAAGTTCTAAGCGGTGAAAATGGAACTATAACATATCAAAAAGACCTTCAAGGTTATCGTATTCCAGATACTCCTGTCATAAGAAAAGAAGCTGTACAAGGAAAAGATATCTATCTAACAATAGATTCAAATATTCAATTCTTTGTAGAACAGGCAATTCTAGCTCAAGATGCATCATATGATTGGGATTGGTATAACTTCACAATTCTAGATGCTAAGACTGGTGCAATTCTAGCTGAAACAACTCATCCTTCATTTGACCCAAATATAAAGAATATAACTAATTATTTAGATATTATGTTATCCGAACCATATGAACCAGGTTCTACAATGAAAACATACACATATTTATGTGCTATGGAAAATGGCGTATATGATGGAAATGAAACTTATCTATCAGGAACATATACAACTAGTGATGGAACTGAAATAGGAGACTGGAATAGAAATGGATGGGGAGTAATTACTTTCGATAAAGGATATGCACTATCATCAAATGTAGGAATTATTAATATAATAAATAGACATATGAATGGAACTATGTTAAGAACATGTTTTAAAAAATATGGCTTTGGAAGAAAGACGGGAATAACTCTACCAAATGAACAAACCGGTTCACTAAACTTTAAATATGAAACAGAAATATTTAATGCTGGATTTGGTCAAGGTCTAACAACAACTCCAATTCAAAATGCTAAAGCATTAACAGCTCTAACAAATGATGGAATGTTATTAAAACCATACCTAGTAGAAAAAATAGTAGATTCTGAAACAGGAGAAGTAATTCAAGAATATAAACGTACTGAAATTGAAAGAGTAGCTTCAACTGCATCAGTTCAAAAAATAATCTCTTTAATGGATGATACAGTAAATGGTGAGAGAAACACAGGTTCAGCATACAAAAGAGAAGATGGACAGTTAATTGGAAAGACTGGAACATCTCAAATAGCAGATACTGTACACGGAGGATATCTAGATGGAGCACATAATGTTATTACTTCATTCGCAGGATTCTATCCAAAAGATGATCCTAAAGTAATAATCTATGCATCAGTAAAAAGACCATCCGGAGGATCTCAAAAACCATTATCTAATGCAGTAACAGAAGTAGTAAACAATCTATCAAAATATTTTGGAGAAGAATCATCAACAGTTACCACAACAGAATATCCATTACCAAGTTTTGAAAATAAAGATTTAGAACAAACTAAAATTGTACTATCAAATAATAATATAAGATATGTCGTAATAGGTAATGGAACAAAAGTAACAAATCAAGTTCCAAATGCAGGAAGTAAGATTACGTCATCAGATACAGTATATTTAATAACAAATGAAGATAATATAAAAGTACCTAATGTAATAGGTCTTTCATCAAAAACAGCAAATAATATTCTTTCTAAATTAGGATTAAATGTAAAACTAGAAGGAGTAGGTTATGTAGTAGCTCAATCTATTACAGAAGGATCAGAATTTACTCCAAATCAAGAAATAGTTCTACAACTATCACCAAGGTATGAATAAAATGAAAAAACAATATCTAATTGAAATTGCTATAACTATGATTTTATTAGTGGGAGTAGTATTATTTAAATTCCTTCCAGAATACAGACAAGAATATGGAAGTAGTGATAGTTTAATCTATACAGATTTAAGTAGATTAGTAGAAATAAAATCAGAAGGAATAGATTTTGGATATGCTTATAATGATGAAAACAAAGTAAGAGCAATTATCTTCTTTAATAACAATTCAACAATTTTATATAATCAAAATATTGAAAATTTAAATTTGGATGAGGCTCTAACTAAAACAATTGATATTTTATACAAAAAGAGATTGTTAAAAGAAAATTCAGAAATAACTGTAATAAAATATCAAGAAGATAATGTGGATTACAAATCAATTTTTGATAAAAATTTAGCTAATATAATTAATTATTCATATAATGAACAAATAGATTCAATTGATACTATAAAAGAAAAATATAATATTTCTGAAGAAGATAGATCAAGAATAATATATAAATTAATATTACAATCAAAAGAGGTTGCAAGAAATAATAAAAATACTGATAAAACAGCATACAAAGATTATACAGATAATGTATACAGACAATTAGTTAAATATAAAGAAAATAATAATATTTATAATGAAGAAAGAGATAATCACACAATAGATATAACCCTATTACCAGCAGATGAAAGTCTAACTATATCACCAACATCAAATAGCTACTTCTATATAAATGAAGGAATGGTATTTGCATATATTGAAATAGATATAGAAGGAAATATAGTTTCATATTGTTATAACGGAAATATCAATAATTATGATGAAGGAGTGTGTCAATGAAAAAGAATAAAAAGAAAAATCAAATGCTAGTAACTACGTTATCAATAGGAATAATCATAATAACATTATGTTTTCTAATTCTATTGATAAAATATGATACATTAAAAAATGGAGCTTCGTCTTTTAAAATAGAAGTTACTAAAGTAGAAAGAATGACTCCAATTAAAGCAGGAAATATATCTCCTAAATCAAATGAATCAATAACAGACAATGGCTTATCTTTTGATATGTCAGTAGATTTATATACTCCAAATGATGAAATAACTTATATAATTACTATTAAAAACACTTCTGATATTAGAGGAAAAATAGTAAACATTATTTCTCAACCAGATTATATCGATAATGAAAAATATTTATTAGATATATATCCTGCTAAAGTAGTAATGAATAACCTGTCTGGAAAAGTACTATCGCCAGGAGAGAGTACTACTTTAAAAATAACTTATACATATGGTTACATTGAATCAGAAACACATAATGCAATTAATATTCCATATAAAATTAGTTTATTAACTCAAGCTACTTAAAATCTTTGACATAATAACTATTTTTATATATAATTTATATAGTAGGATAAGATAGTTATGAATCAAAGTAATGTAGTTGAAGAAATGTCTATTAATGGGAAAAATACCCGATCAAAAAAAGAACTATTTATAATAGTTCTCTTTCTCGTTTTAGCAATTATTTTAATTACGTTAGGAATAACAATATATAATAAAACTACTCCTAAAAATATTTTTAATAGTAACTTAAAACACTTAAATAAACAATTATATGAGACTTTATTTATTGAAAGAGACAAAACAAATCTATCAGGAAACTATAGAATAGATTCAGACATAAAAATAAATATCTCATCAACAGAACCGATAAGTGAAGAATATACAATTGATCAAAATAATATATTTAATACCAATATATCTAATTCTACTAATAAATTTACTTATATCCATTCTTTGGATAATAAAAAGTTATATTTTAATTATAATTCTAGTATTAATGAAAATAACATATTTGATTATAAATACATAATAGATAATTCTACTAATTATAGATATCTAAATAATTTTAAAGATGAATATATAAATTATGGAAACGCTAATTACTTTGAAACATTATCTTCTAATAATACTAATTCTAATAATTATAAATATATAGGTAATAAATTCATTGATTACTTTACTTCTAATTTAGATAAAGAAAAATTTAATCAAGAAAAAGTAACTACATATCTTGATAATGATCAAAAAAGTCTAAATAAACTAAGTTATTATTTTAATAATAAAGAATTAACTACTATCTTAAACAAAGTAAAAAAAGATTTAGAAAAGGATGAAGAAACTAAAGCATTACTTAATAATCTAAATGCTAATATCTTAGGTTATAACTTAGAAAAAGATTTGTTAAAAAAGAAAGAATCAATTACATTATCAATATATAGTGATATGTTTTATAAAGTGAAGAAATATGAATTAACATATCAAAATGAAAACTATGAAAAGATTTATAGTGTTGTCCCTAAAGAAAATGAAACAGTAATATCAATTATAGAAAATACAAAACTGTTAAGAAAATATAGGATAACAAAAAAAGATAATAAGTATAATATTGTTATAGAAAATACAAAAGGAGTAAATGAAGGAACAATAGAGTTTATCAACAATGAAAAAGAAACATCTTTAGTAGGATCAACACAATCAAATGATGAAAAATATGATATTACATTAGATAGAAAAATAACTAATCTTAAAGCGAATAAGAGTTATGATTCAACAATTACATTATCTTATCAAAAAACTAATACACAAACTACAGAAAAAGAAAAAAATATATTTATAACGATTAATAGTAATATTACTAGTAATAGCAAAATAAATGAAGAAGTAAATAATACAATACTTTTATCAACACTAAATGAAGAAGAAAAAAATAAATTAGATAATATTACTAAAGAATTAATTGAAAGATATATGGTGGTGATAACAGATGGCTAATAAAAAGACAAAGAAGGAAAGTAAGAAAAAGATTGAAAATAATACAAAAAAAAGTTATGATACTACCGGAATTTTACTACTATGTACATTAATTGTTTTAGCGGTAGTTGTAATTGTATTAATTGTTAAAGTTGTTCAAGCTAAAAAAGAATATAATGAAAAAAGAGGCATAGGTATAACAATACCTGTGATAGAAGAGAGTATAACGCCGATTGATGTAGCTTCATTTTCTAAGAAAGCAAACACAACTACAACATATAAATTTAAGATAACTAACTACAAAGATAAATATGTAAATAATGTAAAGTTAAAGTGCAATATTAGTGTAAACAGTGGTGTAAAAACTAAATATAAGTTGTATAATATAAATAATAAGGTTAATTTACTCGATGAAAACAATAAAACAAAAGATTTTACATTAGATAAGAGCAAGAAGGAAGAAATAATATACGTATTAGAAATTACATATTTAGAAGATACAGCAGATGATGATATTGTTCAAATATTAGTAGAAGGGAAGAAATAGATATGCAAATAATTGAAGATGAAAAAATAACAGTTGAAATAAATGGAAAGGCTACTGAATGTGATCTACTATTTACATTTACATCTGAAGATACAGGTAAAGGTTATGTAGGTTATACAGACAATACATTTACTAAAGATGGTAGAAAAAACATTTACTTTTCATCATATGACCCATTATTTGGAACAGGAAAATTAGAAGAGGTAACTGATCTAAATGAAATTGAAATGGTAAAAGAAGTATTAGAAGAGATTGACGGAGGTGTTAACAATGGTTAAGTCAGTAACTAGTTATAAAGAATTGCAAGAATTGATAGCACAAAAAGTCAAAGGATTAGGTTACATTGGAGACCAATTAATCTTAATTGAAAAAGCTGGATATTCACCTGAAGAATATTATAGACAAACAAATTTAATGTATGCATATTTTTTTAGAGAAAGACAAGAATTAGATCAATACAGACATTTAGATTCCCTATATATGACAATTCTACAAAAATATGAAACATTGAGAATGTTAAATCAACAAAATGAAATTCCTGGAATGGTTCAAGGATTAACACAAGTTGATAGAAAACAAATTGAAGAAGAAATTATAAGACTTAGTTCAGGATTACCAGAAGAATTAAAGCAAGAAATAATTGGATCACATACTCCTAGTGCAGAAAAACAAGAAGCAGTTCAAGAAGAAATATCATCAATAGATGAGTTAAACAAAAAAATAGATGAAGAACAAGATAAATTAGTTGCACTACACGAAGAACAGGAACAATTAGAATCAGCAGCTTTAGATGAAATATCATATAAAGAAAGAAAAGAAGAACTTGACAGAGCTTTCGCAGAAATAGGAAAAAATCTTTCTGAATATATAAGTATGAAAAATAGTTTTGAGGCAGTTAAATCAGCTAGTGAAGGTATTGTAGAATTACAAAATATAACACCAAATAATGATACTGACACAATAGCAATTAGAATCAAAATAAAATCATATGAAGAAGAAATAGAAAGAAAAAGTAAAAATCTTACTCCAGGATTACTTGCAAGTTTAGGAGTAAAAGAAGAGAGTCAACCTGTTGTAGAACAATCAGTAGAAGAAGTATCTCCTGCACCAGCTGTTGAAGATACAAGAAACGCTGAAGTAACAGAAGAAGTTTCAGTAGAAGCAACAAGTGAAGAACCTGCAGAAGAACAACCAATAGAAGAACCAACAACAGCAGTAGCAGTAGTACCTCAACCAGTTGTTGAAGATACAAGAAATGCTGAAGTAACAGAAGAAGTTCCAGCAGAAGTAACAAGTGAAGAACCTGCAGAAGAAGTAGAAAAAGGAATAGAAATTGATAAAAATATAAAAAAGGAACCATCTGAGGAACAACCAGCAGAAGAACCAACAACAGCAGTAGCAGAAGTACCTGCACCAGTTGTTGAAGATACAAGAAATGCTGAAGTAACAGAAGAAGTTCCAGCAGAAGCAGCAAGTGAAGAACCTGCAGAAGAAGTAGAAAAAGAAATAGAAATTGATAAAAATATAAAAAAGGAATCATCTGAGGAACAACCAGCAAGCGAAGAATCTGCAGAAGAACAATCTGTAGAGGAAGCACAAGATAATGTTCCTGAAGAAGAAAGTCTAGACTATGCTGATATGGAGCTTGAAAGACTAAGGGAAGAGCTTGCACAAGCAGAAGAAAGATTAGAAAAATCTAAAACACGATTACAAGAAGTATATAGTTTTTGGAAAGATTGGAGAATAAATACTGTATTTACTACAGTTGAAGAATTAGACAAATTTGATGAAAACTATTTAGCAACAATGAATGTGTTAGATAATCAATTCGTTGCTTGTAGATTAGATGTTGAAAAATTAAGAGAAAAAGTTGAAAGACTAGAAAGATCACAACAAGAAATGTCTCAAGAAAAAGTAAAAGAAAAAGTATTAATTAAAGATAATAATCCTAATGAGGAAGCAGTAGAAAGAAATGCTGAGGTACAAGATGCTTCTCAAATAACAGAACAAATTCAAGAACCAACAACAACAGCAGTAGCAGTAGTACCTACACCAGTTGCTGAAGATACAAGAAATGCAGAAGTAACAGAAGATGTACCAGTAGAAACAACAAGTGAAGAACCTGCAGAAGAACAATCTGTGGAACAATCAGAACCTGCATCAACAGTAATACCTGAACCAGTTGATGTAACTAGAAGTTCTGAAGAATCAGAAGATGCACCAGTTGCTGAAGATACGAGAAGCGAAGAACCTGCAGAAGAACAATCTGTAGAACAATCAGAACCTGCATCAACAGTAATACCTGTACCAGTTGATGTAACTAGAAGTTCTGAAGAATCAGAAGAAGTTCCAGTTAAGGAACCAGCTGAAGAACAACCTATAGAAGAAGACTCAGCAATAGATTCAGATGATTCAAGCAGTGAAGAACCTGTAACAACTGAAGAAAATGATGAAGAAGAAGTTATTGACCATTCTGAAGATAATGGTGATGAATCATCAGAAGAAGTTCCAGTTGAGGAACCAGCTGAAGAACAACCTATAGAAGAAGACTCAGCAAAAGATTTAGATGATTCAAGCAGTGAAGAACCTGTAACAGCTGAAGAAAATGATGAAGAAGAAGTAATAGAAGAACCAATAAGAAATAGAGGTTTACAAACAATTATAGCTTCAATATTAATTGATCCAGAAACTGGAGATCCAGTAAACATTACAGTAAAACAAAAGAAGAGATATGAAAAGAGTAATATCTCAATTACAGGAGCGTTAAAGAATGGATTATCTTATGGAAATTATCTATATAACTTGACTTCAATCGCACCAACAATAATTGGAATTATTCCAAATGCACTAATGAAATTATCTGGAAAGATAATGTTAACTAGAAAAGCAAAGCATAATATTAAAACTGTAAAAGAAAACTTAGAAAACTTATCTGATGAGGATTTAGAAGTATTATATAGAGAATTCAAAGGTGATGCTGTAGTTAACCTTAGAGGAGCTGCCGCTGTTACTGGATTAATAAAAGAAGCGGTAGAAAAGTATCAAGAAAGAAAATATATTGCACCTAAACGTGCTGAAATGAAAGTTTTATATGAAACAATATTAAGTGATTATGAACAAATAGAGAACAATAAAATATTAATACACCAAATAACATCAGGAACAATGTCAACTCCAGATGCTCAAACTCTAATAGAAAAATTAGGAGTTAGTAACTTAAGTCAAGCTGTAGCATTATTGGAATCAAGAAATAATAGATTAATGTCTTTAAAATCTTATCAAATTGGAAGAGTAAGAGAATTAGGAAAAGAATTGCAACCTGAACTATCTAGCGGTAAACATGGATTTGCTGAAGATATTAGAGCAACTGATTCTAAGATGAATCTAAGAGGTAGAAGATTTGCTAAAGATATATCTACAGGAGCAGCTCAAGAAATAATGGCTGAAATGGGTAAATTACAAGATGCAGAAGCTGCAGCAGTAGAAAGAGGAGATAATGAAACAGCTCTTAAAGCATTCATGAAATTAGAAACAACTCAAGCAAGAGAAAGTAAAATAGAAAATTCTATAGCTGGTAAAAGAGACACTGGATTATATCATTATAATCCAATCCCTGAAGAACTAGATTATAGACAAGATCCGATTGTTAGAAATTTATTAGCTACTGTAACAACAGCAGCAATGGTTAAAGGTATAATTGATCAATTACATAATAGAATGTTAGAAGCAGATTTAAGAAGAATTGAACAAGATAGAGCTAACCAACAAAAAGTTATTGATGATGTAAATCAACGTAATTCAGAAGCTAATGCACATAATGCTGAACAACAATATGCAGTACAACAAGGTAGTGCTACATTAACTGAAAATTCAGAAAACATTAGACGTGGAATGCAAGCTCAAATAGATCAAGATATCGCAGCAACTAGAGCAACTCATGAATACATGGATCATGATGCAAATAATTGGTCATTCAATGATGCATACCACGCAGCTGATCAAGCACATCATACAACAATCCAAAATGCTGCACAAGATGCTCAAAATCAATTAGTTCAAATTCAACAAAACTTATCTGCAGGACGTATTTCTGATGTAGAAGCTATGAGACAAATTGCCCTAGTTAATTCAGATACTCATTCTATGTTCCAACAAGCTGTAAGAGATGCATTACCAGTATTTAGACAATATGCACAAGCACATCCAAATGTTGAATATGGAGAATATATTTCATCACTAGAAAGATTAGCTGCTGATCCAACAGCAATTGATGCTCTAAATCAACAAGCAATTACTGCGGTTGAAATAGGACAAAAGCTTTCAGGAGTAAATATATTACCATATGAACAATTAGGTATCGTACTAGAACAAGTACCAAGTGGTATTAGACATCAATTATACTTACTTGGAGCAACTGCATTAATGACTGGACATGCTGCTACACAAGCACAACAATTTAGTAAAGAATCAGATAATGAAGAAATATTAGGTGCATTACAAGCAGTAGTTGAAAATGATGCATCAAGAAAAGAAAGACATGAACGCATAGATGCAGCTGTAGAAACAGCAAATACAAAAGAAGAAGAACTTCCTGAAGAAAATGAAGAAGATTTATTACCAGCAGATGATGATTCTCTTCCAGAACTTTCTGAAGAAGATGAAGAAGATTTATTACCACTAGATGATGATTCTCTTCCAGAACTTCCTGAAGAAGATGAAGAAGATTTATTACCAGCAGATGATGATTCTCTTCCAAAACCTCCTGAAGAAGATGAAGAATATTTATTACCATCAGATGACGATTCTCTTCCAGAACCTCCTGAAGAAAATGAAGATGATTTATTACCAGCAGATAATGATTCTCTTCCAAAACAAGAAGATGAAGAAGATCTATCATTATCAGAAGAAGATAGAGAATACATAAGAAGATGGCATGAACAAGGATATGATATTTCACCTGAAGAATTAAGAAAAAGTCGTGAACTTGGACTTAAACTACCAGACCCTATGATTTTTGGAAATGAAAAAAATAATACTCAAAATGCAGATCAAGAACCTACAAGAGCAAGAGGAAGAAAATAAAAAAGGATGATTAACATCCTTTTTTTATGAAATAAATTTTGTATTTTTTCTAAAATTTAGTATAATTTACCTGGAAAGAAATACTATCTATATTACTAAAAAAAGGAGTAAAGAAATGAACGAAGGAAATAGAGGACAAAAAGGTGGCTTAAATGATAGAAGAAGAGTAATAAAATTACGTAAAAAAGAAATAGAGAGATTAAAAGAATTAAATGAAGAAGAATCATTAAAAAAAGTATTAAAAGAAAATGAAATTAAAGAATTATTGAATATAATACCTTTAGTAATAATAAAAATAGTTATAGATAGCACTAAGTCTAATAAAGTAGTAAGTATAAATAGAGATAAGAATGAAAAGCAACAAGAACCTCAAAAACCATTAGCACAAGAAATTGAAGTTGAAGCAATCTTACCAGGAATTTTATTATTAGAAGGTACTCCTAAGATAACAAAGATTGAAAAAATAGACTTTGATGATAAAGATTTAGTACCTTCAGTAGAAAAATCAAAAGAAGAAAAAGAAACAAAAATAGATACTATACCACTAGAAGAAACAAAAGAAGATAAAAAAGATAGAGAATCAGAAAAAAAACAAAGTGAAATAGATAAAAAGTTAGAAAGATTACAATCAAATAAAATAGTAGAAAAATATGAAGAAAAGTTAATGGGCATTAGACATGATTTAAGAAAACTTATATATGAATATAATGTTATAGTAGATAGAAATAATAAATTAGAAACAAAAGATGAGGCAGAAAGATTATTAGATAGTTTAAATAAGTTAATTAAAAAGATTGATGAATTAAAGAAAAAATTAGAAATACCAGATAATGATAAATATGACGAAACATACTTATATGCAATAGCTGAAGAATATATGAAAGAATTTTCAAATAATAAGCCAATAAAAGAAATTACATCATCACCACTATATATAAGTATTTCTAATAAAGTAAAAGAACTTGATAAAGCAAAAGACAGATTAAAAAAGACTATCGATAGTAATAAAAAAACTTTAGGAATAAATGAAGATAAAGTAGAAAAATTAAAATCAAAGTATGATTCTATAGCAAGTTTTGATAAGAAAATGGATGCATTTACATCACAAGCAGAAAAAGAATTAAAAGATGTTGAAGATAAAGTAAAAAATAGTCTAGATATTAAAAGAGAAATGGAATATCGAGTAGTAGAAGCAAATAGAATGTCTAGATTATTAGCAGGATTAATTGCAGTAGAAGCTATGTTACCAACAAATAAAAGTGCAAAGCGAGCTGCTCTTATCGCAACAGTTGGAGCTTATGTTCTAAATAGAATACTTAATAGAAGAAGAGTAGAAGTAAGAGAAAATGTAAAAGTAACAGTTAAAGATTATTCAGAAAGAATCGAAAAAGATCTAGATAAAATTGAAGATGTTCAAAAAACTTTATCTAAAAACACTAAAGATCTAGATAAAATAATAAGCCTATTAGAAAATGATTATAAAGATGTAGTCGCAGCTAATTCAGAATATAAAGAATTATTAATAAATTTAAAAATAATTAAATCAAACTTACAAGAAAAAGAATATGATTTAAGAAGAATAAATGATGATACAAAG
>ONIZ01000036.1 GCA_900317975.1 uncultured Bacillota bacterium
TTGTATAAAAGATATTAAAAAAGATATGAAAGAAACTATAGAAAAAAGCCATGAAATAACAAAAAAAGAAGCAAGACCTAATCTATTTAAATCAATATTCCAAGCACTATTAAGGTTATTTGCTCCATTAATGTAAAATAATAAAACGAAAGGAAAAAATATATGAAGAAAAGAAATATAATAGGAATAATTATTATTCTAGTAGTTATCATAATAGGTATAGTTATATTAATTACTAATAATAAAACTAATATAGAAGATGAAAACACTCTATATTCAATTAAATTTGATAATACTATTTTAAGATTTGAAAGATATGACTATGTATCAGGACAAAACCAATTAGTAGGAGTTCAAAAAAGTACTAACAATGGAAAAGATTTTGAAGATGTTTCAAAAGAAGAAATAACTGTAAGTATGGAACCTAAATTTATCTTTTTAAATGAAAAATTAGGTTTTGCAGTAAAAAAACCTAATAATACAAAAGATAATAATAAATATCATGGAATGTATGTTACAAAAGATGGAGGAAAAACATTTATATTATCTGAAATAAACTATGATAATCCAAATATAGAAATATTAACTATAGAAGATGTTCCATATTACGAAGATAATGATTTAAAACTACACTGTTCAATATATCAAGTAAAACAAGATAATTCAGGATATGAAGATAAAAATCTATACTTCATTTCAAAAGATGAAGGAATAACTTGGAATCTTGAAAAGTAAAAACACTAACAATCGTTAGTGTTTTATTCTTTTTCAAATAAGTCACATTTATAATTATCTTTTTCTAATAATTCTTTGATTTTCCCTAATAAAGATTTATCTTTATCAGGATTATCCTCTAATAATTTATAAGTATATCTTATTCTAACATTATAATCATCTTTCTCTAAACCAACAAGATACTTATCAGCTTCACATTTACTAAATTTAGACTCATCATATTCAGCACAATATTCTTTTTGAACATCTACATCATCTAAATCTTCTATTATTTGAGAATAATAAATAGTTAATGATTGTCTTTTAATAGCAAAAGTTTCAGGATCTTGATATGTAAGAATACGATAATGTTTATTATCTTCTGTTTTATAACATTGTAACTTGTTATTCTCAAGAGAATATTCTTTTTCAATATCATCAAAATGATCTATTTCTTCTCCACAACCAACTAAACAAAATACAAAAATAATACTAAATAATAAATATAAATATTTTTTCATAATAAACCTCTTAATATAAATATATCATAATAATAAATGATATAATAAGTATATAAAAAAAACTATAAGAAAGTAGTGATTATATGAAAATTATTAATATAAAAGATAATGATAATTATTTAACTGAATATATAAAATTATGTAACTTAGAGTGGGGAAATAAAAAAGATAATATTGAAAAATACATAATAGAAAAGAAAGAAAAAATACTAAGTAATGATAAAGTAATCAGTATATTAGGATTAATAGATGAAAATAACTTAGTAGGATTTATATCACTATTTAAATATGATGGAGAATATCGGAAAGACTTAACTCCATGGTATGCTACTATGTATGTAAAAAAAGATTATAGAGGAAAAGGCTACTCCAAATTATTAAATGAAGCATTACTAAATGAAGCAAAAAAACTAGGTTATACAAAAGTATATCTAAAAACAGAATTAGAAAACTATTATGAAAAATTTGGAGCAATCTTCCAAGAAAATCTAAATGATAAAGAAAAACTATATTACTTTCAATTAGATAATTAATTCAAAAAGCACTAACAATTAAGTTAGTGTTTTAATTTTCTTCTTTTAAATCAACATATAATTCAATTTTTCCACATTTTGGACAAACTCTAGCTTTAACTCTCTTAGTAGATATTTTATTACCTCCAAATATTGGCTTAGTTCCATTTTCTTCATCAGCATAAGTTAAATATATTTGTTCTTCAAAACTAACACCACCAACTTCAGTATGTAGTTCAGTATCTTCAATCATTATAGTATTACAAACATCACATTTTTTCATAAATCATCCTCCGATTTTCTTATATATTTATTTAGATTTTAGCATAAATCATATTAACGTCCAATAACAAAAAAGATTTAGAAAAACTAAATCTTTTTGATTATTGGTAGAAGCAGAAACTAAAGAAAAAGCACTAATCTTTTTTTATACTTTTTTGATTTGCTACGAATTCTGTGGATAATATATACGAAGAAGATTTATCGAATTTTTTTTCAATTGATATTTTATTTTCCTGTGAATAATTATTGCCATATATATCAGAATAATTAACCTCTAAAACATATTCACCAATTACTGAATCAGTAATATTTTGTATATAAATATTGATATAAAAGAAATCTCCTACTTTCAAATTTTCTGGTTTAATGTATTTTCTTTCATTTTTTGTAACAGATGATTTATTAAATCCAATTCTAGTATTTATTGCTGGACCTTTTCCAACATTTTCTAACTCATAGGGTTGAGATAAAATAAGTGTTTTGGAAAAGATTGTTTCTCCAAAATCTCCATTATGTATTGTATTTCCATCCTTTTTTATTAAGTCTATTTGTTCCGTTGACAATTCATATTTTGGAACAAAACTATCGTTATCAAAAACAAAGTAAATAGTACGTAATTTTATTTCTGAATACTGCCAATCATCATTGCTTTTTTCTTTCTTTTCATCATTATCACTATAAGAATATTCAAGCCAATTATTTGGGTGCTTTCTTTTTTTATAGAGTATATTTAAAGCAAAGAATGGTAATGATTGATTTATTAAGTCATCTCTATAATTATTTTGTGCAGCCATAATCGAATAATATACACCTATAATGCCTATTATTGCAGCTAAAATAGTTCCAAAATAATTTAATGCGTCAGCAGCATCCCATTCTGCTTCAATAATAAAATTATTAGAATTCCATTTAAATAGTAGATTAATAGAAATAAACCCAATAATTGAGATAGCAATAATTGCAGCAACTAATTTAAATATTATTGTATTTTTTTTCATTTATAGTACCTCCTTACAACAATAATATTATAAAATATATGATAATTGATTACAATAAAAATTATACAAATTAGGAATATAATTCCCAAAATGTATAAAAATATATAGAAATATATCATAATATATTGTATAATATAAGCAGAGGTGAGATTATGGCAACAACGTATATAAATAGAACAATGGAAAAAACTTTAAACGAATATATTGGAAAATATCCAGTAATAATGATTACAGGTCCAAGACAAGTTGGGAAAACTACTTTATTGAATTATATGAGAGAACATTCAAAGGATAAATTAAATTATGTTACTTTAGATGATATGATTAATAGAATGCAAGCACAGGAAGATCCAGAACTTTTTTTGAGAACTCACGAAGCCCCACTAGTAATTGATGAATTTCAATATGCGCCAAAGTTACTTTCTTACATAAAAATAATGGTGGATAAAGCTAAACAAAATGAAATGTTTGGAGATAAGAAAAAGACAGGAACATTATATTACTTAACTGGCAGTCAAGTATTTCAAACAATGAAAAATATTAGTGAATCATTATCTGGTAGAGTTGGAATATTTGATTTGTTTGCTTTCTCTGATAGAGAAGTAAATTCTTTGAAAGAAGATAAATTTATTCCTAAAATAGAAATATTAAAAAATAAAGAGTCTAAAAAAAGAGTCTCTACTCCAAAAATATTTGAGAGAATTATTAGAGGTAGTTATCCAGATTTATATGGAAATAGAATTCCAGTGGAAAACTATTATAGTAACTACATTAGAACGTACATTGAAAGAGATATTAGGGATATAGTAAATATCAAAAATGAAAACAAATTTATAAAATTTATATCTTCGATGGCTGCAAGAACAGGACAAGAGTTTAATGCAAGTGAAGTAGGAGCAGAAATTGGTATTGATAATAAAACGGCTGACGAGTGGGTATCAATTTTAAAAAACACAGGTATTGTTTACTTACTACAACCACATACAAACAATAATGTATCTAGAGCAATTAAACGTCAAAAGTTATACTTTATGGATACTGGATTAGCATGCTATTTAACAGGATATACAGATGCATCAATTTTAGAAAAAAGCGCATATAGTGGAGCTATATTTGAAACATATGTAATAAGTGAAATAATAAAGTCATACACCAATAATGGAATAGATCCAAGAAAGCATCTATACTTCTTTAGAGACAACAATCAAAAAGAAATAGACTTATTAGTAATAGATAATAATATAGTATATCCAGTTGAAATTAAGAAAAGTAGTAATCCAGGACGTGAAGCAATAAAGAATTTTAATGTTGTAGATAAATTCGAAATGGAAAGAGGAACAGGAATAGTATTATGCCTATGCAAAGAAATCGAGGCAATAGATGAAAATAACTATTATGTACCTATAGAGTACATTTAAAGAAATAAAAGAAAATATGGAAAATTTTCTAGATCAAATGGATGCATTTGATAATGGGAATTATTATGATGGTTTTTAGCTAAAGGAGGTATTTGAATGGCTAAGATATTTACGTTTCAAGTAGGAATAGAAGGATTAGAAGATAAAATTTGGAGAAAAATTGAAATAACAGATAGAAGAACAGTTGCTGATTTAGCATATACTATTCTTGCTACTTTTGATTCTCTCGCATATCATTTATATGATATTAAGCATGGAAACGATAGATATGATTGTATGATTGACCCTTTAGATTTAAGAGAATATAATTTCAAAGATGCCGTAAGAACGAAATTAAGTGATGTTGATTTCGAAAAAAATAATAAAATGATTATGGAATATGATTTTGGTTCAACTACAACGTTTATCATTACATTTTTAGAATCAAGAAATATTGAAAAATATAATGGAAATCATTATCCATATATAGTTGATGGAGCAGGTAGAGGAATGATAGATGACATGTGTGATTTTGAATTAAAAGAAGTAGTTGAAGATATAGATAAAAAAGGATATTCTGACCATTTCTTTACTCCGGGATATGAGAGAAAAATAAAGTACGACTATCGATATTTTAATATAAAAAATAATAATGCCTTATTAAAGGGAGAAATACTAGATATAAAAAATGGATATGAAGTTGGTGAATAGATACAACAATTCAATACTAAAAAAATAATATGATAAAAAAACAACTTTTCCCCGCACAATTCAGTTCTTCAAAAAACAGCACTATCTATCTAGATGTGCTGTTTTTTTGCTTTCATCATGAAATAATCATGCTCCCGATAATGGTTTTGGAGATGATGTCAATACTTTAATAGACCTTTCTTCACCTTTTTTTGACCTTGAGTACGAAAGGTCAAAAATTCGCGGGCTTCGCCTGTAAGTTGTAGGATGGAAATAGTCCTTATTTTTACTAAAAGTATATAAATCGTAAAAAAAATCAAAACAAAAGAATCGCAAGGGTTTATGAGCTATAAATATGATATAATCTATTCATAAAGGGAAAGGATTGATGATATGCATAAAAAAATAATGTTGATATTATTTTTAGGACTTTTAATATTTGGTATAACAGGATGTACAGATAATGTTGATAATTCTGCGTTAAATGAAAGTTGGCAAAAAGAAAAGGAATCTGCCTCACTTACTTTTAAAATAAATAAGGGTGAATACGGAGAATATGGTAAAGATGTTACTTATGACGGAAAGAATTATATAGAATACTTTATTCCACTTGGTAAATATAAAGTTATGGTACTTCCAGAAACAACTGCAAACAATGGCGGTTTATCAGTAGTCTCAGATTCCATCTGCAAGAATAGTTCTGGTTATGATGAAAACTGTGATGTAAACGACTATTTTAATAAGTCAATAAACACATCTTTTGAAATAGAAGTCCCAGAAGGACATCACATAATGGTAGTTGATAATTGTAGTTTAGAATTTATAAAGATGGATTAATTAAAATAATAACTGGAGTATAATCTCCAGTTTTTTATTTCACGTGTGAAAAGATTTCTTTTATTATTGGTAGTTGCAGTAACTAAAGAAAAAGTACTTTTGTCGAATAAAAGAGAAAGAAAACTAAATTTTAAAATTACTTAATGCTATAATTAAGTAATTTTAAATAATAACTAGACTAAAATAGTCAAAATTTGACGATTTTATGGTATGATTTTTTATGAGAGATATCTTAGGAGGTATTATTATGATTGATAATTTAATGTATGTGATGCAAACTACTACTGTTGAACAATTAAAAAATGAAATAGATAAAAATACATTTGTTGATAAGAATTTAAAAGATTTTAATAGAGGAAAAGAAATAATTGATAATTTGCTTGAATTAAATAAAGCAAATGTAGATGATAATGTTAAGAGTGCACTAATGATATATTGCATGTATAAATTAAAAGGTGGTAAATAGAATGAGTGAACAAGAATTAAAAAAATTAGAAGATAAATTATGGGCAGCAGCCGATAAAATGAGAGGTGCAGTTTCTGTTTCTGATTATAAATTTATTGTATTAGGATTAATATTCTTAAAATATATTTCAGACTCATTTGAAGAGAAGTATAAGGAATTAGTTGAAGAAGGTGCTGGATTAGAAGAAGAAAGAGACTGCTATACAGCTGAAAACATATTCTATGTACCTAAAAATGCTAGATGGGAATATTTAGTTGAACATTCAAAAGATACTAATATAGGAGAAATAATTGATGATGCATTAACACTAATTGAAAAAGAAAATGCTTCATTAAAAAATGTGTTACCTAAGAATTATAATTCTCCTACTATGAGAAATGTTAATCTTGGAGAATTATTAGACCTATTTACTAATATCAAAGTTGGTACTAAAGAAGCAAAGCAGAAAGATTTATTAGGAAGAATATATGAATATTTCTTAGGACAATTTGCTAAAAATGAATTGCAAAAAGGTGGAGAGTTTTATACTCCGGCATGTTTAGTTAGAACTATGGTAGAATGTATTGAACCATTTAAAGGAAAAGTTTATGACCCTGCTTGTGGATCTGGTGGTATGTTCGTTCAATCAATGAAATTTGTGGAAGAAAATCAAGGAAACATATATAACATTGGCATATTTGGTCAAGAGAAGAATCCTACTACATGGAGACTAGCGAAAATGAATTTAGCAATTAGATCTATGTATGGTGATTTAGGAAAGTATGCAGCAGATACATTTACTGAGGACTTACACAAAGATTTAAAAGCTGACTTTATACTAGCAAATCCACCATTTAATTTAGAATGGGACAGAGATAAAGTTGAAAATGACCCAAGATGGAAGTACGGTTTAGCTCCAAAGAATAATGCAAACTATGCATGGTTACAACACATGATTTCTAAATTATCTCAAAATGGTAAAATGGCTTGTATACTTGCTAATGGTTCTTTATCAGCAGGTGGGCAAGAAGGAGAAATTAGAAAGAACTTAATAGAAAATGACTTAGTTGATTGTATTCTTGCAATGCCAAATAATTTATTCTATACAGTAACAGTTCCATGTTCTATTTGGATTATAAACAGAAATAAGAAACAAACAGGTAAAACTTTATTCATAAATGCAAGTAATCTAGGGACCATGGTTACTAGAAGGTTAAGGGAATTAAGCGAAGAAGATATTAAGAAAATTGCCGATTGTTATCACAATTATCAAAATAATTCAAACTATGAAAATATAAAAGGATTCTGTTATTCAGCAGATATTGAAGAAATAAAATCTAATGATTATGTATTAACACCAGGTAGATATGTAGGTGTAGAAGATAATGAAGATGATGATGTACCATTTGAAGAAAAAATGAGCAATATTACATCAGAATTATCTAAGCAATTTAATGAATCACATAAGTTAGAAGAAGAAATAAAGAAAAATTTAAAAGCTATTGGTTATGAAATTTAATAAACATATAGTATAATATTCCCAATTTTAAAGGGGGATATTATAATGAAAACAGAAGTCATATCTAATATTACTAGAGATATGAAAGACAGTCTTACAGACTTTCAATTAAACAAATTAAAAGAGAGTCTAATAGTTAATTTTAGGAATGTAGAATTAATTATTAAAACAGATGAAATAAAACATCAAGAAGATTTAAAAGAGAATAATAGAATGATAAATAGTTTTATTTCATCAAAAGAAATAGAAGGTTGTTCAAAAAGAACAATAAGGTACTATACAGAGATAATCCATAAGTTTATAAAATGTTTCGATAAAAGCATTAAAAACATTAATACTGAGGAAATTAGAAATTATCTATCAGAATATAAAGAAAACAATAGTTGCAGTTCAATAACTATAGATAATATTAGAAGAGTGTTATCTTCATTCTTTTCTTGGCTAGAAGATGAGGATTATATAATTAAGAGTCCAGTTAGAAGAATACACAAAATAAAAACAGCTTATATGGTAAAAGAAACACTAACTGATGAGAATTTAGAAAAATTAAGAGATGAATGCAGAAATATAAGAGATTTATCTTTAATTGAATTATTAATTTCAACTGGAATGAGAGTTGGAGAAATAGTTAATCTAAATATTAATGATATTAATTTTGAAGATAGATCATGCATTGTTTTAGGTAAAGGAAATAAACAAAGAGAAGTTTATTTTGATGCAAAAACAAAAATACATTTAAAAGAATATTTAGCAAAAAGAAATGATAATAATGAAAGTTTATTTGTATCATTAAGAAAACCACATCAGAGATTATCAATTTCAGGTGTTGAATTAATTGTTAGAAATATAGGAAATAATACAAACATTAATCGTGTTTACCCACATAAATTTAGAAGAACATTAGCTACTATGGCAATAGATAGAGGAATGCCAATTGAGCAAGTTCAAAAATTATTAGGACACGTAAAAATAGAAACGACAATGCACTATGCAATGGTCAATCAAAATAATGTAAAAATATCACACAGAAAGTTCATTGCATAGATTGTGATTTGTAGTAATAAGGAGGTAAAAAGATATGATATTAAAAGATTGTCTTGAAAAAATTATTGATAATAGGGGAAGAAATCCTAAATATTATGATAATGAAGCATATCCTGTTATTGATAATGTAATGATTAAAAATAATTATCATCCTAATATAAATGAGGCAACAAGGTTTATTGATCAAGATACTCATGATAATTTTTTAAGGGGATATCTTGAACCTAATATACCTATTATGACTTTAGTTGGAGGAGGAATAGGTAATGTTTCTTTATCTATAGATGATAAATCAGTAATTGTTCAAAATACAATTGGTTTTAAAACAAAGACAGAAGTATTGGATAGTATATATTTATATTATTGGTTTTTATATAAGCATGATGAATTAATTCAATTTAATAGAGGTAGTGGACA
Source organism: uncultured Bacillota bacterium (assembly GCA_900317975.1). Taxonomy (GTDB): domain Bacteria; phylum Bacillota_I; class Bacilli_A; order RF39; family UBA660; genus RUG343. The sequence continues at coordinate 9,377 of ONIZ01000036.1, forward strand.
ACCAAGTATAAGAAAAACGGATATTGAAAATATGAATATTGAATTGAAAAATATTAATTATCAAAGAAAAGTGTCCAAAATTTTGTCTGAAATTGATGAAAAAATTGAATTAAATAATAAGATAAATAATAATTTGCATGAATTATGCAACAATATGTATTTTGAATTAGTCAGTCAGTTAGATGACAGTAACTCATCAAGCAAACAAATAAAAGAAGTATCAAAATGTGTTTTAGGCGGAACTCCTAGTAGAGCAAAAAGCGAATATTGGAAGGGTAATATAAATTGGATTAATTCTGGAGAAGTTAATAATTTTAGAATCATTGATGCAAGTGAAAAAATAACAGAATTAGGACTGCAAAAATCATCTACAGCATTACTTCCAAAAGGTACAACAGTATTAGCAATAACTGGAGCTACGCTTGGACAAGTAAGTAGACTAGAAATAGATTCATGTGCTAATCAATCTGTTATAGGTATTATTCCAAATAATATAGAATTAAATAATTATATTTATTTAAGTATATTAAATACAATAAATGATTTAATATTGAAGCAAACAGGTGGAGCTCAACAACACATTAACAAAAATGATGTTGAAACTCACGAGATAATTATTCCTAATGATAAGTTATTGAAGAAATTTGATGAAAGAACCAGATCGATGTTTGATAAAATTTCAATGACATGTTTTGAAAATAAAAGGTTAGAACAATTAAGAGATACATTATTACCAAAGTTAATGAATGGTGAAATAGATTTAGATAATATAGAGATTTAATCATACAAATTGTGATTTAACACGGAACGATAAAAGATGATAATAATGGAAAGTATTATCTATTGAGTTGTAAAAACATTAAAAACGGTTTAATTAATATTACTTCAAATGAAAGAATAATAAATGAAGAATCATTCAATAAAGTACAAAAAAGAATAAGATTGGAGAAAAATGATGTTTTAATTACAACAGTAGGAACTATAGGTGAAATGGCAATAATAGAAACAAACGATATTAATTATTGTTTTCAAAGAAGTGTTGGAATTATTAAACCAAATATAGAAATTGTTAATCCATATTATTTGTATTATTCTTTAAAAAACGAAACAAAACAAATATCAACATTAATAAAAGGTGCTGTTCAAAAGTGTTTATTTATTAATGATATGAAAATGATAGAGATAGATTTGCCTAATATGAAAATACAGAATAAAATTGTAAAAATACTAAATAATATTGACAAAAAAATAAAATTAAATAATAAGTTAAATAATAATTTGTGTTATGTAAAATAGTTAATAAATAAAATAATAATTTGTATGAAGAAGCAGTTGCCTTATATAAAGATAAGTTTAAAGGAATAGAACAAGGTGAAAAGACAATTGGAGAATATATGCTACCTAAGCGTGGTAAGAACTTATTAACTAGAGATGCTGTTGAAGGTGAGATACCAGTAGTTGCAGGAGGAATTGAACCATCAGCTTATCATAATCAAAGTAATACTAAATCACCAGTAATTACTATTTCTGCATCTGGAGCAAACGCTGGATATACTAATTTATGGAATATACCTGTATGGGCTTCTGATTGCTCATATATTGATGAATCAATTACTAAAAATGTTTATTTTTGGTATATTGTTTTAAAAACTAGACAAAATGAAATATTTGATGCACAAACTGGATCAGCTCAACCACATATTTACCCACAACATATTGCTGAAATGCCTATTGATGTATTAAATGATGATGAAGTGGAAAAGTATAATACTTTAGTTGAACCATTATTTAAAATGATAGGAAATAATAAAACTGAGAATATAAAATTATCTCAATTGAGAGATACATTATTACCAAAGTTAATGAATGGTGAAATAGATTTAGATAAAATAGAGATTTAATCATACAAATTGTGATTTAGTAGTACAGGAGGTAGTATGTTTAACAATAATATAAATGGTAATTTAAACAAAATAAAAATAAAGCAGAGTAGGAATAATAGTTACAGTTGTTGGTGGGATAATATTATATTTAATTATAGGGGGATAATAATGAATAGTTTAGTTCTTGAATTTGAAAACAAAATAAATGATAGTAATAATTCGATAACTGATTTGTTGCGTCATTGCTTGATAATTGCACGTAAATTAAAGCAAAAAGAATTTGTTGAATGGATTAACAATGAATTAAATGGATATGAAAACAAAAAAACACCTTCATATAGAGAAATTCCTTTAAGTATAAAATTTCTTAATCCATATTATGGCTGGTGTCCATATGTAGTTACACAAAAAGATGTATGTGAAGGCTTAAATCATATGGCTATGAGAGCAACAATTTCTGAAATTGAGGAAACGGCTAAGAAAAAAGATAATGACATAGTAAGATTTAGTATACCTGCCAAATTTAAACAAGATTTAATGCCTACTATACCTTTTGAAACAGATTTTTGTTATGAAGGCAGTCGAGTTTCTATGGTTAAGATAATAGATGCTGTAAAAAATGAAATGCTAAATTGGATATTATCATTGGAAGAAAACGATATAATAGATGATAATAATTCATTCGATAATGATCAAATTGAAAAAGCTAATAAAGTAACTGCTCAGATTGTTAATAATTTTTATGGTGATAAGAATAAAATAGATTTAAGCCAAATAATAGATTAGTAATATGTTAGGAAGTGATTTAAATGTTCAATGAAGAACAATTAGAAGATGCTACATTAAGCATATTTGAAGATTTAGGATATGATAGATTAAATGGATATGACATTGATAGAGACTATCAAAGTGTATTTATGGACAATAATTTATTTGATGATCTATCAAATATTAATAAAGACTTTAACGATTCTCAGATTCAAGAAGCCATAAAAACTATCAAGTCTTTATCACATGGTAATCCAGTTGAAGATAATAAGATCTTCACTAGATATTTATTAGAGGGTGTTCGTGTTCAAACAAAAACTAGTACTGGTTATCAATATAAGAATGTAAAATTAGTTGATTTTGATAATATTAACAATAATCACTTCCAAGCAATTCAACAATTTACTATTATAGAGTTTGATACTAAAAGACCAGATATTATTATCTTTATAAATGGTATTCCATTAGTTGTAGTTGAACTAAAAACAGCTACTAATGAAGATGTAAAACTAGAAGATGCATATACACAATTAACAGGTTATAGAAATGTATATATACCTTCTTTATTTAAATATAATCAGTTCTTAGTTATCAGTGATGGTGTTACTGCTAAAGCTGGTACAATTACTAGTCCATACTCTAGATTTAGTGATTGGAAAAAAATTGAAGATACTGATGAAGTTTATGAAAACATGCCTACACACGAAACATTATTTAGAGGTATGTTTAGAAAAGATAGATTATTAGATATAATTAAAAACTTTATATTATTTAGTGATGACAGAAAAATTCTTGCACAATATCATCAATACTTTGGAGTTAAGAAAGCAATTCTTTCTACAGTTACCAGAGGAAAACAAACAGGTAAAGCTGGAATTCTATGGCATACACAAGGTTCTGGTAAATCATTTAGTATGGTATTCTACTCTGGTAATATGATTAAATTATTGAATAATCCTACTATTGTAGTAGTAACAGATAGAAATGATTTGGACAATCAGTTATATGAAACATTTGCTAAATGTGACTATTATTTAAAACAGAAACCAAGACAAGCGGATTCAAGAGTCGCTCTTGATGAAATGTTAAAAGATAGAGTTGCTGGAGGTATATTCTTCACAACACTTCAAAAGTTTGAAGAAGAAACAGGACTATTTAGTGATAGAGATGACATTTTAGTTTTAGTAGATGAAGCTCATAGATCTCATTATGGACTTGAAGCTACCATGAAAATTAATTATGAAACTAATGAAGCTGAAGAAACATTTGGTACTGCTAAGTATTTACATAACGCATTACCTAATGCAGTTTATATTGGATTTACAGGTACACCAGTAGAAACTAAAGATAAGTCAACTTCATCTATATTTGGAGATGTTATTGATACATATGATATGACTCAAGCAATAATGGATGGTTCTACTGTACCAATTATGTATGAATCAAGAATGGCTAGAGTTGGATTAAATCAAAAAATATTAGATGAAATAGACAACTATTATAAGTTTGTGGAAGAAACAGGAGCAGCGGATGAGTATTCAATTCGTAAATCTAAACAAATGATGGCAAATATATCACAAGTTATTGAAGATCCAGATAGATTAGAGTTAATAGTTAAAGATATAATTAATCACTTTGAAGAAAGAAAAGATATGGTTGCTGATCATGCAATGGTAGTAGCATATTCTAGAAAAGCAGCTTATACAATGTACAAGAAGTTTATAGAATTAAGACCAGATTATGAAGATGTAGTTAATATGATAATTACTCCTTCTAATAAAGATTCTGAAGAAATGCAAAAAGCAATCGGAACAAAGAACGATAAAAAGGAATTAGAAATCAGATTCAAAAATGAAGCAGATGATCCTAACGAAAAGTTCAAGATTGCTATTGTAGTAGATATGTGGCTTACAGGATTTGATGTGCCTAGACTTGGAGTTATGTATATTGATAAGCCTATGAAAGCACATAATCTTATGCAAGCAATTGCAAGAGTTAATCGTGTATATAAAGATAAGCCAGCAGGTTTAATTGTAGACTATATAGGACTTAAAGCATGGCTATTAGATGCATTAAAGACATATACAACTCGTGACCAAAAACAAGTAGTAGATAATGAAGAATTAGTAAATGCTATTAAAGATAAAATTGAAATAATTGATGGTATATTAGGTGGATTTGATTACTCTAAATTCAATAGTTTAGATAATACTAGTAAATATAATCTTATTAAAGATGCAGCTAACTTAGTATTAAGTTCAGAAGATAAAAAGAAACGATTCATGAAACATAGTTTGGATACTAAAAATCTTTATACGCTATGTAATGGTATATTGGAAAAACAATACAAAGATAAATCTTTATTTATAATTTCAGTTAGATCATTTATTTCAAAAATAACTAATGATAATAAATTAGATGTATCAGAGATTAATAAAACAGTAGGAAGAATGCTTGAAGAATCTATTCAAGATGATGAACTAATTAATCTAGGAGAGTTATCTAGAGGTAATAGTCTTGAATTACTAAGTGAAGCAATGTTATCTAAGTTAAGAAGTATGAAAGATAAAAATGTAGTTGCTGAGGTTTTATCTAGAGCTATTAAATCTACTATTAGTGAAATTGGAAAAATCAATTTAACTCTGCAAGAGAAATTCTCTACTAAATTTAACAAATTAGTTGATAGATACAATAAAAGAACTGATATAGCAGACATAGAGAAAATAATAGAAGAAATGATAGGCTTAAAGAAAGAAATAGAAGAAGAACTTGAAAAAGGAAATGAGTATGATTTATCTCCAGAAGAAAAGGCTTTCTTTGATGCTTTAGGAGCCGATCCTGAAATAAAAGAATTAATGAAAGATGAAACACTAGTTCAAATAGCAAAAGAATTAGTTGATACTATAAATGAAAATCTTACTTTAGATGCATTTAAAAGAGAAGATGCAAGAGCAAGAATAAGAGTTGAGATTAGACGATTACTAATTAAATATAATTATCCACCAGTTAAAAGAGATAGTGCTGTTGATCAAGTTATCAGACAGGCTGAACTAAAATATCAGAATGCCTAAAAAAATAATAAGATAATAATTACAGGAGAAACTATATGAATGATTTATTAAGTTTACAAGATTTATTCAATAAAAAGATATTTAGGATACCTGATTATCAAAGAGGTTATTCTTGGTCTACACAACAACTGGAAGAATTTTGGAGTGATGTTATTAATTTACTTCCAAATAAAGAACATTATACAGGTATGATTTCTTTAAAAAAGTTAGATAGAGATTATACTAATAGTTGGAATGATGAAAAGTGGTTATTAGATAATTGGGGATTTGATGCATATCACATTGTAGATGGACAACAAAGATTAACTACATTTATTATTCTAATTAATGAGATAGTAAATTATTATAAAAAAGCGAATACTGATAAAGAGTTAGACAAAATATTTGTTAATAGTATCCCTTTATCTAAAGTAATCGAAGATTATTTAGTTATTACTAAACCAGATTCAGAAGGAGTAGTTAAAACTTATAAATTTGGTTACGAAGTTGATAATCCAAGTTATGAGTATTTTAAAACGAAAATATTAGAATCCGGAACTGTTGGTAATGATATAGAAACTTTCTATACATTAAATCTTGAAAGAGCAAAAGAATTCTTTACAAGACAAATCAATAAATTAGTTGATGATAAAGGTATTGAAGCATTAGAAGACTTATTTAAAAAGTTAACACAAAAAATGATGTTTAATATGTATTATATTGATAATGATTTTAATGTGTTTATAGCATTTGAAACAATGAATAATCGTGGTAAGAAATTATCATATATTGAGTTATTAAAAAACAGATTAATATATCTTTCAACATTATTTAATGCTCCAGAAGATAATAAAAATGCATTAAGAAAAGAAATAAATGAAACGTGGAAAACTATTTATGGAAACTTAGGTAAAAATAAATTAAGACCATTAAATGATGATGAGTTCTTACAAGCACATTGGATGATTTATTTTGGTTATACTAGAAGTAATCAAGTAACATTCAATTCATTCTTACTAAATGATTATTTCACTCAACAAAATATTTTTAATGATAAATATGAATTACCATCTGAAGAAGTTATTTTAAATGATTCATTAGAATCTTTGGATGAAGATAATGAAGATATTGTAGAAGATACAAATGAAGTAAGTTCTGATAAGAAAAAAGAAAAACTTACAATGGGAGCTATTAATAATTACATTAATAGCATGAAAGAATTAATTCCTTATTGGTATTTAATTCACAATCCTAGTGAGATTCAAAACAATCAAATTAGATTATATCTTGAAAGAATTAATAGATTAGGTTTTGTTAACTTTAAACCTCTTATAACTGTATTATTATCAAAAAAAGATGTTGATGATGCTACTAAAATAAAAGTATTAAAATTAATTGAAAGATTTATTTTCTTACATTATAGATTGAATGGGTATTTTTCAACATATAAAAATAGTTTCTTTTATAATTTAGCACATTATTACTATTTTGATGAAAGAACAATAGAAGATGTCATTAAAGAATGTAACAGTATTGACTATTTAAGTTCTAATAATGTTGCAAACATGAATGGAGTATTTGGTAAATTTGATAAATTATTTAAGTATGCTGGATTCTATTCATGGGCATCTATTAGATATGTTTTATATGAGTACGAAAGATATTTAATGGCAGATAAAGGAACTGTTAAGATACTACCTGAAGATATCTTTAAAAAAGATGAGAAGGACCATTATTCTATTGAACATATTTATCCTCAAACTCCAACAGAAGATGATTGGATAAAGAAATTTAATATGTTTGATGATAATCAGAAAAAGAAATTAAATGGAACATTAGGAAACTTACTTCCTTTATCACAAAGTATAAATAGCTCATTACAAAATTATACATTCGAAGCTAAAAAGACAAGAGAACCAAGAGGTTACTTAAATGGTTCATATAGTGAAATTGAAGTAGGCAATTATCCAACATGGACAGCTAATGAAATTCTTGAAAGAGGACTAAAAATAGTTAACTTCATGGAAAAAGAATGGGATTTTATAATACCTAACAGAGCAGATAGAATTAGATTTTTAGGTTTAGATTTTATGATTCAACCTGGTGATGAAAATGTAGATGTTACAAAACCTATTAATGAAGAAGAACAAACAAAGACTAAGGAAGTTATATTTGATGAAGGTATATTTAATAAATTAATATCAAATTCTAGCACTGAAATAATTAATATTTTTAATAGGTTGGATAGCTATGTTATGTCATTGGATACAGAAATTATGAAAGGGACAACATCAGTTTATTATACATATGCAACGCCAGTAAAACATTTTATTGATATATGGTTTCAGAGTAATAGCTTAAAATGTATTTTAATGCATGGAGATTATAATGATCCAAAAGGTATGGTTCAACAACTTGCAGAAAGCTATAATTGGACAAATGACAAGTATATTATTGTAAGTCCTGATTGTGACGTTGAATATGTTGAAAACATCTTAAAACAGAGTTATGAAATTTTAAAAAATAGAAAATAGTTACATATAAAGATAGATTGTTATTTACAATCTACTTTTCTTTTATGTTTTTTCAATGCTAATATGATGTAATATATAAATATGCTATACTATAAGCAGGTGATTACTAATGATTACAGTTGTAGCAGCACTTATAGTAAGAGATAATAAAGCCTTAATAGCAAAACGTTCAACAGGAGATCCCAATGTATTTGGTAAATGGGAATTTCCTGGTGGAAAAGTAAAAGAAAATGAATCAGAAGAACAGGCAATTGAAAGAGAAATAAAAGAAGAATTTGAAATGGACATAAAAGCTAATAAATTTTTAATTAACAATATTTGTGAATATCCTACTAAAATTATAGATCTAAGATTATATGAATGTGAGTATCTATCTGGAAAATTTCATCTACATGACCATTCTGAATATAGATTCGTTAATAAAGAAGATATTCTTAAATATGAGTTATGTCCTGCCGATATACCGCTTGCAGAATATGTTAAGGAGATGAAATGATGAATATTAATTCAACAATAATTACAGCCTTTGTAAATATAATAAATAGAACTTCAAATGAATGGATTAGTCTTAAAGAAATATATGAAGAAGTTCATACTATTAATCCAAATATTGCTGAAGAAACTATAAGAAGAACAATATTTAATCATTGTGAGCAATCTGATGCTTTTATTGATGCTCCTTATTACATTTCTAAAGAGAAAGGTTCTGGATTATATAAATTTGTTTATTATGATTCAATTAAAATAATAAATAATATGACTATTGGAGATATTTTTACTAGAGATCAATTGATGTCTTTATTTAAAATAAGTGGTCAATCTGGAATGATGAAAACTAATACATTAAATGCCTTAGTTTTAACTACTTCAGAAGAAAGTATATATGGCGATTCTAATATAGAGAATGGCACAATTCAATATACAGGTGAAGGACAAGAAGGAGATCAAACAATAACTAAGAATAATAAAACATTATTTTATTCTAAAGATAATAACTTACCAGTATATCTTTTTACTAAAGATAAGAAAAGAAGATACATATTTGAAGGAAGAGTCGAGTTATATGATAAACCATATCAAACTCCAGAAAATGATAAAAATGGTAAAGAAAGACTAGTATGGAAATTTCCTTTAAAAGTAATCTATTCTGAAAATGATATGGTCGATGAATCTATAAAAGATATTTCATATGAAATAGTAGAAATATCAAATAGTATTCAAACAGATGATAATAAGGATATTATTTATGATGAGAGTCCATTAGAATTAAGAAAATATAGAAAAAATGATATTGATAGAAAGATTAATAGAACTAAAAAACCAGATTACATAGCAGAAGAATTAGTTAAAACAAAACAAGGCAAATTAAATGAAAAAGTTATTTATGAAAGAGAACTTCAAAAGATGATGCAATTAGAAGCTAAAGAAGAAGTTGAAAGAATGGAAGAGTTCTTTAAAAACAGAAATGATAGTGAAGGATATGATATCTTATCTTTTGAACAACAAGAAGATGGATCTTTAAAAGAAATATATATTGAAGTAAAATCTACAAAAGGTAATGAATCAACTCCAATTGATATAACCGATAATGAATTAGAATTTGCTAAAAAGCATATTGATCAATATTATCTTTATAGAATTTATAATAGTGATAAAAAGAATAAAACCTTAAAAATAGTAACGGGCAAAGAACTTGTAGAAAATTATATTTTTATCCCCTCAAGTTATAAAATTTATTCAGAGTAAAAAATTAATAATTTAATTAAAGTAAGATGGGTAAATATTATATAATAAGCTGATAAAAAGCACTAACTATAACACTTTTATTCTATTATTCACAATTGATGCTAGAATAAACTAAGAAATAGATTGGAGAACACCATATATGATCAATGAATTTAACGAAACAAAAAGGAAAATTATAGAATTAATTAAGAATAAAAAAGAAATAACTAATAGAACAAAATATAACACAAAAGGAATTTATTTACTATACGTTAATGATTTTAGTGATGATAAAGTTTTACCTATATATATAGGAAAAGTAAGCGGAGAAAAAAGAAATTTTCAACAACGCCATAAAGAACATATGATGGAAATAATGGCACTTAATAGATTTACTAAAGATTATTATGAAATTGCACTAGATAATAGATACTTCCATGGGAAGTATAAGATATGCAAGATTTTTAAATATATGATAGAAAAGAAATGTGAATTAAAAGATCTTCATATGGTAATATTAGAAGAATTAGAGGATGAGGAACAGATAAGTAAAACAGAAACAGAATATATAGATAATTATAATGGTGCTTTATTTGGTTTTAATCAACTTAATACAATAAGCCAATCTCTAGAAGTTAAGAATGAAGAGAAATATAAAGAAATTGTAAGAAAAGAGTTGAAAAAAATAACTGAAAATATTAATTATGGTTATGGTATATTCAATTATTGGCTAGCACAAGAGTTATTTAAAGAATATGCACCAGAGGAATATGAAAACATAAAAAAAGAGCAACCATACTCAAAAATAAACGATATATTTGATGGCTTAAGAAAGGAAAAGTATCCAAAAAAATATCTATTACCTAAATTATGCTATACTCCATATTCACTAAAGGATACATTTGATTATAATCAAACAGAACAAAATAATAATAATGAATTGTTTCTAAAAATATCATATTCAAATCATGGAAAATCAGAATACCAATATCCTGAAATTATAAGAATACGATATGAATGCAATAATAAAATAAAAGATTACTTTTTAGAAAGTAATATAACAAATAAAAAGTATGATGGAATGTATATAATCAAGAATACTTCATTTTTTCACCAACCAACGATCTCTAATATCAAAAAGATAATAATGGGACACGATTGTGGGTATATGATATCTACAGCAACTGAATATAAGAATGGAATAAATGAATATACATTAAAAAACAATAAATTATATTCTTTAGAAGATGTTTTTTATGAAATAAATAGTGAAATAAATAACGATGTTAAAATAGTAATAGAGTCTGACCTGAAAAGGAATTTTATATTTGAGTGTCAGAGAACAAAATATAGAAAAATATCACTGGTAAAAAGAATAATAAAAGAGAACCAGATGAATTAATTGCCCAAAAAATAGCAGAAAACATAATAAATACATATAGAACACTAATGACAAGAGGAATGAAAGGATGCTATGTGTATTGCACAAACAAAGAATTACTAAATTATTTAAAGAATATGATATAATATAATTAAAATTTACATTATCAAGAGCAAGGGAGAGAATTGGCTCAATGATCTTGCACCAACCTATTAAGTTAGGTGGTAATACCAACAAAGTTTTACTTTGAATGATAAATACGAATTTACTTCATACTATTCGTATGGAGTTTTTCTTTTCTTGATAGTGTTTATTGAGAAAAGGAGATAAATATGAAAAAAGAAAAGTTATGGAAAGAATATAGTAAAAGGAGAACAAGAGAAGAAAGGGATATTTATTTAGCATCACTATCAGATAAAGATTTTTATAGTATGATGAGAATGCCAATAGGAAACATCTCAAGAATTTATTTGACAGGTTTTAGAAAAGTAAGACAAAATGATAATTTAAATAAGTATATAATTCATATACCTCATGCATCATTAGAAATATTACCTGAATTTAAAGAACAATTAATAGTAAGTTACTCTTATTTTCAAAAAGAGAATATTTTTATTAGCGATTATTTAATTGATAAATTTGTACCTGAAAATTTTAACAATATTATTAAGTTTAAGTATTCTAGAATGCTTTGTGATGTTGAAAGATATTTAGATGATTCTAAAGAAGAAATGTCTAAATATGGGATGGGAGTTTTGTATACTAAAGATTCCAATGGGAAAGTATTTGTTAAAAGAGAAGCAGATGAAGAAGAAATTATTAATCTTTATAAAAAACATCATGAA
>ONIZ01000006.1 GCA_900317975.1 uncultured Bacillota bacterium
ATTATGGATGTATAAAATTATAAAATGAGAGTAAAAATCAGGTGATATTATGAAGTTTGAAGAAAAAAGAATATCAAGAGAAGAATTTTTTAAAATAGATGAAAAAAATGTTATGTTTATAACAAATCCAGGTAGAATGGGCGATGAAGATGGCATAACATTTATAGTTAAGGATAATAATGAATTTAAAATATATAGACTTGGTGACTGGATGTATCGAACAAAAGACTTTAATGAAGCTGAATTTATATCATTAGATGATGCAGAAAGCCAATTTCCAGAATGGCTTGAAGCATGGAAAAATGAAGAAAATAAAGATTATAAAGGTAAATATACACATATATACATGGGCTTTGGAAATGGCCTATCAGTAGATAATACAATCTATAATCAATTTAAACCATTTCTAGATAAAAGAGTAGAAGAATATTTGCAAAAAGAAGAAAATAAAGAAAGTTTAAAGTATGCAGCAGTATTTGATACCTGGAATGAAGCATTCATTGATATGGTAAATGAAAAAGCAGACTAAAAATAGTCTTTTTTTCTTTGAAAAAAAAACAAAACAATATAGACAAAAACTATACGTTTATTATTGATAACAATTCCGTAAAATGGTATTATTATATTATGAATAATAGTAGGAGAGAAACTATGAAAAAGATAATTAAGAAAGTAACAATATTATCATTAATAATATGCATATTTATGTCATTATTTAATATTGGTAAAGTTCTAGCTAAAGAACCAAGTTTTATTTTAAGTGATGCAAGAATAATTGATAAATCTGATGGAGTAGATGCATCTATTTCATCTTTTGATGGTGAAAGTCTAGAATTAGATTCAATATTTCATAAATTAAATGACTTTTCAAATTGTAAATTAACTATTAAAAATAATACTGATACTAAATATAAATTAATATTAGTAAGTGATAATAGCGGTGATAATTATCTAGATTATGAATATGAATATAATAAAGATCAATCAGTATCTCCTAATAATACAATAGATGTTAATATGAAATCTATTTATAAAAATGAATTAGATGATATTAACAATAGAAATCAAGAAGATGAATTTATAATTACTTTTATATTTGAAGATGATAAAGGAAATATAGATGATGGAACTATAATTATAAATCCAGATACACATACTATCGCAGGAATTTCAATATGGAATTACATACTAGTTATATCAATATGTTTATTATTACTAATAATTATTAAAAATAAGAAAAAGAAAAAAGCATTATTACTATTAATGGTATTAACTCCATTTGTAGTAAAAGCAGTTTCTCCTAGTTTACAAATTAATGTTACTAATAAAGTAGAATTAATGGATAAACTAATCATTAATAAAAATATTAATGGAGAAATTACTAGTGAAATAATAAACTATAATACTAAGTTAGAAGAGCCAGCTGCACCTGAAATAGAAGGCTATAATTTTATAGATTGGTACCAAGATGATGAATTATTTGATTTTAGTAAAGAAATAACTGAAGATACAACAATTACTGCTAAATACAGTTTAAAAGATTATAGAATTACATATAATTTAGATGGAGGAACAGTATCAGGTAATCCAGAAACATATAATATAGAAACAGAAAGTTTTGATTTAAAAAATCCTGAAAAACAAGGTTATACATTCTCTGGATGGACAGGAAGTAATGGAGAAAATCTTCAAACTAGAGTTACTATAGAAAAAGGATCTACTGGAGATAAAACATATACAGCTCATTTCTCTCCAAATCAAAATACTCATTATAAGGTAGTACATAAATATACTAAATTAAATGGAGATTATGAGGTAGTAAATGAAGATTTATATGGTCCTACAGGAACTACTGTAACACCTGCAACTAAACCAAAAAATGGATTTAATAATCCACAAGAACAAAGTCTAGAAATAACAGGAGATGGAGAAGCTTCAATAGATTATATTTATACAAGAATTGAATATCAATTAACTATTAATAATATAGAAGATGTAGATACTACATTTGAAAATGGATACTATCCATTTGAAACACCAATTGTAATGACTGCTAAAGATAAGGATCATTATGAATTTGTAAAATGGTCTAACGGAATAACTACTAAAACACTTGCATTTGGAATAACAGAAGATACTACAGTTGGACCAGTATATACACCAAAAGAATATACAATCACATTTGATGCTCAAGGTGGGGTAGATGTTAATCCAATTACTAAAACATATAATTCTGAATTAGGAGAACTTCCTGAAACAATTAGACAAAATTATAAGTTTGACGGATGGTTCACAGAGGCAGAAGGTGGAGAAGAAATTTCCGAAACAACATTAGTAACTGGTAATATTACATACTATGCACACTGGACTCAAATAACTTGTAAGAGTGCAACTTCACTTCATTATGAATATTGTACAAGAACTGAACATGGATGTTTCCAAGCAGGATATCATGAAAACGGAAGCATAAAAGATGATACTATCGTGTATGGTACAATTCCAAATTCTGAAACAATAACTCCAGGATATGCATATGACTGTGATGTAAATGGAGATGGTACATATGATGCTGCAACAGAAAGATTCTATTATCTAACAACTAATGGAGATAATGCAGTATTAATATCACATACAGATTTTGAAGGCGAAAACGGTCAAATGAATGTTAATAATTATAGTTATGAAGAAATATATGACGAACTACCTTCAAGTGAACAATGGAGTAATTTAAGTATTAAATTTAATGATAAACCAGCAAGAATTCCAACATATGATGAATTAAAACAAGCATGTGGTAAAAATCGTCTAGACTACACAGGTGCTCTAGATATATGTACATACTTATTAGAAAATTCTAGATTTGCTGATCCAACTAATAGCCAAGAAGGAATATGGTTAGAAAAAATAAATGGAGTTACTTATAGATATCATACAAATACTAGACAAGTAACTCACCATACTCAAGTAAATACAGTAAGACCGGTAATAGAAGTACCACTTACACAATTTGATGATAAATACTATGACTTAATAGAAAAAACTATAACATTTGATGCTCAAGGAGGTACATCATCAGAAGAATCAAGAACAATTGAAGCATATACTGCAATAGGCACACTGCCAACAGTAGATAGAGAAGAATATTATTTTGATGGATGGTTTACTGAACCTACAGGAGGAAAAAAAGTAACTGATTACTCAATAATAACTGATGACATTACAATATATGCTCAATGGGAAAAAGCAGATATAGCTAGAATAGGTCATAAATATTATCCAAGCATAGAAAAAGCAGTAGAACATGTACCAACAGACGGAACTGAAACAACAATTACAATATTAAAAGATTGTAGTGCAGAAGCAACAATTCAAGAAGGACAAAACATAGTATTCGATATTCAAGAAAATACAATAAGGAATAAAACTGAACAACCAATTATAACTAATAATGGAACATTAAAAATAATGAATGGTACTATTACAACAAATGGTACAACAGCAGCAATCAATAATAACGATGATGGAACATTAATAATGACAGGTGGATCTATCTTAGCAACAAATACAAAACAAGCAATATATAATGATGGAGGTACAGTTGAAATAAGTGGAGACTCATATTTAAGATCAACATCTAATCAAAGAGCTGCTGTACAAAATATAAATGACGGAAATATGACTATAAAAGGTGGAACTATAATTTCAACTAGATTTAGTGGAGTAGTAAATACAGCAAACCTAATAATTGGTGAAGAAGATGGAACTCATAATACATCAAGCCTAATTATTCAAGGTAAAAAATATGGAGTAACTACTGATAGAAATATATCTATGTATGATGGTATATTAAAAGGAGAAACAAATTCTATAGATAATCAAGAATTTATAGTAAACTTTGAAACAAATCATACATTAAAAACAGGAACAGAAGATTCATTTAAAACATTATATTTTGAACAACAATAAAAAAAGACAATTAATTGATGTGAACCCCATTTAGGAGACATCATAAAAAAAAGACAGTAATTAAAAAGAGAAAATTATTTTTCTCTTTTTGTGTAATTTTTTCTCTTTTTCTTATAAAAAAAAGACAGTAATTAAAAAGAGAAAATTATTTTTCTCTTTTTGTGTAATTTTTTCTCTTTTTCTTAATTTTTGACTTTAACCTTGTTGTGTTATAAAATAATATCCATTCTTCTACAAGTTGAATATATTCTTGTAAAGATGTAATATTATTGTTGTACAAGGTTTCTTTTTTTAGAAGAGCATGCCAGCTTTCTATCGGAGAATCATCTATTGGAGTTCCTTTTCTACTCATAGAAATTTGAATTCCATTTGATTCACATATAGCCTTGTACTCATAAGATGTATATTGGAATCCTTGATCACTGTGAATGATAAGTCCATGTACATCTTTTTCTTTTGATAAAGCCTCGTTTAAAGTATCCATGACAAGTTTATTATCATTATGTTTAGAAATTTTATATGCCACTACATGTCTGTCATATAAATCTATTATTGTGGATAGATAAGCTCTAGACCCTTTAAATATTAAATATGTTACATCTGTATCCCATACTTTATTTGGTTTATCAGTATTAAAATTTCTATTTAATAGATTTGGTTTAACATTATCTTCAATTCTTTCATTATTGTGTTTCTTCTTAGATTTTCTAATGTATTCAGCTATTAAGTTATATTTTTTCATTATTCTTAATACCTTTTTTCCATTCATAACTACACCATATTTTATGGTTAGGCCTTCAACAATCCTACGATATCCATATGTACCTTTAGAATCATCAAATATTTCTTTAATTATTAAATAATCATAATAATCAGGATCTTCCTTATCTATATAAATTTATAAATGTTACTTTTTCTCTCGTTGTGCCTTGAGGAAGGCCTGGTATTTTTTTAGTATTTCATATCTTTCTTTATAGTCTTCTTTAGTTAAATCTTTTTCTTTTGGCCTTCCACGCTTACCTAATTTTATATATTTGTTTGGATGTAATAACTTTTGTTGCCATGTAGAAATTGTTCCTCGAGATACAGGATATTTTCTAGCTAACTCACGAACCGAATATCCTTTATTTAATAAATTAATTATTTCATTCTTTATATTCTCATCCCAATTTTTATATTTTTGACCCGTTAATCCCATAGAAAAACACCTCCTTTCGGAAGTGTATTCTATCACTTTTTATCTAAACTGTCTTTTTTTTATGATGTCTACTCTAAGGGATGCATTTCATAATATTGTCTTTTTCTTTTATATATAAAATTGACTAATTATATCTATTTTGATAAAATATCCAAGTATTTAAATTAATAGACCTATTTTATGTTATAATTAACTAAGAGAAGAGGGGACTTTATGCAAAAAATAAAAGACTTTTTTAATGAAGAAGGAAAACTTAATGTAAAAGATGCTGTAGTACTAACAATTATTGTTTTATTCTATGGAATACTATCATTTATTAATTTAGGTACTATGTCTAATCCAAATACTTTCTTTGAAATTGATTCTAATGAAGGAATAGTAATAGAATTAAAAGAGAAAGATACTATTGCTAAAATAAAATTTTATAATGGTAGACATTCTGGAGATTATTATTTATCTACATCAGATGATGGAGAAAATTATAAGACAGCATTTATTTTAAGAGGCCATGGAGCATTTCTATGGGATGAAGGTAAATTTAATAAAGAAACTAAATATATTAAATTAATTCCTAAAAATAAATCAAGTCTAACTTTAGGAGAAATTGCTTTATATAATAATGGAGGAGAAAAAATATCTACTACTATTACTAGTAATAAAGATAAAATATATTCTCTATCTGATGAAGCATCTACTATTCCTAATAAAATAAGTTATTATAATTCATCATATTTTGATGAAATATATTTTGCAAGAAGTGCATATGAATATGCAAATGGATTACAAGTATATGAATGGACACATCCACCATTAGGTAAATTAATACAAGCTATACCTATAGCAATTACAGGAGAAATGACTCAATTTAACTATAGATTAATGGGAAATATAGCAGGTATATTAATGATTATAGTAATGTATCTATTTGCTAAAGATATGTTCAAAAAAAGAAAATATTCAGTATTTGCAGCATTATTAATGACATTTGATACATTCCATTTTGCTCAAACTAGATTAGGTACTATAGATTCATTTCTAGTATTATTTATAATGTTATCATTCTTCTTTATGTTTAAATATTGTAAGTATGATAAGACTAGATACTTAGCTTTATCTGGATTATTCTTTGGATTAAGCATAAGTTGTAAATGGATCGGACTCTTAGCAGGATTAGGTCTAGCAATAATCTATTTTGTAAATAAATTTGCAACTAAGAAGAAATTAATGCCTGTTGTAGGAAAAGGTTTATTATTTTTTATAGTAATACCTGCATTGATATATATACCATCATTCTTATTATTTCCAAATCTACAAAGTATAAAAACAAACTCATTTGAAACACTAGTAGAACAACAAAAAATGATGTATGAATATCATTCTGGATTAAAAGCAGAACATCCATTTACTTCCAAATGGTATACATGGCCTGTAGGATATAAACCAATATGGTACTATACAAAAGATGTAACTAAAACAACATCTCAAACAATATCAAGTATTCCAAATATAATAATATGGTGGCCTGCTATATTAGCTGTATTAATACTACCATACTATATAATTAAAAAGAAAAACGGAAAATCATTATTCTTACTTGTAGCAATACTATCATTGTATATACCATTTATGTTTATAGGTAGAATAATGTTCTTATATCATTATTTTCCTGTATTGCCATTCTTATATCTAGCAATAACTAATTTCTTCTATCAGATAAATAAAAATAGTAAAAAAGATTGGTTAATGTTAGTATATATGTTCTTAGTAATAATATTCTTTATAGTATATTATCCTATAGTAAGTGGAACTACAATATCTAATGATTACAAAGAAAACACTAAACTATTTGATAGTTGGATATATTAATGTAAAGTATTTATCTTTTATAGATAGATACTTTTTATTTTGTTATAATTAATTAGAGGGTGATTATATGAAAATACTATGTTTAGGTCATTTAACTTATGACACTACATTACCAGTAGACTTTTATCCTGAAGAAAATGAAAAATATCACATAGGTAAAAAAATATCATGTGGAGGAGGACCAGCTCCAAACGCAGGATTCTTATTAGGTAAATGGAATGAAGATGTTACAATAGCAGGAGTCTTAGGAAATGACTATGAAGGAAATAAAATATTAGAAGAATATACAAATATAGGAATAGATACAAAATATATAGAAAAAGTAGATAACATAGAAACTGATACAAGTTATATTATAACTAATACATCTAATGGATCTAGAACTGTATTAACAACAAACACTAATAGAAAGACACATCCATATACACTTGATATAACAGATAATTTTGATTATTTAGTATTTGATGGTGAAGAATATGAAACAGCTATAAAAGTATTAGAAAGCAATCCAAATGCCGTAAGTATATTAGATGCAGGAAATTTAAGAGAAGGAAGTAAAGCACTAGCTCCATTAGTAACATATTTAGTATGTTCACATGACTATGCAGAAGAATTCACTAATATGGTAATGGATTATAATGATATAAATTCAATAATAAAAATATATGAAGAAATGAAAAAAACATATAAAAATCATTTAATAATAACTCTAGAATCATTTGGTTGTTTTACTAAATTAAATGGAGAATATAAAATAATACCAAGTATAAAAGTAAAACCTATAGACTCAACTGGAGCAGGAGATATATTCCATGGAGCACTTACTTACTTTATAATACATGATTATCCAATAGAAGAAGCCCTTAGATTATCAAATATTACAGGAGCATTATCAGTTAAAAAAATAGGCAGTAGATATAGTATAGTTAATTTAGAAGAAATACTAAATTATAAAGAAAATTGATGATAGATTTATATAAGAATTTGCCTACACTAGATCTGCATGGAGAAAATAGAGAAATATCTACTGTATTAATAAATGATTTCATAGAAGATAATTATAAAATGAAAAATAAAAAAGTAATAATCATACATGGTTTAGGTACAAAAATATTACTTAAAAATACTCAAGAGGTATTAAAAAAGAATAAATATGTAGAAAGTTATAAAATAGATAACTTTAATGCAGGACAAACTATAGTTGAAATAAGGTCAAGGAACTAATAAATTCCTTGACTTTTTTTATGTTTAGAGTTATTATAGAAGGCACGTGAGTTGATAGGGGGGTAAGAATCATGTACACGTCAGAGTATGAAAAGAAAGGATTTCCATTTAGAGATTTCCTAACAAAACTTATTTTAGTAATAGTATTTGTACTTCTTTTAGTACTATTATTACCAAAATTTATTCAACCTAAGATTGTTCAACAAAATTGTGCTGATGGTAAAGCCAGCAGCAATGAAGAATGCTCTACTTTAGCATATTCATCTTTAACATCTCAAATTTTCAGAGATAATTTAGATGAAATGAAAGAAGCAGCAGTATCTTATTACACAACAGAGAGATTGCCTAAAAACATCGGCGACAAAGAAAAGATGACTCTACAAGCTATGATTGATAAGAAAATCATTACTGCTTTAATAGATAAAAATAATAAAGCAGTAGATACTGAAAAATCATATGTTGAAATTACTAAAATGGATAATGAATATCTATTAAAGGTAAATATCAAAGATAGTGAAAAAGAGGATTATATACTAGTTCATTTAGGATGTTACAATTATTGTAATTCTTACTTATGTGAGAAAAATGCAGCTGAAGAAACTGGATTTGTAAAATCTTCTAGATCATCTTCAACTACATCATATGTAGCTGTAACTCCAAGTTACACTGTAAATGGAAATGGAAGTATTACACATAATCCAACTCCAAATACAACAGTAATTAATCATTATTACTATGAATCAACTGGATCTAATCAACAATCAAGTACAACTAATAATTATTATGATAATTCTGTAACTAATAATATTACTAATAATAATATTGATAATTCAGTAACTAATAATAATATTGATAACTCAGTTACAAATAACACAACAAATAACTATTATGAAGATAATGATACTATTATCATTATTAATAATAATTGTGATAAAGATTGTGAAGAAAAACCTAAAATTTGTACTTATGATAAAGTTACAAAAACTTATTATGGTGCAAACGGTACTAAAGTAACTAGAGATGAATTTATTAGTCAATGTACTGAAGATGAAGATACACCAGATGAACCAGAACAACCAAAAATTTGTACTTATGATAAAACTACAAATACATATTATGGTGAAAATGGTACTAAGGTAACTAGAGAACAATTTATTATTGAATGTACTGAACCTGAACCAACACCAGATGAACCAGAACAACCAAAGATTTGTACTTTTGATAAGACTACAAAAACTTATTATGGTGAAAATGGAACAGTAGTTACAAGAGAAGAATTCATTAATCAATGTACTGAACCAGAAGTAGAACCAACTCCAAGTGAAGATCCTGAAGTTAAAAAGTGCTATCATGATGAAGAAACTGGTAAATATTATGGAAAAGATGGATTAGTAGTAACTGAAGAAGAATACAATACTCAATGTACTACACCAACACCAGAAACTAAAAAATGTGTTTATGACGAAGAAACAGGTAAATACTATGGTAAAGATGGAAATGAAGTAACAGAAGAAGAATATACTACTCAATGTAGTAATCCAGAGCCAGAAAAAGAATATGTATATAAATACAAGAAAGTTACAGGAGCAACTTTAAGTAAGTGGTCAGCTTGGTCTGACTGGGAAAAAACAAGTTGTGATACTAAAGAACTAGCTTGTGACACAAATAATGATGCATGTATCAAGAAAAGACAATTATATGAAAGAAAAGAACAAATTGGTACATACAAAGATACATTTACAAAACAAAGACAAGAACAAAGACAAGTAGCTTCATACACTCAAAAAGCTTGTTCTAAATATAATTATGTAATTATTGATAATACAACTTATGCAATAACAGATACAACAACATATACAACAATAGATAAAATTACAACAACAAAAACAACTGCAGTTACTAAAGCAGGTGGTTGGACTTACTCAGGAAGATCATCATATGCAAACCCACCAAGAGATACAGCAACTACACACTATAAATTCGTAGGAGCAGACTTTAGTAAATGTACAGAAAAATGTACTTCATTACCAAACTTCTACTATGATGCTTACAATTATACTCAAGGAGATATAAGTGTAACAACTTCAACTACACATACTCCAATTACTACAGAGCATACTGACCAAACAGTTTCTGAAACTACAGAATCAACAGTTTCAGCATCATGTGGTGAATTAGTAACTAAAGAAATTCCAGTATATAGAACTATTGAAGTAACAGATAAATCAACAATCAATAAACCATTATACGGAACAGTATGTTATAAGAGTGAAAAAACAAGAGAAGTTATAGAAGAAGGAAAAACAAAATATAAATGGTCAACATATAACGATCAAAGCTTACTTAACGACGGTTGGGTAATGACTGGTGAATATAAGGAAGCTTAAGAAGGGAGTTATAAGTTATGAAAAAATATACAAAAGTTTATTTTATTACAGTTAATGGTCAACCTACTTATATAGGCGTAACACCTAACAAAAAATTAACTTTAATGACTAGAGGAGAAGCAGTTTTAGCATCAGCTTCAACTGCAGAACCTGTATTTATAGATACAGTTGAAGGACTAGAAGAATTTTCTAGATTTTATAGAAAACCAATAAAAAGTCATCATGTAAGAAATGGTGTATTAACAGTGGCTGGATTAGCATTAGTACTAGGAACAAGTTCTTATGCATTAAATAGTCCTACTACAGCAAATATATTAGATGCATTTAAAAATGCACCTGAAGCATTAAGTGGTCAAATGATTAATCAAGATCAAGGATCAGAAGTAGAATTAGAAACAAAAGAAGTAAATGAAGCTGAGACTGAAAAAGCAAATGAAGCAGAAGTTAGAACATTTGATAGTGTATTAGCTGAATCAACTTCTGAAAAACAAAAACAAGTTGTAGGAATGATGGCAGACTATATTAGATATTTCAATGGAGACTTTGCTAATACATATAAAGAAACAGTAGAATTAACTGATGAAAAAGGAAATTTAACTGGAGAAAAAATTGAAATAAAACCTGCTTTAAAATGGGAATATGAAGTACCTGCATTAACTATTGCTTACAATGGTTACTCTGCACAAAAGCTACACACTATATTCAATGGAGCAGATTTGGATGCAGAAATATTAGATAGAGATTACAAAGTTGCAACACTTCAATTATTTGCATCATATGTAATTTCAGATAGAAGTATGCCAGTAAATTTAGCAAATTTAATAGAAAGTGATGAAGGAAAAGCTTTCGTTCAAAAATATGAAGATATGTTCTATTCAATTAAAGAAGCTAAAACTGATGAAGAAAAAGCGCAAAAAGTAAATGAATTCTATGCAGAATTATATAAAGATTTCCCAATCGATGAAGTATCTAAGATGGATTTCAGTGAAAATGAAGTAGGTATTGCACACTCAGAAGAATCATTAACTACATTCCAAGGAAGAGAATTAGACAAATATAAATTAGCAATTACACCAATGATTTCTGCTATAGAAGTTATGTATCAAAATCTAGAAATAGATCCTACATTACAAGATGATGCAATAAGATACTTTAACTTATTAGGTGAATGCAATATAGCATATAAAGAATTTGTTAAAGCAGAAACTGCATCAGAATGTGGTGAATTAGATGAAACATTAGCGGATTTTAAAGAATTAAGTGATTTAATCATTGATGAATTAAGAGATGCTAACGCATATGTAATAGATGATAATCATAGAGAATTATCATTCTTAACAAGATTCCAAGAATTAGTAAATGGACATTTTAATATCGTTGATGGAGAAATGGATGGAACTTGGTGGTATTATACTGATTATGATGAAGAGGTAATAATAACATACTCTGATCCAGTAATTAGAAAAGAAAGTCATACTACATATAAGAAAGTTTCAAAAAAATGGGAAACAGATGATAGAGATGAAGCTGTTAAACACGTTGGAGAAAAAGCTGTAAAAGAAGCAGAAGAAAAAGTTGATAAAGAAATAGAAAAAGAAAATCAAGAAGCTAAAAAAGCAGCAGAGAAAGAAGCAGATAAAGAACAAAAGAAACAACAAGATAAAGAAGACAAAAAACGTGAGCAGTTAGAAAAAGAAGTACAACAAGAAGACGAAAGATTCAATAAAGAAATTGAAGATGCAAATAAACAAATTGAAAAAAATAATGATAATAATCCAAACAATGATAAACCAATTAATGAAAACGATTTTACAGGACATGAAGTTGACTTTGATGATGAACATTCAAACAGTAATGGAGATCTAGATAATTCTGTAAAAGATATTACAACAGATGGAACTGGAGCAAATCAAGATTTACCAGATTCAAATCAAACAGGAGAAGAATTCGATGATAGAACAGACTCTGCTCCAGTAGAAACAGAAAGTAAAAAAGAAGAATCTAAACCTGCAGAAACTCATGAAGAGTCAAAACCAGCAGAACAACCAAAAGAAGAATCTAAACCTGCTGAGACTAATCATGAAGAGTCAAAACCAGCAGAACAACCAAAAGAAGAATCTAAACCTGCTGAGACTAATCACGAAGAGTCAAAACCAGCAGAACAACCAAAAGAAGAATCTAAACCTGCTGAAGTACATTTTGAATCAAATGATAATGATCAATACGAAGATTATACAACAACAGGAAGTATAAGTGATGAAGAATTAGTAAATACTTATATTGCTAATCTAGAAGCAGCTTCTCCAGAAGAGTTAGCAGCAATCAGAAGAATATAATAAAAAGAGCTAGAAAAGCTCTTTTTCTATTGATATATATAGAAATATTTGACATTTTGTGGAAATTATGCTATAATACAAATACTTTGAGGGTAGGGGGTCTACCTTAAGTAACCACGTAAGGGGGTTGAATATATGGAAAAAAATTATATATTTGAATACTTAGACGAGAATGACTTCAGAAAAAAAGAAAGATCAGTAAGAAAATATAATATGCTTGCATATAAGAAATTAACATTTAATTACTATCCAGAATTAAGAAGAGGTAAATTCTTAGGAAAACTAGTTAATGAAGATAAAAAGAATAATATAGTTAGTTATGAATTAATACTACCTACAGATGAACTATTTAGTAAAGTTCACGGAGATATTACTCTTCATTATACAGTATATACAGAAAAAGGTATTATTCTATTAACAAATATTACTCCAGAAGGTATATTAGATGAAGGACATAGAGCCGAACTATCAACATATAAAGGAGTAATGATTTCTAAAGAAAATCCTAAAAAAGACATGTTCAAAATAAATTTATTAAATATGTTAAATAAGTAGAGAATAGTTCTCTACTTTTTTAAATAATTTTTTAAAAAAATATTGTAAAACAAATAAATATATGCTATTATTAAATAGTCATGGACCCTTAGCTCAGTTGGTTAGAGCATCCGGCTCATAACCGGGCGGTCATAGGTTCGAGTCCTATAGGGTCCACCATTTTTATGCGAGTATGGCGGAACTGGTAGACGCGCTAGTCTTAGGAACTAGTGCCTTCGGCATGCAGGTTCGATTCCTGTTACTCGCACCATTAAGAAATATAATCAATCAGAAATGATTGATTTTTTTGTGAAAAATAGATATTAAAAACGGAATAATTGAAGAAGAAATCGATTTATTAAATCCTAAATTATATATTGATAAACCACTAGAAGAAAGAGCTAAAATAATAGAAGAAAACAAAGATAAATTTATGAAAACAATTCAAACTCAATTTGAAGCAGCAACTAATATAAGTCAAACTAATAAAAATCCTCATAAAAAAGTAATAAAACAAGAAGATAATAATAATTAAAGTAGCAAATAAAAGCTACTTTTTTAATATAATAAAATGATTAATGAGTTTGTAAAATAAGGCCTTTCATGGTATAATATACACCGATTCAAAGGGGTGTTTTGGATGAGTAAAAGAACGCAAGAAATCAAATGGAAGCTACATAATTATAAATACAATAAACTATTAATATGGGGATTAAAAAATAGATATATTGCGCCATATGACGATGAACTAATAAATAGACTAAGAAATGTTTATTATGGAGGAATTCCAGCATCAATTATATTATTATCAAATGGAATGTCTAATGGTTACTGTTATGATAGAGCAACACTTATGGCTAGAGCTTTTTTAGATACTGAAGATGATGTTCAATTAGTATATGCAACAATTGATAGTTTAAGATTAAATCCAGAATATGAAGATAAAACAAATCCAGATTTTGCAGATCATTGTATTGTAGAAAGAACAGCAAAAGATGGACATCATATTATATATGATACTTCAGTAGGATTTGCATTTGATAAGAAACTATATTGGTTAATGGAACATCCAAAAGTAAGAAAAATTAATCCAAAAGAGGCAATTATCAAATTTGTTAGAGAATGTGAAGATTATGATCCGGAAGACATTGAAAGAGATAAATATGCAGCACCATTAATAATTCCAAATATCGAAAGAGTATATGGAAGGCCAAATGAAATGTATACTCATCAAGGAATAGAACTATTGCAAAGAGAAATAGATCATTATAAAAGTTTAATTAATTATGATGCGATTGATAAAGAAATAAAAGAAGATATGAGAAGCAAAGGATTTAGAATATAAAATGTTTAATACTATTAAGAAAAAATTATATTTTAAAAGATTAGAATTGCTATATATTAAAGGTATATTAGACAAAAAAATAGTTCCATTTGATGAAGATTTTTATGAAAGAATGAATCATACATATGTAAGTGGAATACCAGTGTCTTTACATATAAAATATATAAAGCCTACAATTCCACCAGGTAAATGTTATGATAGAAGTTTATATATGTTCTTTTGTTTTGAAGATGCATTACTTGTACGTGGAGATAATAAAGACTTAGAATTACTATATGGAAAAGATTGTGCAGGACATGGTTGGATAGAAATAGGAGATTATGTATATGATCCTTCAACTATGAAAAGATATGATAAAGACTTATACTACGAAATGTATAAACCCTATAACGTATATAAAAGTTCTAAAGAAGAATATTGTTCATACCCAGGAAACCAAAAATTATATGATGATATTCAATCTACAACTATAGATGATTACAAACCATCTGGAAGAAAAAGAGTAGAATTAGCAGTAATCATCCCAGCAGTTAGAGGAATAGCAGAAGCATCAGGAAATCAAGAATTTATAAATGATTTAAATATATATTTAGATCACATTCAATATGATGAAGAACAAGTATATAATGAATTAAATGAAAAAGTAAGAGTTGCTATGGAGTTATCAAAAAAACATAATAAATAAAATAATTAAAAAGAAACGGTGATATAACAATGTCAGAAGATAAATACTACTATAAAGGAATTCCTCTATCCACATATTGTAAAGATAATGGTATAAATCCAGATACAGTAAGAACAAGAATATGGAAAAAAAAACATAATAAAAAATATGAAAATTATACAGACCAAGAAATAGTAGATATGGTAATAAAGACAAGTGGTACAGGTATCAAATACATGTATAAAGGAAAAACCCTAAGACAATATTGCTTAGAAAATGATATGAATAAAAGTACAATAACTCAAAGAATAGCAAATTTAAAAAAAGAAAACCCAGATTTATCTAATGATGAATTAGTAGTTCTAGCAATAGAAGGATTTGAAAATAAAAATTATAAATATTTTTATAAAGGAGTACCATTAAAAGAATACTGTGAAAAACATCCTGAAATAAACTATAAAAACCTAAGAGGATATATACTAGAAAAAAGAACAAAACAACCTGATCTATCAATAGAAGAAATAATAGAACAATATATTAATAGTGAAAGAAATAATGTTAAATATTATTACAAAGGTACAACCCTAAGACAATATTGTGAAAAAAATGATATCAATTACAACGTAATAATAGGCAATATGAAGAGAAATAGAAACGCTGAAGGTTACAAAGATCTAAGTTTAGAAGAATTTATAGAAAGAATTATAGATCAATATAAACCACAAGAATGTAAATATTTTTATAAAGGAATGAGCCTTTACGAATATTGTAAAAAAAATGATTTTTCATACCGGAGTGTTGTATCATTTATAGAAAGAAGCATAGAAAGAGGAACAAACAAAACAATCGATGAATTAATAGATGAAGGGATAAACACAATTAAAAGGCATCAAATAAAATACTATTACAAAGGAATACCATTAATAGAATATGCAAAAGAAAATGGTTTAAAAGCAAATTCAATTCGTGGAGCAATACTTAAAGAAAAAGCAAAAAGTGATAGGCCATTACAAGAAATAATAGATGAATGCGTTGAATCATACCAAGCTTTTCAAATAAAATACTTCTATGATGGAGAACCACTAACAACATTTTGTAAAAGAATAGGATTAAGATATGATTCAATAACAGATAGATATAGAAATAACTATGCAAATAATCCTAATATTAGTGTAGAAGAAGCAATAAAACAAATTGAAGATTATTATATAGAAAACCCACCCGTAATAACAAAGTATTATTATAAAGATCAATCTCTTGCAAGATTTTGTAATGAAAATGGTTATCCATATTTAGCAATAACAAATAGAATAAAAAAAATGGAAGCAACAGGTAATCCAATAGATAGTGATACAATTATAGAACAATACTTAAAAGAATATGAAAAAAGATTAGAAATTCGAGCTATTAATGAAATATTTAATCAAATTAAAAATAAAGGAATTAACAATATCGATGAAATAATAGAAATCTGTAGAAAACTAAAAATTGATTATGAAAATGTAAAAGAATTAATAGAAATGGATTTTACATATAACCAAGCTATTAATATGATATGGTATTTTTCAGATAGAAGAAACAGTAATGGTTTTAGAATGATTACAGATGAAAAAATAGAAGAAGTATTGTCACTTATAGAAAATATAAAAAGACAAAATATAGATATAGAAGATGTAAAACTATATGATTTGATAGGAATATATAAAAGTGAATTGTACGACACAAGAAGTGAAATAATTGAAAGACAAAAAAGATATATTAAGAAAACTTTATACTCATTATGTGCAGAATATGGAATTAAATATAATACAAGTAGTTATGAAGAATTTGAAAATGAAATTAAATATTATTTATTAATTGTAGTAAATAGAACTAATCTAAATACTGAAGGACAAATGATTAAATATATGGATTTAACAGTTAAAGGTTACTTTAGAACTTATCTAAAAAAATATAGAAAAGAAAATAATGTTTATTCTTTAGATGATTCTAGATATAAAGATGACAAAGGAACTAGAAAAGAAAAAGCAAGAATAGAATCTATAGCAGACCAAAATAACCCATATGAAAAAAAGCAATCATTACTAAGTTCAAATATGATGCAAGTCTTATCAACATTACCTCAAGATGATCTAACATTAATTATGTTAAAATATCAAGAAGACTATACAGAAGAAGAATTATCAAAATATTTCAATTTGACAACTGAAGAAATAAAAGAAAAAGAAAATAGAGTATTATCATTATTAAGAAGTAGCAAAAGAGTCAAACAATTAAGAAGAAGTAAAAAAGATTAAAAAGAGACGAGTAATACTCGTCTTTTTATCTTTATTATAAACCACTAGGTCCTTTTTACATTTCTATTATCCAGATAAATATCTCTAATGTATTAAATTAATATCCAAATTCTTTAATAAATGATTTTACATCATCTTTATATTCTTCACTAACATTAGCATAAATAAATGTATTATCAACTCTACAAATATACATATATTGACCATTACTAATTAAATTATAAGAATTATAATTTTTACCTTCAAGTTCAACATAAGAAGAAGTACTTCCTTTAGATCCTTTAAATATTTCTACATTAGTATCAAAATTAGATGATGCAGTTTTTACAGAATCTAAAACATAGAACTCAATTTGCCAATTATTATTATAAGCAACATATCCTTCTTTAATAGAATCATCAGATGCATATTGAGACTCTTTAACATTTTGAGTGCTTAAATTATAACTATTAGCTAAAGCAGTAAAATCTTTTGTAGTTTTTACTTTTTTAGAGCCACATCCAGTTAGTAGAAAAGTCAATACAACAACAGTTAAAATAATACCTATCTTTTTAAATTTACTCATAACTTACCTCCAATTATAAAATAACATATATAAAAGAAATATAAAACTAAAAACAAAAACTTTACATTTTGTGTTATAATAAATTAGGTGATTAAATGATTGAACATAACGAAGAATTCAAAAAAAAGTTTTTAAAGTATAATTTTGCCAAAGATATACTAGAAAATGAAATAAATATACTTATAAAAGAATATGAATATGAATTAGGATATAATCCTGTAGAACATACAAAATCTAGAATAAAATCACTAGATAGTGCTATAAATAAATTAATAAAAAGAAAATATGAGGTAAATTTTGAAAATTTAGTAAATCATATACATGACATTGTAGGAATAAGAATAGTATGTTCATTTCTATCAGATGTCTATGAAATAGCAAATCGTATTCAAAATTCTAAACAATTTAAAATAGAAAATATAAACGATTATATTAAAGAGCCAAAACCATCAGGATATACAAGTTATCATATAAATGTATTAATACCTGTAAATCTATATGCATCGACTGAATATATAGAAGCAGAAATACAAATAAGAACAATTGCGATGGATTGTTGGAGTTCCCTAGATCACAAGTTAAGGTATAAACTACCAGAAAATATTCCAGAAGAAATAAAAACAGAATTAAAAAATCGTGCAGAAGATATGAAAGAATTAGATAAGAAAATGGAAGATTTGCATCAAATGACAATTAAATATATAAATAATGATGATATTATTTAATATTCATTTAATAAAAAGAAGATAAAAATATAACGAGGTGAATAAAATGGAAAAAGAAAAAGAAAAAACAAAGAAAAAGAAAGAAGATAAAGAGGTAGAAGTAGAAAGAGTATATATAGAAGTTCCTAGAAAAGAAAATAAAGCAGGAAGTTTCTTCAAGTTTCTTATATTAGTTGTTATATTAGGTTTAATTGGATATGCATTAATTAAATACGATATTATTAATTTACCTTCATCTAAGAAAAAAAGTGCAGAGTTAAACTATACTGAAACAACTACAAAAGTCAAAGAAGGAATATATTTAACAGATGTTTCTGAAATAGTTGACAATGTAATGCCATCTATTGTCGCTATAACTAGTAAAACATTAATATCATCTGGTCAATATGGTCCATCAATATTTGGAGGAAGCCAAGAATATACTGCAGAAGGTGCAGGTTCAGGAATAATAATAAGTAAAACTGATAGTGATATTTTAATTCTTACAAATTATCATGTAATAGAAGGAGCTGAAGAATTAACAGTTACATTCTATGATGAAAAATCATATGATGCTACTGTAGTAGGAGTATCTGAAAAGAAAGATATTGCTGTAATCAAAGTAGCATTAAACGATATAAAACCAAGTACTATAGAAAGTATTGCTATCGCAACAATAGGAGATAGTAATAAACTAAAAGTAGGTAATGGAATAATTGCTATAGGAAATGCTCTAGGTTATGGTCAATCAGTAACAACAGGAGTAGTAAGTGCCCTAAATAGAGAAGTGACTACGGATAATACTAGAACAAAAATGATTCAAATTGATGCAGCCATCAATGGAGGTAATTCTGGAGGAGCACTTCTAAATGCACAAGGAGAAGTAGTAGGAATAAATTCAGTAAAATATTCAGCAGCCGCAACATCAACAACAGCAAGCATTGAAGGTATGGGATTTGCTATTCCAATATCAGATGTAAAAGATTTAATTAATCAATTAATGAATGGAGAAGACGACTTATCTGGAGGATCAATAGGAGTAGAAGGATTTATGACTACTGATTATGAAAATACATCAAACCTACCAAAAGGATTTTATATTCAAAAAATAACAAAAGGATCAGGCGCAGATAAAGCAGGATTAGAAATAGGAAACATAATTACTGAAATAGATGGAAATAAAGTAGAAGAATTCAGTGTAATATCAGAATACCTAGATGAAAAGAATAAAGGAGAAGAAATAGAATTAACTATAGCTTATCCATCAGGAAGAGAATACAAAGAAAAAACTGTAAAAGTAAAATTATCATAAAAAAAATAAATAAAAAATAAAGTAGAAATACTACTTTATTTTTTTCTATTAAATGTAACATTAAATTTAACCATATTAATTTTTTCTAAGTTTGATTTTTTTTGCAGAAACTGAATCACTTTTTTTGCCAACCTCTAAAATACTTAAATCAAAATTTTGAATACCATGATTATCCATATAAAGATTCATATAATTTAAGAAATCTACCTCTGAAATAGAATAGTCATCACAAATAATCTTTTTTGCTTCAACTATAGATTTTCCATTTAACAATAGTTGTCCAAACGATAAAACACAACTAACTTTTTTAGAATTATCATTACTTTCAAGTGATTCAATAGCAGTTTCTTCAGTATCAGTTTTCTCATCAGCAAATTCCTTATCTCTACCATCTTTATAACTATTCCCATAATAATCAATAATACTTGTAGAAACACGAATTCTATTATAAACATTAATTAAAAGCTTTCTTTTCAATTTATTATAGAAACATCTAATCCAATTATCATCATCATATACCATAAAATTCTTTTCTATTTCTGAACCATTCTCGATAAAGAATAATAATAGTTCTTGAAAATCATCTTTTGCAGTCTGATTATTACCATAGGCTATGGGATACATTTTTCTAACAGATTTAATAACATCCATTATTTTATTTTCTATTTCAGTATAATATTTTGAAATTATCTCATTACTAACTCTATTATTTCCAATCCATAATTGATCGTGATTAATTAAAACATTTTTATACAATTCGATATATGTATCATGATTACGTTCTACATTTCTTAAAAGTGAATAGAGTAAAAAATCATCTAAACTAACATTATAATTATTACAAATAGAAATAATTTCATCCTTAGAATAATAACGAATCCCAGTTAAGTGTTTTCTTGATATCATTTCCATCGTGTTTTTTACATTAATATCTATTACTCTAACAAGACTATTATGTATTTTAGCGTCACCAATTTGTTTTCTAGTTATACCTAATACTTTAGTTACAAAAGTATTATAAGTTAGTTCAGATCCATACATCCTGTATAATTCATCTACAACTTCAGGTCTAATCTTTTTATAATAATAACCGCTATTAAATATTTCTTTTTTTAGTTTTTCAATTTCATCATCATCTAAATTATCAGTTTTTCTTAAAACAGTAATTTTATAATTTGGATTATAGGGAACTTTAAAAATTCCTAAGATATCTTCTAAAAATCGACTTCTACTCATAATACTGCTATAGTTCAAATATAGTTTATCTATTTCCTCTGATGTAAGTCTTGCGCCTTCATATCCTTTTTCAATTAATTCTTCTTTTATTTTTCTTATATCATCTATAGTCAATTCTTTAAAAGGTAAAACAACTACGCCAATTCGTTTATTATTTTTTAGACTATATTTTATATTTTGATAATGTGAACTTCCAATCTCTAATACTTGCATTGCAAATTGTCTTTCATTTATAAAAGTAGCATATTCTAAATATAAAGCATGCAATTCCTCATAATAAATTTTTTTATTTGAATACCCTTTAGAAATAATAATCTTTTTTATTCTTTCTATTTCCTTAGGTATTTCATTTTTTTATATTTTAAACTTATCAGTATTATTAATTCTTCGTAAAGCTCTATAGCCATCTAACGACAAATCAAGTACATATAATGCAAATTCTTTCGCGTCAATGCCATTACCATAATCTAAATATAATTGTTTAAATTCTTCATAATCTATTGCTTTATTACAGAATCCTTGTTTTACGAGTTCATCTTTAATACTTTGATAATTATAATTTGAATTCCTATCATTTAATATTTTAGCTCTAGAATTTTTTAGCTTTAAAGATTTATAACTATCTAGAGATAAATTCAAAACCTTTAAAGCAAAATCTTTCTCTGAAAATAGAGTTCCATATTCTTGGTACAACTTTAAAAAATCTTCATAGTTGATTACCATTCCAGTATAACCATTATTTTCTAAGACTCTTTTTAGATTTTCTATAGCATTATCAGATTTATCAGATGATAAAACTCTTAATTCTACTTTAGTTTTTCGTAATCTTCTATAATCATCATATGATATTTTTAAAATATTTTCCGAAAAAAAAGTCATACTAAATGAATAGCCAAATTTTGAATATAATGCAAGAAAATCATCATAACCTCTAATAACATAGTTTTCATAACCTTCTTCTATCATCTTAGATATAGTATTTTCAATATTTCCACTATTTTTTAAAATTATTGCATTACATCCATTATTCTCTTTTATATTCCTAAAATTTCCATAGCCTAAATTAAGAACTTTTATGGCAAAAGTTCTCTCTAATAATCCATAGCCAAAAGTATTATATAATACTCTAAATTCATCATAGTTTACTTTAGTCATTGAATACCCTAGACTAAATAACTTTTGTTTAAGCGCTTCTATTTCCTCATCATTTAAAGAATCATTACTTAAAATTTTTATCTTTGTATTATTAGCCTTGGCTTTTCTATATTTTGTAGTTTTTACACCTAATACTTCATTTGCAAATGTTTCTTCACTAACATCTTTACCATAATTTTCATATAAAGTTACAGCAACACTAATATCAATAATTCTATCTCCATACCCCAAATTATGAAGTGCTTTTTTAATTTTAGCAAAGTACTCTTTTACATCAAAATTACTTGACTCAACGCTTTCCATTGAACACCTCTGTTTCGGTATATTTTATCATATTTTTATAAAAAAGTGTATTATTATTCAAATAATATATTAATTTTATTATATTAGAATTTCCATTAAGTGAATCAAAAAAACTAGAATATCTTTCTAGTTAATATTTATAATTACTCGAAAACTCAAGTTTTTCATCAACCTGGTGCCGAAGGAAGGAATCGAACCTTCAACCTACTCATTACGAATGAGTTGCTCTACCAATTGAGCTAAATCGGCAACAAGTTAATTATAACATGAATAATTGAAAAACAAATATCTATTTGTTATAATGTAAAGAAGAAAAGGAGATAGTTATGTTATTAGAAAGAGAAAAGACTATTGATAATAAAATAATTGATAATATTAGATCTCTAAGTATTGATATGATTACTAATGCTAAAAGTGGTCATCCTGGAATTTGTCTTGGAGCAGCACCAATATTATATGCATTATATAAAGATCATATAAATATAGATACTAATTATCCAAATTATTTTAATAGAGATAGATTTATTATGTCAGCAGGACATGGAAGTGCTCTATTATATTCAACATTATTCTTTGCAGGATTCCCAATTACATTAGATGATTTAAAATCATTTAGACAACTAGACTCAATTACTCCAGGTCATCCAGAATATGGAAAAACTCCAGGAGTAGATATGACTACAGGTCCATTAGGAGAAGGAATATCATCAGCAGTAGGTATAGCTATGGCAGAAAGATACCTAAATGCATATTTTAACGATAAGAAAAAAGATTTGATTAATTATTATACTTATGTGCTTGCTAGTGATGGAGACCTTATGGAAGGAGCATCATACGAAGCATGCGTATTAGCCGGAAACTATAACTTAAATAAATTAATAGTACTATATGATATGAATGGAGTATGTTTAGATGGAGAAGTATCAAAAAGTACTAATGAAAACCTAACTCTACGTTTTTCATCAATAAATTGGAATGTAATTACAGTAGAAAACGGAGATAGTTATGAAGAAATATCTAAAGCAATAGAAGAAGCTAAAACTGAAACTACTAAACCAACTATAATTGCTATAAAAACTATAATAGGAAAACATTCTATTAAAGAAGGAACATCTGATGTACATGGAACACCTCTAACAGAAGAAGAAGTAACAGAATTAAAAAATAAGTTAGATATTAGAGATGTACCATTTACAGTATTTCAAAACTTACTAGATGAATTTAGAAAAAACGTCAATGATAGATGTTTCAAATTAAATGATAAATTTATCAATGAAGTGGAAAATTTAGATGATGAAGCTAAAGAAGTAATAGATTATCTAACAAGTGAAGATAAATCAATCGATTTAAAGAATTTAGCTTATCAACTACCTGAAAAAATGGAAGAAAAAGGAAGAGTTACATCAGGCAAAATACTTTCTTCTATAGTAACTAAATATCCATATATATTAGGAGGAAGCGCAGATTTATTTAAACCAACTTGTACATATGTAGATGAGGTAGGAGACTTCTCAAAAGATAATTATAAAGGTAAAAATATCTATTATGGAGTAAGAGAACATGCAATGGCTGCAATTTCTAATGGTTTAGCTTTATGTGGAATAAGGCCTTATGCATCAACATTCCTTGCATTTTCTAACTTTATGTTCCCATCAATTAGATTAGCTTGTATGATGCATCTTCCAATAACTTATATATTTACTCATGATTCAATCAGTGTAGGAGAAGATGGACCAACTCATCAACCAATAGAACAACTATCTCAATTAAGAGATATGCCTAATCTAGAAGTATTTAGACCAGCCGATGTTAATGAAATAATTGGAGCATATAAAGTAATATATTCTAATAAAGAAAATCCTAGTGCAATATTACTTTCAAGAAATACATTACCAATACTAAATTGTACTAAAACAAATGAAGTAGTAAAAGGTGGATATATAGCAAGAGACTTCCAAACAGATAAAAAAGCAATATTAATTTCATCAGGAGAAGAACTATCTAAATGTATTGATATCGCAACTAAATTGCAAAGTAAAGGTATAGGTATTAGAGTAGTATCAGTACCAAATATAAATAGATTCTTATCTCAAGATAAAGAATATATTGATGAAGTATTACCAGTAGAAATCAAAAAAATAGTAATAGAAGCCTCAAATTCAAAAGATTGGTATAAAATAATATATAATCTAAATAATGTAATAAACATCAATGAATTTGGCGTTTCCGCACCAAAAGATGATGTATATAAACACTTTGAGTTTGATATAGATTCACTACAATCAAAAATAGAAGAAATAATTAAATAGAAAGGATGATTTTATGTTACATGATATTTTATTAGTATTATTAGGATTAGTAGTAGGAGCTATCATAGGATTCTTTGTAGCAAGATTTGTTATGAAGAAATATTTAAAAGATAATCCTCCTATAAATGAAGAAATGATAAAAGCATTAATGATGCAAATGGGAAGAAAGCCTAATCAAAAACAAATAAATCAAATGATGAAACAAATGGAAAAATATCAGTAGAAGTAAACCTTCTACTTTTTTTGTAAATTTTTGTAAAAAAGAAATAATTCATATTGTCAAAAAATTATATTTAAAATAAAATATAATTAAAGGTAGGAATGAATATGAAGATAAGAAATAATAAAGAATTGAATAAAGTGTTTATGATAATGGGAATCTTCTCAATAGTAGCTTTATTCGGAGGAATAGAATTAGGATTTGAATTAAGAGATAGTGCTTATAAGCCTGAAGTTAAAGAAGAATCAGCAGAAAAGAATATTGAATCTGATGATACATTTAATTATCTAGATACAGTAATATCTTCTAATTTACAAGTTAATCAAAGTATAAACCCTGTTTCTATGACATATAATATTCAAAATATTGGTCAATCTACTGTATATGTAGAAAGAGCTAATATCAGGGTATACAATGTTAATGATGCTGTTATCTATAAGACTACTATATACATACGTAAATCATATGAACCAAATGCAACAGATCAAATAACATTTCAAGTACCACAAGATGGAAATAGTATAGCAAGAGTAGAAGTAGATTACGAATAATCTACTTTTTTTTTGTACTTAAAATTGCTATAATGTAATTAATAAAAAGGGAGTGATACAATGCCAACACCACATATAGAAGCAAAAGAAGAAGATATTGCATCAATAGTACTATTACCTGGAGATCCATTAAGAGCTAAGTATATAGCAGAACATTATTTAAATAATTATAGAATTGTAAATAAAGTAAGAAACATGTATTTCTATACAGGTTATTATAAAGGTAAAAAAGTAACTATAGCCTCATCAGGAATGGGAATACCTAGTATGGGAATATATGCCTATGAATTAATTAAATATTACAATGTTAAAAAGATTATTCGTATAGGAACTTGTGGTTCATTTAACAAAGATGTAAAACTACAAGATTTACTATTATCTACAGGAGCATATTCTTATTCATATTTTACAAAATTACTAGATGATGTAGATAAAGATTATGTAGATTCTTCAAAGAAGTTAAACGAAATAATAGAAGAGAAATCTAATAAATTAAATATCCCTGTAAAAGTAGGTAAAATAATAACTAGTGATGTATTTGATTTATATTGTGATGATATTGATAAATTTAGAAGTAATTATAAAGACAAAACATGTCTAGGAGTAGAAATGGAGTCTTTTGCATTATTCTATTTAGCTAATAAATTCAAAATAGAAGCAACAACTTTATCAACAGTAGTAGATTCACTATATGATAAAAGATCATTATCGAGTGAAGAAAGACAAACAGGATTAAACAATATGATTGAATTAGCATTAGAATCAATCATATAGAAAAGAGGAGATTATGAAAACCACTTATGATGAAAGTAGAGGATATAGAATACATCTATATAAAACAGATAAATTCAAGCAAACAACAATAAAAATATCTTTAAGAGAACCTATTCTAAAAGAAAATATAACTAGAAGAGCTTTACTATATAATGTATTATTTTCAAGTTCTAGAAAATATAACTCTGAAAGAAAAATAAATATTAGAAAAGAAGAATTATATAGTATGAATATTCAATTTGTAAATAATAGAATAGGAAACTACTTAAATACATCATTATCTATCAAAGTACTAGATGAAAAATATACAGAAAAAGGTATTTTAGAACAATCTATATCATTATTAAGTGATTTATTATTAGATCCACTAATAGAAGATAATCACTTTAGAAAAGATAAAGTAGATCTATATAAAGAAAAAACCAAAGCAAGATTATCTACTATAAAAGAAGATGCTCCATTATATGCAGCTGTTAGAGCAAAAGAAGTTTATGATGACTCAATACTATCTTATAGGATCATCGGATATATAGAAGACTTAGATGAAATAAATGAATATAATCTATATGAATACTATAAAGAAATGATTAAAACAAATATCATAGATTTCTATGTAGTAGGAAATATCGAATTAGATGAAATAGAAAACTATATTGATAAGTATTTTAAAAAATTAATAAATAATAATAAAAATCCAGAATCTTATGAATTAAATACTAAATTATTAAAAGAAAAAGAATACGTTGAAACAATTAATAATGAACAATCAATATTAGTAATACTATCAAAATTAGATAAAACAACAAATTATGAAAGATATTATGTATCATCATTCTTATCATATATTTTAGGAGGAGGATCATCTTCTAAATTATTTAATACAGTAAGAGAAAAAGAATCTCTATGTTATTATATTTATTCAAATTATAGAATGTTTGATAATGTATTAACTATAAACGCTGGAATAGATAATACTAATTATAAAAAAACAGTTAAATTAATTAAAAAGATCATTAAAGATATACAAAAAGGAAATATTTCTGAAGAAGAAATTAATAATTTTAAAACATTAATTAATAATGATTTTGACGCAATAGATGAAAATGCTAGATCATTAATTAATTATATGATTGATGTAGATACACTAAAATTAGATGAATTAGATAAAAGAAGAGAACTAATAAATAAAGTTACTAAAGAAGATATAGTTAATCTAAGTAAAAAGATAAAGATACAAAATATATATTTACTAGAAGGTGTTAAAAATGAAAAGTAAAAAGATAAATAAAATAGATTTAACTTATTATTATGAAAAATTACCCAATGGATTTAAAATATATTATTTAAATATTCCTAATAAAAAGGAATACATGGTAACTTTAGTAACTAGATATGGTAGTAATTATAATAAATTTAGTGTTAATAATAAAAATTATGATAAACCTTTAGGTATAGCACATTTCTTAGAACATAAAAATTTTGAGCAAGAATCAGGAGAAAAACCATTTGAGTTCTTTGAAAAAAGTGGATCAATGGTAAATGCATCAACATCATTTGACTATACAGCTTATTATTGTGCAGGAACAACAAATTTTAAAGAAAACTTAGAGTATTTATTAAAATTTGTATCTGAGCCTTACTATACTGATGAAAATGTAGAAAAAGAACAAGGAATAATTGCTCAAGAATTAAAAATGTACAATGATAATCCAGAAGAAATATTAGTAAGAACCTTGAGAGAAAGTTTATATCATGAAAATCCTAGAAAATATGATATCGGAGGAACAGTAGATACAATAAAAAAAATAACTAAAGAAGATTTATATGATTGTTATAATACTTTCTATTCTCCAAATAATATGTATTTAGTAATAACAGGAAACTTCGATAGAGATGAAGCTCATAATATTATTATGAATTCTAATTATGCAAAAAAAGAAAATGTAGAATTTGAAATTCCTGAAATAAATGAAAAAGACAAAGTAGTAGTAACTAATAAAATAATTACAGGAGATATAGCTATAGATAAATTAATTATAGGAATAAAAATAAATAGAGATACTCTAGGAGATATAGAAGATAAACAAAAAAGACTATATATTAAGATAATAGAACATCTATTATTTGGAAGAACATCAGAATTTCTTGAAGAAGCTCATATAAACAATTTATTTACTTACTTTGATTCGTATACAACTAAAGTAGACAATTTTACAATATTAGAATTAAATGCTATTACAGAAGATAAAAATAAATTACTTAAAATAATTGAAAATACACTAAATAATATAAAAATAGATAAATCATCATTTGAAAGAATGAAAAAAGTAATTCTAGCTGATTATATTAAGGGTAGTGAATCAGTAGAAGGAATGAATTATGACTTAATGATGGATGAATTAGAAGCAGGAGAAATAGAAGATAATTACTATGAAAGAATTAAATCATTAGATTATCAAACTCTTATAAATATATTAAACAAAATAGATTTTACAAATAAAAGTGTAATTATAATGGAAAAGAATAATTAATATTCTTTTTTTTTTCAAATAAATTTGATATATTATAGTAGGAGGATATTAAAATGAATAATAACAAAGAATCAAACTTTGATTTTAAAGATTTAGTTGATCAAGGTGGAGATGTAAATGATTTATTAGATCAAGATAATCTTTCTGATGATCCACTAGCAAATGAAGTAGTTAACAATGATGATGATACTGATATAAAATTTGGAAAAAATATATCTAAAAAGAAATCATCTTCTAGAGCAAATAAAAAATTTACAACAATAGTTGTAATAGGAGTAGCTGTTTTATTTGGAGTAACTTTCTTTATAATATTTAATTTAATATTTAATAGAAGAGAACCTGTTGAACCTGTATCTAATGAATTAGCATTAGATGATGAAAGAGTAGTTGCTTTATATGATAGAGTAAAATATGGAGCAAGAGGTCCAAGATACTATAAATTTGTATCAGAACCATCTGTAACAGAAAAGAATTTTACTAATTATGAAAAGTTCTATTACGCTTTATCTCTAACAGAAACAAGTGATTTTAGAGAGACAGGAACAAATAATGAAGCCGGAGTAGTAGAATACTATATATCATCAGCAAAAATACAACAATATATGCAAGAATTTTTCGGAGATGGAGTAAAATATGTAACTGCATCATCACTTAACTATACATTTGATTTTGTAAAAGAAGATAAGAATTCAGGTCAATTAAACTATAATGCAGATAAGAAAAGATATACTATATACTTTACAGATAAAGTAGAAGATGAAGCACAAAACATTGAAACAATTAGAGTATATGGAGAATTATCTTCAGCAAAATTAGATGGAGATAAAATTGTAATTAAAGAAAAAGTAATATTCCCAAAATGTAATAAGAATGCTTCAAATACGTATGATTGTATAATATATAGAGATTATGAGAACACAGTAAAAATTGATGAAGCAATAGGTCAAGATCCAAATCACATATTTAAACCATCAGAATATGAAAGTGCAAATGTAGTTACTTATACATTTAAACCTAATGCTAGAGGCTCATACTCATTTGAATCAAGCAAATTAACTTATTAATAGACAAGTAGAAATATTTGTCTATTTTTGTTATAATTAAATAACTTGAAAGGAGTGCAATATGAATAAGAAAAACATAAGAAACTTTTGT
Organism: uncultured Bacillota bacterium; assembly: GCA_900317975.1. Classification (GTDB taxonomy): domain Bacteria; phylum Bacillota_I; class Bacilli_A; order RF39; family UBA660; genus RUG343. The sequence goes on from ONIZ01000006.1 coordinate 30,633, forward strand.
ATAATTGCCCATATAGATCATGGAAAAAGCACTATAGCAGATAGAATATTAGAAATAACTAACGCTATAGAAAAAAGAGATATAAAAACACAAATGTTAGATGATATGGCAATTGAAAGAGAAAGAGGAATTACAATAAAACTAAATGCTGTTCAATTAATATATAAAAAAGAAAATGAAGAGTATTATCTAAATTTAATAGATACTCCAGGACATGTAGACTTTTCTTATGAAGTATCTCGTTCTATTGCAGCTTGTGAAGGGGCAATATTAGTAGTAGATGCTACTCAAGGAGTACAAGCTCAAACTCTAGCAAATCTATATCTTGCTCTAGACAATAATTTAAAAATAATACCTGCAATTAATAAGATAGATTTACCTAGTGCAGATATAAATAAGTGTATAGAAGAATTAACTAATATTGGATTTAATGAAGAAGAAATTGTTAAAGTTTCAGGAAAAACTGGAGAAGGAATAGAAGAATTATTAGATAAAGTAATAACAAATATCCCATCACCAACAGGAAACGAAGAAGATCCTCTAAGAGCATTAATATTTGATTCAGAATATGATCCATATAGAGGAATAATTACATCAGTAAGAATAGTCGATGGAAAAGTACGTGTTGGAGATATCATAGAGATGATGGAAACTCATGCAACATATGAAGTATTAGGTATATCAATAGATACTCCAAAAGAGAAAAAAGTATCAGAACTAACAGCAGGCGAAGTAGGATATATTTATGCATCAATTAAAAGTTTAGAAGACATCCTAGTAGGAGATACAATAACTCTAGAAAAGAATAAAGCAAAAGAACCACTTCCAGGTTATAAACCAATGAAAGCAATGGTCTTTTCCGGACTATATCCAATAGACCCAACAAAATTTGAAGACTTAAGAGAAGCACTAGATAAATTAAAATTAAATGATTCAGCACTATCTTATGAACCAGAAACATCAAAAGCTCTAGGCTTTGGATTTAGAACAGGATTTCTAGGTTTATTACACATGGAAATAGTAGAAGAGCGAATAAGAAGAGAATTCAATATAGATTTAATCGCAACATCTCCATCAGTAGTATATGAAGTAGTATTAAATGATGGAACAATCCAGGAAGTAGATGCTCCATATAAAATGCCAAAAACTGAATCAATTAAAAAGACTAGAGAACCATTTGTAAAAGCATCAATATTCTCACCATCAGAATACATAGGAGATATAATGAAACTATGTCAAGATAAACGTGGAGAGTTTATTAATATGGACTATATTGATACTACAAGAGTACAAATAGACTATAAATTACCATTATCAGAAATGGTATTTGATTTCTTTGATAGATTAAAATCATGTACAAAAGGATATGCTTCATTTGATTATGAAATAAAAGATTACGAAGAGTCAAATCTAGTAAAAATGGATATCTTAATAAATGGAGAAGTAGTAGATGCTTTATCAATAATAGTTTATAAAGATTTTGCTTATAACAGAGGAAAAGCAGTAGTAGAAAAGCTAAAAGAAGTTATACCTAGACAATTATTTGAAATACCAATACAAGCAGCAATAGGTAACAAGATAATATCAAGATCAACTGTAAAAGCTCTAAGAAAAGACGTACTTGCTAAATGTTATGGAGGAGACATTACTAGAAAGAAAAAGCTATTAGAAAAACAAAAAGAAGGTAAAAAACGTATGAAAAAAATAGGTAATGTAGATCTACCTCAAGAAGCATTCTTATCAATACTATCTACAGGAGAAGGAAAATGATAGGAGCATATATTCATATACCTTTCTGTAATAATATATGCTCATATTGTGACTTTTCAAAAGTATTCTATAATAAAAAAATAGTAGATGACTACTTAAATGAATTAAAATTAGAAATAAAAGACACTTATCAAAATGAAGAAATAACTACAGTCTATATAGGAGGAGGAACTCCTTCAGCACTAGATATAAAGCAATTAGAAAAGTTATTTAATATTATTTCAAAATTAAAAATATCAAATATAAAAGAATACACTATTGAATGTAATTTCGACTCAATTTCTAAAGAAAAACTGGACTTATTTAAAAAATATAATATAAATAGAATAAGTTTTGGTCTAGAATCTACAATTAATAAGAATTTAAATTTATTAAATAGAACACTAGATAAAAATAAAGTAAAAGAAATAATCTCATATTGTCATGATATAGGTATTAATAATATAAATATAGATTTAATATATGCTCTTCCTAATGAAACAATAGATGATCTAAAAAAAGATATAGAATTTGTTAAATCATTAGATATAACTCATATATCTACATATTCTCTAATGATAGAAGAACATACTGTATTAAATAACAAGAAAACTAAAAATATAAATGAAGATCTCGATAGAGAAATGTATGAACTAATAAGAGAAGAATTAAAAGAATATGATCACTATGAAATAAGTAATTTTGCTAAAGAGAAAGAATATCGTTCAATTCATAATTATTCATATTGGGAAAATAAACATTACTATGGTTTTGGACTTTCAAGTAGTGGATATTTAAATAATATAAGATATACCAAAACAAGATCTCTAACTAAATATTTAAACCATGATTATATGAAAGATAACGGAATAGAATTTTTAAATACAAAAGATAAAATATATTATGAAATTATTTTAAGATTAAGAACAAAAGAAGGAATTAATCTAAAAGAATTTAAAGATACATATCATAATGATTTAGAAAAATACTATGATTATAAAGACTTACTAGAAAAAAATCTTCTAGAGTTAAAAGATAATCATCTTTCTATACCAACTAATTTATGGTATATTAGTAATAGTGTAATTGTAGAATTGTTAGAAGGTGAAAGATAATGGAAGATCAATTTAATAAAGAATTAGGATATATTAAAGATGAAAAAATAAGAAATAGTTTAATTCTAATATTAGAAGAATTACCTGATTATTGGTTTAGCGTTCCAGCATCTTCTACAGGTAAATATCATCCAAAATATGCATTAGGAGAAGGAGGCCTATTAAGACATAGTAAAGCAGCTATGAAAATAGGTTTTGAATTATTAGAAAATCCTACAATAGGAGATAAATATACATCTCATGAAAAAGATTTAATGTTATTAGCATTACTTGTACATGATGGTCTAAAATCAGGAAACCCACAAGAAAAATATACTAGATTTGATCATCCTATACTAATGGCAAATTTCATACTAGATAATAAAGATAAATTTGAATTAAATGAAGAAGATGCTAAATTTATAGCAGATGTTATAAAAACACACATGGGTCCATGGATAGAAGATTATAATGGAAATGTAGTATTAGAAAAGCCAAAAACAAAATACCAAAACTTTGTTCATATGTGTGATTTTCTAGCAAGTAAAAAATTCTTACTTGTCCCATTTAATGATAATAATGAAATAGAAGAGTAGGAGGCAATATGAAAGGTAAAATAATAGTAATAGAAGGAACTGATTGTTCAGGGAAAGAAACTCAATCTAAAAAACTAGAAGAATATTTAAAACAATCAGGAAAAAAGTGTAAAAGATTTTATTTTCCAAACTATGAATCTCCAACAGGAAAAATAGTAGGTGGACCATATTTAGGAAAAGAAGAATATGGAAATAGTTTTTTCAAAGAAGGCGCAGTAAATGTAGATCCTCATGTAATATGCCTATATTATGCAGCTGATAGAAAATACAATATGAAAGAAATAGAAAAATATCTAAATAAAGGATATTACGTAATATTAGATAGATATACAACATCTAATTTAGCTCATCAAGGATCAAAGATACATGATAAAGATGAAAGATTTAATATGTATCAATGGATAGATAAATTAGAATACTGGCTATTAAAATTACCAAAACCTGATAAGACTATATTTTTACATATGCCATTAAAATACACATTAGAATTAATGAAAAATAGAAAAAGCTATGATGAACATGAAAAAGATCCAGCATATTTAAAAAATTCTGAAGATGCTTATATCGAACTATCAGAATTATATAACTGGGATAAAATAGAATGTGTCAAAGATGATAAAATTAAATCTATTGATGAAATAAGTCAAGAAATAATAAAAATAATAAAAGAAATGGATAATTAACCATTTCTTTTTTATTGTCTTAATATACTAGGAATATCTATAACATTAGCTTTCTTATTATCAGATTTTCCCTTTATATCATTAATCTCATCAACTTTAACTTTTGGAATATTAGAATTAATACCTACAGCACCATTTGAATTAAGAGTGCCTGTTTTAGATAAATCTTTATCACTTCCTCCTAAATTAGTAGAAGTATTAGCTAAAGTTGTAACATTACTAGCACCAGATCTTATACTACTATTTAAGACATCACTAGTTGATCGAACAATAGGAGCATCATTAGAATCAATATTATCTTTATTATCTTCTTTTACTCCATCTTTCTTTTCATCATCTTTTTTCTCATCTGATCTTAAGAAAGGAACACTTAGAACTACTGAAGATTTTTCATCCTTCTTTTCTTCAACAGGTTTTTCTTCTTTCTTAACTTCATTAATTTTTTCTTTCTTATCTTCTAATTTAACATTATTAGATTTATTTTTATCATCATCAATCTTAACATCCTTAGTAGCATTACTAATAACATTAGGTTTAACAATTACTTCATCAGGCTTTAGTTCATTTTTATCATCTGACTTCTTATAATCTTTATTATCTTCTTTTACTTCTTCTTTCTTTTCATCATCTTTTTTCTCATCTTTATTCTCATTATCAGATTCTTTTCCTTCTTTAGCAACATTTGCTTTAATTTCTTTCTTCATTTCTTTAATAGCATCAGAATTAGCAATAGTCTGACCATAAGTCTCATCAGCTTCATCACCAGTATCAATCTCAATGACACGATATATTTCTTCAAATGAAGTTGAACCATCTAATACTTTTCCTAAACCATCTTGAAGTAGGGTAATAGTTTTACCATTATAAACCATTTTACTAATATCACCCTTAGAAACATTAGGTGAATTTAAAGCATTTCTTAAATCATCATCAAATTCTAAAACTTCTTGTATAGCAATTCTTCCTTTATAACCTTTATTACAATTAGGACAACCATCTGGATTGGCATCCCATATTTCATCAACATCTTCATTTAAAAACATTTTAAATACTTTTTTCTCATAAGGAGATGGTTCTCTTTTAATACGACAATCAGGACATATCATTTTAGCAAGTCTTTGAGAAATAATACCAACCATTGCAGTAGATAACAAGTATTTTTCAACATCCATATCAAGTAAACGTTCAATAGTACTTAATGAGTTATTAGTGTGGATAGTAGACAAAACTAAGTGTCCTGTAATGGCAGAACGTACAGCAATTTGAGCTGTTTCAGAGTCACGGATCTCTCCAATAAGTATAATATTAGGGTCTTGACGTAAGATAGAACGAAGAGCCGCAGCAAATGTCATTCCAATCTCACTATTAACTTGTACTTGGTTAACCCCTTCAATATTCATTTCTATCGGATCTTCAACTGTAATAATATTAGTTTCAGGCTTATTTAAAGCTTGTAATACAGAATATGTTGTAGTTGATTTACCTGAACCAGTTGCTCCAGTAACAAGAATAATACCATTAGGTATACCCATCATTCTTTTTAATTTAATTAAATTAGGTTTATTGAATCCTAAAGTTTCAATACCTTCATTACTTCTAGAATAATCTAAGATACGGATAACTATCTTTTCACCCTCATTTAAAGGTAGAGAAGAAACACGCATATCTAAATCTTTACCACCATAATTACCTTTAATACCACCATCTTGAGGAAGTCTACTTTCAGTAATATTCATATTAGCAAGTAATTTAAGTCTTGTAGTTAAATTTCTTTGATAAGCTTTAGGAATAAAACTATAATCAAATAAGTCTCCATCAACTCTAAATCTAACCATCAAACCATTTTCTCTAGGATCAAAGTGAATATCTGAAGCTCTTCTTTTACTAGCTTGAATAATTATATAATCAGCAATCTGAGTTACAGGCGTCTTAGCAAAATCAAAAGTAACCATAACATTCTTTTGAGCCTTAACAGTAGGAGTACTAGTTGCTGAAGCTGAAGTATTTGTTTGAGCTTGAGGAGTACGAACAGCTTGAGCAGGATTTTGTTGTAAACCTACATTTTGTGCAACATTTTGATTATTAACAACATTAGTATTAGAATTATTAATCTTATTCTGAACAGCTTGAGGATATTGTACAAAACCTGTATTAGGAATTTGATTAGACTGCAAAAGACTACTATTGTTAGTAGTAGGTATAGCATTATTCTGATTAGGAATATTATTAATATATTGATTTTGATTTACATTATTTTTTGCCATTTTCTAAGACCCCTTTATTATCTTTGTATGGTATTTTACTATAATTTAGTATATAATAATTTTAGAATTAAAACAATAGAAAGGGTATAAATTTATGAAATTAAATAAAAAAGGATTCGTACTAGCAGAAACACTAGTAGTAGCAGTATTTATGGCTACTATATTTACAATAATTTACGTTAATTTTTATCCTCTAATAGGAGAATATGAAAAAAGAGAAAACTATGATGATTTAGATAGTAAATATGATATATATTGGTTCAAAAGACTAGTACAAAGTAAACAAGCGCTTCCAACTGACAAATGGCGAGATTACACTGGACCAGAATATACAACA
>ONIZ01000011.1 GCA_900317975.1 uncultured Bacillota bacterium
TTATTATTAGAATAACAATCTATAATATAATCTAAAAAAGCATCATTATCTAAAGGATTAGAAATACTATTATATAAGTTTCCATAATAACCCATATATAATTCCTCCATCTACTCTTATACTCTAAAATAATTATACCAAAAAAAAGAAAGATTAGAAGTATTAATCAAAATATAAATTATAAATATTCTTATAATTATATTTAAATTCATTATTACTAACAACCTTTCTTAAACCTATATCATCATTATATAAATATAATGTATCATTACTCATAATTAACAAATTATTGTCAACTATCTTCCAATCATTTACTTTATCAATACTAAATAATTTAATAGCCTTATCTTCATAATCAATATTTGATCTATAAAAAGAACCTTTAACTTCAAAATAATAACTATTATTAACTAAATATATATTTTCAGTATTATATTTTTCTTTAATCTTATCATTAGAAATATACTTGATAAATTTATAATTATTCATATCACTTTTAAACTTACTAGTACTTACTTCTTTTACTTTTCCATCAATAATTACTTTATAATTTAATTTTTCACTACCAATAAGTTCAATTTTAAATTTATTAAAATCAAAAATATATTCATTATAATTATGATTATCTATTAAATATAATTTCTTATCATGTACACCAAGTATAGTATAATCTCCACTAAGTTCATCTTCACTAATAATAGTTTTTATAGAACCTCTTTTAATATCATAATATGTAAATTTATTAGTAGTAGACTCATCTAATAATAAATAATAATAATCAATTAGAGTACTATATTTATTATTATATAAATCATTATCATCTATTAATTTAACAGTATCAATTTTACTATTAATTATATTAATACCAGTATAATTCCATATTATAAAATTATAATTACTTGGAACATTATCTAAATAATAAGAAAAATTATCTACTTTTTTAACTTTATCACTAGAATAATAATTATAATATCTATCTTTCTTTAATTTATTAATTAATTTTTCATTATCTATATTATATATAGTTGATATTTCACCTTTATTATTACAATAAATGTTTCCCATTTTTTTATCAAAAACAGGAATAATACATTTAATATCACCCTCACTATATTCTAATATATCAGTAATAATCTTATTACGTTTATTATTATTATAATAAATAAAATTATAAATATTATTATCTTTATCTTTAATCACAAAATCATAATATTTTTTATGATTAATTATATTAAATGTTTCATATATCTCATATTTCTTAATTTTATATTCATTGTAAGCATGATTTTTAAATAAATATATTAATAAATATACTAATCCAATTAAAAAAGATATAATGATTAAATATTTGATAAATCTTTTCATATCCAACACCATAATCATTATATCATATTAAATTATATTATTATCTTTAAAAAACTTTTCATATCCTTCAGTATCATCTAATCCAACATTCATATCAACAATACCTTTATTAACTATCAATATTGTTGGAGTATTAACTCCACCTTTTTCTTTAAAGTATTCATCTGATTCCAAAAATTTAGTACCATCATCATCACTAAATGTATCAATAGATAAATAATAAAAATCAACTTCATACTCATAACTAATATTTTTAAGTATAGGTTCAGCAATACTACAATATTCACATCCAGTTCTACCTATAATAATAACACTAGTTTTATCACTATTATATAGTTCTAAATACTTATCTACATCTATTATTTTAAAATCTCTCATATGTTTAGAATCTATTTCATCTGCTTCTTTAGAGCTATTTCCAAGTAATTTATTAGCGCTTCTATCATCTTTTGTTACTGAAAAAACTATCGCAACACCAGCTAAAACTATCATCAATACAAGTATTACAATAAATATCGTTCTTGTTTTATTCATAATAACCTCCTATAAAAATTATAACACATCTACATTTTCTTAACTAATTCTCTTACATTAGGACTATCTCCAATTATATCATCTAAAAAATCACAATTAGTAGTATAAGGATCCTTACTTCTAAATAAATCACTAAATTCACTTATACTTTTTTTAGGAATAGTTTCACCATTCAATTCATGAATAAACAAAGAAGATAGCAATAAATTTAATTCACCTATATTAATATCATTAACTTTAATTTCTTCATCACGATTAAAAACGATAAATCTATCCGGCTTAATAATATATAAACCCTCATTATATTGTAAATCATTAAAATCAAGCCCATTAATAACCACATTTTTCTTACTAAGTGTCTCAATATCATTTTCTAAATTATAAATACTGTCTAATAATTCCTCTTTATCAACACCAATAGTTTTACTTCTTCCAATCTTATCAAGAGATTTTAATGAATATCCACAAAACCTGTCATTAAAGAATAATAATTTAGAAGGCAAAAAAACATGTAATGATTTAATTCTACTAAGAGTTCTAGCCTCGTTTTCACTAACATGATTCTCATCATCATCAAATACTTTAATAATTTGATTTCGATAACTATATATTCTTCCTCCAGTAAAAGTACTTTGAACATTCAATCTATCCAAATTAATTCTTCTAGACTCTAATCTATAATTAGTACCCATAACCCACCTCAGTGAAATTTATTATATCACAAACTATCCATTATTAAAATATGATACAAATTTGGCAAAATTATATAATATTTCATTACTATTATTAACAGCAAAACTCTTACCAATTGCCTTACCACCTATCGTAAGAGAAGCAATAATAGCCGCAACAAATAAACCAGTAAATAACAAATTAAAATTAAATGAAGAATATAATGATGTTGTAATTATAGTTCCACATGCACCAGAAATAATTCCACATATATCACCAATAACATCACAACAAAAGCTAGATACCTTATCAGCATTCTTTTTAAATTTAACCGCAACACTTGCCCCTCTTACTTTTTTACTACTCATAGAATGAAAAACACTCTCATCAGCTCCAGTAACACTAACACCAACAATATCAAATAGAATACCTATACCAACAAATATTAAGGTAATTATAATTCCAAAAATGACATTTAAAGAAGGCATTAACTTTTGAGATATAAAACTAAACAAAAAACTAATAGTAAAAGAAACAATAACTATAGTAAATACCCATTTAACATCAACCTTACTTTTCTTTTTATTTTTATCTCTACTTAATCTTAATAAACTTTTTAATTCTTGCTTATCCAAAGTAACCACCTCAAACTAATAATATCAAAAAAAAAATAGTATTTCTACTATTATTCTTTTATAATTTCTGTATGGTTTTAATATAGTTAACTTTGAACCTTAGGTCAAGAAGGCTTTCCCTAATCTCCACTATTCCGTTACCAAAATAGCCGTTCCCATTTAAGGAGATTAATATACTATCACTAGTTATACGTCTTGATTACCACTTAGTGTCCACTGCAATCCTATATTATATTTACACTCTAGAAGATTTCCCCACTAATCGATTCTTTATTAATTCTTTTTTGCAGTCACAGTTTCATAATGCAATACTTATTTCAGGTCGCGAGCCATAAAATAAGTTGGATCATTAATTCCCAGTAACCACTCAAGACAAGCTACACTGCACATAACTTTCGCCACATACAGGTTCTCTCCCTGCATCGTATCTAGTCCATCAGTTAAACACGTATAGGCTAAACACAAAAACAGGTCTCAAAGAGAAGTTGGGTCGAGATCATATGCCATTATGGTCGCCCAAAATCTCATCACTTCAGCATCCACCCCAAATTGGGCATAAGAAGCAAACACCAAAGGCTTCATCGATATGCTCTTTAACGATTTTTTACTCTCGTCTTCCTAAAGAATCAATCAACTAGAATAATGCACCTCAACTAAATTATGTTGAAATTATACCACTTTTTAACGATTTTGTCAAATTTGAGAAACTAATATAGCTTAGCTCCAGCAGGTATTTTATCATCTACAATCAACAAATTAAGAACCTCTTCTCCATCCACTTTATGAACTGCACTAATTAACATTCCACAAGAATCAATTCCCATCATATTTCTAGGAGGAAGATTAAGTATCGCAACAACACTCTTTCCAATTAAATCTTCTGGATTATAATAAGCCTTAATTCCACTAAGAATTATTCTATCCACACCAGTTCCATCATCTAATATAAACTGAAGTAACTTATTACTTTTAGGTACTTCAAAACAATCCTTAATTTTAACAACTCTAAAATCACTTAAACTAAAAGTATCAAAAGATACATAATCAGTAAATAAAGGTTCAATTTCAATATTTTCCATAAATATACCTCCATAATTATTATATAACAAAAACACACCTGAGTGTGTTTTATGCATTTTTAATTTTATTTACAAATGAATGAATCTTACTAGGCCATTCGCTTCCTTCAGCATATCTTGAACCAATTGATTCTATAGTAGTTAATCCTTTAGCATAATAATTTCTATAAAGATTATCTATTATACCAACAAGACCTTCATCTACTGAAGGATATGCCTTATAAGCACCACATCCAGATCCTTTTTGACCACCAAAGTTGTAACAAGTATTCGCAATTCTACTTGTTCCATTTCCAGTTTCATGCATCATAATCGCAGCCGCAACATAAGGATCAACACCTAGTTCTAATGATCTTTTAACAATAATGTCAGCGTGACCTGCTAAAATACCACCAAGACTTTTATTTATTTGATTTACTAACTCATCATAAGTCTTTCCATCAAATACTTCTATCCTGATAACTCCAGCTTCACCAACATTCATATTTAACATTGAAAGATCACTAGTTTTTCTTGCCTCTATATTATTGCTGTCTTTATAATCTTTATTATTATTTTCATAAGAAACTTCAACATTATTTATCATTATTCCACCTACTGAAATCATAATAATTCCAACGAGAAATAATAATTTATATTTTAAATTTATTACCATAAATCTCCTTCGTTTCCAAAACAAATAACATAAAAATTATACCATTCTTTACACATTTAGTCAAATTACGAAAGACTTATTCCTCTATATTATTCAAAGCAATTAATATACCTAATTTTCCATATTCATATGAAAGCCCACCCTGCATATAAGCTTTATATGGAGGACAAATTGGCGCATCAGCACTTAATTCTATAGTTGCTGAAGGAGTAAATGAAGCTCCAGCCATTATCTCATCATGAGGATATCCAGGCATAGGCGCAGGCATAGGTACTAAATCAGATTCGATAGGACCACCTTTTTGTAATCCCTGACAAAATTTAACTAATTTCTCTTCAGTACCTAATTCAATAACCTGAATTATATCAGTTCTTTTTTCATTATATTTTGGACTAACAACATATCCTAACTTTTCTAACATATATGAAGCAAATATTTGAGTCTTTAATGCACTACTAACTACTCTAGGAGCAAAAAATAATCCTTTATAATAATTGATTAACACACCAAAATTAGCGCCTAAATTCTTTCCAACTCCAGGAACAGTTAATCTATCAGCAATTAAATTAATACATTTCTTAGTTCCAACAATATATCCACCACTAGTAGCAATACCAGAACCCAAGTTTTTCATGAAAGATGAAGCAATAACATCAGCCCCTACTTCAGTAGGTTCTCTATCTTCAACAAAAGCTCCATAACAATTATCAACCATAATAATTACATCTTTATTAACTTTTCTAATAGTTTTAATTACTTTTTCAATTTTATCTATACAAATACTTTTTCTAGCAGAATAACCTACACTTCTTTGTATTTCTACAAGTTTTACATTATTTTCTTTTAATCTATCAGAAATCTTATCATAATCAAAATCATCATTTATTAAATCAATTTGTTCATATTTAATACCATTATTAATAAGTGATGTTGAAATATCTCCATCTATACCAATAACTGTTCTTAAACTATCATAAGGCTCACCAGATATAGAAATAAAAGTATCACCATATTTTAATAGTCCAGAAAGACATAATGTTATAGCATGAGTACCACTCATAATTTGAGGTCTAACTAAAGCATCTTCTGCTTTAAACACTCTAGCAAATACTCTTTCCAATTTATCTCTTCCTGTATCGCTATATCCATAACCACTAACTTCACTAAAGTCACTAGTATTAACAGCCTCATCTTGAAAAGCTTTTAATACTTTACTAGAACAAAGCATAGTATTATCATCAATCTCTTTAAAAATATCTTTTAATTCAATCTCAGCTTCTTCACTTAATTTTATTAAATCTTTTCTAATATTGAAATCTTTATACATATATAACATCTCCAAAAACAAACTAATTATATACTAAAATACATTATAAATCAATTATGATATAATTAATTAGAGGTAATAATTATGAATGATAAAATTAAAATATTAAGTACTTGGATAAAAGAATCTAAAAAAACTGTTTTCTTTGGAGGTGCAGGAGTATCTACTGAATCAGGATTAAAAGATTTTAGATCAAAAGATGGTCTATATAATGAAAAATATGACTATCCACCAGAAGAAATACTTTCTCATTCATTTTTTGTAAATAATACAAAAGAATTTTATAAATTCTACAAAGATAAACTAAACGCATTAGAATATGAACCAAATATTACTCATAAAGTACTAAAAAAATTAGAAGATAATAATCTATTAAGTAGTGTAATAACACAAAATATAGATGGATTTGATAAACGTGTAGGTATTAAAAATGTAATAGAATTACATGGCACAATAATGAAAAATCATTGTATAGACTGTGGAAAAGAATATGATGCAGAATTTGTTTTTAAATCAAAAGATGTTCCTAAATGTGATTGTGGAGGAATAATAAAACCAAATGTTGTTCTATATGAAGAAGGATTAGATGAAAGAGATACAAAAAATGCTCTAGAAGAAATATCTAAAGCTGATTTATTAATAATTGGGGGAACATCACTAAACGTTTATCCAGCTGCAGGATTTATAAACTATTTTAATGGAAAACATATAGTACTAATAAATAAAGATATAACTCCATATGATAATTTATGTGATATAGTAATAAATGATTCAATAGGAAAAGTATTTGAAGGTATAGAAAAAGAACTAAATATTTAGTTCTTTTATTTATTAATTTTAAATGTCTTATAACCTATTCTATTTATTAACAATAAACTATTAATCATATATAAACAACCAAATATAAATACACTAATCATTAAAGGTAATCCAGATACTTTAAATCTTATTAATACAAAACATAATACTAATACAAAAGATAAGAATAAACTATATCTAAAATCTTTTTGTTTCATATCTTTATTATAAGGTTGAAATAAATAATAAATAGTTAAATAGAAAATACTAAAGAATATTCCTAAGAACATAATAAATATAAAATATTCAATAATAGTTAAAACACTTAATTTTAACATAGCTAATAATATAGTATTACCAATACAAATAATCAAAGAAGGAATTATATTACTTTTAATAATACTAATTAGTCTCTTTTTAAATAGCCCAATAACTACATCTTTTTCTTTATAAAAATTATATCCAAGCATAGCATGATCACAATTATGGAACATTGCTTGTGTTACTAAACTACCTGAATTTACAAAAAACATTATTAAAGGAAAATAATAAACTTTATTTATTAAGAAATCATTAACATTATTTAGTATACTTTTATCATAAAAAGAATATCCAATAATTACTAAATAAAGTATTAATAATACTCCACTATATAATTTAATATTTCTATATAAAATATCTCTATGTCTATAGAAAAATAAACTATTAAATAAATCATATCCACTTTTATTAATAAACTTTTTATTATGAATATTTTTATCTTTAATTTTTATATCATAAATACTATCTTGTAATGATTCAGTAGTATTAATACCCATTACTTTCTCATAAGTAACTAATCTCTTATAGAATAAATGATAATTTTTAAATCTAATTAAATACAAATAACTAATAATAGATAAAATAAATAATACTATTGTACTAATTATCAAAAATGTATTATTAATATCAAAGAAATAACAAGTTAAACTTATAATAAAGAATACTAATATACTACCAAAATACTTTTTAACTCCAGAATACCAAGAAATACCAGTTAAATTAATATAATACAAATTAAATGCTTCTCCACATATCTTAAAGAATATATTACATAAAATTAATAATGTAATTGTTAATAAACTCAAATGTAGTAAAGGATTAAATATAGAAAATACTAATATATTAAAAATTGTATGTTCAAATATATTTTTAAAAACAGTAGCCTTTGTATAATTCAAAGGATCCATATCAAATAAAAATAAAGAAAAATATTTATTAGTACTTACAAACAATATAGACCTACTATTTATTAACATACCAAGAATACTTAATACAAAATAAATATATATAAAGTTATTTGTCGTATTACCAGGAATATATTTAGAAATTAAATATATAACTCCAAAATAAGTTAACTTCATAGAAAGAAAAACAAATATACTAAGAATTAACCCAAATATAAATCCAATTACTTTTACAGAATTATATTTATAAGCATCTTCTTCTAATAAATCTTTCATTACAGGCAATTTTCTCAAATTATAAATATAAGAATTAATTGTATAATAAGAATTAATTTTAAAATTAAGAAATAATGTCTTAATCATTTTTTTCCTCTTTTAAAGCATTTAAGATAGAATCTTTATATTTCTTAGTACTTAAATTACTCTTTTTAACCTGACTAAAAGATTTATCTTTTAGTAGAACAATCTCATCACATAAATCAATTGCTATTTCTAAAATATGTGTACTAAATATAATAATATGATCTTTCTTTAATGATTTTAATAATTTCTTAATATTATCTTGTACTACTACATCTAAAGATACTAAAGGTTCATCTAATAAAATAATTTTAGGATTACTAATAATATTAACTAATAATTGTATTTTATTCTTCATACCATGAGAATAATCTTTTAATAATTTATCTTGATCTTTCTTATCAATTTCAACTAAATCAAAATAATAATCTATATCTTTTAAATTCTCTATCTTATCTTTATGAACATCTATATAGAATTGAACAAATTCTTTTCCAGTAAGAAATTCAGGAACTAAAGGGGTACTAACAACAAAGCCTATATCATTAGTATCTAATTCTTTATCATCAAGTAAAAACTCTCCAGAATTAACTTTAATAACTGAATCTATCGCATTCATAAAAGTAGTCTTACCTGCTCCATTCCTACCAATAAGTCCATAAATACAATTATCTTTAAATGTAAAATTAATATCTTTTAAAACTTCCTTATCATCATAACTCTTATTTAGATCTTTAATCTTTAATTCCATAAAATCACCAAATTTAGTATACCATAAAATAAAAAGATTGATTAATCAATCCTTTAAAAACATATTATTTCATCATTACTAAAAGTAAATAAAGTTTCTCCTGTTGCTCCAACACGAAAAGAAATACACACTAAAAAGAATAGTACACCACTAACAAAAGACCTATAATTTTTACTAATCTTCTTTTCATAGGCACCAATCCTATCATATTTAAATTATAAATAAAATCACAGGAAGATAAACAAAAGAAGGTATAAACCTTCTAAATTACATCATCATTATTATATTCTTCATCATATATTTTACTAGCTATCTTCATCTCTCGATAAATAGGTTTATCAAAGTTATTAATTTCACTTTCTAAAAATGAATCTAATTTATCCAAATCTACAAAATATAATTTAAACGGAGTACTAGCTTCAATTAAATCATAATTTGTTTTTTCTTCATCAGGTTGTTCATCAGTAGTAACTCTATAATAATAAATAGTATTTAATACTACGCTTCCAGTGTTAAAATAATGGCTATCATAAGTAATTATCTTTAAAAATGGATCTTCTACATGAAAGTTTTCAATTCCTACTTCTTCTCTTACTTCACGTATAAGACATTCTTTTTCATCTTCCCCTTCTTCGACATGACCACCAGGAAATTGAAAAGTACCATTATTATGAGCTAATATTACTTTATTTTCATTATTTATAATAATACCTTTAGCTCTAGTAACTGAATAATCTACATCACTATCTCCTAAATAATCATCATTAATAACTACAGTTCTCATAAGAATCTCTCCCAATATTCAACAGTTCCGCTTGAACAACTATTTGTAAAATAATCTAATTGATCAGCCATATATCTAGCTTTGCGATAAACTGGCATATCATAATTTAAACATGCGGCCTTATTATCAGCCATCATATATTCAAACGTAGAGGCTCTGTCCTCAGCTGCACTAGTTTGAGCATATCTATTAACAAACCAACTATCTACTCTTCCGCCATTTTTTGTATATGATAATGAATCATTAATTGCTCCAGTATTAGAACCAACATAATTAAACCCTTCAGGATTAAATCTAGTATTCCACTCGCTTTCATTGAAATTGGCTCCCCTACCAGTTATATATCTTTCCATATAATGAAACATTTCATGATGTAAAGTAACATCAAAATCTTTATCAGTCGCAACACTAATAACAGTAGGATTACTATAATGATCAGTTACTCCAGTGATACTATTATTAGAATAATTCTTTATTAAATATATATTTAAAGGTTTAGATGAAGTTAATTCATAAAACAAACCTGAAGGATATTTGCTTAAATCATTATCTAAACTATATAAAGCTCTTAATAATTCTCCAGTATCAGTAACTGGAGTAGTTGAATATCCTCCAACAGAATAATCACTAACTTCAACACTTAATCTAATAGGTATTCCATATCTACTTTGTAAACTATTTCTTAAATTAATAACAGATGGATCTATTGCTGGTGGCTCAGGTGTAACAGGTGTATCTGGAGTTGATGGATTAACAGGAGTTGATCCACCTCCTATATCCCCTCCATTATTAGTACTATTTTCATTATTTCCACCACTTGCACCATTATTTGAAGGATTATCATTTTCTCCAGCATTAGGATTATCTGTTTCACTAGTATTATCTGGCTTTTTTTCTCCACCAGTAGCATTATTATCATTAACTTCTTCAGCAGTTAACTCATCTTCAGGTCTAATAGTAATAAATAAATTACCACTACCAGCAACAAGCCTTCCTTCACTATCATATTGATGATTAACAATATTACTCATGTATGCTGCTATCGCAAACAAAATAAAAGAGGTAATTATAAGTAATTTACCAAGTCTATCACTAACACGTCTACTCATAATTTTCCTCCTTCAATTAAATGTTATTCTTTAATTCGATTGCTCTATTATAACTAATATCATTAACACTAAATAAATCATTAAACTTAGTAATCATTCTAAATGTATATTTATTATCTTTATTTAAATCAATAATATCTACTACATTAACCTCATTATTATCATAAAATTCTTTTACTAATCGATTTAATAGAATAAATAGTTCATCATCTATAATAAATTTATATTTATAACTCCTATTATTACCATTTCTATCTATTATAGTTATATCATTATAAACATCTTCATTAAACTGGTAATTGTAAAGTATTGACATTTTTTCTGTACTAGTCTTAGAGATATTTACAACTTCATCAATATAATTATCATAATTATCTTTATCAATTAAATCATATTCCATTATTTATTACTTCCATTAATTTCACTTATTTTATTATATAATTCTTCTGCTCCCTTAATATCTCCTGATTTATATAACTCTGTAGCTTTATTTAACATTTCTTCTAATGAAAGATTTTCATTAGATTCAGGCATCTTTGTTTCATTATTATTAGGAACTCCTTCTATAGAAGGTCCAACATCAACACTACCTACTTCTCCATTAAACATATTTCTATATTTACATAAAGCTTTTTGTCTATCATGAGATAGTAATAATTTATCAAATTGAGTACTTGTAACTAAAATAGCTCTTGTAGCATCTTTACCTTCTTTATCGATAATATAGCTTATTTTTTTAGTATTAGCTTCTTTTCTTTGTCTTTCAATAGATGCTTCTTTTTCACTTAATACAGGCATTTCCTCTTTAGGAGTATCTTGAACTACTCCTGATATATTACTCAAATCAATATTAGGTATCTCAACAGATTCTTTTTTCTCTTCCTCAACTGAAACTACACCTTCTAAAGGTTTTGATGGAACTTCACTTTTTTCTTCTTTAACTTCCGCTTTAGGTTCTCCTTTAGTAAATGAAAAATTAGCTAAATCGATAAAAGGATCATTTTCACTATCTGTAGTTTTTTCAGAAGGCTTATCTTCTACTTTCTCTTCACCAGCAACAGCTATTTCTGGTACATTTTCTTCAGGCTTATCTTCAGTTGCTGGAGCTACCTGAGGAACACCATCTTCTACTTTCTCTTCAGTAGCTACTGTTATTTCTGGAACATCTACTTCAGATTTATCTTCAGTAGCAGGAGTTATCTCAGGAGCACTATCTTCAACCTCATCCACATTAACTTCAACAGTATTATCACTATCGCTCATTAAATTCTCTAAAGCATTAGTAGAAATAGAAACTTCTTCATCATCTTTTTCAATATTATCTATTTTAATATCTCTAGGTTCTAATTTAACATTATCTATACTATCATCTTTAGAACTATCTACATCAATAAGAGAAGATTCTTCTAATTCATCTAAATCAATCATTTTATCAATCTTAGATATTCTAGTAGTAAGTGTAGTACTAGCTTGAATTAATTCTTTTAATTCCTTTTCTAATTCTTCTCCCAATTTAGATTTACCATTTTCACCTAATTCAAATAGTTTTACATTCACAGCGGAAACTACATCATAAATAGAAGATTTAATATTACTAACTACTACTGAAAATTTACCATTATTAAAACTATAATCACTCATATTTATTCACCTCTAAGCATTCGCAATACGTTTTAGTAAACCTTGTACATCAACCCATTCAGGATCTTCAACAATTTCTACTAATGCAACTGTACCTTTCTTTTCAATTAACTTAGAGATATAGATCACATGATCATTATCTACACCTTGAACTTCGTCCTTAAAGTAAACAATATAATTTCTAAGTCCATCCTCAGAAATTAAATAAGTTACCACTTGAACAGTTTCAGTATTTCCATCTTCATGTTTAATAGTGATATATTCATTCTCTATCATATGCATTCCCCTCTATTCTAATCTAAGTTAATTATAACTAAAAAATAAATATATGTAAACAAAAAGACACCATTAAGTGTCTAGAATTTGCTTATTATAAAGATTGAATTAATAGATATGCTCCTATCAATATCATTATTATTCCACCTATTAAATGAGAATATTTATTAAACTTAGTACTTACTCCAACAACATCTAATGTCTTTAAAGCAATAATAAATACAATAAAATCATCTAATAAAAAGAAAATAATATAAACCAAATCATATCCAATAGCTTTTACCCCAGTAATATTATTTAGTAATAATAATTCACTAAATACTAAAGGTAATCCTGCTGAACATAGTAATTCAACTATATTAACAGAAACAGCTAATAACATAATACCTAATATAGCAAGTAATAAAGATTTTTCATGTGTAAATTTCTTTATTTTTTTAAATATATCTTTTCTTTTCTTTTTATCTATTACTTCACATCCATCATCAGATTTTAATCCTTTATAGAAATTATATAGATTATATATTCCAGCTACAATAGCAAAGATTGCAATCAAAAACCTAAAAACCAATGAAGTACTAACACTAACAACTATATTTAACCAAGAAAACATTATTAAGAAATAAACAAAACCACTAGTTAATAAGAATATTGATCCTAATAGTATTAATCTTTTTCTATCCTTTAAACTAATCAAAGTAGTTATTAAGAATAATAATACCCACATAGCACAAGGATTAAATCCATCAACTAAACCAATAAGTACAGCAGCACTCATAACAGAAATATTTTTTAAATTAATTTTCCCGATTATAGGTACATCTATAGTCTGTTCTTCATCAGTTTTTTCTTCTTCTTTAGAAAATTGATCATTAATTTTAACTTTTTCACCATTTTTAATTTTTTGAATTTCATCAGTATAATCATGTTCTTTATAATAATTAATTGCTCTCTTTATTTTTTCTCCATTAGCTTCACTATAACCAATAATAGTAGTATCACCAATTACATTATAAGGAACACCGCTTCTAGTACCATAAGCATTAATTACTTTTTCTAATAATTCTTTGTTTTCATTATCATGCCAAACTTCTATTTCTACAACATTTATCGTCTCATCTTTTTTTAATTCTTCTATTAAATCAGTTTGTTCTTCAGCACAATGTGGACATCCATCACCATGGAAAAAATACAATGTAACTTTTTCTTTAGCACTAACAGAAAAACTAAATAATAAAGCAATAACTATTAATAGTTTTAATATTTTCTTCATCTAATCCCCTCTATAAATTCTTCTATTTGTGAAGTGCTTTTTTCACCTATTAATCTGCCTAATTCTTTATTTTCATCATCAAAAAATATAAATACAGGTAATTTTTCTCCAGTATTATATTTTTCTACCACATCTTCATCAACATCAACATCTAATGATATAGTTTCAAAATTATATTTAGTATTTAATTCTTTCCATCTTTTATTCATTATAAGACAAGCTCCACACCAAACAGCTGATACTTTTATAACTTTCATCTTTTAAGTTCTCCTAACTTTTCAATGTTTTTAGATAATGATTCAATAAATTTATCTATTTCCTCTTTAGTAGTTAAATGAGAAATACTTACTCTCATACTACTAGAACTTCTAGCCTCATCGTGAGTCAAAGCATAAATTGCGATAGAATAATTACCTGTAGAACAGGCAGTTTGAGTAGATACAAAAATATCATCTTCTTCTAAAGCATGTAACATTACTTCACTCTTAATTCCTCTTAGACTATAATTAACAATTTGATTGATGCAATCTTCATTACTATTAATATCAACGTCTAATGTTTTTAACTTTTCAATTAAATAATCATGAACTTCTTTAATATGATTTAACTTATTTTCAAAATCATCATATATTAATCTTAATGCACGAGCAGTACTTACAATTAATGGAAGAGCAGGAGTTCCACTTCTCCAAATAGTAGTACTTTTTCCACCATGAATTAAAGGATCAATAACAATATTTTCCTTCTTTATTAATCCACCAATTCCTTTCATTCCATAAAACTTTTGTGCACTAAAAGAAGCCATATCAACTAAACTTAAATCTATATATTCTTTTCCTATACTTTGAGTCATATCAGAATGAAAGAAACATTTAGGATAGTTTTTAACAATTTCAGATATCTCTTTAATAGGTTGTTTAATTCCAACTTCACTATTAACAGATGCAATAGTTACAAGGATAGTATTATCATCAATTAATCTTTTAAAATCTTCTAAATCAACTCTACCATCACTATCTAATTTTACAAATTCTACATCAAATCCCAAATCAGATAAATAATTTAATGGAGCAATAACACTAGAATGTTCTAATTGAGTACTAATTATTTTATTACCCCTATTCTTATACTTAAACGCTACCCCTTTTATAGCAGTATTATTAGCTTCACTAGCTCCACTTGTATATATAATTTCACTAGGCTTTACTTTAAAAATAGATGCAATTTGTTGAGTTGCAGCATCAATTACTTTTTTACTTTCAAGTCCTAATCTATGTAGTGAATTAGGATTACCAATATATTTACAAGCATTAGAATAACTTTCTATAACTTCATCATTAACAGGTGTAGTTGCACTATAATCTAAATAAACCATATTAATCACCACTTCCATTATACAAAAAAAGACCATAAAGGTCTATTTCTTTTTAAGGAAATCAAACAATCCCTTTGATTCTTTAACTTTTCCACTTTTAGTATTATCAACCATAGTAATAGTATTATCAGTAGTACTAGTAGTAATAGTAGTATTAGAAGTTTCATTTGTACTTCCATTATTACCATTATTATTAGTAATATTTGCATTACTCATAGTCTCAGGAGTACTGTTCATATATCCACTATTTTCTACATTATTTCCATTAAATGAAGTATTATAAATATCATTCAAAGAAGGAATACCCTGAAAATCATTATTATTTTCATTTAAATGTTTTTCATCTTCCATCAATTTTTTCATTACATCCTTACTACTAGTTACAACCTCTTCAGTTTCTTCTTTTTTAGGTTTAGTAGAATGAAAACTATAATTATTTGTATCATCATATTCTAGTTTACTAAATGCAAGTACAGGAATACCTATAAATGGAAATAATAAAATAAACAATCCAAAGCCATTACCTTTACCAAATCTATGAGCTAAATTAAGATAAAACATAATGCCAATAAACAAACCAACTATAGGAATAATTGTAGTAATAAATAACCATCCTGCCATTCCTGATATTTCAAATAAATCATACATGTTTAAAAAAGGAATAATTGAATGCCATCCAGGTTTACCTACTTTAGAAAACAATTTCCATAAAGAAATAATATATAATAAACTAATAATTAAAATAGGTAATAACATTACAGGATTAATACTAATTCCTACAGAAGCTGTATCTTCATATTGTGTCATTTATAATCACCCCTACTATAAATAATATAGCATAAATTAAAAATAGTAACAATTACTTATTACTATTTTGATAATAATCTCTATCACTAATACTAATAGAAACATCTTCTAATTGATCATCATATTGTTCTTCTAAAACTTCTTCAACTTCAAATAAAACTTCTTTTAAACTACTACAACTTTTATAATCAATTCCAAATTGATCTAATACTTGACATTCTTTTGTAGTTAATAAAAAACCATTAATATTTAGTAAGTTATTAGAAAGATCTAAATTACTAGCTACTTCACTTATATATTCATCCATTAGTTACAAGAATACCCCCTATTCTTAAGTGTAGTCATAAGTTCCCCTTCACTGTATTCATCATTAACACTTAAAGTAATTATTTCACTATCTTTAGTATTAGTCTTAATAACAATATTTAAACTATTATTGTTATCAATAAAACTAATATTGTCTAAAATTACAGGCTTTTCTTTCTTTAGTTTAATAGTTAGAACAACTCTATCATCATACATATTAATTTTATAAGAATTACCTAAGTAATCAAATGCTTTTTTTAAAGCAAATTCAATTGCCTCAAAGTTTGCTTTATTTCTATACTTATCAGGCAATATAATTGTCTTAGTAATTAATAAAGAATCAATTTCTCTAGAACTAAGTGTAGTAGTAATTTCTTCATTTATAGTAATACCTAAACTATCAGTATCACTCTTACTACATTTAATTACATCTTGTTTAACATTCGCAATTAAATAAAACACAATACATATTATGATAATGCCTATTATTACAGGAACAAATATATTAAAAGATTTATTATTATTCATGATAACACCTCATAATATGATTATAACACAAAAAAAGACATAAAATGTCTTTTTTATATTAATGAATTTCGATAGTTCTTTTATTTTCTTCTGCTTTTGGAATTACAATATTTAGAACACCATTTTCAAATGAAGCATCGATATTTTCTTCATCAATATTTCCTAAGTTAAATGATCTTTCAGTTCTCATATAACTTCTTTCTTTTCTTAAATACTTTTTATCATCATCTTTTTCTTCATTTGACATTTTCTTTTCAGCTTTTACTGTCAAGTTTCCATCTTTTAAAGAAATATCAATATCTTCTTTTTTAAATCCAGGTACTTCCATCTCTATATAATATTTATTATCTTTCTCATAAATATCACATTTCATTCTATTATCTTTTCTTACAGGCAAAAGATCAAATAATTCATCAAAATCTCTATTCATTAAATCCATATATAATCACTCTCCTATTTAATTTCAATATTTTTATTATTATTATCTAATTTTGTAGCAGTAACTACTAACAATCCATCTTTAAAAGTAGCTTCTACACTATTATCATCTACTCTTCCTAAATAGAATGTTCTAGAAAATTCTCTATGTTCACGTTCTCTTCTAAGATATTTTCTATCTTTATCTTCTTCATTATTTTCTTTTGATCCACTGATTTCTAAATAACCATCCTTCATAGAAACGTTGATATCTTTCTTATCATAACCAACAATATCCATTTCTACGAAATATTTATTATCTTTTTCATAAATATCACATTTAAAATCTCTATCTCCAGAAAATAAATCTTCACAAAAACTTACTGGTAATAAACTCATATTATCAACTTCCTTTCATAATTATGTTATATCACTATTTTTAGCACTTGTCAATATAGAGTGCTAAAAAAATAAAAAAAATAAAAAGATACTAACCTTCGTCAGCATCTAAAAATTTAATATTATCTAATCTGTTAGTCGCAACATATCTAGCAGGAACGAAGAAATCATCCCTAATATAACGTTCTTTAGAGAAGAGTTTCATATTCATTCTTCTACCATTAACATAATAGTTATTACATAAAGTAATATGTCTTTTATTAATGCATCTTATAGTATTAATGATTCTAACTAAACATGAACCATATTTATGATAGTCATCAACTATACGAATATACTTCATATAAACTCCTCCTAAGTGCACTTATTATAACATATTTTGGTAATTATTTCAATATAAAATAAGTAGAATACTCTTCTACTTATTTATATCATTATCCCATTTCCAATTCTTAATATATGGCATATCTTCACCATGTTTAACAATATATCTAGAATGTTCTTTTAACATTTGATTACACCAATCTTTTAAAGAACCAGCTTTTTCCCTATATCTAGGTAAATGTTCAATAACATCTAATACTAAATGGAATCTATCTATTTCATTTTGAACTCTCATATCAAAAGGTGTTGTAATATTTCCTTCCTCATCATAACCATGGATAGAAATATTTCTATTTTCTCTTTCAAATACTAAATCTTTAATAGTTGATTTATAACCATGGAAATTATAAATAATAGGTTTATCAGTAGTAAATATTTGATTATAATCTGGATCACTTAATCCAGTAGGAAAATCCAGTGATAATACAGTTACATCTAATACACAAACAACTCTAATTTTTAAATTTCTAATTGATCTTCTTAATATATCAACAGCTCCTAATACTTCTGTCATAGCTGTATCTCCACTAAAAGCAAGTACTATATCAGCATCACCATGTTCATTAGATGCAAAATCAATTATTCCAATACCTCTATTAACTAATCTCTTAGCATCTATCTCTCCAAACCATTGTGGTCTAGGTTGTTTAGAAGCAGTAATAACATTTACTAAATTCTTGCTTCTAATACATTTATCAAACGTATAAATTAATGTATTAGCATCAACTGGATAATATGCTCTTACTAAATCATTTTTCTTATTTAGTATTGAATTAACAAATCCTGGATCTTGATGAGTATAACCATTATGATCTTGTTGAAATGCATGAGAAGTCAATAATATATTAAGTGAAGGCACAGGCGTTCTCCAAGGAATTTCACTAGATAATTTCAACCATTTAGCATGTTGACCTATCATAGAATCTACTACTTTAATAAACGCTTCATATGAATTAATAAAGCCATATCTTCCTGATAATAAGTATCCCTCTAACATACCTTCAACTAAATGTTCTGATAAATATGCATCCATTATTCTTCCATTTGGACTTAAGAATTCATCATTTTTCTCAGTTCTAAAATTCCAAGTACGATGCGTAGCCTCAAACATATGCCCAAGTCTATTTGATAAAGCTTCATCTGGTCCAAATGCTCTAAAATTATCATTATCTTTATTTAACAAGAATAAATCTCTAATATATGCACTTAATTCAGTAGTATCTTGTCTATTTCTTCTGCCAGGCTCACCAATATCTACCATATAAGATTTAAGTATTGGAGTAATAATCTCTTTTGTAGTAACTCCACCATTAGCATATACACTAGCACCCATACATTTACTAGGAGTTGGAATAAACTCTCTAAATACATTTCTTAATTTACCATTTTCATCAAATAATTCTTCTGGATGATAACTACATAACCATTTATATATTAATTCTAAATTATGTGGTTCCTCATGAGAAATAGGAACAGGCACTTGATGAGCTCTAAAAGTACCTTCTACTTGTAAACCATCAACCTCTTTAGGACAAGTCCATCCTTTAGGAGTAGTAAGTACAATCATAGGATATTTACCACTACCATTTTTCTTAATTTTTTTAATATCCTCAATAACATCATCCATAGTATGAGCCATTTTATCATGCATTATCATTGTATCTCTTCCAGAAACAAAATAAACTTTCCAACCTAATGCACTAAAATAATCATTAATCTCTTTTTCACTCATCCTACCAAATATAGTTGGATTAGAAATCTTATATCCATTACGATGAAGTATAGGTAAAACCACTCCATCATTTTTCCTATTCAAAAACTTATTAATATTCCATGATGTAGCAAGAGGTCCAGTCTCAGCCTCACCATCACCTACAACACAACAAGCAATTAAATCTTTATTATCAAGAACTACTCCAGCAGCATGTGCTAAACTATAACCTAATTCTCCACCAGAATGAATTGAACCAGGTACATTAGCTTCTACATGAGAAGATATTCCTCTAGGATAAGCAAAATGTCTACATAATTTCTTTATACCTTCAACATCCTCAGTAAAATCAGGAAAGAATCTAGTATAAGTTCCATCTAAATAATTTTGACTTATCATAGCCTGACCACCATGTCCAGGTCCAGATACATATATCATTTTTAAATTATATTTTTTAATAATTCTATTACAATGTGTATAAATAAAATTTTGTCCAGGAACAGTACCAAAATGACCTACCGGATTAGGTTTAACATCACTAATCTTAAAAGGTTCTCTAAGTAATGGATTATCCATCAAATATAATAATGCCACACTCAAATAATTACTTGCTCTAAAGTAACCATCTAGTACCACCAACTCTTTTTTAGATACATAACTCATGTATTAACCTCCGTATTTTATTCTTCTATACCCCTACGCTTTTAGTTTCAGGTAATGTAGAACCTCCATCTATAACAATACCTTGACCAGTAATGTAACTTGCTTCATCACTAGCAAGAAATGCAGCTAATTCACCTAATTCATCAATTGTTCCAAGTCTTCCCATAGGTATTCCTGCGGCAATACCCTTAATTACACTTTCAGGATCTTCTTTATTAGTATCAATAGCTATACCATCTACCATTGGAGTGTGTATATATCCAGGCATTATAGCATTAACGCATATATTATTCTTAACTACTTCCATAGCAAGAGATTTAGTAAAGCCAAGCAAAGCAGCCTTAGTAGTAGCATACGCAACCTCTCCACTATCAGCAACCATAGGTCCAGTAACACTACTCAAATTAACTATTTTTCCATAATTATTTTTAATCATATGAGGAAGAACAGCTTTAGTAATATTCCAAGTACCTTTAATATTAATATCAAAATGACTATCTCTTACGTCATCACTCATTTCAATAAATTTTTCCAATTTACAAATACCAGCATTATTAACTAAAATATCAATTTTCCCATATTTAATAATTATATCTTTAACAATAGCATTAATCATTTTCTTATCTCTTAAATCTGCTTGATATCCAATTAAATTAGGATTATCAAGACTATGTAAAGAATCTGCTAATTTATTAGAATAATCAATTACAATAACCTTAGCACCATATCTTAAGAAAGCTTTAACTATGCCAAAACCATTACCCATAGCTCCACCAGTAACTATCGCAACTCTACCATCTAATTTCATAACAACCTCTTTTCATAACTATTTAATTCTAGAACCATCAACAATATAAGGTCTAGTATGATTACAATAATCGTTATCTTTACCATGAGCTAAAATATTGCAACTAGTAACTAACAAGAAATTACTAACTACAAATAAGCCCAACAATACAACATAAGAAATTTGTTGTTTTTTCATCTTACTAAAGAAATTATTTCCAAATAATACAACAAAACTACTAAATAATGATATAAAGAATAAGAATGTTAAAATATTACTTGTAACATCTAAATACATTAAATAAAGCTTATTAGAAGTACAACAATCTAATCCTAATATAGCAAAGAAGAAATATAATATTAACCAAACACATATAATAATATTAACTAAAGTCAAAATATAGTTAAAATAACTATTTACTTTATTAAATTTATTCTTTTTATCAAAAACACTTTTAATAAAGAAAGTTAACAAATATGCAATAAATATTAATGCAACAGAAGAAAATATTAAACCTAAAAACACTTGAAAACTTCTTCCAAAAGTATAGCTAGCTAAATTTGAATAAATATTGTAATTAAGTATCATAAATCCGATAAAATTAATAACAGTCATTATAGTACTAATGCCAAACCATCTTCTTAATTCTTTTTCTTTCATTTAAAAACACACTCCTACTATAGATAGTATATCACAAATATTTTTATATTAAATTAAAAAGTGAATATTTTTTATATTCACTTTTATTTAGAAATTACATCACAAATTAAATCACTAATTTCAGTAGGATTATCAATAGGAAGACCTGCTATAATGCAAGCTTCACTATATAAAATCTTAGTATAATTATTGAAATCAGTTTTATCATCATTTTTATATAGTTCTTTTAATTTCTTACTAATTGGATGTTTTTCATTTATTTCTAATATTGTTTTAGCTTTAATTCCCAAATCATTAGGCATAGCATCAAATACTTTTTGCATCTCTATTGATACATCACCCTTACTTGTTAAACATACAGGATGAGATTTCAATTTATTAGTAAAACGAACTTCATCAATATCAGGAATTAAATACTTCATTGCTTTTAATAAATCTTTACTCTTCTTATTAACTTTTTCAGTCTCTTTCTTTTCTTCTTCAGTCTCTAAATCTAATTCACCACTAGCAATATTTTGGAATTCTTTTTCCTCATATTTTGAAATTGCTGTAACACAGAATTCATCAACATAATCAGTTAAGTATAAAATATCATATTCTTTATCTCTAACTTGTTCAACTTGTGGCATAGAATTAATCTTACTAATAGATGATCCACTAGCAAAATAAATCTTTTCTTGTCCTTCTTTCATTTCAGAAACATATTCTTTTAAAGTAATTAATTTCTCATGTTCTGCTGAATAGAACATTACTAAATCTTGCAATTTTTCTTTATCCATACCAAAGTTATTATAAACGCCATATTTTAATTGAACACCAAAAGTCTTAAAGAATTCTTCATAAGTTGCTCTATCATCTTTAAGCATATCTTCTAATTCTCTTCTGATTTTTCCTTCAATGTTTTTAGCTATTAAACTTAAACTTTTACTTTCTTGTAAAGTCTCACGAGAAATATTTAAAGGTAAATCTTCACTATCAACAATACCTTTAACAAAACTAAAGTAATCAGGTAATAGATCAGCACATTTTTCCATGATCATAACTCCATTAGAATATAGAGCTAATCCCTTTTCATAATTAGGATTATAATAGTCAGCTGGAGCATGTCCAGGAATAAATAATAATGCTTTATATGAAGTGACACCTTCTACACTAGATGTAATTCTCTTTAAAGGTTTATCAAAATCACCAAACTTATCCATATAGAAATTCTCATAATCAGCATCACTTACATCTTTAGGATCTCTTTTCCAAATAGGAACCATACTATTTAGAGTTTCTAATTCTTTGTGTTCTTCATATTCATGTTTTTTTTCATCCTTTAGTTCATTATGAGTAACCATCATATTAATAGGAAAACTAATATAATCACTATATTTTTTAACTAAATTTTTTAACTCATATTCATCTAAATATTTATCATATGCAAATTCACTATCATTTTCTTTTAAATGTAGAGTAATAATAGTACCATTATCTTTTTTAGTACCTTTATCTATAGAATAACCATCTACACCTTTACTCTCCCAAATATATGCTTCTTTAGAATCAATACTCTTAGATTCTACAGTAATCTTATCAGCAACCATAAAAGCAGAATAAAAACCTACTCCGAATTGACCAATAACATCTAATTTATCTTCTTTAGACATATTATCTTTAAAATCTAATGTTCCACTTTTAGCAATTGTACCTAAATTTTCAGCTAATTCTTCTTTAGTCATACCTATACCATTATCACTAATAGTAATAGTCTTTTCATCCTTATCAAAAGCTAAATCAATTTTTAAATCATCTTTTGAAACACTAACCTTATCATCAGTTAAACTTCTATAATATAGTTTATCTAATGCATCACTAGCATTACTAATTAATTCTCTTAAAAATATATCTTTATTTGTATAGATACTATTAATCATTAAATCTAATAGTTTTTTTGATTCACTTTTAAACTCATGTTTTTCCAAATTAACCACCTCTAGATATTAATATAATCTCTTTTTTAGCAGTTGTCAAGAAAGAGTGCTAAAAATAAAAAACTAATATTTTTTACCATTTTGTGATATAATAAAATCGATTTATGTAATTTGGGAGGGATATATGTATAAAGTAGATGATTATTTAATATTCGGTAAAGATGTATGTAAAGTTAAAGGCGTAGAAGAAAAGAAATATAACGATGAAGACTATTATGTATTAGCGCCTATTAAAGATGAAACATTAAAATTAGAAATTCCTGTTTCTAGTACAAAAATAAGAGACTTAATAACCGAAGATGACTTAAACAATTTAATAGAAAAGATTCCTTCTATTGAAACAATTCAAACAGAAGATAAATTTATAGAAAGTGAATATAAAAGATTGTTATCTTCAGGCAATGAAGAAGATTTAATTAAGGTCATAAAAACAACTTATTTGCGTAACGAAGAAAGAGTTAATAATAAAAAGAGAAAAGCTGAAAAAGATTCAATATATTTTAAAGAAGCTGAAGAAGCTCTATATAGTCAAGTTTCAGTAATTAAAAATATTCCTCTAGAAGATGCTAAAGAATATTTTATAAATAAAATAAAAGAATTAACTAACTAAAAAAGAAGATTTCATAATCTTCTTTTTATAATTCAAGTATTTCTATTTCATCATCTTTTTTATCTTTAGAAGCATTATATTTAGGTACTTCTTTTTTTATTTCCTCTGCAGGAACAGCTTTATAATCAAATTTCTCATTAACATTAACATTTATTTCTTTGATTTTATCTTTTCCAGGATTAATAATCTTACTTTTAATATCCTCTCTAACTTTAGTTGAATCAGTAACAATAGGATCTAATTGAATATCTTTATTAACAATAACCTCATCTGAATCATCATCTTTTTTTCTAAGTAAGAAGTATAAAGCCATTATAAGAACCAATCCAGCTACTATTAAAATAGAAATTATAATAGCATGACTTTTAGTAATATTTAATACTACATTTCCTAATAAATTATTATTACAAACAACATTATTATTTATCATATCTATCAAATCATCCTTAGTCTTATAACAATCATTATCTTTAGAATATAATCTAGTAACCAATAATTTATTATCAAAATTTTTATAAACAACTTGATCACCAACATCTAAATCAAATATTTTTTTATTATTGAGAACAAATAATCTATTATCTTTAACATATATTTTATATCCAAATAGACCATTAGAATTATTATTACTATTTAAAGAAGCATTAGTAACAACAGTATATATAAATATAAGTAAAAAAACGCTAATAATTAAAACTTTAAATAATCTTTTAATACTAATCACCCTTTCAAATATAAATTAATTTTACCCTCATTATATGATTCAAAAATCTTATTCCAAATCATACTTTCAACTATTCTACTCTTCTTAGGATCCACTAAATATCTAATAGTTAGTTCAATATGTTCATCTACAATCTTAGTATAAATTATAGGATCATATTTACTAAAATATATATTATTAGTAGTACCTACTACATTACTTTGAACTTTCATTTTATCAACAATATATTTAACATTCTCAATATTATTAACTATTTTATATAATTCTCTTTTATTATTAACTAAATTACATTTAACAGGAACTTTCATAGTTAATTCATTCCATACATATTTAAAACCTTTAGTATAGTTTTTTATATTTCTAGTAAATACATATGAATTAGGTAAAGTAATCATAATACCAGTAGATTGTCCATGAGTATCATTTGATATTTCTAATACATCAAAATCAAATGTAGAAACACTCATAACATCACCAATGATATCATCTATTTGTATTCTATCTCCTGTA
>ONIZ01000031.1 GCA_900317975.1 uncultured Bacillota bacterium
TGATGACAGTAATGGCTATCGTTTTCTCACAAATGTTTAAATTTAAAGTAGAAGGCATTAATTACTTGGTATATTTAATGACAGGTATTATAATGTTTAATTATTTTTCAGAAGCATCTACAAACGCAATGACATCAGTTGTAGATAATTTTCCATTAATTAACAAAGTATATATACCAAAATATGTATTTCCATTAGCTAAATGTTTATTTGTTGGAATTAATTTTGTTCTAACTTTAATTCCATGGTTAGCAATAATAGCACTATCATATATAGGATTAGGAGAATATACATGTCACTTTAATTGGGCATATTTAGTGCTACCATATATATTTATATGTTTCTTCTTATTTACTGTTGGAGTAGGATTATTCTTATCTTGCGTATCAGTGTTTTTAAGAGATGTATTCTATATCTATGGAATAGTTGTAACTATTTGGAACTATTTAACTCCTGTATTCTATAGTACAGAAATACTACCAGCAAAGTTAAAATTTTTAGTTCAATTTAATCCATTATATCAATATTTAACAGCAACTAGACAAGTTGTATTATATGAACAAGTTCCATCACTATCAACATTAGGAATCTTAGCTGGTTTAGGATTATTATCAGTATTAATTGGAACAGTTGTCTTCAAAAAAAATCAAGACAAGTTCATATATTACGTATAGGAGGACATAATGATACGTATAGGAGGACATAATGATAAATATAAAGAATGTTTCAATGAAATTTAATTTAGGCATAGAAAAAGAGTTTTCTATAAAACAGGCCTTTGTTAATTTTTTTAGTCCTAAAGCACATAAGAATAAGAAGAAAAAGGAAATGTTTTGGGCACTAAAAGATGTAGAGTTTAATGTAGCGAAAGGTGAGGTTGTAGGATTAATTGGATCAAATGGTGCCGGCAAATCAACTTTACTAAAAGTAGTAAGTGGAGTTATGAAACCTACAAAAGGAAGTGTTGAGGTTCATGGAGTAATCTCTCCTATGATTGAACTTGGAGCTGGTTTTGATGGAAACTTAACTGCTCGTGAAAATATATATTTAAATGGAGCAATTCTAGGATACTCTAAGAAATTTTTAGATGAAAAATTTGATGAAATTGTAGAATTTTCAGAATTAAAGGATTTCTTAGAAGTACCTGTTAAGAATTTTTCTTCGGGTATGATAGCAAAACTTGCATTTTCAATTGCAACAATAGTTAATCCTGAAATATTAATAGTAGATGAAATACTATCAGTAGGAGATATTAAATTCCAAGAAAAAAGTAAGAATAAAATGATGGAATTAATTAAAGGAGGAACTACAGTATTATATGTTTCCCATTCTTTAGAATCAATTAGAGATTTATGTACAAAAGTAGTGTGGTTAGAACACGGAGAGATTGTTGAAATGGGGGACACAAATAAAATTTGCGATAAATATTATAAAAAACAAATGGGAAAAGATTATAAGAAATAATCTTTTTTTTAGATTAAAAAGGAGAATTATATAAATAATAAATAGTATTGCAATATACTATTTTTTATTTGCTATAATAATAAAATTATATTATAATCAACATAGGAGATAAAAGGGAGACTCATATATAAAGGAGCTTTCAAATGGGAATACGAAATAGTTTAAAAAAAATCAAATCTTTATTGAAATTTGATTATGAAATAGCACAAGGAAATATTATAGACATATTAAAAAAAATGCAACATTTGGAATCTTTGGAAAAAGAAAACGCAAAAGAAAGTGCAAATATAAAATATAAAATAAATAAATTATCAGATGATTTAGAAAAAATTATTAAAAATTTTAATTATGTTAATTTAGAAACTTTACAACTAAATAATTTTAAAACTACCGGAAAGCAAAAACTATTGATTTGTGGTTTTTATGGTGCAGTTAATTTAGGCGATGAGTTGATGCTAGAAACTTTATTAAAATATATTGATGAAACAAATCGCTTTGATGTAACGATTATGTTATGCGATAATCAATATGTTAATATAACAAGATATGGGAAGTATAATTTTATTCATTATCCAATTAATAGTGTGGATCTTAATAATATTGCAAATTATTATGATTGTCTAATATTTGGTGGTGGGGCTCATCTGGATGATATTGATTATGATAATAATAAGCATTTGTCGATGGGAAGGATACTAACTGATTTGACAATGCGTTTTATCACATTTGAGAAAAAAACAGTTATATATGGATTGAGTTCAAATGAAAAAATAACTAATCCAGAATTTATTAGTAAACTAAAGTATATAGTAGATAATTCCACACTCTTTGCTTTAAGAGATAAATATAGTATAGAAACATTAAAAAAATGTGGAGTTGATACAAGTAAGATTAAACTTGTCGACGATATAGTATTTGCTGATGATTATAAAACAATAGAAAGAAAAGATAAAAAAACGATTGAAATTGGTGCTATATTTATATGTAATCATGAAACAGAAAACAAGATAGAAAATTATTTGAATAGTATTGAAAAATATTTAAAAAAAGTAGATTATAAATATCATATTAATCTTATACCTTTTTATGATTATAATGATAATGATAATTATTACTATAATAATATAATCAAAAGGATTAAAAGTAATAAAATCAACATCATGAAGATGCCATATAATATGAGCCAACTTCAAGAATTATTTAATGAAAATGATTGTATTATTAGTATGCGATATCACGCAACACTGATTGCCAATATTATGAATAAAAATGTGTTAAATATAGTATATAGTAGTCATCAACATTATACTAATAAAATGAGATACATATATGATAATTATAAATATGACAATAATACTATTAATTTCGGAGAACAAATAGATGATAATATAATAAAAAAATTATTATCATTTGAAAATAATAAAAATAACAAAATGTATAATAATAAAGCAAAAAAAGATTTAATAGATATGATTAAGTTAATGTAATAATAGAAAAGGATGGTAGAGAATGAAAATTTTATCAATAGTAATTCCAACATATAATGTTGAAAAATATTTAAGAAGATGTTTAGATTCACTAGTATATGATGAAAGTGTGCTAGAAGATATTGAATTGTTAGTAGTTAATGATGGTAGTAAAGATAATTCTTTAGAAATAGCTAAAGAATATGAAAAAAAGTACCCTAAGACTATTAGAGTAATTGATAAAGAAAATGGTGGACATGGATCAACAATTAATGAAGGATTAAAAGTAGCTAAAGGAGAATACTTTAGAGTAATTGACTCTGATGATTGGGTAAACATAGACGAGTTTGCTGATTATATAAGAGAATTAAAGAAATGTAAAGCAGACATAGTTTTAACTAATTTTAATAAAGAGTTATTGTATTCTGGTGAAATTCAAACATTTGATTATAAGAACCTACAATATAATAAAGAATATGATTTAAATGACTTTGATTATAGTATTCTTGAAGATGCATACTTTTATATGGCAACTTCAACTATCAAAACAGAAAAACTACGCAAAGCAAAATTACATTTAGATGAAAAAACATTCTACGTTGATATGGAATATATATTATTACCTTTTTTAGAAATGGATTCTATGATTTACCTAGATTTTAATATATATCGTTATTTTATTGGACGAGCAGAACAAAGTGTTAATATTCAAAGTTTTGTTAAGAATCGTGCTCATCATGAAAAAGTAGTAAGAAGATTATTGGATTTTTATAAAAGTATCCCAGACAAAGAGCATAAAAAAGAATATATCAGGAAGATTATTCTACAATTATTAAATACTCATTATATTATTTATTGTAAGGCCAAACTTAATGATAAAAAAGATTTGGAAGAAATTAGAGCTTTTGATAAGTTTTTAAAAGAAAACTTCAAAGAGTTATATGATGAGTTATCAAGGCAACAAAGGTATATTAATTGGAATCGCAAAACTAATTTTATATATGCTCAATTCCATAATAATTTGTTGAGTAGAATATGCGAAAAAATAGACAATAGAAATAATTGGAGGAATGCATAATATGAAAAAAGGTTTAGTTATAAGTTGGTATTTTCCACCTATCAATTCATCAGAAGGACTATGTACTTTTAAATTACTTAAGAACTCAAAATTAAAATATGATGTTTATACTCAAAAAGACAATAAAAGTTGGAGCTATGATACTAATGAAGATAAATTGACTTCAGCTAATGTTAACACTATTTTTTCACAAGCTTCAGATATAAATGATTGGGTAAATAAAGGAATTGAATATTGTAATGAAAATATAGATAAGTATTCATTTATGATGTCTAGATCAATGGCACCAGAATCACATGAGATAGCATTAGCAGTAAAGAAAAAACACCCAGAAATACCATGGGTAGCATCATTCGGAGATCCCATTGCTAATAATCCATATTTAACACTAGTCGAACAAAAATCACCATATAGCGTTAGAGGACAAGGAGTAACAAACAGTCGTATTTTATATGTTTTTTCTCCAAAAAGAATTATTAAAAATATCATATGGGAATATAGAGACAAAAAATATAAAAAGCATCATACTCGTTTATATCGTGACCCAATATTGCAAGATGAGGTATTAAAAAATTGTGATATTATCATTTTTAATAATGAATATCAAAAAAGATTTATGTTAAGAGAATATGGAGAAGATATTAAAGAAAAAGCACTAGTATTACCTCATGGCTATGATAAAGATTTTTATGAAGATCCTAAAAAAATAAAAAAATCTAAGGATAAAATAGTTATATCTTATTTAGGTCATTTAGATGCAACTAGAACACCAAAAAATTTCTTAATGGCTTTAGTTCGCTTAAAGGAAAATAAGAAAGAATTATATGAAAAATTAGAATTTAATATATATGGAAATATGGATGATAAAGATAAAATACTATTAGTAGATTATGATTTGTGTGATGTAGTAAAGTTTAAAAAGATAGTTAAATATTTTGATAGCCTAAAAATAATGCAAGAGAGTAATTTCTTACTATTGGTAGATGCCAATTTAGGTAAAGTTATTCCTGAAAACATCTTTTATGCAGCAAAACTTGCTGATTATATTGGATCAGGAACTAAAATTATTACTATAACAATGTTAGATGGTCCAAGCGCGGAAATAACAAGAGAAGTTGGAGGAGTTGTATCTTCGCATAGCGTGGAAGATATTTATAATAACTTAGTAATGATATTGGAAGGTAAAATAAAAATAGATAATAATATCAGTTCTAATTATGATATGAAAAAAATTGCTAAGAGATTTGATGAGGTAATAGAAAAGAAAATTAATTAGGCAGTAATTTAAAATTAAGAGGAGAAAAAATGTCTACAAGTAAAGATTTAGAAACTATAAGAATTATAAAAAACAGCAAATTATATCCTATTATCAAAGCCTATAATTATTACAAAGACAATGGCTTTGCTAGGGCGTTAGATAAAGCAAGAGGAAAAGATTTAAAATACTATAATGTCCTTAATAAAAAAATAATTGATTTTAAGGATAACGAAATATATATAATTTCTAGAAAAAAAGATGATTGTTTTGAATTAAAACAATCTGATGAATTGAAATCAATATTAAAAGAAAGAAATCTAATACCTCATTTTATGTATCTAGTCAAAGATTATAATAAAAATGATATGAACAATGAGAATACTTTATCATATTTCGACTTTGAGTATAATTTTATATGTAAATCATACATATTTTATAAGGACCCTAAAGATGTTGAGATAAAATATGGTTGTTTAAGAGTTGATTCTATTAAAGAACTAATAGAAAAAATAGATAGTATTGAAGGAATAAAACTATATAGTAATTATACAAATAATAATAATGTATCTATTAGAACAGGAACCTTTTTCTCTGTTGATGGAAAGAGTTTTTATTCTGGAGGAGCAGAAAGATATTTAATAGACTTAAACGCTATTTTAGAAAAAAGAAATATAAACATGAATATATATCAAGATGCTAATTTTCCTATGTTTAGAAAATATAAGAATATAAATGTTATAGGAGTACCTTTTCATGATGATTCTAATGACTATGAATTAAAATCATATAAAAGAAATATGGCATTTGTTTATGAAGTTTTTAATAAAACCCAATTAACGATTTATTCACCATTTTATGATTGCAATCCATTTACAATTAATCCATGTATTGGTATTTCACATGGAGTTGCATGGGATAATCAATCTAATAAATGGGAAGATGGTTTTGCATTTGAAGTAGAAAAGAATAATGTTATAAGAGGTGCACAGATGTGTGATAAATTAGTATCTGTTGACACAAATACATGTAATTGGTTTCAAACATTAGACTATAATTTAGGGGTAGGTAAGTTTAGTTATTTACCAAATTATGTTGATATAAAAGAATTTTTCCCTAGACAAAATTATCTTGAGAAAAGGGATAAAATCGTAATAACATATCCAAGAAGGTTATATGGAGCTAGAGGGTTATATTTACTTTTGAATATAACTGAAAAGATTATTAATAATCATAAAAATGTAGAGATACACTTTGTAGGTACAGGTTTTGACTATGATTTAGATATTATTAAAAAAATAATGGAAAAATATCCAGAAAATATTTTTTGTTATAGTAAAGAGCCTACAGAAATGCATAAAGTATATAAAAACACTGACATATCAGTAATACCTACTATAATGAGTGAAGGAACATCTCTATCATGCCTTGAATCAATGGCTAGTGGAAATATAGTAATTGCAACAAGGGTAGGAGGATTACCAAATTTAATAATTAATAATTATAATGGATATTTAATTGAACCTAATGAGGAAGCATTATATAATGCAATTGAAGATGCAATAAATAATTATTCTGATAGAAGTCAAATGCGAAAGAATGCAGTGGCAGTAGCAGAAACATTTAATAAGGATTACTGGAACCAAAAATGGGAAGAAATATTTAATGAATTTAATTTGAAAGAATCTAATAATAAGAAAGTTGAATTAATAGAGTATCATGTTTCAGAAATAGAAAAAATGCCTGTAACGATGAAAGACAAAATAATAAAGGATCTTAGAGATAATAAAATAGTATATGTCATAGTTGAAAAAGATGAAGACATTGATGAAATATATAAAAAATATCAAGGACAAAGATTTCAAATAATTAATAAAATGATAGATGAGTCTTTTTCACCAAAACACAAAATATATTATGAAAAAGATTTTATTAGTGATAAGAGGAGATAGTAAATGAAGAAAATAAAAGTAATGAGTATATTTGGTACAAGACCTGAGGCCATAAAGATGGCACCTTTAGTAAAAGAAATGGAAAAAAGGAAAGAAATAGAGTCAATTGTTTGTGTAACTGCTCAACATAGGGAAATGTTAGATCAAGTCCTTGAAACATTCGAAATTAAACCAAACTACGATTTAAATATAATGAAACAAGGACAAACTTTAGCTGAAGTTACAACCCGTGCTTTAGTGGGATTAGAAGATGTAATAAAAGAAGTTAAACCAGATTTAGTATTAGTTCATGGAGACACTACTACTACATTTGCTGGTGGATTAGCTGCATTCTATAATCAAGTAGCTATTGGTCATGTAGAAGCAGGTCTAAGAACTTATGATAAGTATTCTCCTTTCCCAGAAGAAATGAATAGACAAATGGTAGATTGCATGACTGATATGTATTTTGCACCTACTAAACTAAGTAAAGAGAATTTACTTAAACAAAATATTCCAGAAGAAAAGATTTATATAACTGGAAATACTGCTATTGATGCTATGAAAACAACAGTATCAAAGGAATATAAAAATGAAGAATTAGATTGGATAAAAGATAATGAAAGATTAATTCTTTTAACAGCACATAGAAGGGAAAACTTAGGAGATCCAATGAGACATATTTTTAAAGCAATTAGAAGACTATGTGATGAATTTGAAGATATTAAAGTAATTTACCCAATACATAAAAATCCAAAAGTTAGAGAAGTAGCAAATGAAATATTTGATGGTTGCGATAAAGTTAGATTAATTGAACCACTAGAAGTATTTGATTTCCACAACTTCCAAAATAAAAGTTATATTATAATGACAGATAGTGGTGGTATTCAAGAAGAAGCTCCATCATTAGGAAAACCAGTATTAGTATTAAGAGATACAACAGAACGTCCTGAAGGAATAGATGCAGGAACTCTAAAATTAGTAGGAACTGATGAAGAAGCAATCTATCAAGAAGCTAAATTATTATTAACAGATAAAAAAGAATATAATAAAATGAGTAAAGCTTCTAATCCATATGGAGATGGACATGCTAGTGAAAGAATTGCTGATGCTATAATTGATTATTTTAAGAATAAATAGTTATATGTAATAAAAATATCATTAATAATATAGGAGGGCCACAATATGAAAAAAGTTAAGTATTTAGTTATAGGTGCAGGTATTTCTGGACTAACCTTTGCAAATTATGCAAAGGGAGATTATCTAATAATTGAAAAAGAAGATGAAGTAGGAGGATACTGTCGTACTATTAAAAGAAATGGATATGTATGGGATTATGCAGGCCACTTCTTCCATTTCAATACAGAAGAATTTAAGAAAAATTTCTTAGAAAAAATGCCTAAAGAAGATATCATTTATAATGATAAAGTAACTAAAATACTATACAAAGGAAAGTTTATTGATTTTCCATTCCAAACTAATATTCATCAATTAGAAAAAGAAGAATTTATAGATTGTTTATATGATTTATTTAATAAAGAAGAAAAAGACAAATATGATAATTTCTTAGATATGCTATATGGAAAATTTGGAAAATCAATAGTAGAAAAATTCTTAAAACCATATAATGAAAAATTATATGCAACTGATCTAACTAACTTAGATGTAGATGCTATGGGTAGATTTTTCCCATATGCGGATAAAGAAGCAATAATTAATAACATGAAAAAGAGTGAAGTAAATTCTTACAATGCAAGTTTCTTATATCCTAAGAATGGAGCAGCTTCATTTATTAAAGTATTATATGATAATTTAGATAAAGAAAAAGTATTATTAAATACTAAAGTTGTAAAGATTGATACAAAGAAAAAAGTAGTTACTCTTTCTAATGATGAAGAAATAGAATATGAATATTTAATTAATACTATGCCTCTAAATCATTTCTTAGAATTACTAGGAACTAATAAAAAATTATTAGATGAAATGTCTTACAATAAAGTATTAGTATTTAACTTGGGTTTTGATAAAGCATCTCCTTTATGTACTAAAGAACATTGGTTATACATACCATCTAAAGAATGTAATTTCTATAGATGTGGATTCTACAATAACATTTTAAAAGAGAAAAAACTTAGTATGTATATAGAAATAGGTTATGGAAAAGATGACAAGATTACTGATAAAGAAATAGATAAACAATTAAAACTAACTCTAGAGAATTTAGAAAAAGAAGGAATAATTGATAAATCTATGAAATTAGTAGATCATTCAACAATAATTATGGATCCTGCCTATGTTCATATAGAAACAAAAACAACTAAGAAGATAGATAAATTAAAAGAAGATTTTGCTAAAGATAATATATATACTATAGGAAGATATGGAGCATGGATCTACAATTGTATGGAAGATTCTATGCTAAAAGCAAAAGAATTGGCCAAGGATATTAAATGAAAAAATTAAAAATTAATGTCCTCTTTCACTTTTTTTTGTTATTATTGTTTTTTGTAATAACAAATGATTATTTATGTTATCTATTTAAGATTAATTATAGTGTCATTTTATATTTAATATCATTTTTATTAACTATAATGTTATTTTTCATGACTAAAAAATATGTTTCAACCCAAAAAATAGATTTTAATAAATTAGATATTATTTTTATTATAGTATTATTGATGGTTATAATTTCAAGAATTGCAATTCCTGATTCTGCATTTGATACATTAAATTACCATATTTATCTTCAAGAAAGGGTATTTAGCAATAATACAGGTTATAATTTTTTCCCTGCAAGATGGATTAATACTTTCTCATTGCCTCTTGCTGATAGAATACATTTTCTTTTTAGAAATATATTAGGATATAGGCTTGGCATATTTGCCAACATTCTAGTAATGGTCATTATTTATTATCAGATAAAAATAATTTTAAATCATTTTATTGATAACAAAAATTATATTTCACTTTTAGCTTGCATTATCTTGATAACTGAACAATTAATGTCTAATATGATGAATTACTACGTTGATTTAATGTCTATTCCTCTTTTTCTAGAAATATTAATTATTATATACTATAATAAAAAAAGCAACACTTTTACTAATATTGTAGTGCTATTTATGGCAGGAGTACTAGTATCATTAAAGATATCAAATGCCTTTTTTATTATA
This sequence comes from uncultured Bacillota bacterium, assembly GCA_900317975.1. Classification (GTDB taxonomy): domain Bacteria; phylum Bacillota_I; class Bacilli_A; order RF39; family UBA660; genus RUG343. Next base: position 10,368 of record ONIZ01000031.1, read on the forward strand.
CCTTTAGCTATAATATATATTTTTAAGTACAAAAAGGACATAGATATTAAATCTCTATTAATTGGAATACCAGTGTTTACTTTTCCGTTTTTGATTTATTTAATAAATAACTATATTCAAACTGGTAATCCAGTGTTTCCATTCTACAACGCATTATTTCATTCTAAATACTTACCTGATAATAATTGGATAGAAACATTTTATGGCCCAAAAAGAAATATCGAAAGAGTCTTTTGGCCAATCTACATACTGTTTTATCCACGAAGAACTTTTGACGCTGATTATTATTATGGCAGGGTTAGTTTTGGATATTTCATTTCATTAATCTTGTTTATAATTATTTGTATAAAAAGGATTATAAAAAAAGAAAAATTAAATGATTTTGATAAATTAATTATTTTATTTATATTATTGTGCTTAATATGGAGCACTAATATGATGGGATATATAAGATATGCACTTGTACTTGAGGTATTATCAGGAATTATATTATCAATTATTATATTTAAAACTTTTACTAATAAAAAAAATACATCACTAGTAATTGGTTTTCTTAGCGTATATGCTATGGCACATACCATGTTTTTTACTATGGGAGATATGCTTAATGGAACTAGAGAATATTCATGGCGCATACCAATGTCAATATATAATCTAAGTACTAATGATAAAAAGAACTTCAGACAGTTATTTGCTAAAAAAAAGAATTATGAGAAAAAAATAAAAGAAATAGACTGTATTGGAATAATAGATTATAATTCTGGATATGCTGCACTATTAAGTAAAACAAAAAAAATAATAAATTTGAATGAAGGCTATGCAAGCGAATACGGCAAAAAAGAATTTGAAAAGAGAATTAATAAGTGTAAAAATATCTACACGGTATCAACAACGAAGACGCTAGAAAGAACAGAAAAATATTTAATGATGAGCAAATACAAACGAAAAAGTAATGAGATTAAGTTTAAAACTGATTTTTTAAATGCAGACAATGATATAATTTTATTTGAAATTGAAAAGGAGTAAGAGTATGAAGAACAAGATAGCGGTATTAATACCATGCTATAATGAATCAAAAACTATAGAAAAGGTAGTTAAGGATTATAAGAAAGCATTACCTGAGGCAGATATTTATGTTTATGACAATAACAGTAGTGATGGTACTGATAAAATAGCTAAAAAAGCTGGTGCTATTGTTAAATATGAACATAGACAAGGTAAAGGCAATGTTATTAGAACAATGTTTAAAGAAATTGATGCTGATTGTTATCTAATGATAGATGGAGATGATACATATCCTGCTGAGAATGCAAGAGAGATGTGTAATTATGTTTTAGAAGATAATGTAGACATGGTTATTGGAGATAGATTATCTTCAACATATTTTGAAGAAAATAAAAGACCATTTCATAACACAGGTAACAAATTAGTAAGAGGATTAATCAATTCATTATTTAAAAGTAATGTAAGAGATATAATGACAGGATATCGTGCATTTAGTTATGATTTTGTTAAAACATTTCCTGTTTTATCAAAAGGTTTTGAAATAGAAACAGAAATGACTATTCATGCATTAGATAAAAATATGCAACTAAAGGAAATACCAATTGAATATAGAGATAGACCAGAAGGATCAGTATCAAAACTAAATACATTCTCAGATGGTTTTAAAGTATTAAAAACAATAGGAAGACTATTTAAAGAATATAAACCAACAATATTCTTCGGATTAATAGGATTATTATTCTTATTAATCTCATTAGGATTTGGAATTCCAGTATTTGTTGATTACTTTAAAACTGGATTAGTTGAAAGATTCCCAACATTAATCTTTTCAGGATTTATGTTAATGATTTCAATATTAAGTTTTGTATGTGGAATAATTCTAGAAGTAGTTGTTAAAAAACATAGACAGTTATTTGAACTAATCTTAATAAACACAAAAAGATAAGAAAAAAAGGAGGAAAATTACATGGTAAAAAAAGAATTAATTACATGTATAGTTCCTTGTTTTAATGAAGAAGAAGTAATACCTATCTTCTATAAAGAAATAACAAAAGTCTCTTCAGAAATGAAAGGAGTAGACTTCGAATATTTATTTATAGATGATGGTTCAAGTGATAAAACATTAGAAATACTTAGAGATTATTCGAAAAAAGATAAAAGAGTAAGATATATATCTTTTTCAAAAAATTATGGAAAAGAAGCTGGAATGTATGCTGGATTAAATAATGCTAAAGGTGATTATGTAGCTATAATGGATGTTGACCTACAAGATCCACCTTCATTGTTAAAGGATATGTATAAGTATATTGTAGAAGATGGTTATGATGTTGCTGCTATATATTCTTCATCTCATGAAGACTATCCAATAATTAGAAAAGGATTAACTAAACTTTGGTATAAAATAAATTATAAATTATCAGGTAATCAAGAAAAACCTGGTACAAGAGATTATAGATTGATGAAGAGAAAAGTAGTAGAATCTATCATATCAATGAGAGAATTTAATAGATATACTAGAGGACTTTATTCATATGTTGGATATAATGTTAAATGGATTTCTATACCAACTCCAGATAGAGTAACTGGTACATCTAAATTTCCATTAAAAAAATTAATATCATATTCACTTGAAGCAATAACATCAA
>ONIZ01000028.1 GCA_900317975.1 uncultured Bacillota bacterium
TTATATCTTCCTCCATCAATCTTTATAATTGCATCATTAACGTATTTAGCATCACTACTAGTAAGAAAAACAACAACTTTTGAAATATCTTCAACATCAGCAAATCTGTTTAACAATATTTTACGTTTTTCTTCTTCAATTTGCTCTATACTTAAATTTTGATTCATATCAGTATCCACCCATCCAGGACAAACAGTATTAACTCTAATAAATGGAGCATACTCTCTAGCCATATTATGAGTAAGAGAAATAATACCAATTTTTGATGCATCATATGCAGCACTTTCAGGATAATAAGAATCTATCGCATTAGAACTACTAATATTAATAATAACTCCTTTTTTATTTTCTAACATAAAACGAGAAGCATATTTACTACAAAGATAAGTTCCAATTAAATTTACATCTAATATTCTCTTAAAATCTCTAACTTTTATTTCATTAAATAAACTATCCCTACATATTCCACAATTATTTATTAAAATATCTAGTTTACCAAATTCATCATTAATAGTATTAAACATAGCTTCAACTTGTTCCTCATCAGAAACATCGCATTTAACTACTAATGATTTTACATCATATTTAGATTCAATATACTTTTGTAATTTCAAGGCATCATCGTCATTATTATGATAATTAATAATAACATCTAAACCTCTTTTAGCATATTCTATTATTAAACTTTTTCCTATACCCCTACTACTACCAGTAACAAGAACAACCATATAACACCTCTATTCTTTAAAATATGTACTAATAAAAGAATTATAAGTCTGAACATCTTTTACTTCTATAAGATAAGAATATAATTCTCCATCTACAATATAAAATATACTAGGAGCAATAACTTTATCTCTATCTAATCCTAATCCAGTTAATATATCTGTAGTTTCATAAACTTTACTACCATTTAATTCACTATATTCTATTCCATCTTCTTTTAATCTTTTTTTAATATCTTTACAAGTATCACAAGAATTATCAGTATATAACATAACAAAAGTTTCTTTATTATTTATTTTCTTTTGAATACTATTAGTTCTTCTAGGTCCAGATACTAATATAACCATAAGACTAAATAAAATAACAACTAATATTCCAATACCAACTTTTATAAGAAATTCATTTCTTAATTTTACTAATTCTTCATCTTTCATAATTATTCCTTAGAAATATTTATTGAATCAAATACATAATGATCATCTTTAATATTATAAGTTACTTCATATAAAGTTCCTTTTCTGAAATTATTCATAGTTAAAGCAAGACTATCTCCATTTCTTTCATAATCAGTTAAATTATCAAAATTACCAGCTGTAGTTCCATAAGATAGTGCCCCATTATTATTCTTAACAAATATACTTCTTACATATATTTTCAAATCATCAGAACTCTGTTTACCCATAACTATTCTTTTTAACACATAATTATCATAATTACCTCTACTACATTCACTTGTTCTATATTCATAAGTAGATGTAGCTGTATTAAATTCATATTTAGGACAAGTTTCATAAGTTTGATTAGTAAATCTAACTTTTTCTCCAAAATATTCTTTTATTTCTTGTAATACCTTATCTCCAGAAATATTAACCTGATAATTATTTCCATTTTCTCTAATAATTTTATCAACAATTATATTGAACAAATCTTCATCACTTAAATCATTTACAGTAACTTTATTACCAGTAAATAATTCACTATCAATAAAAGCATGATCCATATCAGTAACAGATGCACTTTCATCTGTCAAAACATTAAATAAACTATTAATTGTTTCATCACTAGAATCAACATATGTATCAGCTGTAGGACAAGGCATAGGTTCAGGACATTTTTTATTTAAACTAAATCCTAAAGCAACACACATACCAACAACTACTACAAGTAAAACTAAAATTATAATCTTATCTTTCATAAACACCTCTATATTATAAATATATTATACTATAAAAAAAGTATAGTTACCTATACTTTTTCAACTTTTACGAAACACTTAACATCATTAAGGTCATATTCTTCAGTTAAACTTGTATCTTTAATTAGCTTATCTCCAAGAACTTCACCCATAATATAATCTTTATATTTCTTAAACATCTTTTCAATTGAGTCATCACCATTATAGTAAACTTTAATGTGATCAGTTATAACAAAATCAGCTTCTTTTCTTAGATTTTGTACATTTCTAACAAATTCTCTTGCTAATCCTTCTAATATTAAATCTTCATCTAAATTAGTATCTAATACTACACAAGTAATTTGAGAAGCAACAGTAGCAAATCCACTCTTTTGTTTTAATGTTATTAATACCATATCTTCAGTAATAGTATAATCATCACCACCAAGAGATAATACTAATCCACCATTTTTAATTTTTTCAATTGAATCATTATCTATACTTTCAAGTCTTTCTTGTAATAGTTTTACTCTAGGTCCAAGAATCTTACCAACTACTTTAAAGTTAGGTTTAACAGAATATTCTAAATATTCATTCATATCTTTTTCAAACTTAACTTCTTTAACATTTAATTCTTCTTCTATTATATAAACTAAATCTCCAATAACTTTTTTATCTTCATAAGGAAGAATTAAACTTCTAATTGGTTGTCTTACTTTGATATTAACCCCTTCTCTAGCATTTCTACCTAAAGAACAAACTTCTCTAACTAAATCCATTTTTTCTTCTGCTTTTTCATTTATTAGAGTTTTCTTATATTTAGGGAATTCTGCTAAATGAACTGATTCTTCACCTGTAAGATTTCTATATATTTCCTCAGTTAAGAAAGGTGTAATTGGAGCACATAACTTACATAAAGTAACTAATGTTTCATAAGTAGTTTGATAAACTGCTTTCTTACTATCATTTAATTCACTATCCCAGAATCTTCTTCTATTACTTCTAATATACCAGTTAGAGAAATCATCATTTAAGAAAGGAACTACTAAACGAGTAACTTTATTTAAATCATACTCTTCATACGCATTAACAACATCTTTAACTAATTTATTTAGTTTAGATAATAACCATTTATCAATTAACTCTCTATCCTTTACAGGAACATCATATTCTCTAGGATCAATATTATCTGCATTAGCATACATCTCAAAGAATGAATATAAATTCTTAAAAGTAGATGTATATTTAGAATAGATTTCTTTTACTCCATCTTCATCAAATTTAAGTGGTGTCCATACTGGAGATGCATAAGGAAGATAATATCTAATTGTATCAGCACCATATTTCTCTAACATACTGAAAGGTTCTACTGCATTTCCTTTAGATTTATGCATCTTATGACCATTCTTATCTAATAATAAGTCATTTACAAGTACATTCTTATATGGAGAACAACCTTTTAAGAACACAGAAATAACTATTAATGAATAGAACCATCCTCTAGTTTGATCTACTCCTTCACAGATAAAATCTGCAGGGAATTGTGTTTCAAAGAAATCCATATTTTCAAATGGATAATGATATTGAGCAAAAGGCATGGCTCCACTATCAAACCAACAATCTATTACATCAGTTACACGAGACATTTCCTTACCACATTTACTACAAGTAATATGAATATTATCAACTACTGGTCTATGTAAATCTACTGTTTTAACATCAACTTTTTCTATTGCTTTTTCTGCTAATTCTTCACGTGAACCAATCATTTCCATATGACCACATTCACATCTCCATAAAGGTAATGGACATCCCCAATATCTACTTCTAGAAATAGCCCAGTCATTCATATTTTCTAACCAGTTACCAAATCTCTTTTCTCCAACATAACTAGGATACCAATTAACTTTCTTATTAGCTTTAATGATCTTATCTTGTAATTTAGTAACCTCTAAATAGAATGAAGGCTTAGAATAATAAATTAATGGAGAACCACATCTCCAACAATGTGGATAATCGTGTTCTATTTTTTGTTTTTTAAATAATTTATCATTATCTTTTAACCATTTAATTATTTCAAGTTCTAAATCAGAATCAGTAACAAGTCTACCCTTCCAAGGACCCTCAGTATAACATCCATCATCTCCAACAGGATTAACATAAGGAATATTATATTTCTTACAAGCTTTAGCATCGTCTTCACCAAAAGCAGGAGCAATATGAACTACACCAGTACCATCACTCATAGTAACATATTCATCACATATTACAAAAAATGCTTTTCCAGACACTTCAATATAAGGTATTAATTGTTCATATTCCATATACTCTAAATCTTTACCTAAGTATTCTTCTACTACTTCTGCATCTTCTCCTAATATTTGTTTATATAATGCTTTAGCAAGAATAAAGTTATATCCTTTAGAATTAACTTTAACATATTCTTCTTTTGGATTAACACATAATGCTAAGTTAGCAAGTAAAGTCCAAGGAGTTGTAGTCCAAGCTAAGAAATAAGTATTATCTAACCCTTTAGCTTTAAAAGGTAAAAATACTGAATTAACTGAAACAGTCTTATATCCTTGAGCAACTTCATGTGAAGCAAGACCAGTACCACATCTAGGACAATAAGGTAATATCTTAGCTCCCTCATAGAATAATCCTTCATCAAAAAATTTCTTTAAAATATACCATTCAGTTTCAATATAATTATTATCATAAGTTATATAAGGATTTTCTAAATCAATAAATTGACCCATCTTAGTAGTTAATCTATCAAAAGCATCTTGATTAGTCATTACATCTTCTCTACATTTTTTATTGAATTTTTCTATTCCATATTTTTCAATATCTGCTTTTCCATTAAATCCTAAATCTTTTTCAACTTTAACTTCAACTGGTAAACCATGTGTATCCCAACCTATCTTACGATAAACTTGTTTTCCACACATTGTCTTATATTTACAAAAAGCATCTTTTAAGAACTTAGCTAACATGTGATGTAATCCAGGATTACCATTCGCAGTAGCAGGTCCATCATAGAAAACCCATTTATTATCATCATTTCTACTTTTAATACTTTTATCTAAAATATTAATACTCTTCCAATATTCAGTAACCTTATCTTCACAAGCACTTATAGTATTATTATTTAATTTTTCAAATGACATATTTTTCCCTCCTAACAAAAAAAAGATGCTACCAAAGGACGATCTAGTCGTGGTACCACCTTATTTACTTCTTAATACTCGTAACGTGAGACTCCCGTATTTGTCTTATCCACAAATAACACTTGAAAGTGATCTAGAAATATATTTGTAATTCTTTTTCACCAACCAAGAACTCTCTAATACTCTTATATTTCCCGTCTTTCGCACTTGCTTTACTTATTGATATTATCACACATTTTATAAATTTACAATTGTTTTAATACTTTATTTTTATTAATTGGTCTAGCAAAAACTCTAAATATATTATTAGTTTGACAATCCTCAATTTCAAAAGCATCAACAATATAATTGAAAGAATCTGAACAATCATCAAAACCATTATTAACTGATTTGCTATAACTTATAATAATAGAATTATCTTTTCTAATAATATGTGCTTCATTAATCTGATTAATAGGAGTATCATCTTTAAATAAACAAAATCTATTAAAATATACTACTCCACCATCTCTATTTAAATTAACACTTATTTTATCACTGCACTTATCACCATCATCATCTACATATCCACAATCTAAACTTAAATTAAAATCACTTAAATTATCATTATCATCAAAGTTGTAGAAAAAACTACCATTAAATTTACCATCACAACTTAAAAGATCATTTAATGAAATAAATTCTCCGGAAAAATTTTCACTTAAAGTAGATAATAAACTATTTGAAATACTAAAACAATAATCATAAACATCATTATCAATCTTTGCATTATGCTTCATATTATATACCCCCAAAGAGCTAAAATATTATAACAAAAAATGAGTAATCTGTCAAAAATTACTCATTATCAAAATCTAATATTTCAATCTCTTTAGAAATAGCCTCTTGTTCTTTCATTAATATTTGAAATCTCTTCTTAAATATTTTAATACTTTTTTCTAATCTAATACTTCGAGCTTCCAAATCGTTAGCCCTAACTAATGCGTCATTAACTATTAAACTAGCACTTTTTTTAGCACTAGAAATAATATTTTCAGCATCTTCTAATTCTTTATTAGTATCATCTTCTTTTTTGTTTTCATACTCTTGTAGTTTCTTTTCTAATTCATCAATCTTATCCTGTTGTGCCTTACATTTACTAATAATTTGTTCAGTATTATTAATAACCTCATCAATAAAAGCATTAACTTCTTGAACATTATAGCCCTTTTCTGAATAACTAAATTTTTTCAACCCAAATCACCCCGATAATAAGATTAATTTCTAAAAGAAATCCGCCTCATCATCACTAGCCTTTTTACCATTACCATTACGAGCAACTTTTTCAGCTTTCTCATCAGTAATAGTTCCCTCAATATTATAATTATTAGGAGTTGCTAAAAAGATACCTCCACCTAACTTTTGTAATTGACCACCTATAGCATATATAGTACCTGATAAGAAATCTATAATTCTTTTTGCTTGATCAGGTGTAACTCTTTTTAAATTAACAACAACAGCACTTCTATTTTTTAAATAATCAGCTATTTGTTGTGATTCACTATAAGCACGAGGTTCTAGTAACATCATTCTACTACCAGCCATTCCATTAGTATTATGGAACTCTTCTTTAGAAGTAGTGTAGAATTCTTCTTCTCCCTCTATTTCCTTAGGTTCATCGCTACTACCCCCAGTTAGAAAATCTGTAAGTTTACTCATAATTATTCCTCCAACTCTTATTTAATTCTATCATATATTTCAAAATGTTCCAAGTATTATAAAACATTATTTACATCTAATAATTCAGTTTTAGTACTAACATCTTCATTAAAGAAGTTATTAGTTCTGCCTGCCATAACCCCTCCAACAGGATTACTACCACCAATAACAGTTTTGTCTTTAGCTTCTACTGGCTTAGCAGCTTTTATAGCTTCAGGCCTACTATACCATACAGTTTGTAAGTTAACATTATTAGAAAGTGGTCTAGGATCAGGTATTTCTATATGCATAGAAATAGGAACTTTAAAAGCAGATCCAAATGCTATACAGTTACCAGGTTTTAAGTTTTTAAGTTCTAATACAACTTCATTAGTAATATTAGGAACCATATTCTTAATAAAATCTAAATCAATTGGATGTAATACCCTTAAAATCAAGAAATTACTACATTGAGATATACAAGTATCAGAAAGTTCACTAGGCCTTTGTGTAATCAATCCAAGAAAGCATCCATATTTACGACCTTCTTTAGCAATTCTTTCAAATATATTATATCCTAATAATTCTCTATCATTATCATTTTGTACATATCTATGAGCTTCTTCTATTACTATATGATATGCTGTACTTCCTCTAGGTTTAGTATAACTACTCTTCATGAAAAACATTCTAGAAATAATCTTAGTAATAGCTTTAGCAACTCTATCATCAACATAATTAATACTAAAGTCAATGATTTGACATTTAGATTGTTTATCATCTAAAAATAATAATGAATTAAGATAATCATCTTTAGTTATATAATTTGGATAAGAAAAATATTTAGCATTTTCTCCATTAACTAAAGCATGTAATCTAACATTAATTATATTAGCATAATCAAACACTTTATTACTTGATAAAGTACCTTCATCAATCATAGCAAATTCTAAAGCTAACTCTAAATCAGCTAAAGTATAAAATTTATTTAACTCTTCTTCAGGAACATCAAAACTTCCATCTATAATAAATCCTCTAATAAAATCAACCACTAATTCCATTTCTTGCATCTTACCTGTTTTATCAACATATAAACATTGTTTTAATGTTCTAGTGTAACCAGGTTGTACAATAGGAGTATTTAAATTAAGAAGAGGAGTATTAAATTTAGTTAATACTGCAACTACCTGATCATGCACTTTAACTGAATCATTACCAGATAACATAATATCTTGAACAGCACGAGCAATTATATCATCTTTTTTCTTAATAGTACTTTCACTACTTCCTGTAAGTATAGGCACTAACTTTAACATCTTCTCAATTAAAGGTAATTGAGCAGCATCATTAGCATCTAATAATAAAGCTAAGTCATCTACATCTAATAACCATACAGGAATTCTTAATAGTAAATCTTCTCCAACTTCAGGATTAGTAGTATAACATTTATAATTAAGTGAAGGATTAATACTATGTATATTTTTAAAAGCATTACCATATTCACCATAAGCATCAAATAATATTAAATTTGTATTTAAAGGTGCATTTTGAGTTTTAAATATCTTTTGAAATACAGAAGCTACAGCACAACTCTTTCCTGAACCAGAATTTCCAAATATAGAAAAATGATTACTGAAAAAGTCATTTATACTAACATTAATTTTATAATTAGGATAAACATTGCTTATTCCAAAATTAGCAGTTCCAAATACAGTTTCAGGAGAGCCTATAATAGGACCCAATTCTTCTATAGTAACTAATCTAACTTTACTCTTAAAAGAAGGACGCGAAGTTGCTCCTGGAACAAATTCATCTCCTACAATTTCCCCAACAATATTAACAAACATTTGATTTTGATCAACACTAGCTACTTCTCCAACGATTTTACTAGAATCATCTTCAAAAACAACATGCAATCCAATTAGGTTAGGTTGAACATTAATATCAATGCTTAGTTTAATAATTACAGAACTGCCACTAATTTCTAAAATATTTCCTAGCATGCAAACACCCTCTATTCTCTTAATAGTATATCAAAAATAAAAATAAAATAAAAGAGAAAAAAAGACAAGATTAAACTTGTCCAGAATAATATTTATTTAAAGTTTTGCCTATCTCATTTTCTAAACTATTAATTAGCATAAATAAATCAGTATAATATTTATCTTCATCACTATCAGAATCTAATGTAGAAGAAAGTAATAATTCATCTTTTCCATTCAATAAGTTTAATTCACCAATTAATTCCATTACTTTTCTTTTCAATTCTTCTTTTTTACTGTCAATATTAAGTTCAGAATAAGCTTCTACTAATTCATCAAATTTTTTTGTTACATCTTCCATTACATAGTTCTCCTCTTAACTTGAGTATCATCATTTTTACTATTTATAAATTGAATATATTCATTAGGATTATCTAATCTACTAGAACTAGCAAATGCATGACCTGTATTTTTAACAACATCTCTTCTTTCTAGAGCAATTTGTTCTTTAATAGTAGGTACATGAGTAATACTACTTCTAATATTATCAAAAGCTCTTCCAAAAAGACTCATTCTTCTATACTGTTCCTTTAATTCAAGAAACCTATCTAAACTCTCTCTATATTTTCTATCCTGTATTTCTTTGAATTCAGGCAAATATTGTCTATCTATATTTATTTGATCTCTGATAATATCAATTCTTCTTAATACAGTTTGAATATCAACTTCATCTCTATAGTCACTTTTTATAATGAAACCAGTTATTTCATTAATACTCATAGCAATATTATCTAATATAGTATAAGCATTTCTTTCATTATCATCACCAACATCAAATCTATATTTATTTTCACTAGAAACAATTCTATTACGAATATAGACATAATTATTTAATAATGCATTAACATTGTCACTAACAATAGAAGTTAGACTATCAGTAAGCACTCCATCACTATGAGCTCTAGTCAATACATCTATATATTCATTAAAACCATATAGTTTTCCTGTTTTACTACCTTCAAGGGTATCGGTATAATGTCTCCAATCTTCTTTAGATATTCTTTTCTTATCATTAAGATTAAAAACAGATTTTGGACCAACTGTCTCTACTATAGCCATAAACTCACTCCTATCATTATTAATTACAATCTTGTATCAATTGCTTTGGTCTTACAACAATATATGTACCAGGACCCCAAGCATACATTTTTGGATTTTCATCATCTATTTTAGATGTCCATTTATATTTTCTTCCAGTCATGTAATAACTTCCACCATCATATCCAGTAACAGTACCCTTCTTCTTATCAACTTCACCAATAAAAGCAACATGCTCACCTTTAGCACCCTTTATAGAAGATAAATCATAAGGATCAACTTGTCTATCAAAGAAATAAAGAACATCTCCTACTTGAATATCACTCATCTTGTAAATTACTTCGCCACTAGTAATGCCCATATTAGGAATACCTGCTTTATTATAAACCATCGCGGCAGAACCACCACATTGACTAGTAAAATTAAGACCTAACTTACCACTAATACCTTCATCAAATTTAGAAGAAGGAAAAGCAGCATCTCTATACTTAGTAACCCCAGGATAAAAAGCATCACTAGAAGCTCTCTTAAATGAGCCACCCCAAGTATCACAATTTCCACCCCATTTACAATATTTTTCACCACTATCATAATCAAATCCATATAAAGCCATAAATCCATATACATATTCAACTATTTCTCTAAATTGACTTGCTCGGCTAACTTGAACATCTCTTCCATAATATTTACTAAAAACTCCACCAAGTTCATTTACATAATTTTTGAAATCACCATCATATTTATTATTTATAACATCATAGAAATTATTTACATTTAAATCATCCTTATGATCACTAATAATAGAAGCAGTTTGACTAGTAAATGTAGCATCCATTCCAGATACTTTAAAATTATTATTAGGACATACTGCATTAGGATTTATACCGGTACTACCTCTTTCATAATCACCTGGTTCAATATAAACCTTTTGAATATTTTTACCAGTATTATCATCAATACCATCCTTATTTTCATCAACAATAATATTACCAATATAATTAGTACTAAGAGATATCTCATATTCATCTATAGCAGACCAACAAGAAGTAAAAGAAGTTCTCTCTCCAATAAGCCCCATAACTAAACTAACAAATGCAGGTATCAAGAATAATGCAACTAAAGCAATAAGAGAATTAACAATACCTTTCTTATTTTTAGAGATAGAATCAATATCTTTAGATTTAACAATCTTATATAAAGTAATAATTAAAGATAAGATTGCTAAAACAGGCCCAATAATCTGTATTATTTTTAGGGCATTTTTTAATACTTTAATTAATACATATATATCATTACAATACCAACCTTCAATTATATCCATATACAATCCTCTACTATAATAATATAATAAATTAAAAATAATATCTAGTCTAATTAAATTTTACTAATAGTATTTATTATGCTAGAATAACCTATAAAAGTAGGTGGTTAAATGAATAAGAAAAAGCTAATTATACCAGCATTGTCTTTATCAGCAATCATAGTAGCCACTAAACTTACAGGTGATTTTAATAGTATTAATATATATTCAACAGATTTATCTAAAGAAAATGTTTCTTTCTATACTGATGAAACAATACCTAAAAGAATAGAAGCTAATCTAAGATATACATTTAATCACACAAATATGGTTCCTCAGGGATTAACTATTTCAGATGATTATTTTTTTATTTCCATGTATGACTATTATCATTTAAGTAACTCAATGATAAATGTATATGATAAAGATGGAAATTTTGTAAATAGTTGTGAATTAGATAATAAAGCTCATGTTGGTGGAATATCATATGATAATACAAATGAACTGATATGGGTATCATCTACTTATGGTAACGTAGATGTATATAGATCAATAGATATTGTTAATAGAGAAAGTGCAAAACCAACATATAGAGATTTATATTTAGGAAGTAATCTAAGAAGTTATAACAAATTATTTAAAACAGCTATTTCATACTTAACATTTTATAATAATACTTTATTTGTTGGTAATTTTACCCTTTCAGAAAAAGGAATTGTTAAACAATTTGATATTAGTTTTGATAAAAATAGAACAGTTCATTTAACTGAAATTAATAGATTTAAAGTTCCCTCACTAGTTCAAGGAATATCATTTTATGAAAAAGATGATAAAACTTATATGATATTAAGTAGATCTTGTGGACCAAAAATACCTTCAGCCTTACAAATATATAAATATAATGAAGAAATTAATATATTCATTATATGAATCCCAAGCTAAACCCTATAGTAGTAAGGTAGATAGTAATGAAAAAAGTATAAAGAAATCTAATCTACCAAAAATATTAACTTATATGAAATAAAAAACAAGATTATTAATCTTGTTTCAATTATTTAATATAAATTACTCCACTAGTATTATCCTTACCATTAAAAGGAGTAAATAAATATTTATATTTTTCTTTCAAATATTCAGGAATAGCAAATTCCTTTTCCCCATAAACAGCTTTATCTATTATAGCATCCAATATTTTTTCTTTTTCATTGTTCTTAATAATAGAAAAGATTTCTTCTTCATCAAGTACATCAGTAACCCCATCAGAAAATAATATAATTCCATCAAATTCTTTATCTATAACATAACATCTACTTCTACATAAATTAGCATTAAGACCAATACATCTAGTAATAAGATTATTATAAGTAAAATATTTTAAATCGTTTTTATTTACACTACCATTTTTATATAAACGATAAACTTCACTATCATCTTCATTTACTTGTATAAATTCTTTATCAGTAAAAATATAACATCTACTATCACCACAATTAATATTAATAGCCTTATCATGATTAATAATAGTTACACATAAAGTAGTACCTACTGTATTTTCTCCATATTTAGATATTATTAAATCATTAACTTTATGAATAATAGTATCAATCTTACTATATATTTTTTTTAAATCATTAAAACTATCTGCTTTTGATTTCATAAAGAAATTACAAACTGAAGTAACCATTGTTTTAGAAGCAATTTCACCATGTTCTTTTCCACCCATCCCATCAGCAAGAGCTAATAAAATGATTTTTTCATCATCAGGATGTTTTGCTACACAAACAAAATCTTCATTTTTATTTCTATATAAACCAATGTCAGTTCTTGTTCCTAATACCATAATTACCCCTTCATAATTTTCTTAAATTCTGTAGGCACTTTACTCTCAAATAATATTTCTTTACCTATTACAGGATAAAATAACTTCAATTTATTAGCATGTAAAAATAATCGTTTACCATTATCTTTAATACCATAAGTCTTATCACCTACTATAGGATTACCTAATTCTTTAAAAGTAACCCTAATTTGATTTCTTCTTCCAGTATCAATTGCTACTTTAACTAAACTATAATCTTTACTTTCTTTAACAACTTCGTAATTAGTAATAGCCTCTACTCCTAATTCTTTACTAGTAGTATAAACTAATTTAGTTTTAGTTTCTGCTAAATAATTAACTATTTTTTTATCTTTTTCTTCTAATTTTCCATGAACTACACAAATATATTCTCTAAGTTTTACATAATCATTCCAATTATCTTGTAACATATTTTTAGTACGTTCATCTTTTGCAAAAATTATTACTCCACTAGTATCTTTATCTAATCTATGCACAATAAATATTCTATTATTTTTATTTTTACTAACTAAATAGTTTCTAACAATATGATATAAAGTATTATATTTTTCATTATCAGTCGCAATAGTTAATAATCCACTAGGTTTATTAACTACAATAATATGTTCATCTTCAAATAGTATTTCAAAAGGAAGAATCACTTTATTCTTACTTTTAGTATCAATAATAATAGTATTACCTGAATAAACAGGATAATTATATTTAGTAGTTCTATTATTATTAACATAAATACTACCATGAGTAAGATATTCCTTAATCTTCTTACGAGGCATATCTATATTATTAACTAAATAATCTAATAATTCACCATCATTCTTAACAATTATTTCCATATTTACACCTCAAAATATTTAAGGATTACTTCATTTACTCCTAAACTTCTATCTAATTTAGTAACATATTTCGCAGCTTTTTTAACTTCTTTTTCTCCATTTTTAACACAATTACCAATAGTATTAGATATTAAATTAAGATCATTACTATTTCCACCAACACTAACAACTTCATTTAGTTTAATCTTTTTCTTATCACAAATCATCTTAATACTATTAAGTTTATCTATATCTTTATAAATAATCTCAATAAAAGTATCTTTACCATTTGTTTTAAAGAAATAATTAACATTAAATTGTTTAATATATTTAATAATCTCATCTAAATCTTTCTTTTTATAATGAATAATAATTTGATATATATCATTTTTATGGAAAGAAACAAAATCATCTAAATCAGTTATCTCTATAGAAAAATCATAATTATAAGATCTACCTATATAATAAGTATCATTTAAAGTACAAAAAGCCATATCAAAGCCTTTTAATTTAATTAACTTTTTCAATGTAGTTACAGGAATATTTTTCTTATAAAGAACTTTATCATTATTCATATCATATAAATAAGCTCCATTATAACAAGATATATAGTCACTAAAAACATAACTATCATTATAATAAATAATAGTTCTAAATAATGCAGATGTACTAACTGTAAATAAAATACCCTTACTTCTAATACGATCTATATTTAACATAGTATCTAAAGCAATAGATTCATCTTTATTAATAAGCGTATTATAAAAACTACTGACCATCATCTTGTACATATTCTACACTCCTATCTAAAAAAGTTAATAATATGATAACCCCTTCTAAAAAACCACATAATACATCACTAAAATAATGTACCCCTAAATATATTCTACTAATACCAATAGATAGAATAATACAAATTATTATACCAATAACTAAGTATTTTATAAACTTATTTTTTATAGTATTATTTAATTTATATATTAAATAACCAAATACTAAAGAACTAATAAGAGAATGACCAGAAGGAAAAGAATAACCTTTCTCACTTATCATTCTATTAATATTAGGTCTTTTTCTATGAACTAAAGTCTTCATAATAGTATTAAAACCTACTCCACCTAAAGATAGATAAATAATTCTAACATCTTTAAAGACAAAAAACAAAGTAGAAACAAAAATAACCATAAAGATAATTCCACCCATATTAGTAATAAATAAAAAGTAATTATCAAAAAAGCTATTTCTAATTAAATTATTATAAACAAAACTATCAACAGGCTTAATCAATCCAGTAATAACTAAAATCATTATAAATATAAATAATATGGTACATATATTTCTAATAATAATTCTATTCTTCATTTAATCTCTTTCTTATTTCTTTTTTATAAACTTCTACACCAGGTTGATCAAAAGGATTAATATTAAATAATATTCCAGAATAAGCAGCTGCATACATTAAAAATTTAACTAAATAACCAAAGTTATATTCATTAGCTTCATCTAACTCAATCATATTAATAGAAACATTTCCTTTATAATGAGCTTCTCTTACAGCATCAACTATTTTATTATTAACTTCATTCATATCATGAGAACCTATCTTTAAATCATTATTATTTCTAACTACAATAAATGTTTCAAATAATATTTTATTTCCTTCTTGAATAAATTGTCCTAATGAATGTAAATCTCTAGTAAATATTGTTGAAAAAGGAAGTACTCCCTTACCATCTTTTCCTTCACTCTCTCCAAATAATTGTTTAATCCATTCTAAAAACATTCCATATTTAGGTTCAAAAGAAACAAAGTTTTCAACATACTTTTTATTATCAAACATACTAACTCTAGTACCAGCATATTCAAATGATTTCTCTAATTCATTAAACTCATTATATCCTTGAACAAATTTATTTATATTTATATTGAAAGCTAAAGGAAATAAATGAGCATCACTCATCATAGAAAATCTTCCCCCAAAATCTTCAGGAATATTAAACCTAAAATAATTATGTTTAATAGCTTCATCATATAAAAATCCAGAAGTACCAGTAGTTGCAAAAATTCTTTCACTAATTTCTTCATCACTATATCTAGTTTTCATATAATCAAGTAACATATTATATGCAAGTTTAATTTCCATAGTATTTCCACTTTTACTAATAATATCAACAGAAAAATCTTTATTTTCTAAATAATTTAATAAATCAGTTAAATAGTTATTACTAAGAGAATAACCACAATATATTACTTCAAATTTATCATCAAAATAATAAGATAAAGCATCATGAATAGCTTTACTTCCTAAATAAGATCCACCAATACCAACAACTACTAAAACAGAAGAATTTCTTTTAACTTTAGTAACCATTTTATCAATATTGGGATTAATACTAATATTATTAGTCCAACCAATCATATCATATTTATTTAGTTTAGTATTACAAGAATCAAAATCTAAATAATTATTATCAAAATAATTAGTACTTTTAAAATCAAAGTTAATCATAAAAAGCCTCCTTAAATTATTATAACATAACAACAAAAAAAGAAGAGAATAATCATTAAGCTAATCACTTTTTTAACAATAATTTTTTCAAAAAAAGAAATAATATTTCTATTATTTCTTTTTCATATATAAAGTTACTTCATGAGAAGATTTATCATTTTTAAGTTTAATAGAATTATTATCTTGAACTATACCATCTACTATTAAAGCATCTTTATTACCTTTTATTACCTCAATATTATATTCAGTATCCATATAATTATATGAAATTCTATAATTATCCCAATGTACAGGAATATGTGGTTCTAAATTTAGAATATCTCCATTTTTATTAAGACCAAGTATATCCATAACACCTACTTTATAGAACCAACCAGCTGAACCAGTATACCAAGTCCAACCTCCTCTACCTTCTCTAGATTTAGCTGAATAAATATCTGCTGCTATAACATAAGGCTCTACTTTATATTTTCTAACACTTTCTTCATCTACAGCCCTAGTAGCAGGATTGATCATTTGATAATATCGATATGCTCTATCACTATATCCTGATTTTATTAGAGCCATCAAATACCAAGCAACACTATGAGTATATTGGCCACCATTTTCTCTAATTCCTTCAGGATAATTCATGATATATCCAGGATTATTTAAGCTTTCTTTAAAAGCAGGAGTAAGCAATTTAATAATCTTATTCTTATCATCAACCAAATTCTCTTCAACACTTCTAATTACCATATCAGCTCTTTCTTTAGGAGCAACTCCAGATAGTATTGAGAAACTTTGTGATAATAAGTCAATCTTACATTCAGAATTATCAACTGATCCTAACTTATCACCATTATCAAAATATGCTCTTAAATACCAGTTTTTATCCCAAGCTTTTTTATTAAGATTATCTTTTAACTTCTCATTAAAATCATTATATTTATCATAATCAATTTTTAACTTTTTCTTCTTACACATTGTACAGAATTCATCAATAATTTCATATAAGAAGAAACCTAACCAAACTGATTCACCTTTTCCTTTAATACCAACTTTATTCATTCCATCATTCCAGTCACCACCACCCATTAAAGGTATTTTATGACGACCTAATGATTTCATAGATAAAGCTAAAGATTTTTCTAAATGCTCTAGTAAAGGAACTTCTTCTTTAGAATAATTAAATATTATTCCTTTTTCATTTTCAAAATCTCTTAGAGTATCACCTATAATATAAGGAATCTTTTCATCTAATATAGAATAGTCTCCTGTAACTTTTATATAGAATATAGTTGCATATACTAACCATAAATAATCATCTTTATATCTACTTCTAAGTCCAAATCTATTTTTATCATGCCACCAATGTAGAACATCACCTTCTCTAAATTGATGAGCAGCATTAACAAGTATTTGTCTTCTAGTATAATCAGGTTTAACAATCGCAATATTCATAGCATCTTGTAATTGATCTCTATATCCAAAAGCTCCACTTACTTGATAGAATCCAGTCTTAGCCATAATTCTAGAAGAAATAGTTTGATATAAGTACCAACCATTAATCATATAATCAAATAATGGATCACTACTCTTAACATTAATTACTCCTAAATTCTTCTTCCAATAATCTTTAACATCTTTTAATGCTTTTTTAACATTATCTATAGATGAATATTTTTTTATAATATCAATACAAGCTTTATCACTCATACCTGCACCTAACATATAAACAATTTCAATTTCTTCGTTAGGTTCTAATTCTACTTTATTAGTAATACTCTTAACTAACATTTTCTCAGTAACTGCACTTTGTATTTTTAAGTTAGATGACATAAATACATTAACATCTCCATAGTTAATACTATAGACATTTCTTAATTTAACAAAATTATCTTCCCCCATAAATTCAGATAATATATGACGAGAAGTCTTTTCTTCAAAATTACCTAATACAGGGTTTAAATAATAATCAACATCAACCATCTTCTTAAAATTCTCTTTATTAGCTAATTTCATATAATAAAGTTTTACATTATCATCTAAAGGAACAAATTCAGTAACTTCATGTTTTAGTTCTAAAGTTTCAGAAGATAAAATAGTATATCCAAACCCATGTACACAAGTACTAGGATCAAATACTAATCCATTAAATCTAAATCCTTCACTCTTATCATTACTAATAACATCATTAGTCCATGAAGTTAATTTAAATTCACCTGAATTAAATGCATAAGTAAACCCACATCCATTATTTGTAACTACAGTTCCAAAACTATTATTAGAAATAATATTAGACCAAGGTTGTGGAGTATTCTGATTATAAATCAAATATTCACTACCTTTTTTACTAAATCCACCATACCCATTATCTTGAACTAATTTAACTTTATTAGGTACTTCTATATTCTCTTCTATAGAATAAGTATGATAATCAGTAATAGTATTTGTCTTTTGTAATGCTTCTACACAGTCTTTTAAAGTTTTATGTCCATCTATTATAAATCTTAGTCTAGGTACCATATTTAATAGTGATCTATCTTCTCTAGTAATATCATTAGAATCAATTACTGTGACACTACCAGGTATATGATAAAAACTATTAACAGTATACATTCTATATAATTCATCTTCTATTTCTTTATTAATTATTTTCTTAAATTGTTCTTTTTCATTATTAACAATTATTACATCTACAAATATAGAATTATTCTTATAATATTCAAAGCATTTTAATATTTCATAAATAAATGACAAATCAGATATATCACTAATCTCTACTAATATGATTGGTCTATCTCCACTAACACCAAACTTCCATAAACCAGATTGTCCTAAAGCATTCTTTCGTAAGAAGTCCTGTCTATCTCCAGTAACACTCAAACTAGTAGTTTGATATAAGTAATTTAACATAATATTAAATACTCTCATTTCACTACCAGTTAAAGCCATATCTTTAGTATTAATAATACTCATCATATTACTTACTTCAAATGCTCTTTCTAGTTTATATTCCGAATCATAATAATGTATTATTTCATTTACTTGTTCTAAACTTCTACCAAACCCCATTGATAAGTACACTTCTTTAGTTTCACCAGGTTTCAAACTAATAGTATTTCGAATAGACATTATAGGATCTAAATTATCCCCAGTAAAATTAGTTAATTCTTTATTTAATCCTTCAGGATTAGAAGTACTTCTATTTCTACCAATAAAATGAACTCTTTCAGTATCATAAGTATAGCCCTCTGTAACAGAAGGAATAAACATTCTAGTAAACATATAACTATTTACACCAGAATCATCTCTATTCTTTCTCTTAGCTATCAATGAATGAGACTCTTCATCATAAGAAGTTGATATAAACATTGAATTAAATACTCTATGAGAAATATCATTCATATTTTCACTAAGTATAGGTTCAGTATAAGTAGTTAATTCTAAATTCTTAACTTCATCTGAATCATTCCTAAATGTAATTTTTCTAATTTCTGAATGATAATCTTTAGTAACAATTATTTCAGTCTTTGTTGAAATATCTCCATCTTTTCTTATATATTTAACTCTATCAGTCGCAAAAACAACTTCATATTTATCACTAGTTCTATTCATAGGAGCAAAAGTATTACTCCAAATATAATTACTATCAATATCTTTTATATATAGGAAGAAACCATAATCTTGTTCAGTAACTTTACGATATCTATTTAATTGTAAAGTTCTATATCTAGAAAAAGAATCTCCCCTATCATTCATTAATAAACAATATTTCTTATTACTTAAAACACTAACTTCAGGCATATAAGATATATAATTGAAAGTTCTAATATCATTTTGAATTTCTTCTTTATCATAATCATATTTCTTATATTTAGCCATCTTCATATCAATACTTGTCTTAACTTGAACTTTCTCTTTAAGAAGAATGTCATAAGTTTTAATATTAACATTACTATGGAAATAATTCTTTATAGCATTATTCTTTAAGTAATTAGTTAATCCTATCAAACTCATACCTACATGATGAGCAAAGAAACTTCTAACTATACCATTATTATCATAGTCAAATGCTTCATATAGACCATATTTACCATACATCTCTAATTTCTTAAATTTATTTATATTATTATAGACACCAGTAGGATCTAAATCCATAACCATCAAAGATGAATAAGGAGAAATAACAATTCGATTATCCTTATCCTCTTTAGCTTTTAAATAAGGAGTAGAAAAAGCTTTATACTTATAATTTAATGAATTATCTAATTCATTATAGGCACTTTCACTAATTCCCCAAGGTAATTTCCTACTAACAGATTCTATATAATCTTTATTACACATCAAAGCAAAATTATATGTCTCATCAAGTAAAGTATTAGAATAATTTTTCATAAATAGATAAGGCATAAAATATTCAAAAGCAGTACCACTCCAAGATATTAAACCTTTATGTCCCTTATAAGTAGTTAAACTCTTATCTAAGCAAAACCAATGTTTATTAGGTACTTGTCCTAATGCAATTGCTATATAAGATGTAAGTCTAGATTCACTAGCAAATTTATTATAATTATAAATTGAAAGTTTTCCTTCAGTTTCATCATAACCAATACTAAATACATTACTCTTAGTATATAACTTTTTAAAGTTAGTATTATGAATTAACTTATCACATAATTTTTTCTCATCAGCAAAACCTTTTTTCTCTAAGTATTCGCTAACTACAATTAATGCTGCTACAAAATTACCTGAATCAACTGAAGAAACAAATCCTGGAGGAAGAACTTCTTTAGTTTTTATAGAATACCAATTGTATAAATGACCATGCCATTTTTTCAAAGAATCTACAGTATTTAGGATATTTCTAATAGCCTCAACTGCCTCATCTGTAGTAATAAATTCTAATTCATCAGCACATACATATGCTAATAATGAAAAGCCTATTGCTGATGGAGAAGTTCTTAAATCTAATTTTTCTTCTCTATTTTCTTGATAATTATCTGGAATTAGATAATTGTATTCTTCTTTTAAATTATCTTTAAAGTATAAGAAACTTCTATTAGCAAGTTCTCTAACTTTATCAATTTCTTCTTCTTTTAATTCCATCTTATCATGATCAATATCCCTACTAACAAGATATAAAATAAATGGAGCTAGTATAAAAATATAAAGTTTCTTAGATAATTACCTAATGTATCTTTAATCATTTTCTCTGCATCATCAGCAGTTATCCAATTAAGTAAATTGTTATGACTAATTAATAATCTGTATATTGTTCTAAAGAATGCATCCATATACATTTTTGTATTATAAGGAATTAACATAAATGTAATAAGGCATCTATCAATAACACTTCTACCACCAAATAATAAATTCTTATATTTAACAACAGTATTATTATTCTCTCTATACATCATACTTCTTAAGAAGAATATTACAGGAATAGAAACCTCTAATACAGTAAACATTATCCAAAGCATAGGATATTTACTAAACATTACTCCTAGTAAAATAATTAATAATAACGATGGATGTAAAAACATTCTAACAATATTATCAAATATCTTATATTTTTCGATTAAGTTTAATGGATTTTTAACTTTATCTAAACGCTTATTTTTAATATGAGGAAATAACCAACTAATTATTTGAACATCTCCTCTAGCCCATCTATGATGTCTACTCATATCAGATAAGAATTTAGAAGGAAAACCATCCATTAATTCTATATCATCAACATAAGCACATCTTAAATAATTCCCCTCTAATAAGTCATGAGAAAGAATTAAATTATCAGGAAAAGTATGAGAAAGTATCTTATCAAATACCTCTAAATCATAAATACCTTTACCTACAAAAGATCCTTCTCCAAAAACATCATGATATACATTAGGAACAACTCTAGAATAAGTATCAAAACCACCTATACCAGCAAATATTTGACTATATAAACTTCTATTAGTATCTTCAATATCAATAGAACATCTAGGTTGCATAATACCATATCCATAAATTACTTTATTCTTCTTTTTATTTAAAACAGGCTTATTAAGTGGATGTGCCATAGCACCAACTAAATTTAAAGCTGTATTAAGTACAAACTTAGAATCTGTATCTAATGTAATTACATATTTAATATCTAATTTATTATTATATAAGGTATTACTATTATAATATTCTTCGTTATGTATTTTATCTATTTTATTAAGTAAAACTTTATTAAATTGAATTAAAGCACCACGTTTTCTTTCATAACCTAAATATTCACCTTCATGCAAATTATATTTTCTCTTTCTATATAAGAAATAAAATAAATCTTTACCATATTTCTTATTCAAAGAAGCAGCATATTTTTCTCCATAAGAAGATATTTCTTTATCATAGTCTTCTACTTCTTTAGAACTAGATTTAACATCTCCAAGTAAAGTGAAATATAAGTTATCACTTTTGTTATTCATAATATAATATGTTTCTAACAAATCAAACATTTTAGCAATTTTATCTGTATCACTAATAATAGTAGGAATAACAACCATAGTTTTTTGATCATCAGGAATTCCTTCAGAATAATCTAATTTAACTAAAGGTTTAGGCTTAACAAAATGTAATAATACTTCATTCATCAATTGAGATAATATTTGTTCAATAGGAATAAATAAAATTATAAAAGATAATATTTTATATTTTATAAAAAATCCACATATAAAGAAATCAATTATAGCAGTAAATAAGAATAAAAGAAATATATAAGCAAATGATCTAATAGAATAATTTTTTCTTTTAAACAATTTAAACCCTATATGATAATCTTCTCCATCAGTAGAATTCATTAATTGTTGTAAATATTCATATTCTCCTACATGATGTTTTTTAGATAAAGATCTTAATTTATTTCTATATATACTTTTACTAGAATCAGTAAGTTTATTATATAGATCATCAGTCATAAATAATTTCTCAGTAGGAGAAACTTTTTCAAATAAATCTTCACTATTAAATTCAGTAAACTCTCTTAAATCATTAAATATATTAGAAACCAAAATATTATTATTCATTTTATTTTGAAATTCATCATTAATAATTTCTTTTAAAGATATATTTTTTTCTTCTAACACTTCATTAAATTCTTTAAATAGTTTATTACTTTTAGAACCTAATTCTTTTAATTTTGAATTTAATTCAAATAAGTAATTATAATTCTTTTCAATTTCATTAACATTAATAAAATCACTTAACTCTAATTCTTTATTTTTATGAGAATTAATAATACGAAGAATTTCATCTTGATCAATTAGTTTCTGACGTTCTTCCTTACATAAAACACTTAATCTATTTATGTAAATGAATAATAAAACATCTTTCATATTATTTAATTCTTTATACGTAAAATACATATCATTTTCTTTTTGATATTTTTTTAACTCATTACAAAGAATTTTAAAATTAATATTAAAATTATTTAAAACTACAATATTATTAATCTCAGGATATAACTTTAAATATAGTTTATTATTTTTACGTAAATTCTTTTTTTCTTTGATAATAGAATTCTTATGTTCAACTAATATATAAAAGTTATCAATTAACCATTCATTAACTATTCCAACATATTCGTGTCTCTTAGTTTTTTGAACCAAAAATTCATAATATTGTTCTATTTCGTTGTATTCTGATAAGAATTTTTTAATTATATCCATGAAGACCACACTCCTATTAAAAATATATCATAAATTGGTCATAAAAACTATATTAAAGCAAAAGAAAAGAGCAATTTAATTGCTCTTTAACTACATTGATTTTTTGTAATAACCAACTAATCCAATACCACCAAGAATAGTAGCAGTTCCAAGTAAAACATATAATGCCATTTGTAATGTTGTAGTTGCTGTATCTGGTACAGGAACAACTATAGTTTCACATTCAGCTTTATAAGTTTCTTCACTTACAACCTTTCCACTCTTTCCATAATATTGATTGTTGTGAACTTCACAAATATGTACACATTCTGCTGTATATTGATCAACACTTACTTCAGTTCCATTTAAACCATAGTAAACTCCATCAACAATATCACAACTATTATGACTTTCACATACTCTTGAGAAAGTAGCCTTATCTGTTTCTTTACCTTCTTTATCGTAGTATTTATCACCAATTTTTTTACAACTTCTACATTGTTTAGCATAAACAGCTTCATCTACTTGTTTACCATCGATACCGAAGTAAACATCTCCTACTTTATCACAAACATGTTTTTCACATTGAATTGAATAAGTATCCTTATCAACAACACTACCATCTTTACCATAGTATATTTTTCCATTAGGTCCATCAACTACATCACAATTTCTCTTAATAGGAGTAATTTTTAAAGTAGCTGAATCACTTGCGTTCTTATCAGAACTTTGAATAATAACTAAATCTTGTTTTTGATTATTTGATGGTGAGTATCTCTTCATAACATATACTTTACCAGTTGTTGTTACAACAACTTTAATATTAGTAGCTTGAGTGATCTTATTAGCTGCAACTCTAACATAGAATTTTTCTCCACTCTTGAATGTAGTACCATTAGAAACTACAGTTCCAGATGCATTTAATAATTGAACACCTTCTACTCCACTAACTGTAACAGTATAAGTTGAAGCTCCAGTAGTAGTAGCACTCATCTCTCCAGATTTATAATAAGTATTATCTGAAGTTATTGCGATACTAGCACTATTTAATTTGATAGTTACATCAGATTTATCATTAGCATGTTTCTTAGCTTCAGCTGCTAAAGCATCAGCTTGTTTCATAACAGATGTACCATTATAAGCAGAAATAGTATATCCATTATAATATTTCCAAATTGCAAGTTGTGTTGCTAAATATGAATCATCACTGTTTCCAGCTTGTTTTAATAAATATAATAAACCACCATCAGTTTCATATTTAGTAAAACTTAATGAAGTACCTTCACCAGCACCAACTTTACTTGGAGTTATACAATAACCATAACCTTTAGTAGTATGAAATTTAGCTTCTCTTCTATCCCCAGTAGTAATATAAGTTTTCTTATCAATTGTAATACTAGGTTCAGTAGTAGCATATGTTCTAATACCAAAAGCACTTACAGCAATAATAGCAAGCATTAAAATTATTTTTAGATATTTTTTCATATTATCTATCTCCCCCTAACTGCACTACATTATAGCACAATTTTAAAAAAATTTCAAGTCATTTATATTATAACAAACAACATATTGTTTTAAAAGTATAATTTAACAAAAAAATCCACTAAATAACAGTGGATTAATTTTATAAATGGCGGAGCAGGAGAGGTTCGAACTCTCGCACCAGGGATTCCCGATCTAACAGTTTAGCAAACTGTCCTCTTCAGCCACTTGAGTACTGCTCCAATGCACTTATAATCTTAACCAAGATTAAAGTATTTGTCAATATTTTTTAAATTAAAAACCCCAAATATTGGGGTTATATTTCAAATGGTGACGAGTATGGAATTCGAATCCATGAATGCCGCCGTGAAAGGGCGGTGTGTTAAGCCACTTCACCAACTCGCCAAATGGCGCCCCAACTAGGACTTGAACCTAGGACCCCTTGATTAACAGTCAAGTGCTCTAACCAGCTGAGCTATTGAGGCGTAAAAATGGTGGACCTGACAGGACTTGAACCTGTGACCCCACGCTTATCAAGCGTGTGCTCTAACCAACTGAGCTACAGGTCCACTTAATTACTTTTCAAATATATACTAATTTTATAAAAAAATCAAGTATAAATTTCAAAAGCAATATTAGAATACAATATAATTGGAACATTAGTCAAGAAAAATTGATTAATTTTTTAAAAAATTTTCTTAGTTAACGAATCAATATTATCTTTTAAATAATTAATAATATATAAACAAACAAAGCCACATATTATAAAAATTAAAATCATCTTTCCACTAAAACTACTAAATCCAAATAAATCATTTAGTAAAACAAATAAAGTTATATAAGAAACAAACATTAAACTAAATAATACTTTATGTAATAAATTAAAAGGTATACATACTTTGTATAATAAAATGAAACAATTAAATGTAGTAACAACAGCAGTCAAAGTAGAAACTTGTACTCTAGCTAAATCAAATACATTTCCAAATAGATTAACAAGTAATACTCCTACTATAATACTTATAGAGAAAGGTACTGCTTTTACTAAAACATTATGTAAAAACTTACCCTTGATTATATTATGATTAGGTTCTAATCCTAATATAACAGAAGGAATACCTACAGTTAAAACACTAGTTAATGTCAATTGTATAGGTATAAAAGGATAAGGTGAATTTAAAAATATAAATATAAATGATAATACAGAAGCATATATAGTTTTAACTAAGAATAAACTAGCACTTCTTTGGATATTATTTACACTTCTTCTACCCTCATCAACTATATAAGGCATAGAAGCAAAGTTTGAATCTAATAATACTAATTGACTTACATTTTTAGCAGCATCTGTTCCACTAGCCATTGCTACACTACAATCAGCTTCTTTTAAAGCAAGAACATCATTTACTCCATCGCCTGTCATCGCAACACTATGACCATGTCTTTGTAAAGCTAAAATAAATTTTCTTTTTTGTTCAGGACTAACTCTACCAAAAACATCATAGTTTTCAATATTTTCAAATATTTCTTCATCAGTAGTTAATTCTCTAGCATCAATCATTTTACTATTTTTATCAAGTCCAGCTTTTAAAGCAATATTATAAACAGTATTAGGATTATCTCCAGATATTATTTTTACTTTAACACCCTGAGATTTAAAGAAATCTAGAGTAGCTTTAGCTTCTTTTCTAACAATATCTTGTAATAATAACAACGAAATGATCTTATCATCTTTTACTAAAGCAATAACTCTATAATCTTTAATATATTTATCTAATTCTTTTTTATATTTTTTTATCTTATCTCCAAGTATAAATTCAGGAGCCCCTACTAAGAATTTACCATTTTTAAATTCACAACCAGAATATTTTTTTGCACTACTAAAAGGTATTTTCTTTTTTAATTTGAAATTATTCTTCTTACCAAATTTATTATTTAATGCAATTCCTGTAGGATTATTCTCATTTAATTGATAATTTATATTAGCAAGTATCTCATTACTATCAAATTCTTTATCTAAATCAACCACATCCACTACTTCCATAATTCCTTCAGTAATAGTTCCAGTCTTATCCAAGCAAATTGTATCTACTCTAGCTAATGCTTCAATGCAATATAAATCTTGTACAAGTACTTTTCTTTGAGCTAATCTAATTACTCCTACAGCTAAAACTGTACTTGTCAAAAGTACTAATCCTTCTGGAATCATACCTATTAATGCTGCAACTGTATTTAAAATTGCTTCATTAGTTGTATTTCCAGGTAAACTTAATTGTTTAAAATATAAAAGTATTCCTAAAGGAATAATCAAAAATGATACAGTAGTAATAATCTTATTTAAACTTCTCATAATTTCACTACTATTATTTTTAATCTTCTTAGTATTAGCACTTATCTTAGCAGTATAATTATCCATACCTACATGTTCTACTCTAGCATAACAATTACCACTAACTATAAAAGAACCAGATAGAAGCATATCACCCTTTTTCTTATAAACAGTATCTGCTTCTCCAGTAATAAAGCTTTCATTAACTTCAACTTCACCATCTAAAATAATAGAATCTACAACTATTTGATTACCCAATTCTAATTTAATAACATCATCAAGTACAATACTATTAATAGATAGTTTTTCTTCTTTTCCATCACGAATAGTACATACTTTACTCTCATTTACTACTTGTAATTTATCAAGCACTTTTTTACTTCGAAGTTCTTGAAAAATAGAAATGATAGTATTACAAATAATACCACCCATAAAAAGTAAATTCTTAAAACTACCAGTAGTAAGAACCATGCATGCTAAAAAAAAGTTTACAATATTAAATATAGTAAAAACATTATCTTTAATAATATCTTTCGTAGGTTTAGTAGTAACAGTAGTATCAATATTATATAAATTATCTTTAAACCTTGAATCTACTTGTTTTTTAGTTAAACCATTATTTATATCAGGCTTGAATCTTTCCATAATAACACCTACCATCATTTTATCACAATTTAAATAAAAATAATTTTTTTATTAAAAAGACTTGTAAAGTATTAATTTTTATTATAAAATATCAATGTTGAAACGAAATGTCTCCTTAGCTCAGCTGGTAGAGCAACTGACTCTTAATCAGTGGGTCTACGGTTCGATCCCGTAAGGGGACACCAGAAAGAAAACAAGCACTTCAAATTGAAGTGCTTTTTTTGTTTATACTTTTACCTTTTAATATTTTTAACTCCTTTAGTACCTTTAACTCCTTTAACACCGTTACTAGTATAACCAGCTAAGATATTAGTATCAAATGAGTGAGTCTTAGAAGATCTCTTCTTATGTTCTTTAATACCTAGAGTAATCATATCATTCAATAAGTCTGTGAAATCTACCCCTTTAGCTTCCCATAGATAATAAGCTAAGTTTCCAGGAATAGAATTAATTTCATTAACATATACTTTATTATTTTTATCATCGATTAAGAAGTCTATTCTACATGTTCCTGAGCTTCCTAAAGCTTTAAAACATCTAACAGCAATATCTTCTACTTCGCTTCTAACTTTAGAATCTAATTTAGCAGGAATTCTAGATGAAGCAGGCATTCCAGCTTTATATCCACCTTTAGAAGCTTTAACTCCACCAAATCCAGCTTTAATTCCAAATTTCTTAGCACCATGAGAAATAGTTCCATCACCAATATATTTATCTTTATAAGTTAAGAATTTATTATGTGAACTAACTTCTTCAATCTCACTAGTCTTTTGATTTTCATGATTACCATGAACACTAATATTAACTTCTCTTAAATTTTGAATCATTTCTTCAACTAATAATTTTTCATCATATAAACTAGCTTCAGTTATAGCATCAATTAATTCTTTTTCATTTGAAGCAACACCAATTCCTACACTACTACCTGTAGTTGCAGGTTTAACAATAACTGGATATCCAATAGATTTAACTTTCTTAATAATTTCATCTTGATCTTTCTTAAAATCATTATCATAGAACCATATAAATTTAGACATAGGTATTTTTTCATTTGCCCATATTTGTTTCATAAATACTTTATCTTGTCCAACAGCACTTGCATAAACATTAGGTCCAACATAAGGAATACCTATAGTTTGTAAATATCCTTGTAATGCTCCATCCTCAACATTAGTACCATGTACTATAGGAAATGCAACATCTATTTCATTAACTACTTTACCAAATAATGAATGTTTCTTCTTTAATACAAACCTTCCATTATCACGATATAAAACTACATTAGAAGCATATCTTTTTAAAAGATCCATATCTTTAAATGTTTCTATATCTTTTAACATTTCTCCAGTATACCATTCTCCATCTTTAGTAATATAGATAGGTACAACATCATATTTTTCTTGATCTATCTTAAACATAGCTGTTATAGCAGAAATAATACTTACTTCATGTTCAACAGTTTCTCCACCAAAAATTACACCAACTCTTATTTTCATAATATCCTCCTCTATTCATTGTATGTATCAGGTAAATCATTTTCAAATAAAGCATAAACATCTTTATCACCAACTAAACTAGATACAAAAGAATAAGCCTTTCTAACATCATTTAAAACCATTATTTTATCTTTGTCAAACCCCTTTTCAATTAAACCTTCATAAATAGTTTTAGTTTTCTTTTCACCAACAAGAACTACGTAATCAGCTACATCAGCTATTTGCTTACCAAATTCCTTGTTTAGTTCATCTTCTTTTTCCCCTAATTCAATCATACCAGGAGTAACAACTACTTTCAATCCGTCCATCATATCAAGTACTTCTAAAGCAGATTTAGCCCCTACAGGATTAGAATTATAAGCATCATCTATTTGATAGAAATTACCTATCTTTTTAAGTTCTAATCTATGTTCAACAGCTCTAACCCCACGAACACTAGATTGTAAATCACTAATCTCTATTCCAAATTCTCTACCTAATGCAATACCAGCAAGTATATTATATACATTATGTTTACCAAGTAATTTAGTTTCAAAATGATATTTATTATCATCACCCCTAAATACTACATCAAATGAAGTACCCTTATTAGAGCATTTAATATTTAGAGCACGACAATCTACATCTTCATTATCAATACCTATCCAAATAATCTTAACATTGTTTTTTAACTTATAATTAATTTGTAAAGGATCATCTCCATTAAGTACACCAATACCATCACTAGGTAAATTTTCAATAAGTTCAAACTTACCCTTTTGAATATTTTCTTGTGAACCAAAAGTCATTAAATGAGCATTACCTATTCTAGTTAAAATACCATATTTAGGATGAACGAAATCACATAATTCTTTGATTTCACCCATTTTATAGGCACCCATCTCAGCAATAAATATTTCACAAAATTTATCTAAATTATTATTAATACAAGTCATTATTCCTTTAGGAGTATTTAAATTCTTAGGAGTAGGAAAAGTATTATATTTAACATTTAAAATATCACTAAGAATATTTTTACTACTAGTCTTACCATAACTACCAGTAATACCTACTACTTTTAATCCATTTATACTTCTTAATTTAGCAATAGCTTGTCTTTTAAATTTTAAGATTATTAATGCTTCAACTGGCTTATTAATAATATTAGCAATCAATATAACAAAAGTATTTAAATATACCATTAAACTATAAATAAATAATAATAACCAAACAATTCTATAATTACCAATATTTATATACATAAATGCAATAACAACAATATGTAAAACACTAATAGTAAATATTAATCTTTTAACTCTAGCAGTAATTACCAAAGGTTTTTTTTGCTGATCATTTTTAATTCTATTACGTAGAATTAATCCTTCTAAAATACAAATAATACTCATAACAATAATAAATACTATACTGAAAGAATTAATATCATATGTAATTAAGAATCCAATTAAAGCTATAAATACTAAGAATATATCTATATCAAAAAATAATTTAAAATTATTAAATACCCATTTTAAATATCTATTATTTTCATTATATAGATTTTGTTGAAGCATATGTAAGTTCCTTTTATTTTTATATTTTAGTATTACTAAAGAACAAATAATAAAAATTGTAATAAATAATATATAATTCATAACTACCTCCTAAAAGAAATTATATAAAATATTTGTAACTTGATCTAAGTTTTCTATATAAGCATAATGAGTTCCAGAAAGTTCAATTAAAGCCCCATCACTAAGTAATTTTTCTAATTCCCTAGCATCTTCTATAGGTGCTTCTGTATCATTAGTTCCCCATATAAGTAATGTAGGACATTTAATCTTTTTAGCATCTTCTGATAAATCTTCATTAACTGTATTAACTAAAACTTGTCTCATAATAGGACTAGCAGCTTTATAATCTCTACTACCTATATATTTTTTCATATATTCACCGATACCATTCATACCAGGCAAAGTCTTAGCCCATTTTAAAAATTTAGTCTTAGCATCTAATTCTTTATTTTTACGAATACAAGGCGCTCCAAATAAAACAAGTTTACTAACATCATATAAAGAAGCATATTTAATCGCAACTCTCCCACCAAAAGAATGACCTATTAAAATAGGATTATCTATTTTTAATTTAACTATTAGATCATGAACTAATTCACAATAATCAGAAATGAACCATGCAGATGAAGGTTCAGGAGATTCACCATATCCAGGAAAATCTAAGATAGTAATTCGGTAATCTTCACAAAATCTATCTCCTAGAAATTTCATCATTTCTATATTTTGTCCCCATCCATGAAGAAGCACAATATCCTTACCTTCTCCATATTGAACATAATTTATATCTAAATCTTTTAATTTAATTTTCATAAAATAACCTCAAAATAATTATAACATATTTACAAATTATTAAAATAATTGAAATAAAATTTGTAAAATTGTATACATATAATATATAATAGTAATTAAGGTGATAGTATGTTTAATTTAGATGAAAAAAGACAATATATAATAGAATCTTATATTAATGTATTTGGTGAAAAATATAGAGATGTAATAACTGAAAGATTAGGAAATGCTAATATAATATATTACTTAACAGAAGATAATTGGAGTAGTTATATTAGAGGTTTAATAACTATCAAAGAACAAGAATTAACTATTAAATATTATCAAAGTATAGGAAATCATTCCCTAGATAAATACTCTGTAAAGAATTATATTGAAGGAACTACTGCGGATGAAGATGGAATTATATGGGAATTCTATGATGACATACAAAATATGCCTCCTATACCATATGAGGTCAAAACTGAAATAGATCGTATTCTAAGTGAATATGAAGAACAATTACAATCATCTAAAACATATGTAACTGACAATAAAGACCTACTAGCAAAATATAATGAAGCCTTTACAAAAAAAATGAGAGAAGTATTAAAACTAAATCTTCCAGAAAATTTTGGTGATATCAGAGATATCGATATGATTAATGCTTTCTCAGAACATAGTAAAGATATAGTACAAGATAGTATTTTTGGACAAAGTACAATGGAAGATGTAGTTTTAACAAACAAGTTAAAATATTTCCAAAAATTAAGAATGATCAAACAAAATGTAGATGTAACAACACTTAAAGCATCAAAAAAACAAGCATTACTTGACAGATTAATGGAAGATAGAGCAATAAGAGCACTAATTCCAACAGAAGATCAAATCAAAAAAATCCAAGTATTACAATATGGATATTTAACTGACTATAATTATGAAAGTCTAATAAATAGAGATGATATTAAAAATAATAGTGAATTATTACAAATAATAGAAGATAATAAAGATAAAGTATCTGGAGCAATAGCCGGCAATAGAATATGTGAATTAATAGGTAGAGATAATAAAAAAGTAGTACTATTTACCCTATTAAGAAATGCTTATGGTGAAAACACTCATAATTACCTTCATGAATTAGCTCATATAGCAACTACAAACGAAGAAGGTATTGTTGGTATAGAAAATACAGATACAATTACTAATAAAGTTGAATCAAAAGATAATCCTGGAAAAAGAAAATATGAAATATTCAATGAAATATTAATAGATTACTATTCTGAAAAAGCAATGCAAGATTTAGTAGATAGTAATATATTCTTAATAGAAGATAAAGATACTACATATGTTCATGATCAACATCATAACACTTCATTGGAATTAAGAAGTTTAGTCCTACCACTAATATCAATATGTGACAGTGAAATAAAAGAAGCGTTAATAACTGGTAATCAAGAACCAATTAGAAATGCTATAGGAACTGAAAATTTTGAAAGAATAAATGATTTAATAAATAAGACATATTACAATCAATATAGATTAGATATAGATGATGAAACATTTGATAACAATAAAGCAGAAGGTCTTCTAGAACAAGCAGTCATCTATAATGATATTACAGAATATAGAAATAAAAAAAATCCTACAACTAAATAGGATTTTTTATTTTAATAAAATATTAACTTCAATATCATCAGCTACTAATTTAGAAAAATCATCACCAAAAGACTTATCTCCTACTATAGATCCATAATGTATAGGAAATACTTTTTTAGGATGAATTAAATTAGTAAGAATACTTGCCTCAGTATAATCCATAGTATAATAGCCACCTATAGGTATAAATAAATAATCACATTTAACTTCTCTAGCTTCATCTATAGAATCAGTATCACCCATAACATAATAAATATTATTATTATAATTAAGAACATAACCAACCCATTCATATTCCCTCTTATGAAAAGATTTATTAATATTATATGCAGGAACAGTTAGAAAACTAATTCCTAACAAATCATATTTATTATTAGGTTTAACTATTAATATTTTATCTTCAGAAAAATCTAATACATCTAAAATATCTTTATCATCAGGAACAACAATATATGTATCATCATTTTTAATATTATTAATAGAATTAATATCAAAATGATCATAATGAGAATGAGTAATAAAAATAATCTTAGCATCATGCTTTTCTTCCTTAATCAAATAAGGATCAAAATAAATATTATCAATTTTTATACTACTTTGAGTATTTATCTCTATCATATAATCACCTAAATAAATAATAACATAATTTACTACTTGCAAAAAGATAAAGTTATGTTATAATTTTAATTGCAA
>ONIZ01000027.1 GCA_900317975.1 uncultured Bacillota bacterium
CCTAGCTATGCATTAAATTATAAAACCCCAATTGAATACAGAACTCAATTAGGGTTTAAATAAAGAGTTTTTATTGTCTACTTTTTATTGACAAGTTCAAATTATTCTTGAGTTTATTTTTTTACATCAGTTCCTTCTTTAAAATCAACATCTATTATATCACTATTATATAGTTCTTTTAATTTATCAATATTATTATTTTCAAAAGGAAGATTTAAAAATAAATATTGATATCTCGTATTAATTTCATCAAGTAAACCATCACCATATAGATGAATAAGTTTAAATATATCTGCATCTAATCTATTGTGTAAATAATCATCCGCATAATAATCAGCCATTACTCTGCCAACTACATAAGGTATACAAGTATAAAGTGTTCTCTTAAATCCTAATGAAGTAGCATTTTCACCATACATCTTATCAATTAAAGTCATATCTAATCCATCAAATTTTATAGTTGAATGTTTAATCATCAATTTATCAATAATATCATTAAAATTAACTTCATCTTTAGAATGAATCATCTCATTAGTAATTAATATATAAAGAGCATTTCTATAAGTTGCAGTATCTCTTTTTCTTCTTAATTGTTCTATTTCAGAATAATCATATCCTTTATTTTCTAACCATTTTAAGAATAGTCTTTCTAAAGTAATACTAGGAATCTCACTATAGAATAATCTTTCTACATCCATTTCATTATTTGAAGTAGCAAGTTTATGTCCTAACTCATGCACTGCATAAAAAGCAAGTTCAATAGTTTGATTGCGATTAAGAATTATTTCTCCAGTAGAAGGAATAAATGCATTCTTCTCATCGTAATCAGTTAATTCACCATCTTCTACATCTTTAATACGAAAACATAATCCTCCATTAAATGGAAATGTTTCATGTTTAGAATACTCTTCATCAATATCAAAATTAAATATATCATTTCTAATATCTTCATGTAATATATTAGATACTCTATAATGATATTCAGGATTTAAATCTTTAAAAAACTCATCAACTAAATTAAATGAACTACTATAATCAAAATATTTATAATTATATTCTCTATCATCATAATCAGTAGAATCAATTATAATTTCAGCCATTTTGACTATTTTATCAAAGTTACTATGTCCAATATCATCATAAGTTCTTTTAGCATTTAAAGTACTTATCATTTTCATTACTTGTAATCAATCTTAGGAAAAGCATCCTCTTGATTAATACCTTTCATTTATATTTTTTATTATTTAAGACTATACTTATTATAGCAAATAAGAATAGAAATTCTAGTCTTTTGTTTTATTATTTAATTAGCATATAAATTATCATAAATAATACTCCATATATTAAACTAATAATTAATGTTAAAGACATTGTATTGGCAAATCCACTGGATGAGGATTTACTTCCTTGATTATTATTTGTTTTTTTCATTACTTTTGGTTTATCTACACTTTGTGATTTGTTCTTTTGTTCAGATTTTGAATTTTGAAAACTTGATAAACTTTGTTCTATTCCCATCTTATGAACTTCACTTTTTGTTGTTTGATGTTGTGTCATTTGTTTAACAACAGTAGAATATTCACTTTTACTTTCACATCCTATATTCTTCGCATTAACAACATTATTCTTTGTATTTTCAATTGTTCTTTGTTGATTTGCTAAAACTTGTTTTGTTTCAATTAAAACTTTCTTTGTTCTTTCTAACTTAGTTTTTTTATCTTTGATTGATAATTCCTTAGAGTCGGCAATTGGAGATAATTTCTCAACAGTTGATTTATTCTTTTTTTCTGCACCATCAATACTTCTTTGCATAATGCCATCTAATGCTGTTCCTAGCGAATCAGCTAAGCTTTCTGAGTCTTGATCATCACTAATTGTTGCTAATGTAGCGTTAACGATATGACTAACTAAATGAGTTTCATATGTTAAAGCTTCTTCTTGATGCCTTTTATATGCCTTTTGTAATTTTTCATTATTTTTTCTTGCAAGGACTGGATCATATGGTCCGGTTATCATCTTATCACTAACTATTTGTTCAATATTAGCTACAAGTTGTTGGCTTTTATCTAAATTTGCAAAGGCTGATAGAGAATGTGCATCAATACCTTTTAAAACTTTAACATCATACTCTCTTGCTATTGTCCAAAATAAAGGGTGTGGATATGCTAAATTACCATCATGTAGAATTTGATTGTTCAAAGCAGGTGATAAATTTATTTCAATTGGTATTCCCATTTCAGCTGCTTTTTGACAAATCATATGACTTGCTCTAATACAATTTTCTTCATATATGGCTTTGTTATTTTCACTTATAGAATCTCGAAGTGACATAAAATGATCTGGATGCGCAACTATATCAAATAATCCGCTTTCGATTCCTTTACAGACCATTTGTGCATATTCTAAAGGATAATTTGGATTATCTTTTTGCTGAATCATTTGCATTCCATCTTTTACAAAATGTTGACCTAGGATCATATAATCAACTTTATCTCTCATTTCTCCCAAAAATGCTTCTTTCATAGGATCAAACTCAGCCTCAAATCCAACTAATATCGTCATATCAGAGTTTTCTTGTTTTAATTTATTTATTGATGCGATATAGTCATCTACTTCTGAAAGTAACATTCTATGATCTTCGTCAGGAAGTTCTAAATCTGTATTTGGTACATGCTCACTAAAACCAATCATACTGATACCTGCTTGTCTTACAGATTCTAATATTTCTTCATCACTTGCATATTCTGAATGTCCTGATCTATATGTATGGGTATGATAATTAAAATCTTGAAATCTTTGTTTTACTTTAACTCTTTTTTCTGACATATCATTGTTATAAAAACCACCATGTAATGTAGTAATCGGTTCTTGACCATTTTTTATTCTTTGTTCATTTTCTATTGCTACTCTAAAATTTTGTGCATCTGTTTTGCTCCAAATTGTAAATCCTCTAATATTACCAGTTTCTTTGCATTTTCTTATAGCATCAAAGAAATCTTGCATTCTTTGTATTCTTAAATTATATACTTCATCTTCAGATAAGCTATCAACATTTGAAGTCATTGCCATATCAAATTCTGTTATTTCTATTGGCAATCCATATTGTCCCAATACATTAAACATATCAATAATTTGTTCTTTTGTAACACCATTATCAATATGCATCTGTGTACCAATGCTATCTATTAATTTTACTCCATGGTCTCTTTCATATTGTTTAATTCTTTTTAAAAGTTCTGTAGTAGCTGGTATCTTTCTAGAATCAGTTAAATTATCATCATTATACATGAAATCTGTATTGCGAAGATTATTCCTTGCGATTGCTATCACATCACATAAATCCTCAATACTAAGAAATTTTAACCAACCACTCTTAATATTATCAAAATCTCTTACATTTTGATCTTGTGAAATATCTCCACGATATTGATATGGAGGATCTTTCTCCATTGCAAATCTATTTAGTAATTCATTGAAAACATCTATACTTCTAATAGTCTCTTCATAACCATTTTCCTTAATAAATAAAGTAATTTGTTCAACATAGTTTGATAAATCTTGTTTTACTCTTTGCTTATTTTCTTCGGTAACTGGTAAATTATATAAATTATTTGGACAATCCATATAAAAAATCAAAGTATTCAATCTAACTTGTTTTTCATTTGCTTTTGCAAAATCTAATAATTTTTGTAGATGAGTAAAATCAAATGTACCATCAGGTAATGCAACATTACCATATTTAGCAGATTCATCAATGGTAAGAGAATTATAGTTATTAATAATTTCTTGATTCATTCTTTGATATGTTTCTAAATCAGTACCAATAATACCTGCTTTTTCTATTGGAGAATAATCTTTCAAAGTCTGAAATATCTGATGTAGTTTGTCTCTAGTAAAACTAACATTAAGTTCACTTAATATTTGATTTATGTCTCCACTTTGTGTAATTGAATCAAATTTTTGTAATTCTTCAGTACTTAGTATTCCTCTATTTCTTAAATATTCTATTTTTTTACTTAAATTTATTCCGGGATTAGTATAATATTCGTTCCTAGGTGTTAGTGATTTAATATAAGAATCAAATACGTTTTTTCTTAATTGTTTAAATTGTTCTTCATCCATTTCAATATTTGGTATTTCAATACTAATATTTGTTATCCTTCTTAGAGCTGTTTGTAATTTGCTTGGAGTGGTTGCGTTTGCTATCATCATTAAATCAACATCTTGTTCGTTTATAGTTATACCCAAATTATCAACGTCTAAATCAGTAACTCTAGTTACATCTTTTTGCATATTTGCTAAAAGTTCTGATCTTTTTCTTGTTTCTTCTATATTTTCTTCTACCATTTCATCTATTTCTTTTTGTATTTCTTCAAAAGATTTAGTTGAATCAATATATCTATTAATAATTTTTTTTATTGATTCTTCTGATGCAGGATTACCGCTTTCTTCAAAATTATTTTTAATTTTATTTATATAATCTATAACTAATTGATTTTTTTCTTCCGTTGTCATATAAAATCACCACTCTATTTTGTAGTATTACTATTAAAAATATTATAGCATACTTTAAAATAACTTTTTAGTCTCTCTAGACTTTTTTTCATTTCCTTTTTTTATAGAACAACACAAAAAAAGACTAGATTTTTCTAGTCTCTTCAATTATTCATACTCAAGATAAATGTTTGTAAGAGTTATTGTTTTTAAAACATAATATCTTAATCTTACGATTATTTATGATTTAACTTTTTTGTTAATATATAAAGCATATCCTAAACATAGAATTATCAATATAATACTACTTATTACTGTACTTTTTCCTGTTGAAAAAATACTTAATGCATTAAATATCCCGTGGAAAATAATACAAGGAATAAGTGATTTACTTTTATAGAATACCATAACTAGCATATATCCAATTGTTATTGCATAACATACTTGTAATAAGGTTGGAACGAAATCTGCTCCATTTAATAAATTAACAATGTGTCCCATTCCAAATGTAATAGAACTCACAATAATAGCTCTTTTTACATTATCCTTTTCCATCATTTTGAATAAGAATCCTCTCATGATAATTTCTTCCAAGAATCCAACATTCAACATCGTTATTATATGAAATATAATTTCACTAGTCGTATTATTAATATGTATACCACGTCTTAAATTAAATAATGAAATAATCATTAACGGGATAAAATATAAGAATTGTTTAGATTTTTCAGGCTTTGTAAGCCCATAAAATTTTACTCTTTTAATTAAAAAAATTAGAGTTAGTATTACTGCCGATAAAATGGTATTAATAATTGCTGATTGAATGCTTGTATAACCAAAGTTTTGCATTGTATATGAGTTTGCTACTACATAGATAATAATTAATGCTATTGTAATTAATGTTTCATGTTTTTTAAATACTTTTTCCATTTTATTAACTCCTTTATTTTAAATCCAATTTTCTACTTTTTGTTTTGAATTATTAACTTGAGAACCTGTTATTGCTAAACCATCTAGAACTTCGGCGCCAACACATATTTCTTTTAATTGTCTAGGTACTCCAGATAAGCCTGATCCTTCGTGTGTAGTAAATGGTCTTATAATCTTTTCTGAATAATCTAGTCCTTTTAATGCAGTAAATAATTCTTCTGGCATTCCTCCCCAATAAATTGGTGATCCTATATAAATAACTTCATAATCTGATATATCAGGAAGTCTTTCTTTTATTGGAGCATTGTGTTCTTTAGTTCTTACTTTTGCTTCTTCAATACATTCCATATAG
This sequence comes from uncultured Bacillota bacterium, assembly GCA_900317975.1. GTDB lineage: Bacteria > Bacillota_I > Bacilli_A > RF39 > UBA660 > RUG343. Next base: position 5,777 of record ONIZ01000027.1, read on the forward strand.
TCTTTTGGATATGGATTTAATGGTTCCACTTTAAACATATCTATTCCTCCAATAATAATTACTAATATGACTAGAATTACTATTATTATCTTTTTCATATTCTTCCTCTCTTAATTATTACACTCATGTTGCTTAACTTCTATATTAATTATAACATGAAAGAACGAATCATTATCCTCCGTTCTATATATCTTAATATTACTATATAATAAATAAAAAAAGCGAAAAAGTTTTATTATTTTCGCTTTTTTTCTACATGTTCTTTATTATATTACGAACCTGTAGATGAATATTTTTTTACACCTAAATTAAATATTAATATACAAGGAATTAAATATATTAATACTATCAATGGAGAAAACGCATATAATATATTACTTTTTTTGCCTATAAAATATAATAATGGGTAATAATTTACAAATCCATAAGGAATAATAAATGTAAAGAAATATAAGAATCCTTTATTAAATACTCCTATTGGATATTGTGCCATGTGTTTACCACCATCTGTGAATACATTTCTTACTTCTAAACCTTGAATTGTTATAAAACAGTATGATGCTGCTAAAACAAAGATACTAAAGAAGATTGCTATTGAAGATATCAACATTAGAACTAATGTTATGAATTTTATTAAAGTTATTTTAATATTTAACTTTATTAAAGCTATTACCATTATGACTAATGCTTGAATAATTCTAGATACTTTAATATAGTCTGAATTGCTACATAAAACTTGTAATAATATATTCTTTGGTCTTAATAGTAATCTGTCAAAGTTACCTTGTATTATTAGATCATCAAATTTATCTATTCCTCTAGCAAACACTTCGTTAAAAGCAAATCCAAATTGAATAATAGAAAAACATAATAATACTTCATACATTGTAAATCCTTTTATATTATCAAATCTAGTAAACATTGCTAATATTACAAAATAATATGAGAAAAATACAATTATTTGAGATAGAAATGAAAATATAAAAGATAATCTATATTCCATTTCTGATTTTAGATGAAGACTTAGTGATTTAAAATATAATTTCATTTTAACCACCTTGAACTTCTACTCTTTTGATTATTATTTTTAAGAGTAATTGTCCTATTAGTATAAGTAATATTAACCAAATAAATTGGATAACAATTGGCTTTAAACAAGATGAAATAGATATATTTCCAACATAGATTCTAAATGGTAAATCTGATATGTATTGAAATGGTAATAATGATGATATTTTTAATAAAAACTTAGGAAAGAATACTAGAGGTATTCCTATTCCTGAGAATAGATCAGCTATTACTATTAATATATTTGTTATACCTTTTTCATTTAATGTTACTAGTGTAATAATTGGATATAGAACTGATAAAGCAGTTATTAATAATGTACCCATTATCATTGTTATTACAAATACTAGAAAAGACATCGGTGAATAAGGCATTCCAAAATTATATGGTTTAGGTAATAATATTGTGACTATAAATAATGGTAAAAATCTTAAAAATACATTAGCTAATCTTTGACCTAAAATTTTAAAATACCATAGGAAATAGATATTTTTAGGTCTTGAAAACTCATAAGAAATATTACCTGTTTTGATTAATGTAAATAATTCACTATCTTTGTAGAACTGACATATTAAGGCAAAAAATGTCTGATTAAGCCATACATAAGTAATTAATTGAGGTAACTCCATTGGTAAGTTTTTGCTACCTGATTGATAGAAAGCTACATAAATCATTATATAAACAAATCCAAAGAAGAATTGAGTAGATATACCTGCTAAAGCTGCTTGACGATATTGTAATCCAGAAATGAATTTTAATTTAAAATAAGATAAATAGGCTTTCAAATATTATAATCCTGATAGAGTTTAACTATTAGATTATCAATATTGTCTTCTTCTATGTCTATATTAGATATAGTTACTTTATCTGTTATATAGTTTATAAATTGATTTATTGTTATTTCATCTTGATTTATTACTAGTTCATATCCTTTTTTTGTTTTTGTAACTTTTTTAATTCCTTTCTTTTTGGTGTTTATTTTGTCATTTGTTTCTATATTAATAGTTTTCTCTTTGATGTAATTATTTTTTAGTTTCTGAAGATTTCCATCATAGAGTACTTTGCCTTTTCCTATTAATATAATTCTTTTTGCGAGTGTTGTTACGTCGGACATATCATGTGATGTAAGAATTATTGTAGTATTTTTTTCTTTATTCAATTTTTTTATAAAGTCTCTTACTACTTGTTTTGATATTGCATCTAAACCAATTGTTGGTTCATCTAAGAACAAAATTTCTGGTTCGTGTAAAAGTGATGCCGCAATCTCACAGCGCATTCTTTGTCCAAGACTTAATTGTCTTACAGGAATGTTTATGATATCTTTTAAATTTAATTTTTCAATTAGATTATTCTTAGTTATTTGATATTGATTATTAGGAATATCATAGATGTCTCTTAATAGATCAAAAGTATCTTCTGCAGGGATATCCCACCATAGTTGACTTCTTTGACCAAATACTACACCTATTTTTTTGACATATTCTTTTCTGTCTTTCCATGGTATCATGCCTGCTACTTTGCATTTACCACTACTAGGCACTAGTATCCCACTAAGAATTTTAATCGTAGTTGATTTTCCTGCTCCATTTGGACCAATATAAGCAACTATTTCACCTTTATTAATCTCAAACGAAGCTTCTTTAATTGCTTCTACATATAAATATTCTCTTTTAAAGAATGATTTAAATGCTTCTTTAAGACCACTTTTCTTTTTAGCAACCTTAAAGGTTTTAGATATCTGATCAACTTTTATGTATGACATTTTTTTAATTTCACACTCCTTCCACAACGCAAAAAAGCCACATAATCATATATATGGGGTATATATAACTATCCAGCTATTTTGCAAAAACGTCTTAATCATCTTATAACAATTTTAATATAATATCAATAGTTTTTTGAAAAAATAATTCTATTTATTTTTTATCTTTAGCCAACAATTCTTAATGATGAAAAAAGACTAGATTTTCCTAGTCTTTATTAGTTTAATTATTTACTTGCCTTTTCTTTGATTGCAGCTTGCGCAGGTATTAACCTAGGGGGGTTATAACTAAAAGTTGTATAAAGGATTAGACTTAACTACTAAACCCTTATAAATCAAGGCTTTTTTATAAAATAGACTCTTTTTTTCTTAATTAGATTAATATAATATGTAAATATATTTTTAGAAATTTATAATAGTAATAATCTACAATAATGATAGGCCGCTGTTACAGGGGGGTTATAGAAAATAAACATCATAATATCTTAAAATTCCGATCATTTATTCTTAGATGATTGTCTTATTTTTTCATGATAAAAATAATTAATTATTATAGGTTTACCAGTTGGATTCTTTAAAAATGGTTCTTCATCTATAACATTTTTATTAGAATATTCTTTTACTTTATTATCTAATTCTTCCCAATATGATAAATCTTTTTTAGTGTATATTTTAGTATATAACTCTTTTAAATCTGGATGCTTCTCTTCAATATATTTAATAATAGTAGGTTTAAAAGTACCTCTTAGATTCAAATTTTCTAACCATATATAGTCACAAAAATCTTTTATTTCTTCTATTATAGAAAAGACATCAGTTATTCCTGGGAAGATTGGAGAGATAAAACAAGTTGTTCTAATACCAGCTTCATGAACTTTTTTCATAGCTTCTATTCTTGATTTAATAGATGGTGCTATATCCATATCATTTTTAAAATCTTCATCTAATGTATTTATTGACCAAGCAACTAATGGATTAGGATATGTTTTTATTAAATCTATATCTCTAGTTACTAAATTAGATTTTGTTGTAATTATTAGGTTTATACCACTTCCTTGCATTTCTTCTAAAAATGCTCTTGTTCTTTTATATTTTGATTCAAAATAATTATAACCATCAGTTACAGATCCTACAATCATTGTTTTTCCTTTATACTTTTCTGGATTTTTAATTTTATCCCACATCTTAACATCTAAAAACATTCCCCAGTCTTCCTGATGACCAGTAAATCTCTTCATAAATGTGGCATAACAATATTTACAACCAAATGGGCAACCAACATATGGATTAATTGAATAACCAGCGATTGGTAAATTAGATTTTGTTAATACTGTATCTACTTTTGTTTCTTTAATAACTATATTTTTTAAATCTTTTGCTTCCATTATTATTCCTCCAAGTTAGAAATTATTCTTTCTAAATATTTTTCGATTTCATCTATTTCTTTATCACTAAAATTTTTATAAAAAATATTACTCATTTTATTTGATATATCATTATAATCTTTTTCTAATTCTTTTGCCTTATCAGTAAGCATTATCTTTATACTTCTTTTATCTTCACTATTATCTTTTCTTCTTATTAAGCCTTTTTCTTCCATTCGATCTAACATACTTGTAAGAGAGGTTTTAGCTAATCCTGTTATTTTACCTATTTCTTTAATAGTTAATTCTTTATTATTCCACAAAGAATATAGTATTACTCCTTGAGATCCGTTAAACTCATCAATATTTTTTTCTTTTAATAATTCATTAAATTTTCTTGAACTTATTTTTTGAATTTGATTTATTAAATATCCTCCATTATTATTCATCTTTTAAAAACTCCTTTGGAAATTCTTGAATCATTTCATTTTCATTTAAAATACCTAGCAAATCTTCTTTCATGAAAACTGGTATTCCTTGTTCTTTACATTGATTATATATGTTAAATACCCATTCTTTTTTAGAATCTACTTTCCCTTTTCTACTACCTGTTTCTGTCCCTATAACAACCCATGATATGTCAGTTAGATCAAGTTCTCCTACATCATCAAACATTGGCTCAAAAGTAACATGATAATGCTTGGCTTTAATATTATTTCTTAAATCATCTATTCTATGTTTCTCTTTAGATGATGTAACCGTTACTCCAAACCATCCATTATCTGGAGTTTTATTTAATTTAATATTTTCAGGTCTTTTAGTTAAAAACAAATATTGAGTATCTATGTTGTTGTTTATTTTTTCAAATACTTTCTCTAGCCAATCATTATTCCAACCAGATAAATCACTTTGTGCAGTTAAGAGATAAGCTTTATGTTTTTTGTTGTCCAACATTTTTAATTTATTATCAAAAAATTCAGGATTATTAAAATCATCTATTGTGTGAAATCTATTATTGTTTATTCTTGCATAGCAATATGCACATCCTATGCTACAACCTATTACAATATTAATATTTTTTATTGTATCTTTAATACATTTGATAACCATTTAAATCACCAATATAATAGTACCATATAGTACTATTTATATCAATATAAAAGGAACAAATTGTTCCTTCTTAATATCTTAATCTTACGACCATTCTATTTAATAATATGTGCTGTTATAATCGTATAACTATAAGAGTTAATAGTAATCTTAATATTATCAATTTCGCAATACCAATTCTTTCCTTGTTTATAAATATTACAGTTGTTATCTAATACTTTACTTTTACAAAATTCAACTACATTATTTGTATCTAATTTTAGATTCTTTTTAATTCTATCAATACCCATTTCAGTAGTATGAACTTTATCTATATTCTGTAATAACACTTCTTGATTCATTTCTATCAACTCCTAATATCTTAAATATTATGATCTAATTTATAAATCGTAATTTTATTACTTCTTATTATTTTTATTTACATTATCTCTATCTTTATCTTTATTTAAGTAAACACTACCCAAACATAAATTACTTGAACCTAAACATAAAAATACAACTGCAATACTATTATTATCTCCATTAATAAAATTTATTATTGCAGCAATATAGAAACACAATGATGTAAAATAATATATTCCAGCAATTTTTTTGTTTGAATTTTTTTCATTATTCTTCATAAACTATCTCCTTTACAAATTACTATTTATCTGTCTGTTTAATTATACCATGTTTTCAGGCATGTTTTCATTAACTTGATAATCGGAATAATACTATTTTACGAACAAAAAAGACTAGATTACTCTAGTCTTTAATATTATTATTTAGATTTCTTAGTTGTAGTCTTCTTAGTAGCTTTTTTTGCTTCTTTTTCAGCAGCTTTTTCTTTGATTGCAGCTTGTGCAGCAGCTAGTCTAGCAATAGGTACTCTAAATGGTGAACAAGATACATAATTTAATCCTACTTCATGACAGAATTCAACTGAAGATGGATCTCCTCCGTGTTCTCCACAGATTCCTAATTTAATATCTTTTCTAGTTTTTCTTCCTGCTTCTGCAGCCATCTTAACTAGTTTACCTACTCCTTTTTGATCTAGCTTAGCAAATAATTTACCTGCATCATCTCTAGAGAATCCAAATGTCATTTGAGTTAAGTCATTTGTTCCGAATGAGAAGAATTCTGCTTCTTGTGCTATTTCATCTGCAGTTAAAGCAGCTCTTGGAATTTCAATCATTGTACCGATATGATAATTCATATCTGATTTCTTTTCTTTCTTAACTTCTTCTGCTGTTTCTACAACTATATCTTTAACAAATTTTAACTCTTTTACTTCTCCTACTAATGGGATCATTATTTCTGGTACGATATCATATCCATCTTCTTCTTTTACTTCAATTGCTGCTTCCATTAATGCTCTTGTTTGCATCTTAGCTATTTCTGGATATGTAACTGCTAAACGACAACCTCTGTGTCCCATCATTGGGTTGAATTCATGTAATTCATCACATTTAGCTTTTAATTCTTTTTCAGTTACTTTCATATCTTTAGCTAATGCTTTAATTTCAGATTCTTCTTTAGGTAAGAATTCATGAAGTGGTGGATCTAAGTAACGTACTGTCATTGGTAATCCTTTTAATTCTTTGTACATTGCTTTAAAGTCACCTTTTTGATATGGAATTAGTTTAGATAATGCTTTTTCTCTTTCTTCTGTAGTATCAGCAAGAATCATTTTTCTAATATTGAAGATTCTTTCTTCATCGAAGAACATATGCTCAGTACGGCAAAGTCCGATTCCTTCTGCTCCTAATTCGATAGCTTTTGCTGTATCTTTTGGAGTATCTGCATTAGTTCTAACTCCTAATTTACGATATTTATCAGCCCATTCCATAACTCTACCAAATTCTCCTGCGATAGTAGCATCAACTGTTTTGATTTCTCCATCATAGATATTTCCAGTAGAACCATCAATAGAGATTACATCTCCTTCATGGAATGTTTTTCCACCTAATGTGAATTCTTTCTTAGCTTCATTCATTTTGATGTCACCACAACCAGATACACAGCAAGATCCCATACCACGAGCTACAACTGCTGCATGTGAAGTCATTCCTCCACGTACAGTTAAAATACCTTGTGCTACTTTCATTCCTGTAATATCTTCTGGTGAAGTTTCTAATCTTACTAAGATTACTTTTTTCTTCTTTGCAGCCCATGCTTCTGCATCTTCTGCAGAGAATACTATTTGACCACATGCTGCTCCTGGAGAAGCTCCTAATCCTTTACCAATTGGAGCTGCTGCCTTTAGTGCTTTTGCTTCAAATTGTGGATGTAATAGTGTATCTAAGTTACGAGGATCAATCATTGCTACTGCTTCTTCTTCAGTACGCATTCCTTCGTCTACTAAATCGCATGCAATTTTAAGTGCTGCTTTTGCAGTTCTCTTACCATTTCTTGTTTGTAACATGTATAGTTTTCCATGTTCAACAGTAAACTCCATATCTTGCATATCTCTATAGTGAGATTCTAAAGTTTCACATACTTTTTTGAATTCTTTAAATGCTTCTGGGAATTTTTCTTCCATTTCAGCAATCTTCATTGGTGTACGAACTCCTGCAACAACATCTTCACCTTGTGCATTTGTTAAGAATTCTCCAAATAGTCCTTTATCTCCTGTTGCTGGGTCACGAGTAAATGCAACTCCTGTTCCACAGTCATCTCCCATATTACCAAAAGCCATTGCTTGTACGTTTACAGCAGTTCCCCATGAATAAGGAATATCATTGTCTCTTCTATAAACGTTTGCTCTTGGGTTATCCCATGAACGGAATACAGCTTTAACTGCTCCCATTAATTGTTCTTTTGGATCTGATGGGAAATCTTTTCCAATTTTTTCTTTATATTCAGCTTTGAACTCACTAGCTAATTCTTTTAGATCATCAGCATCTAATTCAACGTCTTGTGTAACACCTTTTTTCTCTTTCATTTTATCGATTAATTCTTCAAAGTATTTCTTTCCAACTTCCATTACTACGTCAGAATACATTTGAATAAATCTTCTATAGCAATCCCAAGCCCATCTTGGATTATTACTTTTTTCTGATAATGTTTCTACAACATCTTCATTTAAACCTAAATTAAGTATTGTATCCATCATACCAGGCATAGATGCTCTAGCTCCACTTCTAACTGATACTAATAATGGATTTTCTTTATCTCCAAATTTCTTACCAGTTATTTTTTCCATTTTTACAATTGCTTCATTGATTTGTTTTTGGATATCTTTATTAATTTCACGTCCGTCCTCATAATATTGAGTACAAGCCTCTGTAGAAATTGTAAAACCTTGAGGTACTGGTAAACCAATATTAGTCATTTCAGCTAAGTTAGCTCCCTTACCTCCTAATAGTTCACGCATATCTGCGTTTCCTTCGCTAAACATATATACGTATTTATGCATTATTCGCTACCTCCTTGTCACAATACGTCCTTACTATATCATATTTTTCTTTTGTTTTTAATAGTTTTCATAAAAAATTTACATATTTCAATAAAAAAATGTAGATACAATCTACATTTTAATATTCATTAGTTATTTCTTCTATATTATCTATTTTTAATTTATCTTTTATTTCTAATACTGTTTTCTTTGAAACTATATTATATCTTAGTTCTAATTCTAATAATCTTTTATTAGCATCTTCTATAGATATTTCTTTTTTATTTACTTTTGTAATTAAAGTCATAACTTCTTCTGTTGGTTTTGTTAGAGACTTTGTAGCTTCTGATAATATAGGTGAAGAATAAACTATTTTAGGTGCTAAAGACGAATCTTTAAATCCACTTAGAGATGATGTTGGAATCATTAGAAATAATAATATTATAAATAATACAATATATCCTTCTATAAAGCCTACAATTGCTCCTAGTATTCTAGAGGGTATTATAAGTATTAATGTAGCATCTACTAGTTTTGATATTACTTTTGTTATTCCCATTACAATTTCAAATATTAAAAATAATAAAAATAATATAATTAGAAATGCTAACATTTCATAAATTATTATATTTAGTGATGTTATTTTCCCTATTTCTCCAGGTAATACTTCAAATGGACATATCTTACAAAAGAAATCTCCTAGTACTCCTTTAAAATTATATGAAACTACAAACATTACTATTAAACCTATTAATGAAACAGTTTGTTTTATTACTCCGTTTTTTAATCCTATAAGTATAAACATTATAAGTATTAATACTATTCCTATATCTAATATCATATGAACTCTCCTATCATTTATATTATAAACTAATTAAGAGAAATATGCTATAATTTAGATGAGGTGTTAACATGAATGTTGTTATTAGAGTTGATGATGATACTAAGAAAGAAATGATTGAATATTACAAAGATAAAATGAGAGATAAAAAGATACCTTACGTAGTATTTCAAGCACAAGAAGAAGATACTGTTATTACCATGTATGAATCAGGTAAAGTTATGTTTCAAGGTAAAAGTGCTGATATAGATGCTAGTCATTGGGGAATAGAAATAGAAGAGAAAAAACAAGCTAAAGAAGATACTAGAAAGAAATATGATAAGTATTATCATTCTAATAGTATTGGTAGTGATGAAGTTGGAACTGGTGATTATTTTGGACCTATAGTTGTTACTGCTACATATGTTACTAAAGATGATATAGACTTTTTAGAAGAATTAGGTGTAATGGATTCTAAAAAGATAAGTGATGATAAGATTAGAGATATTGCTCCTAAAATTGCTAAAAGAATTAAATATAAAAGTATTATTCTAAAAAATGAAGAATATAATGAAAAATATGGAACTAATTTTAATCTAAATAAAATTAAATCTATAATGCATAATACTGTTTTATATCAATTAGCTAATGAAGTTAAAAAATATGACTATATTATTGTTGATCAATTTGCTTATGAAGAAAGTTATTATAATTACTTAAAAGGAATAGATAAAATACAAAAAGGAATAACATTTATAACTAAAGCAGAAGATAAGAATATGGCTGTTGCTTGTGGAGCTATTATTTCTAGATATCTATTTCTAAAAGAATTTGATAAATTAAGTGATGAAGTACATGTTCCACTACCTAAAGGGGCTGGAGCTGATGTAGATAAAATTGGTGAAGAGTTAGTTGAAAAGTATGGTGAAGAAATTCTTAATAAAGTAGCTAAAAAGAATTTTAAAAATACAGATAGAATTCTTCATACTATGATTTATTAAAAAAAGAAAGTATTGATTACTTTCTTTTATATTGTAAATGTTTATATTTGATTCCTGATTCTGTGTGTTCTGATAATACTTCACTATCCCATTCATCCTTAGAGTATTCAGGAAAGAAAGCATCTGCTTCTTTTTCATCATCTACTTCTGTTAATAACATCTTATTTGAATATGGGTATAATTCAGAATAGATTCTTGCTCCACCTATAACCATGATTTCTTCATCAGTTTGATTAGCATAATCTAAGAACTCGTCAATTGATGAAAATGTAGTTATTTCAGGATTATCTATTTTTGAATGAGTTAATACTAAATGAGTTCTTCCTGGTAATAATTTTGGAAGAGATTCTAAAGTCTTTCTTCCCATTATCATTTTTTTACCCATAGTATGTTCTTTAAAGAATTTCATATCTTCTTTAAAGTGATAAATTAAATCATTATCTTTTCCTATACCTCTATTTTTTCCAACACATGCTATCATTGTTAGATTTGCCATATTATACCCCCTTATCAAATGTTTGTTGTGGGTTTTTATCTTTAATTAATTGTCTAGCATATCTCTTAATTTTAAAGTCAGTATGTTTAAATTTAAAGAAATCAGTTTCTTCAGTATTAAATTCTAAATATGGTTGTTCTCCATTTTCTAAGATTGGTTCTCTATTTAGTAATTCTACTGCTTGAGGAATATGTCTATCATATATCTGAACATTTGTAACTGACCATGTGAATCTTCCCGGAGTGTATCCTGTTGCTTTAGCAATCATCATCATTAATGCAAGATATTGCATTTGATTAATGCATCCAGCTACCATGAAGTCTGAAGATCTTTGGATTAGTTTCATATCAAGATAGTCTACTCCGTCTCTACCATGTCTGATGTTGTAATGTGATTCATAAGCACAAGGCTTTAGACCATGAGGTTTTTCAAATTCTTCAAATTGCCACATATTGATAATATGTCTTCTTCCATCTGGATCTTTTTTTATTCCTTCTATTAATTTTCTTACTTGATCATAGTCAGCAATTATCTTTCCATATGTAGATCCTATATCTCTTAGTGGTTTTCCATCTTCATCTTTTAAGTCCCATAAATCCCACCAAGTGACACCATATTTATCTCTAAGTACATCTAAACTACAAGTTTCATCTTGATAAATCCATAAGATTTCACCGATTGCTTTTTGAATTGCAGTTGGTCTTAGAGTAATTAACGGAATTTCACCTTTTGGAATATCATAAGTCCAGTTTACTATATTATTTTCACTTAATGTGTATGCAGGTGATCCGTCTGATTCATACTTTGGTCTTGGATTTTCATCCCAACAACCATTTTCTAATAATTCATAGATAAGCATTTTAGTATTAAAATCACCTTTTGTACCTATTCTATTTCCTTCTTCATCAATTAAGTATTCACCATCATTTAATGGTTTTTTATATTCTAATTGTTTTAATGTGTATGGTTTTTCATTTCTTTCTATTTGTTTTAAATTTATATAATCTATATCAATCATACCTTTACCTCCTAAATTTAATTTAATCATAAAAAATAAAAAAAAGAAACTAACTTTCATTAGTTTCTACAAAATCTTTAAAGTCTTCTGTTTCTCTTGTTGATATGTCGGTTTTAGATAATTTTTCAATTAGAGATTTTTGTTCTCTTGTAAGGCGTTTAGGGGTGTACATTTTATAGACAACATACATATCACCTTTATTTCTATGATATTTATTATTTACTCCTTTGCCTTTAATCCTTTGTTTATCTCCTGAATTAGTTCCTGCTGCGACAGATAGTTTTACGTTTCCATATAATGTAGGTATTTCTTTTTTGCATCCTAGAATTGCTTCTGTAAGAGTTAATGGTACTTCTAGATAAATATCGTCTCCTTCACGCTCAAAATATTCGTGAGAGCCAACAATAAATTCTAGATATAAATCTCCATTTTCTCCACCGTTTTCTCCTTGATTACCTTTTCCTGATACACGTAATCTATCACCTGTATTTATTCCTTCTGGAATATTTACTGTGATATTTTTATTCTTTCTAATTTTACCTGTACCTCTACATTCAGAACATGTTTCTTTGAATGTTTTTCCTCTACCTTGGCAATCAGGACATGTAGTGTTTGTTACAATTTGACCTAATATTGAATTAGTTCTTTGTTGTACTACTCCACTACCATTACATGTAGAGCATGTTTTTTCATGGAAACCACCTTTTCCATTACAATTATCACAATCTTCTACAACATCTAAATTTATCTTTTTGTTAGTTCCGTAGATAGCTTCATCAAATTTTAATCTTATTTGCATTAGAAGGTCACTACCACGACGTGCTCTTGTACGAGTGTTTCCTCCAAATCCTCCAAAGCCACTTGATCCTCCAAAGAATGATGAGAATATATCGTCAAATCCAAAGTCTGATGGATTAAATCCACCAAATCCTCCGAAGCCACCTGCTCCTGCACCTGGGTTTGGAGATGAGCCATCTACAGCAGCACTTCCATATTGATCATATAATCTTCTTTTGCTTTCATCAGATAAAACAGAGTATGCTTCACCTACTTCTTTAAATTTATTAGCTGCTTCAGGATTATCTTTATTTAAATCAGGGTGATATTTTTTTGCTAGTTTTCTAAAAGCTGATTTAATTTCATCTTGAGAAGCATTTTTATCTACTCCTAATATTTTATAATAATCTTTATTATTCATAGCTACCTCCTATTCTTCATTGTATATTTTTTCATACTTATCTAGTAATGAGTTGAAGAATTTTACTGCATCTTCATATACTTTTTTATCTTCTAAATTGATTCCTAAAATAGCAAATGTTTCAGTAATATCTTTATCACTTCCTGCTTTTAAGAATTCAATATATTTATTCAATGTTTCTTTATCACCGTTTATTATCTTATTAGCTATTGAGGTTGCTACTGCAATACTAATTGAATAACTAAATAAGTAAAAGTTCATATAATAGTGTGATCTTACTGCCCAAGAATTTTTAGTATACTCATCTAATTCTCTATGTTTACCACCATATAGTTCTTTTGATTTATATACTAATTCATTTAAAAACTCTTTAGTTAAAGTACCATTATTTTCAACTAATTCATACATTTCTTTTTCAATTTTACCTTCACGAACTGCTCCATAGAAATTTGAAATAAATACTTCAATTATATTTGCTAATCCCATTAGTTTTTCATCTTTATTCTTTCCATGTTCAGCTAAATAATTAGATAATAAACATTCATTCATTAAAGATGTTACTTCAGCTACAACTGATGAATTTCTTCTATAATGAGGTAAATTATTTTCTAACATATATTGATGATTAACATTGTGTCCACCTTCATGTGCAATTGTTGATACAGATGCAAGACTATCGTTAAAACTCATTAATATTCTAGAATCTCTTGTATAAGTTGATATTGAATATCCACCACTTTGTTTTCCTTTATATTGGCAATAATCAATATAATGGTTATCAAAAATCTTATTTATTTTTTTAGAATATTCTTCACCTAAAGGTGCTGTTGCTTTTTTGACTAACTCAATAGCATCTTCAATACTATATTTTATATCTTTACTAGAAATATCCAATAGAGATAAATCATAACTTCTTAATTTATCTTTATTTTGTAATTTAGCTGTTAATTCATAATATCTATGTAAAGGTGCTAAATTATTTTCTGTAGTTTCGATTAAAGTATCATATACCTTATTAGATAGTTTTTGATAGAATAATTTTTCTTCCCATGAAGATTTAAAGTTATGTATTTTTGCTAATTCATTATTCATTCCTACATATGAATCTAGTAATGTTGCGAATGTGGTAGAATGTTTATCTATTTCTTTATAGAATTGGAAATAAGCTTGCTTTCTAATCTTTTCATCTTTATTACGCATGAATCTTCTTAAGTTAGTTAGTGCTAGTTGCACTTCTTCTCCATCTACATTTATAGTATGATAATCTATTTCATTATTTATTAAGTTAGAAGAAGTTAATTCAAACTTATCCATAGCATTTACTAAAGATGTAACAATATTCTTCTTATCTTCATCTAAATAATGTTCTTTATTTCGATAAACGTTTTCTAAATATTTTTTATATTTATTTAATTCACTATTCTTTTTAAATAAATCTTTAAATTCTTCTTTAGATAAACTTAATAATTCTGGTTCAAAGAAACTAGTGTTTTGAATATATAAAGGTTCAACTTTCTCTATTTTATTCAATCTTTTTATACTTTCTTCTACACCTAATTCTTGATCATTTACTACATATGCATAAACGTTTAGGTTTTCATATATTAAACTTATTTTTACATCTAGTTCTAGAAATTCATATAGTTTATTTGCATCTTTTAAATGACCTTTGAATTCCTTTAATTTAGGAATTGATTTTACTACTTCGTTGTAGTCTTTATCAAAATCTTTGTCATTTTTATAAAAATCATCTAAATTCCATTTATATTTTTCAGGTACTTCTTTTCTACTATTATATGTCTTCATTGATACTCCTTTACTTGAATAAAGTTCTAGTTTCCTAGAACTTTATTTATTAGTCTTCTTCGATATCTGCTTCTTCTACATCGTCATCTTTTTTCTTTTTCTTTTTATCTTTTTTGTCATCTTCATCGTCTTCATCTTTTTCATCTGCATTTTCTTCTGCTTGACGATTCTTAGCAGCTTCTTCATATACTTTAGTTGCTAGTTTCATAGCTTTTTCTTGTAAAGATTCTTTCTTTTCTTTTATTTCATCTATATCATCTTTTTCAAGTGCTTCTTTTAATTCTTTGATTTCATCTTCTACTTCTTCTTTTTCATCATCATCAATCTTATCTCCTAGATCTTTGATTGTTTTTTCAGTTTGGAATACTAATGATTCAGCATCATTTCTAACTTCTACTTCTTCTTTTTTCTTTTCATCTGCTTCTTTGTTAGCTTCTGCTTCTTTTCTCATTTTTTCTACTTCCTCATCTGATAAGTTAGATGAATTTGAAATAGTAATTGATTGTTCTTTGTTTGTTCCTAAATCTTTAGCTGTTACATTAACAATTCCGTTTGTATCGATATCGAATTTAACTTCTATTTGAGGTACTCCACGAGGTGCAGCTGGAATATTAGTTAATTGGAAGTTTCCTAATACTTTGTTGTCTGCAGCCATTGGTCTTTCACCTTGAAGTACTTTAATATCTACTGCAGGTTGATTATCTGCTGCTGTAGAGAAGATTTCTTTCTTAGATGTTGGAATAGTTGTATTTCTTGGAATTAATACTGTCATTACTCCACCTAGAGTTTCTACTCCTAGAGATAGAGGTGTAACATCTAATAGTACTATATCTTGAACATCTCCTGCTATAACTCCACCTTGGATAGCAGCTCCACAAGCAACTACTTCATCAGGGTTAACTTCACGAGATGGTTCTTGTCCTAATTCTTCTTTAATTAAATCATATACCATTGGAATACGAGTAGATCCACCTACTAAGATTACTTTATCAATATCTTTCTTAGTCATTTTAGCATCTTTTAAAGCTTTCTTAACTGGTTCTATAGTTGATTCAACTAAATCTCTAATTAAATCTTCAAATTTAGCTCTAGTTAAAGTCATATCTAAGTGAACAGGTTCACCATCTTCATCTTTAGCAATGAATGGTGCAGAGATTTGAGTTTCTTTCATTCCTGATAGATCTTTTTTAGCTTTTTCAGCAACTTCTTTAAGTCTTTGCATTGCCATCTTGTCATCTTCAAGATCTATATCATATTCTTTTTTGAATTCTTTTACGATATAATCAATAATCTTTTTATCGAAGTCATCTCCACCTAGTTTATTATTTCCGTTAGTTGATTTAACTTCAAATACTCCATCTCCTAATTCTAAGATAGATACATCGAATGTACCACCACCTAAGTCATAAACTAAGATAGTTTGTCCTTCTTCTTTTTCTAAACCATAAGCTAGTGCAGCAGCAGTTGGTTCGTTGATAATTCTTTTAACATCTAATCCTGCGATTTTACCAGCATTTTTAGTTGCTTGACGTTGAGCATCATTGAAGTATGCAGGAACTGTAATTACTGCTTCAGTTACTTTTTCTCCTAAATAATCTTCAGCATAATCTTTCATATAAGATAGAATCATTGCTGAAACTTCTTCTGGAGTATATTTCTTTCCAGCTAATTCTACTTTTTTACTAGTACCCATTAATCTTTTGATTGAAGATACTGTATCAGGGTTAGTAATTGCTTGACGTTTAGCTGAATCTCCTACTATTTTTTCTCCTTTTTTGAATGAAACAACTGATGGTGTAGTTCTTCCTCCTTCTGGATTTGGAATTACTTTAGGGGCACCTGCCTCTAATACTGCTACACAACTATTAGTTGTACCTAAATCTATACCTATTATTTTTCCCATATTAACACTCTCCTTAAATCATATTTACTTTTACGCTGGCTGGACGTATTACTTTATCTTTTAATTTATAGCCTTTTAATAGTACTTCTAGTACTTCTTCATTCTTATGACCTTCAACTTTATCAGTTAAAAGTGCTTCTTCTAAATTAGGATCAAACTCTTCTCCTACTCTAGATATTTCTTCAACTCCATAATTTCTTAATATTGTAGTTAAAGTTCCATACATAATTTTAAATCCACTTAAGAATTTAGATAAATCATCAGTTAAATCATTATCATCTAGAGAAATTGCTCTTTCAAAGTTATCAACTACTCCAATTAATTCTTTAATTAGATCTTCATTAGCATATTTTAGCATTGAAGATACTTCATCATCTTTTCTTTTGCGATAATTAACTAATTCTGCTTGAGCAAGTTTTACTTTGTTAACTAATTCTTCTTTTTCTTTGTTTGCTGCTTCAATCTTTTTATTTAATTCATTAAAACTATTAGTTAATTCATCAAATTGAGTTTTTAATTTATTATATTCTTCTTCATAATTAATAGTTTGTGCTTGTTCTTGCTTTACTTCTTCAGCTTTCGCAGTAGGATTATTTGTCTTTTTCTTCTTCTCCATACCACACCTACCTTTCAATATTTTCTTTCATGTATTCTAACATTGTTAATACTCTATCGTAGTCCATTCTCTTAGGTCCTACTATAGCAATAGTTCCTTCTTCGTTGCCTCTTTTAAATTTAGTCTTAATGACACTAACATCTTTTTCTATACCAGATTCATCTCCAATATATACTTTAATATTGTTGTCATTATCTTCTTCAATTTTATGCAAGAATTCAGGACTTTCTAATTTATTATAAACGTCTTTAATACGATCAATATCTGTTGTAAATTCAGGCTGTTCTAATATTTTGTTTCTACCAACGATATTTATATCATCTCTTACCTCATTAGTTGTAAAATCATTAAAGACATTATAGAAAGCTTCATATAATTTCTTATGTTGAACTACATATTTTCCTATGATAGGTTTTATTTCAAACTCTAACTTCTTATTAACTTCACTAATAGGAGTATTTACAATTAAATTATTAATTAGATTAACTGTCTCTTTAATATCCTTAGAATCTACTCCTTCAAGATTAATATTTTTATGTTCTACATGACCTTTATCAGTAATAATAATTACAATCATAGAAGATTCACTCATAGGTACTACTTCAATTTGTTTTAGTAAGTTATCTTTTGCAGATGTACCTAATGCGATAGTTGTATAATTTGTCATATCTGATATTACTTGAAGTGATTTAGAAATAACATCTGTTAGTGCAAGTTGTTTATTTCTAAATACTATTTGTAATTTATTCATATCTTCTGCATTCATCTCTTTAGGTTGCATTAAATTGTCTACATAGTATCTATAACCTGCTTCACTTGGTACTCTACCACTTGAAGTATGTGTCTTTTCTAATAAACCTTTATCTTCTAGAGCTGCCATATCATTTCTAATAGTGGCACTAGAACACTTTAATTCTTTAGATAGTAATTTAGAACCTACAGGTATTGGATCTTTAATATATCTATCTACAATTAGTTTTAATATTTCTTCTTGCCTTGTAGTTAACATAGCCTTCCTCCTAGCACTTATAATTTCCTAGTGCTAATAGTATTGTATGATTATTTTTAGCACTTGTCAAGTCATTGTGCTAATTTTTTTATAATAAAAAAAACTAGTAGTAAAATTACTACTAGAATAATGCGTTATGAGTTTCTTGTCCAGGTCCATTATAGTTAGTTTTACAATCTTTATATTTAACATTAGTTGCTTCACTACCTACTATAGTCCATTGTTGATCTTGTTCTCCTGTAAAAGCAGCATTTTTATTCACTGAGGTTCCATTACAACTATATACTTTATTGCCATTTTCTATGTAGAAAACTCCTGCAATACTCGTATCAGGTCTTTCTAAATAACTTGCTTTTTCATCTAGAGAAACTAATGAAATTCTTGCTTTAGAGCCTGATGATTGTATTTGATATGTATTTTGTGGTCTATTATTTGGGTTAGCATTATTTTTTAAATATACTACTCTTGTAGCACTATCCTCTATAGTCATAGAACCAGCTTTATCGTCTTTTTCCCAGTCAGTTTTTTGAGTGACTTTATGGTCGGCATTATCGTTAATTCCATCTCCAGTTATTGCTGTTGACATTATTAATGATCCACTGCCTTCAGTACAATTTTCTCTAGTATCTCCATCTAGACATGCAATTGTAGGTGTTGCACCATCTCCAATGTAGAAAAATATTATAGTATTAGGAGATACTTTAAATGTGGCACTTTTATATGTATTACCATTCCATAATTCTATTTTATACCAATATTCTGATCCTTCTAATGTAAAAAATTCTTGTGGATAGTTTACATTATTATTATAAGGAGTTATTACTGTTTGTTTTGAAGCATACCTATTTAATTCATCTTCCACCTGTTGAACAAAATCTCTAGTATTTGATCTACTAGACGCCATAAGGCCTATCAGTAC
>ONIZ01000046.1 GCA_900317975.1 uncultured Bacillota bacterium
AGTATATGAGGTTTGTAATGTAATATACTTATACTCATCCGACGAATGAAATTCATGTTCAATAGTTGAAACCGAATTGGTTTTATCGACAGCATTTTCCCCAGGATTATTTGTATACATGTCAAATTGGAATTTCCATCCCTCTAGAGATCCTTCACCATAAACTGGTGCCATATGATCTTGTTTTTCTATGACATGTGAAAAATATTTTCTATTAATTAATCCTATTGCTAATACTAATATAACAATACCTAGAATCAATATGCTTTTTCTAATTCTTATTCTTTTCATATTTATCATAAATATCACCAACCATCATAATAATAACTATTCTATATACATTAATTTTATCAATAAAAGTACATTCAGTAAATAACAAAAAAAGACAAAAAGTGCCTTCAAGCACTTTCTATTAGTAACATTACATATTATGTTTCTTACCTTTAGATTTATTCCAATCATATAAACTATTCCAATCTTCAAAACTAATAGAACGACTATTACCTTTATTGGAATAATATTCAGATAATCTTTCTTCTAAATCATCATTATCTAAATCACAACGAATAGGTTCCTTTTTAATAAAATAGAACAAATAATCTCTACTATCTTCAGAAGAATTCAAATTATCAAAATCATCAACACAATATTCTTTATTATCATTTAATATAACCATCATAGGATAAGTATGATTAAAACCACCTTCAAATATTCTATCTCTTCCTGTTAGATTGATATCTAAATCACTAGGAACAATTATCGACAACGATACTGTATTATGAACTGTATCATCTGAAAGAATTCTATTTGGAACAAAGCAATATGTTTCATGATAATTACCAGGAACTAAATGCCTAGTTTCAACTGTCCCATCAGGAAGAACAACATCCTCTGTCTCACCTATTGAAATACTATAAGCTAAACTGATATATACTACTTCTCCATTATGAAGTCGTTCAGTACAATATCCCATTTCACCTTGTAACATAGAAACTATTTTGGAAGGTATTCTACTCTTATCATATCTAACGTCTCTAGAAAATGAATCGCTTTCAACACGTCCTCTACAAAAAATACTATCTTCTATTCTCATATCACCAGAATAAGGAATATAAAATTCATTCTCTATAAATGATTCTTCTTTTGACCAATTAATATATTGATATGAAGTATCTACAACAGGCCCTGAATTTGTAGTTGAAAATAACACTCCATTTTTCATAAAAACGCCTCCTAATCAATTCTTTCTATTTTCATTAAATTAGTTGGATTAGATTCTCCAGTATTTGGAAAACTTCCAGTAGTAATAACAATATCATCCTTTTCTAAATTCATAAATTCTTTAGCCATATTAATACTTTCAGTTAAAATATCATCAGTTGAATTATAAAATGGAATTATCTTTGTATATACACCCCAATTTAAAGATAAACTTCTACATATTTTATCATTAGGACATAAAGCTAAAATAAATGTATCAGGCTTTAAATTACTAATTTCTTGTGCAGTATTACCACTAATAGTAGAAGCACATATTAATTTAGCTCCTAATCTATTAGCTGCATCAACTACCCCTTCTGCAATAGCAGTAGTAATATCATTTAATTTCTTTTCTTCATCTATATAATCAAATGAAGCATATTCTTCAGTAACTTCACAAATTTTACCCATAGCAGTACAAACATCAATTGGATGATGACCAATAGTAGTTTCACCACTCAACATAACAGCATCAGTTCCATCTAATACAGCATTTGCAATATCAGATGTTTCAGCTCTTTTAGGTCTAATATCATCGATCATAGACTCAAGCATTTCAGTAGCAACAATTGCTATTTTACGTAATTTTCTAGCTTTCTTAATAATTTGCTTTTGAACAATAGGTAATTTCTCACTAGGAATTTCTGTTCCCAAATCACCTCTCGCAATCATAACACCATCACTGACTTCTAATATTTCATCAATATTATCTATCGCAATACTAGATTCAATTTTAGAAATAATTTTAATATCGGATCTATCATATTCTAATAATATTTTTTTAATTTCAAGTACATCATTCTTACTATTAACAAAAGATATAGCCAAAAACTCTCCATCATTTCTACAAGCATACTCAATATCTTTTTTATCTTCTCTAGAAACATATGGAAGATTAAGACTAACACCAGGTACATTAATGGACTTATTATCAGATAACTCTCCTCCTGCAATAATATTACAAGTAAGACCTTTCTCATCCTTATCAACAACAATTAATTTCATCTTAGCATTATCAAGTAATATAAAATTATCTACTTCTATATTATCTAAAGCTTCTGGATGATTAACACTAAATCTTTCTTTGTTGCCAAGAACTTCATCCTTTACAATTCGAATACTATCTCCAGGTACTAATTCAACCTTATTATTTTCAAATTTACCTGTTCTAAATTCAGGTCCTCTAGTATCCCATAAAATACCTACTTGTTTACCAGTATTCTCTCTAACTTTAACAATATTTTCTAAAAATTTATCTTTTTCTTCATAATCTCCATGTGAAAAATTTATTCTTGCAACATTCATCCCATGAATAGCCATATCAGTAAGTATATCAACATCATTAGATGCAGGTCCAATTGAACAAATAATTTTAGTCTTCTTCATGTTAGCCTCCTATTAAAATTATATCAAATAAAATCGAAAATATATATTAATTAAAAATAAACATTTATTTTTGACATCTACTACAATAATGTGTTCCTCTACCACCAATTTTAGTTTTAATTAGAATGTTTCCGCAAACAGGACATTTACTTCCACCTTTACCATGAACCAACAATTTATTTTGAAACAGTCCATGAACACCTTCTTCAGAAGTAAAACTTCTAATTGTAGTACCACCCATCTTCTCAGCTTCCCCTAATACTTTTTTAGTATAAAAACAAATATTATCACATTCTTTATGAGTAATAGTTGATGCTTTTCTCATAGGCTTAATCTTCGATAAGAATAAAATCTCATCATCATAAATATTACCTATACCAGCAATAATACTTTGATCAAGTAAAACAGTTTTTATAGGTAACCCTTTATTATGAATTTTACTATATAAATATTTTCCATCTAATTCATCATCATAAAATTCTTTACCTAATTCACATAAAGGTAAAACATCTAAATAATTATCTTTATCTAATAAATACATCTTTCCAAATTTTCTAACATCTCTATATCTCCAAGATAATTCATTATCTAAAATAAATTCTACATGTTCATGTTTTTCAAACTCTTCCCCTACTTTTCTAAAAGTAAATTTGCCTTCCATTCTAAGATGTATTAGTAATACATAATTAGTTAATTTAATAACAATAAATTTACCTCTAGTATCTAAATCTTCTATTTTTTCTCCAATTATTTTTTTAGAAAAAGTAGAAGATTCAGGTTTGGCAATAATATTATCCCATCTAACATTACAACCAGTAATTGTTTTACTCTTAATTCTAGGACTAAGTGCTTTAACTACTGTCATTACTTCAGGTTTTTCAGGCATATTATCACCTACTTAGCTTCATACCAATTAGAACCAGTAGATATTTCTACTTTTAAAGGTACTTCTAATTTAAAAGCATTTTCCATAACTTCTTGAGTTAACTTTTTAACTTCATCTATTTCATCTTCTAAAACATTAATAATCAATTCGTCATGTACTTGTAATAATATTTTACTTTTTAATTTTTTCTTATTCATTTCATTATATAATTCAACCATTGCTTTTTTTAATATATCAGCAGCTGTTCCTTGAATAGGTGTATTTAAAGCCATTCTTTCACCACTAGTTCTAATCATATAATTTTTACTATTTAATTCTTCTATTACTCTACGTCTATTCATTAAAGTAGTAACATATCCATTTTTATACGCTTCTTCTTTTTCTTTTTCCATGTATTCACGAATACCAGGAAATGCATCTAAATAATTATCTATAAAATGCTTAGCTTCTACCATATCAATTCCCAAGTCTTCTGATAAACCAAAACTACTAATACCATAAATAATTCCAAAGTTAACAGCTTTAGCAGTTCTTCTTTCTTTTTTAGTAACGTCTTCTATTGGAATATGATATATATCAGATGCAGTCTTAGTATGAATATCTATATCATTTTTAAATGCATCTATCATTTGAGTAGCATTACTCATAGAAGCAAATACTCGAAGTTCTACTTGTGAATAATCTGATGATAATAATAAAGATTTTTCATCAGGAATAAATGCTTTTCTAATCATCCTAGCATAATCATCTCTAGCAGGAATATTTTGTAGATTAGGACTAATACTAGAAAGTCTACCAGTACGAGTTAAAGTTTGAGTAAATATAGTATGAATTCTACCATCATCTCTTATCTCACTTAATAAACCAACTGCATAATTAGAATATAATTTAGATAGCATTCTGTATTCTAAGACTTTATCTACAATAGGATTAACAAATCTAATCTTATCTAAAATATCTTTACTAGTAGAATACTTATTATTTTTAACTCTCTTTGGATAAGGAATACCTAATTTAACAAATAAAATATCTGCTAATTGTTGAGGACTCATAATATTAAATTCACATCCTGCAAGATCATATATTTCTTTTTCAATAGTAATCATACTATTTTCTAATTCAGTCTTTACCTCTTCTAAATAATCTCTATCAACTTTAATTCCAGTTAACTCCATATCAGCAAGTACTCTAACTAAAGGCATCTCTATATTATTAAATAATTCTACTTCACCAAACTCTTCTATCTTAGAAATTAAATCATCTTTACTTTCATAAATAAATTTAGCTTTAGTACCAATAATTTCTTTTAATTTGTCTAAACCAACATCTATAGGTCTTTTAATACTACCATAATCTTCTAAATAATCATTAATCTTATAACCGAAACTTCTACCAATAATAGAAATATCATCTTTAACATCATAATTAGTCAAGTATCCAGCAATCATAGTATCGAATACTTCACCATTAATAGAAATATTATAATTATTTAAAACAACTATATTTTTCTTTAAATCATATGTAATTTTCTTAGTATCACACTCAAAAATATCTTTGTATTTTTCTAAGTTATCTAAATCAAGATAATAACAGTTTTCTCCATCAAATAAACTAATTCCTATTATTTCACTCTTACTATAAACTTCTCCTCTAGTTTCTATATAGAAAGAAAATTCTTTTGTCTTATCAAACTCTTTTATATCTTTATAAGATAACTTATCATCAACTATAGTATTATCAGATACTTCTCCCATTAAATCATATTTCTTTAATAAAGAATTAAATTCTAATTCTTCCAAAATACTTTTAAACTTTAAATTATTAATGCCTAGATATTTAGTATCTTCTAAAGAAAATCCTAATTTAACATCTTTAATTATGGTTGCTAGATCACGAGATACATAACAACTCTTTTTACCTTCAATTAATTTATCTTTAACTTTTCCTTTTATTTCATCAACATGTTCATATAAATTATCAATATTATCATATTCTTTAATTAATTTAATTGCTGTTTTTTCACCTATTCCAGCAACTCCAGGAATATTATCAGAAGTATCCCCCATAAGTGCTTTTAAATCAATCATACGTATAGGTTCTACTTCATATATATCTTTAAAAGTATTCCTATCATAAATAATATAATCATTATTTTTAGGACTTCTAACTACAACATCATCTTCAATTAATTGTAATAAATCTTTATCAGATGAAACTATTTCACAATCAAAATCAGGATCAATATGAGCCATACTTGAAAGAGTTCCTATAATATCATCTGCTTCATAATTATCTATTTCAAAGTATTTAATTCCCATCGCATTCAAAACATCTTTCGCAACAGGAAATTGTTGTTTTAACTCATCAGGAGTATCACTTCTACCAGCTTTATATTCATCATATTCACTATGTCTAAATGTTTTTCCTTTATCAAAAGCAACTAATATATATTCAGGCTTATCTTCTCTAATAATTTTATTCATCATATTAATAAACCCATATAATGCATTAGTAGGAAATCCTTTACTATTCCTCATAATTACACCACTATAAGCAGTTGCATAATAACTTCTAAATATTAAATTATTTCCATCTATTAATACAATCTTTTTCATGTTTATCACCACTTTTAGTATAACATATCTAAATAAATTTTAATTAACTAATTTAATAAACAAATGTTTGACATATATATGTTTGAATGATAAGATTATTTTATAAGGAGGTAAATATGGAAAAACTTACACCTAAACAATCAGTTATTCTTGATATATTAAAAAAACTAATTGCTAAAAATGGATATCCACCTACCGTTAGAGAGATAGGAAAAGAAGCTCACCTATCTAGTCCAGCTACTATTCATTTTCATTTAAAACAATTAGAAATAAAAGGTTATATTAAACAAGATTCAAATAAAAACAGAACTTTAGAACTATTAGTTCCTAATGAATATCAAAATACAGAAAGTAATATTATAGATGTTCCCCTACTTGGTAAAGTAACAGCAGGAACTCCAATAGAAGCAATAGAAACTCCTGATGAATACTTTCCACTACCCGCTTCAATGTTTAATAACAAAAAAGAATTATTTACTTTAAAAGTCTCAGGAGAATCAATGATAAATGTAGGTATCTATGATGGAGATATCCTAGTAGTTGAAAAAACTCCTGTCGCCAAAAATGGTGAAACAGTAGTTGCTATGAACGAAGACAATGAAGCAACAGTAAAAACTTTTTATAAAGAAGACAATTATTTTAGATTACAACCAGAAAATGATACAATGGAACCAATCATCCTAAAAGAAGTAACAATACTAGGAAAAGTAATTGGTCTATACAGAAAATTTTAAAAGCCGAACATTTTAGTTCGACTTTTTCATTTTAAAATATATTTATTAACCCAATAAATTATTTCTTCCTGAATCTTTTCATCTAAATTAACTTTTATATCATTATGTCTTTCATTACCATGAAAATCACTACCACAAGAAACAAGTAAATTATTATCTTTAGAAAACTTGTATAAATGATTAACTTCTTCTAAAGTATTTTCATTATATACTTCAATACCATCAACATAAGGTAATGCTTGACTTAGTAATTCATCAACATCTTTTTCGCCATATCTATAAGGATGCGCTAAAAAAATCAATCCTCCAGCCTCATGAATAACATCTCTTAAATCTTCTATTCTAGGCCATACTATACTCATATCTAAATATAAAGGAAACTCTTCATTAATTGTACTTTCTCTATATAAATCTCCTACTTTAGTAAGATTATATTTATCTTTAAAATTATCATCTAACATCCTAAATATCGCAGCATGAGCATATTCATCTTTAGGAGAATAAGGAACATATTCATTTAAACTAATATTCTTTTTAAAACAAATTTCTTTTAAAGCATTAAATATTTTAGTTTGTCTTTCTTCAATTGAAGTATATTGTATTTTAGACCAATCATTAATTTTATCTATATCAAAACCGTAACAAAGAATATCATAAGTTTCTTTTCCAATTAAAGCGTCAGCTTCAATCCCAGGTATTATTTTTACATTATTATAATCTTTAATATCACTATAAGCATCACATGTATCATGATCAGTTATTGAAATATAATTAATATTTTCACTCTCACATAATTTTATTAATTGATTAACATCAAATCTTCCATCTAAAGACTTATTTGTATGTAAATGTAGATTAATCATATAATCACCTCCAAATTAAATATCAATAGAATATAATCTTCCATATCCAGTTTTATCATTTTTTAATACATCTTTTTCATAAGTAAAACCAATTTTTTCATAAAACTTTGGAGCTTTATCAGTCCATAAATATGCTTTATCATAACCTAACTTTTTTAATTCTAATTTTGCATATTCAACTAATTTAGTACCATAGCCCTGCCCTCTATATTGATCAAATATCATAATATTACAGATATTAGGAGTAATATCAGGATATTCTTTTAAATCAATAACTTTTAACATACAAAAACCAATGATATCATCATTATCAATTAAAGCAATACCATAAGGTAACTCATTAGATGTATAAATATTTTTAATTTTATAAATTGTATCTTCTAAGTTCATCAGTGGACTATACTGTGACCAATGACTATAATGTTTATCAATTATTTTATTTAATTGTTCATCAGTTAATTCACAAAATTTAAGAATTTTCAAAATACATCACCATATTAATTATATCATAAAGAAAAAGATTAAAAAAAAGAGATGGTACCATCTCTTTTATCTATCATTAAATATAGTAACAGTATTATCTATAGTATAAGTTCCTAATAATTCACCAGGTGTATATGTACCACTCTCATAAATACCTTCAACTAAGTTACCTGAATAACTTCCATCTACATATAATATTATTAGAAATATTATGCATTGAAAGTACTAAACTATATTGATTAGATCCATCTACTGGAGCTTCTACCATGTCACTTCCACAAGCAACAACTACCCCACCATTTATAGTATAGCCTTTATCAGTATCTATTGCTGAGTTGCCTCCTCTATCACTACCCATGATAAAACTTCTACCACCATTAAATACAATACTACCATTAGAATCTATTCCATCACCATTAGCATTCACATAGATAGTACCACCATTAATAGTAATAGCACCATCTTCTCCACCAACATTAATACCATCATCTTCTGACTTAACTTCAATAATACCACTATTAATAGTTATGTCTTTATTCTTAGTCGCAATACCTTCTCCATCTTTTTGATTACCACTAACTCTAATAGTGCCCTCTCCTTCTAAAGTAAGAGGTATATCAGAATATATTGCAGCATCATATGAAGATTCTCCACCATCACTAACTACATTAATAGAATCTTTTTTACT
Organism: uncultured Bacillota bacterium; assembly: GCA_900317975.1. GTDB lineage: Bacteria > Bacillota_I > Bacilli_A > RF39 > UBA660 > RUG343. The sequence continues at coordinate 8,916 of ONIZ01000046.1, forward strand.
CTTAATAGTTAAACTCTTACCACTAATACCAACAATACCTGCATCATCATCGTTTTTTATATTAACATTATCAAGAATAAGAGTAACCTCATCATCATTTGAAGCTTTAACAACTAAAGCATTGTCTAAACTACCAGTAATAACATAAGTACCACCCTTCTTTATAGTAACATCTTTAGTATAATCACTTAAATTAATTGAAGTATCTTCAACTACATTAGAATCATCAATATTAGAATCATTTTTAAATAAAAATATAAAAATAGTAATTCCAATAACAACAACTAAAAATAAAGCAATAAAAAGTATTCGATTAAAAGTTTCTCTTTTCATAAATCCTCCTATATATTAATTATATCAAATTATAAAAAAAAGAAGATATTTATTTATCTTCTTTAATAAATTTATTAATAATATAGCTAGTAATAAGTAATCCTGCACTAGGTGGAACAAATGAATTTGACCCAATCATTTTACCTAACTTTTTAGGAGTCTCACTACTACATAAAACCTCTATCTTACCCTTAATATTTTCATCTCTAACACGTTTTCGAAGAATTCTTGCAACAGGATCATTCATAGTTTTATCTAAAGTAGTAATCTTAAATTTAGATGGATCCATTCTATTACCTGTACCCATTGAACTAATCAAAGGAATATTCTTCTCTAAACAATTTTTAATAATTAAAAATTTTGTATCTAAAGAATCACAGGCATCAACAAAATAATCTATATCATAACAAAATAATTCATCAATATTATCTTTATCAATAAACTTATTTATTTGAGTAACTATACATTCTGGATTAATATCTTTAATTCTCTTATTAAATAATTCCACTTTAGATTTACCAATAACAGAACTTGTAGCTATTATTTGTCTATTAAGATTAGATTCTTCTACAACATCTCCATCTACAATAATTATATGTCCTATTCCTGATCTAACTAAAGATTCAACTGAGTATCCACCTACACCACCTAAACCAATAACTAAAACACATTTATTAGCAAGATCACGAACTTTTTCTTCACCAATTAAGTGTTCTAATCTAACAAATTTTTTAGGCAGCAACATCATAATCTCCTCTACTACTATTGCCATTACTAAATTTCATAACTTTAGCTCCATTATTTTCTCTTTGTTTAACAGATTTAACTAAGCCTAAAGATTCATTAAATAATAACATACTAGCACTATTTAATATCCTATATATTTCAGTATTTTCTTCCGCAACAGTTCTATATCTATTTAATGATTTATATACTCTACCATGTAATGGACTAAATCTACCTATTGTAGTAGATAAATCATCAAATTGAATAGATGTTTCAGGTACAACTGTACCTCTAACAAAATCACTTCTTAAAAAGTATGTAAAATAAGCTAAATCATATACTCCAGCTTGTTCAAACAAATTATCCCATTTACTAGTATCACTAACACTATTACAAATAGCTTCTAATTTTTGCAACTTTTCTTTAGTACATACTTTATCTAAACCAATATCTTTAAACGAAAGTAAATGGGCATTGCCCTCAACACCAGGCACCTCATTAATAATATCAAGTAAAATACGATTATATAATTCTTCATATTTAAAGCCGGGAAACTTATATGGGTTAGAAAACACATAAGTATGATAATCATTTAAAGTATCTAATCTATTACCAATACTATCATATTCTTTTTTAACAGAAGTAGAATTTTTAGTATTGATGAAAAAATCTTTTTTACTATTAATAGAATTATCTTTAATAAATTTCATAAGATCTTTTTTTGAATAATTTCTACTACTAGCTAAATCTTTTCCATCAATAATTACATTTTCAGGCCCAACTTTAGTATTTATAGAAGAATTATCACCCAATCTCTTACAATTAACTAATTCTATTTTAGCGTTACTAATTTTCTTTCCATTCTTACCCCTGTTAATAACTGGAAGAATTAACATAACTATCCCGCCTCTCTAGGACCATTATTATATCACATAACATTTTTAAAATAAATAAAAAAGTCAGAAAATAGAGTTCATCAACGATAAAACCTGTTACGTTTGTACAGGTGGGTGAACATATGCATATCTTCAGGATCCCTAAATTAATAGGTCTTCAACACAGATAAGCAGCTCCGTTCTCCCTTATCGTCACTTTAGTCGGTTTTATATGATCATGAACGTCTATATCTGACAATTTAAATATATCATATTAAGAATTAATTTTCAAGTGATTGACTATTTTACCTCACTCACTTTAATAATGCTATGATAATGTCCAACTCCATTAAGTTTAATTTTTAACTCATAAGATTTTTGTTCATGTGCAGTCAACTCATCTACCAAAATAATATACTTATCGTCTACTAAACTATCCATAATATTACCCTTTTTTCCATTTATTTCATAATCAATCAAACTATAGTCAATTATTTTATCACTACAATTATCTAATTTAATTAAATCATCATCAGTTCTCAAATAAATATAAATTCTATTATAACTATTTGCATTATTTGTAATATAAAAATTATATGAATATTCTTTATCATCATAAATACTAATAGTATTTTTAACACCTTTATCATCAACATCATATTTAATAGTTAAATTATCAATATGTTCAACACTCATATTCAATGAATCAATGTTATTAAATATAGAAAGACCAATTATAAAAAACAAGACAGTAAAACATATAACAAGAATAATAGTATAACGTCTTTCTTTTTTTATTCTTTTAATATTATATTCAACATTAATAGAATTATTCTTTATTATCTGATCTTCATCTAAAGTATAATTAATAGTTTTGTTATTAGGTAATACTTTCTTCATAACTATCTCCTAATATAATTATACAATAAAAAAGAAGATTATAAAATCTTCTTTATCAATTATGGTTCTAATCTATTAGGTCCACGGAATAAGAATTGAGTTTCTTTAACACTAGGAATATTTAATAATAACATAGTAAGTCTATCTACTCCTATAGCAAATCCACCATGTGGAGGACATCCATGCTTAAAGAAATCTAAATAGAAAGCGACATCTTTTCCTAACCCTTTACTCTTAGCATTCTTACATATTTCTTCATATCTATGTTCTCTTTGAGCACCACTTGTAATTTCTACACCTCTCCAGATTAAGTCATATCCTTGTAAAACTCCATTTTCATCTCTCATATGATAGAAGGCTCTCTTATCAGCAGGATAATCAGTTACAAATAAGAATTCAGAATCAAACTTATCCATAGCAAGTTTAAATGTAAGTTTTTCGGCCTCAGTTGTAAGATCGTTCTTCTCACTATCATCTACTTTATAACCATATCTTTCTTCTAATTCTTTATAAACATCACTTAAAGCCATTTTAGGAAATGGACATTTAGGAACAATAATCTTAGTTCCAAACATCTTTTCAATTCTATCTCCATATTTTTCATCTAACTTTTTAAGTGCATAAGTTAACATCTCAGCTTCTAAATTCATAACATCATC
>ONIZ01000010.1 GCA_900317975.1 uncultured Bacillota bacterium
ATGGTATTAGATATTTACCTAGTATTGATAGCAATACTACTAATTTAGTTTTTAAATTTAGTGATGGTTCTACTATTGAATTAGATATTGATAAGACTGATAGTTTTATTTTAGAAAGAAATAATTATTTGTATGATATTCAAAATAATAAACTAATCTTAAAATATATTACTTGTAAAGATATGGATGCTATGAATAATTTTATTGAATCTATTTCTAAATTAGATAATTATAATACTATTATTTTAGATATTAGAGGTAATGGTGGAGGGGATTCTTCAATAAATATTCCTTTAATTGATTTTATTAAGAATAAAAAATTTAAAACTATTGTATTAACTGATTATATGGTTTACAGTAGTGCAACATTTATTATTGATTCAATGGTTAATTATAACGCTATATTTATTGGTAGTGAGATTGGTACTACTATGAATCATTATGGAAATGTTTCTTCATTTAAATTACCTAATACTGATATTATTGTAAATTATTCTACTAAGTATTTTTATTATATAAATGGAGAATTTAGTTCTTGTTCTAAACGACGTGAATTAAAGAAATTAGAAGATTATAGATTTAAAAGTGTACACTTTAGACCAGATATTTTACTAGATAATGATATTTTTGATATAATGAATCATAGAGATAAAGTAATGGAAAAAGCTTTATCATATGAATTTGAGGAGTAGATATGCTGTATAAAGATTTAATTAAAAATATCGATGATGGTAAATTAAGTCATAAATTTAATATTTTTAAATATTATGAATATAATGATATTCATCTTAATTATATTCCTGGTGGAGTAGATGCAACATATATTTTTGGTGGTAATCATGAAGTTCCATATAATGATAGTTTTGCTATTATAGATATAATTCAAAGATATAATACTACTAGAGATTATAAAGAATGCGCTAAGGAATTAAATGATTATTTTAATAGAAATAAAGATCATCTGTTAATATATAGTATTGATAGAGTTAATGAATCATTTATGGAATTACAAGATGAATTAAATTCTATTTATATATATGAACTTGCTTTATATATTATTAATAATATTAGTAATGTTGAGGTTATTAAACTTGCTATATTTTTCTTATCTTTTATTAATTTGGGTGAGAATGATGATAAGATTTTATATAACTTAGCTTTATGTGATGAATTTACTTTCTTTGTTCTTTTTTATCATATTAATCAATTAGATAATAAAAATGATATAATTTTTGATTTAGTAAAGAAAGTTAATGGGTTTGGAAAAATCTTCTTAATGGATAAATTAAAAATAACTAATAATAAGATTAGAGAATATATTATTACTAGAGGTGTTTATAATACTAGTGATATGGCTTTAATGAGTGGTATTATTTATAATAAATTAGATATTAGTAAATTTATTAATGATGAGATGAGTGATGAAATATATAAAAGTATTTCAATTATTATTGATAGTTTAATTGGAAATGATAAAATATTAAGAGATAAGTTTATTAGTAATATTAATTTATATTTAGATTATTTTGATAAATACTATGATAAACCTTTTACATATTTATGTGTTTCTAATTTATATTATTATAATGATGAAGATATTCATAATAGATTAGATAAGATTATTAATAATCGAAAGTTTATTAAAAATATTAGTAATAAATTAGAAGAATCTAAAGATTTTGATGAGTTATTTCAAATTATTTATTTAATAGATAGTTATAATTTGGATTTTGATAAAGAGATATTTACTAAGTTTGGTTCTAATCCTTTTAAATATGCTTTTATGTATGAAAAGTTACTTAAAACTAAATATAAAGATAAAGCTACTAGTCTTTTAGCAAATGATTTTCCTGGTAAAAGGGATGATTTAACTAATGATTATAGTTTATTTGATGATTATTCTTATAAATTAAAATTTATTTTAAAACTAATAAATGATTATCCTTATATTAATAATAAGTTTATTATATTAGGTTTAAGAAATAAATTTGTTGATGTTAGAAATATGGCTTTAGATACATTATTTAATTGGAATAGAGAATCTGATATTGATTTTAAAGATACAGATATTTATAAAGAATTAATTAAGTTAAAAGATAAGGAAGTTTCTAAAGAATTAAAAGATAGTATTAAAGAATTACTTAGTTAGTTGTATACTATTTATATGAGTGGTGGTTATGAAAACATTATTTTATAGAATTATGAGATTCTTAGCATTTATTTTATTTAAAATATTGTTTTTTCCTAGAATTAGGGGAAAAGAAAATATTATTTCTAGTGGTAGAGTAGTATTTGCTGGTAATCATACTAAATGGTTAGATCCTGTATTATTAGTTACTTCTAATATAAGAATTCTTCATTTTCTTGCTAAAATTGAATTGTTTCAAGGTATTCTTAAACCTTTTATTAAAGGAATGTTATGTATTCCAGTAAATAGAAAAGTACATGATGGTAAAGCATTAGTTGAAGCAGAAAAAGTATTAGAACAAGATGAAGCTATTTGTATATTTCCTGAAGGTACAATTAATAGAACTGATGATACAATAATGCCGTTTAAGACTGGTGCTGTTAGAATGGCTTATTCTACTAATAGTAAGATAATTCCATTTACTATTACAGGTAAATATAGATTATTTGGTATAGGGGGAAGGGTTACACTTACTTATTTAGAACCTATTACCGTAACTAAAAATGTTGAAAAAAGTAATAAGAAATTAGAAAATATAATTAAAAATAAATTGGAGGAAGTATGAGTAAAGATGTAATGATACCGTATAGAATTTTTAAATTCTTATTAGGTGGTATTTATAAATGGTATTATAGACCTACTTTTATAGGGGTAGAGAATATTCCTAAGGAAGGTCCATTAATATTTGTAGGAAATCATAAGCATATTATGGATCAAAATGGTCCTATTCTTTGTAATAAGAGACCAATTCATTATATGGCTAAAAAAGAATATTTTGATGATAAAAAGGTTGCTTGGTTCTTTAAAATGAGTGGTTGTATTGCGGTTGATAGAAGTAAGAAAGATCCTATTGCGAAAGAAAAAGCTCTTAAAGTACTTGAAAATGGTAATTGTTTAGGTCTATTTCCTGAAGGAACTAGAAATAAAACAGAGGCTTTCTTATTACCTTTTAAATATGGGGCAGTTAGTCTTGCTCATAAGACTAATGCTACATTAGTTCCTTTTGCTGTTACAGGGGATTATGTTTTTCATGGAGATAATTTAACTTATAGATTTGGTAAGCCTTTTAAAGCACAAGATGATTTAGAAAAAACTAATAAGTATTTATATAGACAAATAGGCAATTTAATGAGAACTTCTTTAAAAGAAGAAGAAAAAAGAAAAAAGGCTAAAAAGAAACAAAAGTAGATTTAAATCTACTTTTTTTATGTTATAATTTATATGGTGAAACTTTATGATGTTAAAAAATAATTTTGATAATGAGGATAGATATAATTTATTTAGAAGTGTTAAAGATTTGTTACATCCTTCTATTTCTAAAGAAAATATATCAGAGTATAAAATTATATTAAAAGAAGGTTTATTACCTATTAGAGTTTATTATCCTAAAAAGGTATCTAATATGAATAATGTTTCTATATATATTCCTGGTTTGGGTAAAAATACTGATTCAATAGGTTTATATGATGGTATTTGTCGTGATTTAGCAATTAAATTAGATAAATGTTTAATTGTGATTGATTATTTTGATAAAGATGTTAAATATCCTAATACAATGGATCTTATATATGAAACTATTAAATATATATATAATGAATTATATTCACTAGGATTAAATAAAAATAATATTTCATTAATAGGTGATGATTTAGGTGGGTTATTTGTTAATGATTGTATTATTAAAAGTATAGAAGAAAATAATGGCTTTATTAATAAATGTGTTTTATTATATCCACTAATTTCTATGGATTATTTGGAAGGTAATTATGAATCTTTTGATAGTAAGAATGATTTATTAACTTTGAATTTACTTAAAGATTTTCAAAAGAAATATTTAAAAGAAGATAATTATTATAATAGAGTACTTGAATATGATAAATTAAATTTATTTCCTGAGATGTTAATTGTTTCTGGAGAATTTGATCCTATAAAAGATGAAATAGAATTATTCTCAGAGAAAGTTAATGGTAAATATTATTGCTTTGAAAGTAATACTCATGGTTTTATTAGAAATATTCATACTATGAAAGATGATATATATAATATGATTAAAGAATTTATTGAGGAGAGTTAGTATGGCTGTTAAAAAGAGTAAAAGAGAAATAGTTAAATTATTACTTAATAAAGAATTTAGTGCAGAAGATGATGAAGAATTATTAGATCTTCTTGTGGAGCAACCTATTGCGATTGATATAGATAAACAAGAAGATAAGAATATGACAAGGGGAGATAGAGTTGCTGATAAGATTAGTGAAATTGCTGGATCTTGGGGATTTATTTTTGGTTTTATTGCTTTTCTAGTTCTTTGGATGTGTCTTAATCTATTTGGAGTAATAAAAATTGATGAATATCCTTTTATCTTACTTAATTTACTTTTATCTTGTTTAGCAGCACTACAAGCTCCTATTATTATGATGAGTCAAAATAGACAAGCTAAGAAAGACTCTTTAAGAAATCAAAATGATTATAGAACAGATTTAAAGAGTGAATTGATTAGTGAAGAACTACATCATAAAGTAGAAGAAATATTGAGACTAGAGAGAAGAATAGTTAGACTATTAGAGGAAGATGATGTTAATGATGCGAAAAAGTAAATTATTGATAATAATTGTTTTATTACTATTAGTTACTGGATGTAAAAGTAATGAGCCTGAAATAATTAATATGTCTGGTACTGATGAAAAATTTAATGATGTAGCTGAATATAATATTAATGTTAAGGGTAGTGGAAGATTACAATGTGTTAGAGATGTTAATATTAGTGGATTAGAAGATGATTTTAGATATTCAGTAACTTATAAAAAAGGTGTTATTACTATGTTACATTCTCAAGAAAAAGTAACTGGTACAAATCAATCTTTATTAGATGAATATGAAGAAGCTTATAAGAATATTAAAGAACAATATAAAGGTTTAAGATATTATGATATTACTGTTACTAGAGATGGTAATTCAGTTATATATGATACAGTTATTAATTATGAGAAACTTGATATGGATAAGTTAAGAGAGATTGAACCTAATATAGAGGGTCAAGATGATATTTATAAGAATAATAAATTGATGCTTAAAACATGGTGGGAATTTTCTAAAGATATGGGGATGACTTGTAAGGGAGTATAATCCCTTTCTTGTTTTCGTAGTTTAATTGGATAAAACGCTATCCTCCGACGGTAGTAATAAGAGTTCAAACCTCTTCGAAAACACCAATTATTTTTAATAATAAAGTGGGTAGTAAATATGAAGAATATAAAGAAATATAAAGATTATTTTATTGGACCGTTAATAGTACTATTAATAGTATTATTTATATTCTTATTAAAGGGAATATATCCTTTTGGTAATAAAACTATTGCGATAGGTGATTTAGGTCAATCTTATATGACTTTTTATCATTTCTTATTTGATGTTTTAAGAGGAGATAAGAGTGTATTTTTTGATTATGCTTTAGGTATGGGATCTAATACTTATGGTGGGTTTGTTATAGATGGTTTTATAAATCCGATAAATTGGATTGTTGCGATAGGTAGTCGTAATAGTATTCCTTATAAATTATCATTTGTTTTAATTATTAAATTAATGGTAATATCTTTGACATCTTATATTTTATTTAAAAAGATAAATAGAAAGAATAACTTTTATAATATTCTTTTTAGTGTTTTTTATGCTTTATCTGGATATACTTTAAGTTATTATTCTAACTTAATGTGGTTAGATGTAGTAGCGTTATTTCCTTTATTTGTTCTTGCTACTAAGTATATGTTTGATACTAATAAAACTTATTGGTTTGGTATTGTTTTAGCTTTAATATTAATTTGTAATTATAACTTAGCATACATGGTTTTATTATTTATAATTATAATAATTCCTATTTATATTCATTTTGTTTTAGATAAAAAAGATAGAAAAAAAGCAGTATTTAATTTAATTATAGGTGTATTAATTTCTATAGGATTAAGTGCTTTTGCTTTTATTCCTGCTTTAATGCAAACTTTATCATCTTATAGAATGAGTGGTGAAATAACTAATACTGTAACAAATATTAATTTTTATCATAAATTTTGTATGATATTATTTCAATCATTACCAATTACTATATTTTTACTATCTTTAAAAAATAGAGATAAAAAGAATATGATTTATAAGTCTGCTAATATTGCTTTATTATTATGTTTAGTAATACCTATATTTATTGAAAGAGTTAATTTATGGTGGCATACTGGATCATATCAACAATTTCCATTTAGATTTGGTTTTATTCCAATACTTATTCTTTATATGACTTCTCTTTATTATATTAATAATATGAAAGAAGAAGATAAGAAAGATATTAATATTAAGAAAATAATATTTATTTCTTTTTTGATAGTAGTTTTAGGTTTATTTACTGCTAAAAGTGCTATAACTATTAATAGTAATAATCCTGTTTTTAACTATTCTAATTTTAGTATTTTTTCATTAATTATTATTAGTTTTGTTTTTGCTGTTTTAATTGATCTTAATTCTTTAAAAATAGTTAATAAAAAGACTAGATATGTGCTACTGTTTATTAGTTCGCTTGTTATGACTATGTCTTATTCTTATGCCTATTTAGGCAATGCGGGGGATGTTAATACTGATGTAGAACATGGAGATGCACCTGTATTTTATGCTGAAAAATTAGCTGGTGAATTACAATCTGATTTATACAGGGTAAAAGATTTATCTAATTATCAATATGAAAATAATCCTGTGGTATCTAATTTACCTAGTATGTTATCTTTCTTACATTTAATTAGCAAAGAGCAGGTAGAAAATACTAAACAATTAGGTTATTCAATTAATATAACTAAACTATTAGATGGTGGAGGAACTTTATTTACTGACCAATTATATGGAATTAAATATGTTATCTCTAATAAAGTGATGCCTGATAGAATATATGATTATGTAGGTAGATTTGAAGATAAATATATTTATAAATATAAAAATAATATTTCATATGGTGTTTTAACTGAAAATCCTGAAGAATTTATTAGCAAAGATTATCAATTATTTGATGCTAATAATTATTTATACAAGACTTTATTTAATAAAGAAGATAATATAATTGATGTTCTTAAATATAATGTTTCTAAAGATAATCTAGAACTAGAATATAATATAAAGATAGATGGAGAACAAGAATTATATTTATATATTCCTAGAGACATTAATGGTAATTATATATATTGTAAAGAAATATTAGTAGATGGAAAAGCTTTGTCTATTCCAGTGATGAATGATCAAGAATCTACTAGTTATCCTAATTCTACAGTAAATGGTATCTTAGATTTAGGATATTTTAAGAATCAGACAGTTAATATAAAATTTAAAATTTTATCAAGAAATGATATTAAAGAAGATTTTTCTATTGAATTTGGTAAATTAGATTTAAAAAAATATGATGAAATACTTAATACTAAACATGATATTAATACTAAAATTAATAAGAATAAGATAATTGTAAGTGGTAAGTCTGATAAAGATACTAAATTAGTTTTACCTATTACTTATGATGATGGGTTTAAAAGTGATGCTAAAATAAAGAGAGCTTATAATAACTTTATAGAAGTTCCTATTTCTAAGGGTAAAAATAATATTACTATTACTTTTATACCTAAATTCTTTATAGGTAGTTTAATTACTACAGTAGTTACTATTGTTTTAATGATATTATTTCATTTTATTAAAAAAGTATTTGATATTAGAAATATAAAATTTATTACTTTTATCTTTTGGTTATTTGGATTATTTGTTTATATTCTCGTAATGATTAAGTTTTATATTATTAGTATTTGGCAAACTCTAATATAATGTTTTAACTATTATTATTTATTTTTGGAAGTAAATATGATAAAATATATAAATGTTTTGGGGTGATAATCGTGAAAAAGGTAGTTATTGGAATGAGTGGTGGTGTAGACTCTAGTGTTGCGGCTATTGTTCTACAAAAGCAAGGTTATGAAGTTATTGGCCTTTTTATGAGAAATTGGGATTCTTTGGCTGATGGTGAATTAAATGGGCCTACTACTGATTCAGGAATTTGCCCTCAGGAAGAAGATTATAATGATGCCAAAGCTGTTTGTGATAAATTAAATATACCTTTACATAGAAAAGATTTTGTTAAAGAATATTGGGATTATGTATTTACTTATTTCTTAGATGAATTAAAAAATGGTAGAACTCCTAATCCTGATATTATGTGTAATAAATATATTAAGTTTGATATGTTTGCTAAAGAAGCTAGAAAACTTGGAGCTGATTATATTGCGACAGGTCATTATGCACGATTAGTAGATGGTAAGTTATTACGTGGAGTTGATGATAATAAAGATCAAACTTATTTCTTATCACAAGTCTCAAAAGAACAATTTAGTAATGTATTGTTTCCTATAGGTGATATGGTTAAAAGTGACGTTAGAAAAATTGCAGAAGAATATGATTTAATTACTGCTAAAAAGAAAGACTCTACTGGTATTTGCTTTATTGGAGAAAGAAATTTTAAAAATTTTTTGAAAAATTATTTACCTAATCAACCTGGTGATGTTGTTAATATTGAAACTGGTGATGTTATTGGTAAGCATATTGGTTTAATGAATTATACTATTGGACAAAGAAAAGGTCTAAATATTGGTGGTACTAAAGATAAAATGTTTGTTGTTGGAAAAGATTTATCTAAAAATATTTTATATATTTGTTTAGGTGAAGATAATGACTATTTAATTAGTGATTCATGTTTGGTTGATAATGTTAATTATTTAGGTGATACTAAGATTAGTGAATGTAGTGCTAAATTTAGATATAGACAAAAAGATGTTCCTGTTACATTGGAATGGTTAGATGATGGTAATGTTATTGTTAAATATCCAGAAGGAGTTAAATCTGTTACTCCAGGACAAGCATGTGTATTCTATAATGGTGAAGAATGTCTTGGTGGAGGTATTATAAAAGAAGTTAGAAAGAATGGCCAAAAGCTTTGGTATCTATAGTGACTAATAGATGCAAATGGGTCAATTTAAATAATCCTTTATATGTTGATTATCATGATAATGAATGGGGAAGAGTTACTCATGATGAACACCAATTAATTGAAATGATTTTGTTAGAATCTATGCAAGCTGGGCTTTCATGGGAATGTGTTCTTAATAAAAGAAAAAACTATGAAAATGCTTTTGATAATTTTGATATTGATAAAATAGTTGAGTATGATGAGAATAAATTTAATGAACTATTAAATAATCCTGGTATCATTCGAAATAAATTAAAAATTAAATGTATTATTAATAATAGTAAGATAATTAAGAATATAATTAGTGAGTATGGTTCATTTGATAATTATATTTGGCATTTTACTAATAATAAGGTAGTTACTTATAAGAGAGTTCTTACTAGGAGTAGTCTTAGTGATAAGATAAGTAATGATCTTAAAAGTCGTGGAATGACATTTGTAGGTAGTGTTATTATATTTTCTTATTTACAAGCAATAGGTGTTATAAATTCTCATGAAGAGAGTTGTGATTTTAGATATATTGATTAAAGTATTATTATGTTGTATAATAATTCCATAAGTGGGGAAGGTGAATTGTTTTGAAAAAAATCATCGCTTTTATAATAATGGTTATTGTAATTATTTTAATTATTGTATTAAGTTATAATTACTATAATAAAAAAAATAATAATAAAAAGTTGAAGGATACTTCAAGTGAGTTAATACTTCATAATCGAGATAAAGACAAAGATAAAGATGAAAACTCATCTAATTCTAATAATGAAGCTAATTCTAATACTAATAGTAATGTTCCTTCTACTGAAGCTGAAGATAGTGGAAATGTTCCAAATACTGCTAGTTTTGGTGATGCAGAATTTATTCCTGTTGATCACGTTGATATAAATATAGCTGAGTCAGTAATTAAAATTAATCAAAGAACTAAGATTTTTGTTACTTTTTATCCTAATAATGCTAGTGATAGAACTGTATTCTATTCATCTAATGATAAGAGTGTTGCTAGAGTTACTTCTACAGGAGAGGTTATTGGTGTAGGAGAAGGTAGTACAATAATAGATGTTACTGTTCAAGAAAATACATATAAAGTTTTTGTAACAGTTGTTTAAGAAGCGTTTGCTTCTTTTTTTAGGAGTTAATTTATGATAGATAATATTAATAAATTGTTAGATAGTTTATCTAATACTAAATTTAGAGGTTCTTTTCATTTAAATAAAAAGATGAAAAATTATGTTAATGAAAAAGGTATTGATAAGATTAAAGATGATGCTTATGAAATTATTAATAAAAGACTTTTTTCTGCAGTTATAGAAAATGATGGTAAACAAACTCCTATGAGGCAGGTTCATCCTGTATTTATAGCACAACATGCTACTGGAACTTGTTGTAGAGGTTGTTTAATGAGAATACATCATATTCCTAAAGGAAGAGAATTAACTGATAAAGAAATTCGTTATATTGTTAATGTTATAATGATATGGATTTTAAGAGAAGTAGAATTATAATAAATGTAAAATATTTTGTATTGGACAAAATATTTTTTTGTTTTTTTATTTAAAAAAATAATTTATGTAATAAAATATTATTGTAAGGAGAATGTTTATGAGCGATAACATTGAAGTATTAGAAGATACTAATCAAAAAGAAAGTAATAATGCAAATAATAAGCCTAAAAGACACATGCCGTTTTTAATATTTGCTGTATTAATGGGTGTTATATTTATTTTTACATTTATATTAATACATTTTACTTTTTCAAATTTTTTATTTCAAAATATTTATAATTATCCTTTTGGATCTGGGGTTGTAGGTGAAGCTATTTTAGCTATTCTTGTATTTTTAGTAATGTTATTATGGAAGAATTCATATGTATTTACTCAAAAGAAGGAAAAATTTAGTAAGGGATTGGTTTATGGTACATTTTATCTAACATTTGGTACTATAATACTATTATTAAATTTACTTGGTGGAGATTTAAATGTTAGAAGTATTATCAATTTAGCAATTTATTGTTTATTGATAGGTATTTATGAAGAGTTTTTATGTAGAGGTTGGCTATTAAATGAATTTTTAGAAAGATATGGTAAAGGTAATAAAAGTATATTTTTATGTATCTGTGTTTCTGGAATAATTTTTGGGTTATTACATTCTATTAATGTTCTTAGTGGAGATATGTCTTCAGTAGATGTGATTGTTCAAGTTATTAGTGCAGCAGCTTCTGGAATTGGTTTTGGTACGATTTACTATAAAACTAAGAATATTTGGTCTGTAGTTTTCTTACATGCATTTTGGGATTTTTCTATTATGCTAGGAGAAACTTCTACAGTTACTAGTGTTGCGATGAGTGTAAAAGGTAGTGCTATTATTAACTTGATATTTGGTATCCTTTTAACAGTTGTTGAGTTGGGTATAATCCGTCCATTTAAAAAAGATCTTGTTAATTCAGATCCTAAGAAGGGTAAAGTAATTGGTAATGGTATTGTTTTAGCTATAATTTATTTAGTTGTAATGATGTCATTTGGTGTTGTTGATTCTTCTAAAGTTGGAGAAATATATAAATTTGATAAAATTGATTTTAAAAGTACTAAAGTTACAACTGATAATCTAGATACTTATAGAATTAAGTCTATTGGTGATGATTTAAATGGTATTACTAATTATAATTATTCATTATCTTATGATAAAGATAGTAACTCTTTAGTATTTACTGATGAAGTTAGTGATGATTCAGTTGAATTATGTGATGATAGTTTATATGATTATATTTTAGTTAATGATGGTAATAGGTATATTTTAGGATATGTTTATACTGATGATGCTAGTAATCATATATTTAAATATAAATTTATTAGTGATAGTGATTTAGTTAATTCAAAATCTTTATTATCAAGTGTTAAGGATAATATGAAAACTTATGCTGTTAGTGATGTAGGTGAACTTGTTACTATTGAAGATGGAGATAACGGGGATTTTTATGTAGCTGTTAAAACAGAAGATTATGGATATTTTGTACTAACAGATGAAAATAAAATGAGTGTATATACTGGATTAAATAATTAGAGCTTCGGCTCTTTTTTTTTACTTTTTATTTGATTTAGTTTTTTTATGGTATACTTTTATTGAAGGTGATTATATTGAAAAACTTATTAATTAGTAATTTAAATGAAAAAGATGTGGATCATTTTACTAGTGATATTGGTTTAATGCTTAGAAAAAAGTTTGATGGACCTTTTAAAAAAGCATGTAATATTTTTACTGGTGCTAATATTATTGATATAAGAAATAGAGATTTTTATAATGATGATGATTATTTTGCTTTCTTAGCTGAGCATAGTGAAAGAATTCCTTTGAGTGAATATCCTTTAATTGATGGAAAAAATAATATTGTTATTGAAAGATATCCAGAATTAGATAAAGATGAGCCTTATATATTTGTATGTAATCATACTTGTCCTGAAGATATTGAAACTATTTTAAATGTTATAGATAGAAATGCTTATTTAGTATTAGGTTCTATAGAAACATTACAATATAATCCTGAAGCCTATTTATCATGGCTTAATGGTATGGTTTGTTTTGATATAATGGATCAACAACAAAGATCTGATTTGATTCCTAAGATGGAAAGAATTCTTAAAACTAATAGTATATTAATATTTCCTGAAGGTAGTCACAACTATGATCCTAATAAGATAGTTAATAAGTTATTTGATGGGCCAGTTAACTTGAGTTTAGAAACTGGTAGAAAGATTGTTGTATGTACATTGATTAAAGATCAAGAGAACAATGTTTCATATGTAGATGTTGGTCATCCTATAGATTTAGAAGATTTTCATGTTGAAAGAGATTATGGTTTGGATGAACATGAAAGAGAAAAAAAATATGTTCAAACACTTACTTCCTTCATTAGAGATAAAATGGTATCTGCTGTTTATCCTATGATGGAAAGACATTTTGATCAGATTAAAAGAAGTGAGCATGATGATCTAGAAGAAGAATTAAGACAAGAGCAAGTTAGGGATTCATTTGAAAAAATGAAATGGAATAAAGATATTTTTGATGCGGAATTTCTAACTAAGAAAACACGAGAAGATTTAGAGTATGAAGAAGTAGTTACTACTATTAGTAATCTGAGATTTAATGATGATGTTTTAAGAAATACTTTATTAGATACTAGACAATCTGTTATATTAAAAAGAGATTTAGATAGAAAAAATATTCCTTTGGTTATGAGAACTCATTTAGAAGAGATACAATGTGAAAAGCCTAATGTAAAAAAAAGATAATAATCTCTTTTTTTTATTTCTTTTCTTTTTTTATGATACAATATAGTAGGAGGATAATAATATGATAGAGTATGAGATACCTTTTGTATGTTTGATATTTACTTCTATAATTACTGCTGTTTTCTTTGCTAAAAAGAAAATTGATTTAGAAGAAAATTATTATTATAAGAATATACTTATATTTACTTTATTAGTTAATATATCTAATTTAGTTTCTCATTATATGGCTAGTATATATGCAGTAGATTCTATTCCTGATTGGTTTCAAACATTCTTTTCTACAGTTAATAAGTTAGGTTCTTTATTCATTATTATTATTTCTACTAATGTACTTGCTTATATCTTATATATTTCTTTTGAAAAGTATAGAAAAAATGTTCAAAAGATTACTATTTGTAATTATATATTTTATACTGTTGCTGGTATAATTATGTTTTTATTAGACTTTAAAGTTTATAAGACAGGAGAAATAACTAGTGGGGAAGGTTCTTCAGTAATCTTTACTTACTTAATAGTATTTTTAGAAGTGTTTGCTGCTTTCTTTATATCTGTTTATAATTTTAAGAAATATGATAGAAGATATTATGCTTTATATTTTATTATTCCTATTATTATTATTTTAGGTTTATTTGTTATGTTAAATCCTGAATTTAATATTTATGATTTAATACTTTGCTTATTATGTTATTTAATGTATTTTTCTATTGAAAATCCTGATGTTAGATTATTAAATCAAGTAGAAAATGCTAGAGATGAGGCTGAAAAAGCTAATAGAGCAAAGAGTGAGTTTTTATCTAGTATGTCTCATGAGATTAGAACTCCTTTGAATGCTATAGTTGGTATGAGTGAAGATATTATATCTCATAAAGATGAATTACCTAAAGATGTACTTGAAGATGCTGAAGATATTACTACTGCATCTTATACATTATTAGAAATAGTTGGTAATATTTTAGATATTTCTAAAATAGAATCTAATAAGATGGAAATTAATAATGTATCATATGATTTTAAAGAAGAAGCTTATACTCTTTCTAGGATACTTGCTACTAGGATAGGTGATAAGAATATTAATTTTAATGTTAATATTGCTGAAGATATACCTGAAGTTTTAATTGGTGATAGAACTCATATTAAAGAAATTATAAATAATTTAATTACTAATGCTATTAAATATACTGAAGAGGGAGAAATAGATTTTACTTGTAAATGTATTAATCATGGTAGTTTATGTAATTTAATGATTAGTGTTAGAGATACTGGAAGAGGAATTAAAGCTGATGATATTAATAAATTATTTAATAAATTTGAACGATTAGATATTGAAAAGAATAGTACTACTGAAGGTACTGGTTTAGGATTATCTATTACTAAAAAATTAGTTGAAATGATGGGGGGAAATATTAATGTTGAATCTTCTTTTGGAACTGGATCTTTATTTATAGTTAATATTCCTCAAACTATTGGTATAAAAGAAGTTAAATATGAAAGTGCTAATAAAAGAGATAGTAATTATATTGATTATTCTTTTAGAAGGGTATTAGTTGTAGATGATAATCTACTTAATATTAAGGTTGCTAAAAGAGCATTAGATTCTTTAGGTGTTCAAATAGATAGTTGTATATCTGGTATAGAATGTATTGATAGAGTAAAATCTGGAGAAGAATATGATGTAATACTAATGGATATTATGATGCCTAAAATGAGTGGTGAAGAGTGTTTTAAAGAACTTAAAAAAATAGATGGTTATAATATTCCAGTTATTGCTTTAACTGCTGATGCTATTGAAGGAGCTAGAGAAAAATACTTAGATTTAGGTTTTGTAGATTATATTGCTAAACCTTTTACTAAAGAACAAATTAAAGAAAAATTAGATAAAATATTTTCTAATATTTATACTGGGGCAACTACTACAAATGTAAAGGGAATAGATTGGTCAAATGTAGAAGGTTATGTTATTACTGATGGAAATATAGGAAATGAATAATTTTTATTATTCTTTTCCTTTTTTTTATATTTTTTTTGATATAATGAATTTGGTGGTGTTGATTTATGGATAAAGTTTTAGAAAATGCTCTTAGAAAAGAGAAAAAAAGACAAGAGAATAATATAGAATTAATAGCATCTGAAAATTATGTTTCTAAAGATGTATTAAAACTACAGGGGTCAATTCTTACTAATAAATATGCTGAAGGATATCCTGGTAAGAGATATTATGGTGGATGTCAATATATAGATATATTTGAAAGTAAGGCTATTGAGTATGTTTGCGAATTATTTAAATGTAATTATGCTAATGTTCAGCCTCATAGTGGAAGTAGTGCTAATATGGCCGTATATAGAGCTTTACTTCAAAAAGGTGATAAAGTAATGGGTATGAATTTATCTAATGGTGGTCATTTAACTCATGGTCATAAAATGAGTTTTAGTGGTCAAGATTATGATATTGTTTCATATGACGTTGATCAAAAAACTGAAATGTTAAATTATGATGAAATTGAAGAATTGGCTTTAAAAGAAAAACCTAAAATGATTATTGCTGGGGCTAGTGCTTATTCTAGAATAATAGATTTCAAAAGATTTAGAGAAATTGCTGATAAAGTTGGAGCTATTCTTATGGTAGATATGGCACATATTGCAGGACTTGTAGCAGCAGGATTACATCCTAGTCCAATTCCTTATGCTCATGTAGTAACTTCTACTACTCATAAGACTTTAAGAGGACCTAGAGGTGGAATTATTTTAACTAATGACCAAGATATTATTACAAAAATTAATAAGACAATATTTCCTGGTATTCAAGGTGGCCCATTAATGCATGTTATTGGAGCTAAAGCAGAGTGTTTTTATGAAGCAATGCAGCCTGAATTTAAAAAATATTCAGAACAAATTATTAAGAATGCTAAAAGTATGTGTGATGAACTAATGAGTAAAGGTGTAAAAGTAGTAAGTGGTGGTACTGATAATCATTTATTCTTAATAGATGTTAATACTAGTTTTGGTATAACTGGTAAAGAAGCTGAAAAAGTACTTGATGATATTTGTATTACTGTTAATAAGAATACTATTCCGGGAGAGACTTTATCACCTAGTGTTACTAGTGGTTTACGATTAGGTACTCCTGCTATGACAACACGTGGTTTTAAAGAAAAAGAATTTATTTATGTAGCAGATATTATTTATGATGCGTTATCTAATCATGATGATAAGAAAAAAATAAAGGAGTTAAAGAATAAAGTTTTAGAATTAACTTCTAAATTTCCGATATATAGATAGTTTTAAGGAGGAGTATGAAATATAAAAGAATTTTAATTAAACTTAGTGGTGAAGCCCTTGCTGGTAATAGTGGTTTTGGCATTGATTTCGAAAGAGTATTAGATATTTGCAAAGAAATAAAAGAAATTAATGAAAAGGGTAGTCAAGTAGGAATAGTAGTAGGTGGAGGAAACTTCTGGAGAGGTAGAAGTAATACTATGATGGATAGATGTACTTCTGACTATATTGGTATGCTTGGTACTACTATGAATGCGTTAGCTCTTGGAGATGCTTTCAAACAATTAAATGTTGATGTTAGAGTACAAACTGGGGTTGAGATGAGACAAATTGCTGAGTATTATATAAAAGATAGAGCAATTAAACATTTAGGTTTAGGAAGAGTTGTTGTTTTTGGATGTGGAACTGGATCTCCTTTCTTTTCTACAGATACAGCAGCTGCACTTAGAGCAGCGGAGATTAATGCTGATTGTTTAATTAAGGCCACTAATGTAGATGGAATATATGATAAAGATCCTAAAAAACATGATGATGCTACTAAAATTAACGAAATTAGTTATATGGATGTTTTAAATAAAAATATTAAAGTAATGGATTCTACAGCTATGACTTTATGTATGGATAATGATATTCCCATTGTTGTTTTTAATATAAATAATAAGGGTGATTTAATGAAAGTTATTGATGGTAAGAAAATTGGAACTGTTGTTTCTAATGATTAAATTCTTGAATATTTAATAATTTCATTTGAAGGTTGATTAATTCTTAAATGTTATGTATTATATTAACTTGAGTTGTATATTTTAATTAGATAAGTAGGGATGAAATTGAATAATTACATTGTTGTTTCAACATTATGCAATAATAAAAAAATTGCTGACAAAATAGTTAAAGGTCTATTAAAAAAGAGATTAGTTGTAGGATGTCAAGTATATGAGTGTGATTCTACATATTTTTGGAGACGAGACATAGAAGCTCAACATGAATATTTAATTCAAGCTAGATCTAGAGAATCCTTATATCCTCAAATAGAGGAAGAAATAAAAAACCTTCATGATTATGAAGTATGTGAAATTTCTTATTATGTAATTAATGGAGGCAGTAAAGAATTCTTTGATTGGATTGATGATGAAATTTAATATTTAATAATTTTTATTTTATTCAAATTTAAACTATGTTATAATTTTTTAAAAGGAGTAAGTTATGGAAAATAATAATCAAAATTTGACTAATCAAAATAATAATGGTAATCAACCTGAAAAGAAAACATATTCTGCTGGATTGACAGTTGGAATACTTTCTATTCCTTGTGGTTTATTACTTGCTATAAGTGGTTGGATTTTAGGTATTGTTGGTATTGTCATTAATAATAAGCACAAAGATGAATACAATACTAATGCCGGTTTTATATTAAGTATTATTGGATTAGTTTTATCAATTCTTAATTCAATTCTTGGTGTATATCTATCTTTAAAATAAGATAGATTTTTTTATTGACTGAGTATTTTAATTATTTTAAAATTAAATTGTGATTTGTATGAAGAGATTTTTTAAATTATTTTTTATTTTATTAATTATTTTATTTTTAACAGGTTGTAAAAACGTAGGTGTAAAAGATATATCCAAGAAAAAGCTAAGTGATGATGAAAAGATTTATAAAGAAGTAGATAAAGTAATGGATAATATGAGTCTTGATGAAAAAATTGGTCAAATGTTTATTATTTCTTATAATACTACTTCTTATGATCAAGGATTATCGTCTATTATGAAAAAAGTTAAGCCTGGAGGTTTTATGTTACTTGGCTTTAATGTTTCAAATTATGATGGAACTTTGAAATTAATTAAGGATATTAAAAATAGTAACGAAATTCCTCTTTTTATAACAATTGATGAAGAGGGAGGAAATGTTGAAAGACTTTCTAAATTGGAAGAAGATATTACTCATGTTCCTTATATGTATGATGTTGGTTTAAAAGATGATTTAGAACTTACTTATGATGTAGGAAGAGTTATTGGTAGAGAAATTGGAGTTTTTGGAATTAATGTTGATTTTGCTCCTGTAATAGATGTTGTTACTAATAAAGATAATCAAGTTATTGGTAAGAGAAGTTTTGGAGCAGACTATGAAAAGGTTGCTAAAAATGGTGTTGCTTTAGGTAATGGTATTGAAAAGTATAATGTTATTTCTTGTTATAAGCATTTTCCTGGACATGGCTCTACTATGGAAGATTCACATTATGATTTACCTATAATTACTAAAGATAAAGATACATTAATGAAGGAAGATTTATATCCATTTAAATATGCTATTCAAAATGATGCTAAGATGATTATGATTGGACATATTGCTGTTCCTGGTTTAACAGGGGATAATACACCTGCTTCTATGAGCAAAGTTATAATTAATGATTTATTAATAGATGAGTTTAAGTATAAGGGACTAGTTATAACTGATGCTTTAAATATGATTGAGAATAGAGATTATTCAATGGATGAAATATATACAAATGTTATTGATGCTGGAGTTGATATTTTGTTGTATCCAACTGATTCAGTAAATTCTTTTAATACTGTTAAAAAATTAGTTAATGAAGGAAAAATAAGTGAGGATAGAATTAATTCATCTGTTAGAAAGATATTATTTTATAAGTATAAATATATTAGAGAAAATTATGATAATTATTTAGATGTTTCTAATTTAAATAGTGAAGTAAATATAAATGTTATTAATAAAGTAAATTCATAAAGGAGGTTATTATATGAAAAATTTAGTTGCTTATTTTAGTGCAAGTGGCGTTACTCGTGATGTTGCTTCTAAACTAAATAGTTTAGTTGGAGGAGATCTATTTGAAATAGTTCCTGAGGAAAAATATAGTTCTGAAGATTTAGATTGGACTAATAATGAAAGTAGATCTAGTATTGAAATGAATGATTCTAATTCTAGACCTAAAATTTCATCTAAGATTGCGGATATTAGTCAGTATGATAGGATATTTATTGGTTATCCAGTATGGTGGTATACTTTTCCTAGAATTATTAATACTTTCTTAGAAGAATATAATTTTAGTGATAAAGAGATTGTTCCTTTCTGTACTAGTGGTTCTTCTGGTATAGGTAGTGCTTCTAATGATATGGCTAAGATAGTACCTGATGCTAAAGTATTAGAAGGAATAAGATTATCTAAATCTTCTAGCGATGAAGAAATTAAAGCTTGGTTAGAAACTTTATAAAAAGACTTTTTAAGTCTTTTTTTATTTGATATAATTATTAATATAGGAGGCTATATGAAAGAACTTAGTTTAAATAGATTAAATGTTTTAGAAGAAGAATATAGAAATGATAAAATAGCAAGTATTACTAGAAGAGCTTTAAATAAAAATAAAATTAGTAATTTAGTTAGAGTAAATGAAAGAAGTAGTATATTACAGAATGATTTTTCTATTAATATAAAAACTATGGAGGTTACTAATCAAAAGAAATCAGGTAGATGTTGGATATTTGCAGGATTAAATGTTCTTAGAGAAGAGATTGCTTCTAAATATAATGTAGAAAAATTTGAATTATCTCAAAATTATGTTGCTTTTTATGATAAGTTAGAAAAATGTAATTATTTTTTAGAAAATATTGTTAATTTATTAGATAGAAAAGTAGATGATAGATTATTTTCATTTATATTGGCTAGAGGTATAGAAGATGGTGGTCAATGGGATATGTTTGCTAATATTGTACGTAAATATGGTGTAGTACCTAAAAGTGCATATGAAGAAACTTATCAAAGTGAAAACACTAATGAAATAGATGATATTTTAAATAGATATTTAAGAAAAACTACCTCTAAAATGAGAGAGTTTTATAATAAAGATAATAAAGAGCTTATTAATGCACTAAAAGATAAAACTATGGATAATATTTATAAATTATTATGTAGTTCTTTTGGAGTTCCACCTAAGAAATTTTCATTTGAGTTTACTGATAAAGATGGTAATTATCATATATTTAAAGATCTTACTCCAATTGAATTCTTAAATGACTTTGTTGGTATAAATATTGATGATTATGTAAGTATTATTAATTCTCCTACTAAAGATAAGCCTTATATGAAAATGTATACTATTAAGTACTTAGGTAACTTAGTTGAAGGTAAAGATATTAAACATCTTAATTTAGGTATTAATAGAATTAAACAACTAGTTATTTCTCAACTTAAGGATAATAAGCCTGTTTGGTTTGGATCTGATTGTATGAAATACGGGGATAGAGATGAAGGCATTTGGGATGATTTAAGTTATGATTATAATGATTTATTACAAATAGAATTAGATATGACTAAGGAAGAAATGTTAGATATGGGTGAGTCTGCTATGAATCATGCTATGGTAATAACTGGAGTTAATATTGATGAAGATAAACCTACTAAATGGAAAATAGAGAATAGTTGGGGAGATGAAAAGGCTAAAAAAGGATATCATGTCGCAACTGATTCTTGGTTTGACAAATATGTTTTTCAAGTTGTTGTTAATAAGAAGTATTTAAATGAAGAGGAATTAAAAGTATTAGAAAGTGGACCTGTAGAATTAGATCCTTGGGATCCTATGGGGACTTTAGCTGACTAGAAGATTTTAATTCTTCTTTTTTTTATGGTATACTATGATTAATTTTTAAGGAGGTGTTTTATGAGAACAATTGATAATTATCCTGTAGTATATGCGCCTATGCAAATTGTTGATGTTTCTTCTGGTAGATATGCTTATATTGTTTCTAAAGCATATTTAGTTGGAAATAGATTTCGATATGGTTTAAATATGACAGTTAATTATACTTATGAAGTAGTTTTTCCTTACCATCAAGATTTAGATAGTTTTTATTATCAGATTCCTGATTTGAATATATATGATAAGTATATGAATTCTGATCTTGTAGATGATATATTTTTAGATTTTGAAGATTGTAAGAATACTGTTAATGATTTAAATGGTGATAAAATTGAAGAATTTGATACTTTAGATGAATATTTAGCAACTATGAATAGAATTGAAGCAATTGAGTCAATGATTAATGCTGAGACTGAAAAATTAAGATTAGGTAGAAGATTTAAATTACCTACATTAGATGATAACAATCAATTTAACGTTAAGGGAGTTGTTAGAAAACAAATTGATAATATTTTTGTTCCTAGTAAAAATTCGCGTGTTGTTTTAAAGAAAAAATTAAGTTAAAATAGTATTGGAGGATTTAAATATGGAAAAAGCTAAAGTTTATTATAGTAGAGAAATAACACCTGAGAAATTAATTGAAATTTATGAAAAATTAGGAATAGAACTTCCTGGAAAAGTAGGGGTTAAAGTTTCTACTGGAGAGGATGGAGCAAAAGGATATTTAAAAGCTGATTTAATAGGTCCTTTAGTTAAAAAGTTAAATGGTACTATATTAGAATGTAATACTGCATATCCAGGTAAAAGAAATACTTATGAAGATCATATAAAGGTTGCTGAAAAGCATGGATTTACTTCTTTTGCTGATGTAGATATTATGGATGGAAATGGTGAATTTAGGATACCTGTTCCTGAAGGTTCTAAACATTTAGAATATGATATTATTGGAGAAAATTTTAAAAATTATGATTCATTTATTAATCTAGCTCATGGTAAAGGTCATGCAATGGGTGGATTTGGTGCTAATTTAAAAAATCAATCTATAGGAATTGCTTCTCGTAATGGAAAAGCATATATTCATTCTTGTGGCCAATCTGCTGATCCAGTTGAGGCTTGGAATGTTTCATATGAACAAATTGATTTTATTGAATCTATGGCAGAAGCTGCTTGTGCTGTAGCTAATTATTGTAAGGAAAACAATAAACCTATTGTTTATATTACGGTAATGAATGCACTAAGTGTTGACTGTGACTGTGATGCTAATCAAGGTGATCCTGTTATGGGTGATTTAGGAATAGTTGCTTCACTTGATCCTGTTGCTAACGATCAAGCATTTATCGATATGGTATGGAATTCTAATGATCTTGGAGCACATTTATTACAAGAAAGAATTGATAGACAACAAGGTAGAGAAATACTTCCTTATGCTGAAAGCTTAGGACTTGGTTCTAGAGAATATGAATTAATTGAAATATAATTATATAAGGATATTATTAATATCCTTTTTTTGTTATAATATTTATGGTGATATTATGAATAAATATATTTTAGTAGGTGGAGGTAATGTAGGTAGAGGTAATACTCTTTATGAGACTGAAATCATAGATAAAGAAGCTGTTAAATTAACTGGTAAAGATAATCCTAATTTATTATTTATAGGACTTGCTTCTAGTTTTAGTGATTCTTATTATGATACTATTAAAAAAATATATAAAGATTTAGGTTGTAATATAGCTTATTTAAAAAAGAAAAATATTATTAATAATCCTCAAATAGTTATTGATAAGATAAATGATGCTGATATTATATATTTTTGTGGGGGAGACTCAATCAAACTTATTCAAGATGTAAAAGAGTATAAGCTAGATGAATTATTCAAAAATAAGGATAATTGTGTGTTTATAGGTATATCTGCAGGAACTATATTATTATCTAAATCTGGATATAGTGATTCTTTAATTATTAGAGGAGAAAATGATAAATATGAGTTTGTTGAAGGATTAAATATTGTTCCTATTAATATTTGTCCTCATTATAATGATAATTATAAGAAAAAAGAATTAGAAAATGAAATAGATAGAGAAGTATATGGTATTGAAGATAAAAGTTGTTTGATAGTAGAAGGTAATAAATATAGAACTATAGGTAATGTATATAAATGCTTTCTAAATAATAATAAATATGTAGAAGTTATGTTAAAAGAAGAAGGACTTATTGATTAAGTTCTTTTTTATTATTATAATTTTATTAGGATGGTATTTATGGCAAGAAGAAGTAAAAGAAAAAAGAAAAAACTAATAAAATTAATTGTCTTATTAATAATAGTTTTATGTTATTATTTTTTAAATAATTATTCTAATCAAATTAATAATGATATTAATTTTAAAAAAGTAGAAGTAACTACTGATAATAACTTAAAAGTATATTATATTGATGTAGGTCAAGCTGAAGCTATTTTGTTATCTGAGAATAATCATAATATGTTAATAGATGCTGGAAATAGAAAAGATGGTATTAAGTTAGTTAATTATATTAAGTCATTAGGTATTGATCATTTTGATTATGTGATTGGAACTCATGCTCATGAAGATCATATAGGTGGAATGTATCAAATTATTAATAATTTTAATATAGATAAGTATTATATGCCTGATGTTAAGGTGGATGATTTTACTTATAAAAATTTAATTAGTACTTTAAAAAAGAATAATTTAGATGTTAATATTCCTAATATTGGTGATGATTTAAAATTAGATAATACCAGTTGTAAAGTCTTATATGTTGGTACAGATAAAAAAGATTTAAATAATGATTCTATTGTTATGAAATGTGTGTTTTTTAATAATAGTTATTTATTTACTGGAGATGCTACTAACGAAGTTGAACATACAATTGTAAATGGAGAATATAGTAATTATTTAAAAAGTGATGTTTTAAAGATTAGTCATCATGGATCTAGATATTCTAATAGTGCTGTATTTTTAAATAAAGTTAAACCTGATTACGCTGTAATAAGTGTGGGTAAAGGAAATGATTATAATCTACCTGCAGAAATTACTTTGAATAAATTAAATTATTTGAATTTAAGAATATATAGAACTGATATTGATGGTACTATTATTTCTACTAGTGATGGAAATAATATTGTTTTTGAAACGATTTCTACTGATACTAATGGTTAGAAAAGAGTGATAATATGAAGAAAACTAAATCTTATTTTTCTATACCTGCTTATGGAGAATGGTTTATATATGCAGGTGGTTATAAAAAAGAAGATTCTCATTCTTATGATGTATATGGGCAAAGATGGGCATATGATTTTGATATGAAAATTAATGATAAATATTTTGAAGGTAGTGGTAATAATTTAGAAGATTATTATGGATACTTGCAAGATATTATTAGTCCAATTGATGGGTTTGTTTATGCTATAGAAGATGGGGTTCCTAATAGTAGAGTTTATTCTGATATGAGGCCTTCTTGGGATAGTGATAAAGTACAAGGTAATCATATTATTATTAAAACTAAATATGGTGAATATGTTACTATTTGTCATATAGAGCCTGGTAGTTTTAAAGTTGATGTAGGAGGTATAGTAAGTAGAGGGCAAAAACTAGCAAAAGTTGGAAATAGTGGAAGAAGCCTATGTCCTCATATTCATATGCAAGTTAATACTGGAGATGATTTTTTTAATTCAGATCCATTAATTATTAGATTTAAAGGGGTTTTAGCAAACGGGCACAAAAAACATTATATTAAGAAAGGAGATTATGTTCAAAATGAAAGTCAAGATTGAAAGATTAGATGATTTTGGAAGAGGAATCTCTTTTGTTAATAATAAAATATGTTTTGTTTCAGGTGTTGTTCCAGATGAAGAAGTGGAAATAGAAATTGTTAAAGAAAAGAAGAACTTTTATGAAGCTAAACTATTAGAAATATATACTAAATCTAAATATAGATGTGAAGGTTGCAAATACAATGAATTATGTGGTGGATGTAGTCTTGATCATATTAATTTAGAATATGAAAATAAATATAAATTAGATAAAGTTAATTATATTATTAAGAAGTTTAGTAAAATTAAATATAATATTACTGATATATATAGTCTTAATGCTTTGAATTATCGTAATAAAATAGTATTACATGGTGATAAAGGAAAACTAGGTTTATATAATAGTAATAGTCATAATATCGTAGAGATAGATGAATGTTTATTAGTTTCTAATAAGATTAATAATATAATTAAAAAATTAAGAAAAATAGATAATAAGAATATTGAAAAAGTTTTAATTAGAGTTAGTAATGATGAAAGAAAATCTTTAATTGATATTAAGGGAAAAGTTAATTATAAAAAATATTTAGGATTAAGTGATGTTTTAATTGTAAATGATGAAGTTGTTAGTAATGATGATTCTATTATTACTAGTATTGGTGATGTTAAATATTATGTTAGTTCTAAGTCTTTTTTTCAGATTAATTTGGAATTAACTAAGATGTTATATGATGAAATTAAGAAAAATGTAATTAAATTAAAACCTAAAAATATTTTGGATTTATATTGTGGTACTGGTAGTATTGGTATTTATGTATGTAATGGAGTTGATTTAGATTTAGTAGGTATTGATAATAATCCTTCTAATATAAGTGATGCTTTTAAAAATTTAGAATTAAATAAAATGAAAGGTAATTTTATATTAGGTGATGTATCAAAAAATATTAATTTAATTAATGATTATGATTTAGTAATTGTAGACCCTCCAAGGAGTGGGTTAGACAAAAAAACTATTAATTCATTGATATCTAGTAATGTTAAGAACATTATATATGTATCATGTGATCCAATAACTTTAGTTAGGGATTTAGATTTATTATATTATAAATATAGAATAATTAGTATAAAATTATTTAATATGTTTCCTAGGACATACCA
>ONIZ01000089.1 GCA_900317975.1 uncultured Bacillota bacterium
ATGTGATCCAATAACTTTAGTTAGGGATTTAGATTTATTATATTATAAATATAGAATAATTAGTATAAAATTATTTAATATGTTTCCTAGGACATACCATGTGGAGTGCATATCGGTACTTGAACGTAGAAACGTAGAAAAATAAAGACTTTGAAAAGATTGAAAAATAATAAAACAGTCTGTTTTTACTAAAAAATGAAGTTTTATTAATTAACCATGTTCTAGGAAGATATGTTTCCCAGTACCAGGTTGATTATTAATAATTATATAGTATATGAGAGGAATAATATGAAAATAGATAGAAGAAAATTATTAAAATACTTATGGATAGCATCTTTATGTACTGTTCCAATTGCGTTGATGTTAATGGTAAAAATGGATTATAATTTATTTAATACAGTTGAACATAACTGGATATTTCTAGTATTAGAAATAATTCCATTACTATCAATGATAATGGGAATAATATATAGAAAAGATAATGGCATTATTAATATTGTTATTAGTGGAATAATATCATTCTATTTTATTTCGTTTGGACTAGCTTGGATATTCGATAATCCAAAAGTTGATTATAATAAAGTAAATGAGTATATGTATATACTAAATGTTAAGTTGCCACCAAAAGGTGAAGCAAATTTTAATGAGTATGAAGGAGATTATTTTGTACGATTTAATTATAATGAGCTAGATATTGATTATGAGTATAAATATAGAGAAGAACTATTAAAGAGTATTAAACAAAATAATCATTATATTATTTCAAATAACTTGGATAAAAAACTAATAAAATATATTCCTGCTAACCAAAGAATAACACACGATAATTCTTTTTTACTACAGGATGAAGATTTATTAAATTATGAATCTTACTATATGATTTATAATAAAACAACTGATAATTACAATGACCAGATTACTAAGCCAGGAAAATATGATTTATATGTAGCTAGATATATTCCACAAAATGGTCATTTATCTATCAGCAATTATACATATATTAAAAAAACAAAAAAATAGTTCTATTCGATTGATTTAACATAATAAATATGATAAGTTGAAAATGTATTAATTATCTTGCCATGAGTTAATATGACAATTTGGACGCTAAGGTTCTAATTCTTTAAGGCAAGGAAGAATTATTGCATGCTGCGGGGTATCCCTTTCAATAGGATGAAGGGGATATCCTTTTTTATTCTAAAGAAGGAGGTTCAATTATGAATGAAATAGCAGAAAAAGATGTTATAAACATCGAAAACATGATTTATGAAATTGATGGAAAGGAGGTAATGTTAGATACTGATTTAGCAAAACTATATAATGTTGAAACAAAAAGAATCAATGAAGCAGTAAAAAACAATCTAGAAAAATTTCCAGATAGATATTTATTTAGAATCACTGATAAAGAATATAATTCTTTGAAGTCGAAAATTTCGACTTCAAAAGGTGGTTCTAGAAAAGGACATACGGCATTTGTTGAACAAGGTGTATATATGCTCGCAACAATCTTAAAGTCAGATGTTGCTACTGAAGTTAGTATTAGGATAATGGATACATTTGTTAGAATGAGACATTATATTAAATATAATGATCAATTATTACCACATAAATATTTACTTTTAGAAGAAAAAGTAGATAATAATACAAAGAGAATAGATGAACTTTTTGATAAATTCAATCCAAAAGTAATTACTAAAAACTCTATATTTTTTCATAATGATATTTATGATGCATATTCTGTACTATTAGAAATAATCGACATAGCTAAAGAAGAAGTAATAATTATAGATAACTATATGGGAAAGACATTATTAGATGAATTAAGAAATATTAATAGAAAAATAATAATAATCTCATCGAATATAAATGATACTTTAAAGAAAAAATATTTAAAACAATATAATAATATTAAATTTATAAATAACGAATCATATCATGATAGATTTATAATTATAGATAGAAAAAGAGTATTTCACTGTGGGGCATCATTTAAAGATCTAGGTAAAAAGTGTTTTGCAATAAATGAAATAGAAAACAAAATTGAAAATGGTAAATTAATAAATGATGTTATTAAGAATTGCAGTATAGATAATTAATAATATTTAAGATATTATTTATATGTAAAATATTTAAGTAATAATATATAATAATAGTAACATATATGACATTATCTTTACCCTAGAACATGCCTAGTTCTAGGAGTTTAAGAACATGTTCTATTGCCCTAGTACAGGCCTAGACAATATATTCTTCGCCCCAGTACAGGACATTGCGAAAGTATCACGGTACTTGAAAGGAGATAATATATGAGTAAGTATGAACCATTATGGAGATATGTAAAAGAAAATAATAAAGAAGAGTATAAATTATCANNNNTAAAAAAGAATTACCAGATTATGGTTATGAGTTTAAAAAACTATCTTTAAAAGAAAAATGGGTATGGATTATTAAAAAGAAATAATGGCATGTCAAAAATCCACGGTCTAGCCATTGCGAATCCATCGCGGTTTTAGAAAGGAAGTAGGATATGAATATATATGAAGGTAATAATTGGACTATTGTATTTGTAGATTGGTGCCAAGAATTTGTTGGTGATTGCATTATATCTTGTGATAAAGAACAATTAAGTGAATTATCTGATGAAGATTGGAAAGAGTTAGGAAAATTAGAAAAAGAATTGGAAAGAGTATGCAAAAAAATATTTAATGCTACTATGTTTAACTTTGCATGTTTAATGAATAATGCTTATAGAGATAATGAAAAGCCACATGTACATTTTCATTTTATACCTAGATATAAAAATGAATTAAAAATATTTAACAAAATTTATAAAGATAAACATTTTGGATATAATTTTTGGAAATGGTCTTTAAGCAAATTTAAAAGTCAAAAAGATATATTTACAAAGGAAGAAAGAATAAAAATTTATCAAATGATGAAAGAAGAATTTAATTATAAATAAAAA
>ONIZ01000033.1 GCA_900317975.1 uncultured Bacillota bacterium
ATAGCCTGAGTATTAGCTGTATTAGAAGCAATTACGTCTTTAAGTGCATCAGATATTGCAGAGCGGTCTGCGCATGCTTCAGTAGCTACAGTATACTTCAAATCAGCTAAGCCAGCGCGATTCTAACAACAACAGCTCTGCTGATTCATTGCTATTGTGTTTAACTGTGTAGATAAATTAGCCTGATTATTATTTAATGTCTGAAGCACATTAGCTTGAGAATTACATCTTGAAACCTCAGCATTAGCAAAGCCATTACTGATTGCTGATGTAATTCCACTTAAACCATTAATAACTGCACTCTGGTCAAAACCTCTTTGGATATCTGAAGTAATATAGCCAGTGTTGCCACCTCCGCCATATCCTCCACCATTCCATCCATTACCCCAGCCTCCCATTAAGACAAGGATAAATAAAAGAAGAACCCAAGCGCCATCGCCGTTACCAAAACCAAATCCATTTCCATCGTTTCCAGTAGCAGCCGCAATATCAGCTAAAGAATAACCACCATTATTATTAAACATAGTTAATTCCCCTTCATTTACATTCAATTCACTTTTCACCTTAAAGAATTTCTAAAATTATTAAATTCTTGATCAAAATCTAAACCTCGTTGAGATGCTAAGTTTCTAGCAATTTGCTATAAAGCTTGAGTATTTCCATTTTGAGCAAGACCCATCGCGTTTTGAACAATAGGATTATTATTATTACCCTGTTGTTGTAGGATACCCATTAGTAACTGTTGTGGATTTTGTCCACTTTTTATTAACTGAACTAACTGCATTGGATTAACATTCATTTTATACCTCCCTATCAAAAGTCAAGTTGTGTTTTATTAGATGCGGACGCCGGTGGTTGCGAAGGTTGAACCTGGGTT
The DNA here is from genome assembly GCA_900317975.1 of uncultured Bacillota bacterium. GTDB lineage: Bacteria > Bacillota_I > Bacilli_A > RF39 > UBA660 > RUG343. The sequence goes on from ONIZ01000033.1 coordinate 878, forward strand.
GCCGCCATTAATGCTTGTATGACTTTGTTGAACTATTCTCTTGTCACGTACTAACTATTTGCATATGGATTATCATTTTTATCATACGCATACGTTCTAAAAGATGCTGTTCCATCATTATTAATTTGTTTAGTATAAATCTTGTCATTTCCAACATCAGTGAATACCCAAAGTGAACCATCTAAATCAATTTGGAAAGCCATAGCTTCCTATTTAGATGAAACTGGTCTACATTTCAAGAATTGATTTTGTTGAAAATTCTAATAAGGTTGTTTTGTTAATATGTTACTATAATTATTTACTCCATATGGATACTGAGTTGCTATTGGAGCTTGCCCAGTAGTAGGATACCCCATTTGAGGATTATAATTTTGCATTAATATTTCCTCCTTTTGTTACGCGTAAATTATTTGTATCTATATGATGGAGGTGATCAGACTCCATATTTTTTAAAAGTACGAAGGGAGCATTTAAGAACAAAATATAAAGATGAGTAAAACAAAAATGATATGTTTTTTATTTAATTTAATTATTATTTTTCTTTTACTCCCCTCATACAATTATACTTTAAAATTGGATAAAATTTTATTAGTTGATTTTGTCCCAACTTTTATCATCTTAATTTATCCACCACTATATAAAATTTATTAAAATATTATTTTCTAAGTTTGTCCTTCTTAGCCTTCTTCAGGATTTACTTCAGGTTCGGTAGGCTCAACTTCAGGTTCAGGTTGAGCAATTTCATGTCTATAGCATTGATTCATAACTGCTCTACCATCAGACGTAAGAAGAGTCGCGCTATGTTGCGGAAGTTCACTGACTGCCGCAGAAGCAAGAACTTGGTGATATTTAGCTTCAGCTTTTAATCTTGCTTTTGTTGCATTTTCATCAAATGCAAAATGCACAATATGTCCAAATTCACCATTTACATATTGCTGAATTTCAATAATATAAAATTGATTCATAATTTTTCTCCTTTTTTCTCTCACATATTTTTATAAAAAATCTGTTAGAAGATTTGATTTTTTGTGTCCTTGTTTTGGTAAAATTTTTGGTGCTTTAAGATAGTTTTTTTCTGCTTTTTCTCTCACACACCCAGAAGATTCTCTTTTGTTTTATTATTAACTTGATACATATTAAATCTCCTATATAATATAATCTATAATTACATCATCTGCCGCATCTAAAATTTTTAATCCTACTATTCTTACATCATTTATTTCATAAAATCCAGTTTCTCCAATTATCATTTGAAATGTTTCATTTCCTGTTGGAGTGTAATTTGACAACTAAAACTAAGTTGCTGGCTTTGCTTGGATTCCTAATCTAGTTAAAGCAGTTCGAGAATTCTACGCTTTAATTGCAGGACTTAAATTTTCTTCAATTAAAGCGTAGATATTTGTGTTCTCTTTAAAACCTATTTTAGTAATAGAATCTTCCTCATAAGAATAATTTATAGCGGCTATTTGACTTTGATAACCATTTGCTGCCATAATATCATCCCCTTCTAATTGTAATATCACCTTTTACTTCAGGTATATAAATCTCTTTAGTACTTGCATTAAAATAAGATTGAATACTGGCATTATCTGTTCCTGTCATTTCGATAATTAAATTTTCAGAAGCAGCTATATTATATATTTTATTTCTATACTCACTTCCCAATTTAATTTCTTTCATTTTATTTTGTACAACTAAAGGATTAGTAGTATCGGGGAAAGAAATTGAACATATATCCTATTTTTTAGTTAATAAAATACCACCAGCCTATGGAAGATTAATATTTTCTCCAGGTTTACCTACAGCAGTATTTTTACCTGTCTAAATTCTACCTAAGAAATACCAGCTTCCCGCCTGTGATATTGATCTAACCTAAATTGTATCTTCAACTAAAACTCTCTAATAGACAGTTTTATTTTTAAATTGATCAAAAGCAAAGAAATCTTTTAATTCTGAAGACTCTCCCGCAGTAATCAATCTAAATCTTTCTGTTGTTATATTTCCACTTGGATCAATATCTGAGACTAATCCATCTGGATATATTAAATTCAAACATTCTACAACAACATCTAATTTATGTTTTGTATATTCATTTGTATCTGCTAATATCGTTCTTAAAGTAGCGTATTCCTCTGCGGTACCCCATAATTCATTTTCTAAAATAATACTTCTAAGTTCTTCTCTATTATAATTTCTTGCAATTCCCATTACAGGTAAAGTTTTAGATAAATTGCCTAAATTAATCCAATATTGAGAAGTAGGATGGTCTGAATCATTTGAAAATTCCGTATCAGAAATTATATCATACCCAGTTTGATTATTCATTTGAACATACAAATCTAAATTATCAGTAAGCTAAATGTCTTTTAATAATGGTAAAGTACCTATTTGAGTATAATTATTTTCTCCAGCTCTTAAATATTCAACATTATCATTCTAAATATTATATCTAATTCTTGAAGGATAATGTATTGGAAATACTTGTACCTCTTCGTCAATAGATCTTTTTATATATAAATTGGATTCCTGAGGATCGTATTCAAATCTATCAATAGAATAAATATTACTACTGATAACTTCTGTATCTCCGTTAATATAATTAATATTTAAATTACCTGTTTCTTCATCTAACCATATATTTTGTAAGGTTTTAAGTGGAAATGCTTGATATTCACGATCTCCTATCTATTCCTTTATTTCTTCCGCCATCTCAGTATCTAAAATTAAAGGATCTGTTAATTCATTTCCTGCATTTTCTCTAGGAATATTATACACAATAATAATTTTACCAGTAGTTTCATCTTGAAGAATCTTTTTAATAAACTTCATCTGAATTAAAGACTCTGAATGTCCACTATTAGGCCCTATAATATGATAACCAATCCATCCTGAATTTTCATCATATTCAATATTATTTACAAAAGGAATATATGCTCTATATTCATTACCGTTGTTAAAAGTTACTTTAAATAAACCTTCTGGGTTAGCATTTTCTACCCAATTGCTAATTTCATAAACTAATTCACCATTTTCATCTCTTGCTTGAATAGGATTACCAGCCTAATCTTTTTTATAAATTGGGTTTCCAAATTCATCATAAAGAGGATCGCCAGTTTCTTCATTAACTTCTGGTTCATATACAGGAATTAATGGAAAACTACCAGTATCTAAACTTACATTTGAAATCCATTGTAGTCTATTTGCATAAACATCTTTTTTCTACTAACCATTTTCTAAAATAGAATGAACAAAAGTTAAAGTTCCATCTTCTGCTAATTCTATTCTACTGATATAATCAAAGATAAAACTTTTATCATCATCATGTGTAAATGTAAAAGTTAAAATTCCATTTTCGAAAGTAATATCATCAATATGGTTATAATCACCTAAATAATAATATTTTACCTACCCGCTTTGTTTATTATTGTAATTCCAATCTTCATAAATAAGAATTTCTCTATCAAGATCATTTTCTCCAGGAGTATATGTTACTAATCCTGATTGAGTAGCATCGTACATAATGCGGTCCGCACTTCCAGACAATCCTCGAAGCCATTCCCTATAAGTAGTTACCTTTAAATTCTTAAAAGTATCTCCCTTTACACCCTTAGGTATATTTAAATGCCATTTATTATAATATGGGTGAGAACCATCATCATCAGAAGCTCGAGAAATACTTGACATATCTGCAATATCGCCATTAGTATCATATGGCTCTACCTATGAGGTCTACATCTAAGTTATTAAATAAGGAAATTTAAAACCAATGTAAGCCTAAGTATCATCTCCATATTGATCATTTCTAATAGAGAAGCAAACCCACTCAATATTATCATGGAAATTTCCTTGATTATCTTTACCTGGTATTAATCCAGGATCAATAGAATTAGGACTATATTCACCACTTGTTTTTCTATATTCAAATTCTGTTGTTGATCGAGCATCTGCTTGAGCATAAGATTCCATATTTAATAACGGAGCCTTTCCTGCGGGACCTACAATACATCCTATATATTCGGCGCCCGCCGCCCTTATTCCTGTAAAGCTCTAATGGTTCTTTTGATAAGTTTCTACTGTTACAAAACTATCAGTATCTAATAAATTTTTATATTTTTCTTCGGTTACGTTTTGATAATAATTACCCTCTCCATCTACTAATAAAGTAATCGCAGAAAGAGTTCTATCACTATTATAATCATAACCCCTTCTAAAAATTTTACCATTATCAGGATGATTTTTATTAGGATTATTAATTATAACGTATTCATCAAATTTTACTTCAGTAAAATCATTACCTCGTGAAAAATCTGTTACCATAGATAATACGTCTAAATAATTTTTTACAATAATAAAAGAAGCTCCACGACGACCACCATAAAAACTGTTCATTAATGCCATCTGTTATCACTCTCCTTCTTCTTAATTTTCTAAAGTAATTGTATCATTATACTAATAATCAATAATAAAACTATCTCTACCAAAATCACCTGATATAGTTTTAGATTGTCCTCTAGCAATACCCAAAAAGGTTACTTTATAACCATTTCTTATTTCATATATTCGGCTTGGTCCAATTCGAATTCCTTCTCCATTAATACACATTAACATACCAGGAGGTCCTTGAATTCCAAGTTTAGTAAAAGTAAGTTGTCCAGAATCTAAAACTGGTATTAAATTAACAAATTCAGAGATTTCATATCCTGTAATTTCAATCTATCTTCCTAATCTATTATTTACAACAACAGAAGACTCTGATGCTTGTTCTACTACGAAATCTTCATATTGTCTAGTTAAAATAATAGCTAAATGAGTATAAGTAGTATTAGGAGAAACAACAGCTTCAATCGTAGCATACTCATTTTCATCTTCGTTACTATTTTGGAAAATAACAAAATTATCAACATATTGAAAAACATCAGAAGATGATTCTGTATCATTAATTAATCTTAAAGTAATTTTTTGATCGCTATTAGTAAAACGCTTTATTTTTAATTTTATATAATAATTAGAATCAACTCTAAAAGTATAAGCAATCTTCTTATCTTTAAAATAAACTTCTATTATATCATTTTTTGTTTCAATATCACTAATATAATTTAAAACATCTTTTTGAGTATTAGCAAAATATGTACTAATATTATTAGATAAAATTTGTCCAACTTTATAACTCATTTTTCCCTCCTTCTTAAATTTTCTCTACTGCTTTAGAAGCATTGATAGTTAATAATCCATCATTATTTAAAGAAAATGAAAGACTATTTATTAAATAATCCCCGCTTATATCACTATTAGGATTATTTACTGTAATTCTTGTATTAGGCTATAGAAAATAAAGAGGGATTGTTTGTAAACTAATTGATTCGTTATAATTTGTAAACTCATGTAAAGTTTGTCTTATTTCTTCATAAGCTGAATAATAAGACCCTCCTATTTTTAAATTATTATAAATTGAAGCTGGCACTTGCGAATATCGTTGACCTCTTTTTTCAGCCTACTCTCTTCTCTCATCAGTATCATCTTCTCCAGCTTTTATCAGTATTAAATCTGGAATCCAATTTTCAAAAACACAATTAGTATTTTTTCCATTATCTGAAACATAAGAGCGTCTGCCTATATTATCAACAGAAATCTATAATATACCAGGATCCCCTGCACTAATAAGATCTAAATAATAATTTATACTAGAAGGATTTTCTACTACCTAATCATAATATTTTCCATTCTATATATCATATATTTTAGGCCATTCTACTTTTAATTCTGGATAATAATAATTAGTTTCTAATCCCCTTGTCTATGCGGCCGCCCCTTCAACAAGAAGCTAAGTCCGCCAGTCAGAAGGAGTTATATCTACAACAGGAAAATCTAACTATTTCCATACCCATTCTCGACTCTATTTATCTTTTACAGAAGTTATTAATTTATTCTAGTTTAAAATATAATAATAAACTCCTATATTACCATAAGAAAGAACAAGAGAACTAAGATTAGAAATAATAGAAGGGTTACCCCCATTATATGCTTCATTTTCTCCTATTACTATTATAGGCATTATCCAAACTCCATATTTATCTAATTTATATTCCTTAAAATTAAACATTTTATACGTTATATTTTTAAGAACTGGTTTATTATCAATAGCAAGATGGTAACGCAAAGGAGTTTCTACATCTTCTGCTCCTGTGCGGACTCCCCATATTACAAAGTCATTTTTTATTGCTCCATATTGGGGAGTATTTGAATATGATGTTACTAAATCGCTATCTTCAAACTAGAATACTGATGTACCACTAGTCATATTAATTAAATATGCAGATAATAATGTTTGTGTAGAAGCTATATAATCTGGGGTTAAAGTTCTATCGTTCTTTGCATCTAAAATATATTTAGATTGTGCATTGTTTAAAAAATTCTTCTTTTCTTGGAAAATGAAATTTCCATCTAAATCATAAAAATATTCATAATTACCTAATACCTATATGATTTGATCTAGCATATCTGTCACGGAGGCACCGGCGTCCGCAATTAATTCACCAGGATAAATAAAATCAACATAGATAAATCCAACATCTTGTCCTTTTGTAAAAATCTATGTAGAATAACTTTCTAAACTATTTATATAATTTTGATATTCACTTTCATCCATAAAATATCTATCTTGATTCCCAGATTCTACGTAATATAAAGGTTTTTCTAACCCCCATTTCATAGCCTGTTTAACTCTGTTATCTAAATCAGAAATAATTATTTTACCTAATTGCTATCCACCCCAATGATGTACTAATTCTTGAATAATTTGATACATAGTTACATAATTAGTAACTTCATTTCCATCTTCATCAATAGTATCAAGAATATGAAGGTCTGCGGCGGCCGGTATGGTCCCGCCCGCAGTCCCATTTAATAAGCACATCTTATCCTGGAGTTGCAAGGAAGCAACCAGGCCGCTTGAAGATTCTGAAATAGAACAAGATATAATTACATATATTCCTAATGGAAACCATAGAATAGGATAATTAGTATACTTCTAAGTAGTATTAACATATCCTATTTCTAAACACATTTTTTTATTAATAGACAATACGTTTTCTGTATTAGTTATCTAATTCATTGTATCGTCTATTGCAATGCTTAAGTTGGCCGTTCTCCTTAAAGAACTCTGGCCATCTATATTTAAATTAGCAGAAATTACTTGTCCTTCTATTGAAGTTACTGGCTATTCTTTCCAATTTAAAACAGATATTTTAACATAATATGTTTTAACATGCTATTTAGCAAGTTCTTTAAGGAAGGCAACATCATTTAAATAACTATATGAAACTTTCATTAATATCTCTCCCTTAAAATCTAACAATAATAATCTATTATAGCTTCAGTTGGATACCCTAATACAATACCCTGGTCTAATGAGAATAAATACCAACTGCCGCCATAAAAAATACAATAAACACTATCTGCTAATTTTTTGTTTATTAATATGGTACGATAATCAATAACAGTAATTTCTTCTGGCTCTTCTACATTATATCCTACCATATTTGCTTCATTTGTATTATAAAATCTACTCCGTAAAGCAAATAAAGAATCACTTCCTTCAGTTAATTTATATACATGATTCTTTTTTGGTTTTGTTATCTACGAAAAATCATGGTATGTTTCATCTGCTAAAACATATTCATTATCTCCAACTTCTCCATTAAGTTTTTCTTCTACTGGTTTTAATTTTGGTCCAATTACATAACATCCTCTTATATCAGTTCTTTCATCGTATATATCTAATAAACCAGTTTCATTCATTATATAATAATCATAACTTAACGTAGTACCCTAAGCGTCAACCCTATCTTGTGCCTATTGAATCAAAAAAACTGTTCCAGGTTTAGCTTGTAATCTCATTCCCATTAATTTTTGTAAATGTTGAGAATAAATAACTTGAGAAGAAGAGTCGTTTTGTGAAGAAAAGGATTGATAGTATCTATTATAAATTTTCTTATAAACTGATTCAGAGGAATTAAAATATCCAAATAGTTGCCCTACTCTCTTAAAAGTGCCATACATTTTAGGAATATTTTCTTCTCTTTCTTCTTCTACTATAACAGCTTGATAAGAAATATTACCAGTCTATTGATCTGATAAGAAAGATAAACTAGTTATTTTTGTAGAAGAATCTGAAAGTTCATAAATACCCTCTGGTCCAACTATAATTGGATTATCATTTACATATATTATATGACCTAAAAATTGTGCTTTAGAGTTATCTGTAGTCTTTTTGAAAAATTCTCCTTCTTGAGTAATTAAATAAGGAGGAGAAGTAAACTATATTTTTAAATAAGATAAATGATCTATATTAATTTTTATTAAATTATTTTCTAAATAAGAATATTTTGGAAGTAAATATTTTGCAATAATATTTTCATTACTAGCAAAATGCAAATCTGCATTAACTCCAAAATATTTTCTATTTTCATATACATTTTGAGCTTTATCTTTATTATCTTCCACATCTTTATTTTCATTTGCACAATTATTTGTTTTAGTATAATAATAACTTAAATTAGGAACAGATAACTGACCATGAGTATCAATTTTTACTTTAGTTTCATTTGTATACTGACCCATACTTTGGATTCCATATTTATTACAATTCTAAATATTAAAGTCATCAACCTATTGAGCAGTACAAGTAAAACTATAAATATGTCTACTTAAAGTATTATTAGGAGTAAAACTAATATTCATTAATTTTACTAATAAATTACCTTCTGTTGTAGATTTATATAATTTAACGGTATTTCTATATAAGAACTAAATAACTTTTTCTCTAAAATCTCTCTAGCGGACAGAATCATTATAAACATTAATACCATTTGAATTATTAAAAGGTATATAATAATTTGAATAAATATCATTTTTATTTTGATCCACCCCATATAATTCACTAGGAGAGGCTTTCATTCCATCTTCTCTTAAATCCATTAAATAAGAAATAGTCCCATTTAAAGAAAAAGTTCTATAATCAGTATTCCCATTCCGTCTAATAAAAGGATATTTAGAACCAATTGTTTGAGTTAATGTCTATGAAACAACATGAGAGTAATTATTTACTTGTGGATCAAATTTAACTTTTAACTGTTGTTGTCTATCTATTAAAAATATATCGTCAAACACAATCATTATAGGTTGTCTAATTTGAATAAAATTAGATCTAAAACCTTGAATATTTCTTTGTTGTAAACAATATTTATAAAAAACTCCGCTTTCTACTGTTTTATCAGTCCAAGTTTGATCCAATTTTTCTCCTATTGGAGCTAAAAAGGTATACATGTCTTCCCAATATTCAAAATTATTTTTACTAGAACTTCTTCTGATAATAAAATTAGTTCCTAATTTATCTATATTACTACTAGAATAAGCATGAACTTTAATGCAGCCACCCTCTTTATCACCAGCCGCCTCAATTTGTATATCAGAACCTAATACTGTATATTGAATTAAATCCACCTTAAATGGAAAAATAAATTTTTCTTCATATAAATTATTAGTTTGTATATAAACTATTAATAAAAATGATTCTTCATTATTATTATCTAAGTTATATTTAATTTTATAATTTATTCCATTAATATTATTATAAGCATTAGAATAAATTTCTCCACTTGACTAGATTTTTTTATTATTTGAATCATATAACTAAATTTTATATTTTTTCAAATATTCATTATCATTTTTATCTGGGAAAGTTACTCTTCCTACTACATATATATCTTGCAAAGTAAAAGATTCTTCGTCTAAGTTTTTTGAAAAATCATTTAATTCTAATATTGGCTTCGTAATACCTTTCACTAAGACTACTTGAGACCACTATGAAAAATAACTTATATTAGAATTATACCAGCTTTCTTCTATTAAAGAATATTGAGTTGGAAGAACTACTTGATTACTTGTAAATCGAATTTGAACTTTATAAAATTCTCCTGCATTAAAAACATTTCCTTCAGCTAAATCAGCCATATTATCATACGTTTCTGAAGAATTTGCTTCATTTCCTGTATTGAAACTATTTATAATAATATAATATTTATCATCTGTAGTACGTTCTTTATCTTCATACATTTTAGTATTCATAATACCAGATGGATATTTATTTAAATTTAAAGCAGAATAATTTGTATTTTGATTTTGAATTGATACTTGCACTAAATCTGCTATTACTTCTTTTCCTGAGCTTTCATATTTCGCAAAATCTCCTAGAGAATTATATGGAGATAAGGAAAAGTATATTCTACATCCTTGTGGATTTGTTTTATCAAATGCTGGAGCATAAGCATTTTTAAAGATTGGCGGATATAAGTTATTTCCTAAACCTGCCATAGAACATTCCCCCTTTTTT
>ONIZ01000065.1 GCA_900317975.1 uncultured Bacillota bacterium
ATATAGTACAACATCAGGACAATGGATAAATGAGCCAATCACAACAACAGTAATAGTAACAGATAAAACAAAAAATAATACTAATAATATATATTCAGGAATAGATACGAACACATTTAAAAATGATGGAGATGATAAAGCAAAATTATCTGAAAAAGGTGAAGATGCAACACATACGTATACATTAGTTGATACAAACAGAAAACATGATGATGTATATCAGGTATGTGATAAAGTAGGAAATTGTATTAAACAAACAGTATTAATAAGAGTAGATACAACATATCCTACATGTATAAGTAGTGGTGGAAACCCTAATTGGATAAATAGAAATATAACAATAAGCGGAGCCTGTACAGATCAAGGAGATCCAGATCACCAGTCAAAATGTAGAACAAACACATATTCACAAGTATATTCAGCAGAACAATCAATAAATAACGCAACAGCAGGCGAGGCATGTGATAATGCAGGAAACTGTGTAATGTGTAGTGAAGACCAACATGTTCATATAGATAAAACAAAACCGGCATGCGAATATACTGCTTTTATAGATGAAAATGTTCCTAACACAAGGATGAATATGGGAGTGAAATGTACAGATAATTCAGGACTAATAAATTGTAATAATAATGATGTAGGCTCTAACACTAGAATTGCTTCACAAAATGAAACAAAGGAAATTATAGTTATGGCAATTGGATTGGGAACACCAGTAGCATCTGGAAAATATTCAGCAAAAGTAGAAGATAAAGCCGGAAATACAAATACATGTAGTATAGAGGTTGTTGAATCAACATGCTATCATTATGAAATGATAAATAGTTACCATAAAGATTGCTATCTAAGCTCATGTGGTCCATGTACAGAGCCGTGTGGCACAACATCACTAGGATTAACATATTTTTGTAGTATACAATGCCCAACTGGTCAAACTAAACAAAATGAAAGGTATAGTTGTAGCTATCCAGCGTTTACATCACCAGTTGTCGAATCATCAACGAATTGGGAATGCTGGGGGGATGTTTTGAAAGAGAATAGTGCGAAATTTTGTGGATATCATGCAGTAAGGCCTTAGATTGAAGTGATTCATAAAAAAATGAAGAAACAGATATTATAGAACAGCACTATTGCCAGAACTAACAGTTAGAATATCTGATGTTATTACAGTACTAGAAAAAAATAAAATAACATTCAATACAAAAGATGGAGTTGGATCTACTGCCAAAAAGAAATTAAGATTAAAGAGTCTTAATTTCTTTTTTTATAAATAATAAATGATATAATAAAGTAGGTGATAATTATGAGAGAATTAGATATTGTTGTATGTCCAACATCTACTAAAAATAAATTATTAAAAGAATATTCTATTAGTAATAATTTAGTTAAAACTAAGTTTATGTCAAAAAAAGAATATATATCTAATTATTACTTTTCTTATGATTATAAAACTATTTACTATCTAATGAATAAATATAAATATAATTTAGATGTAGTAAAAGTATATCTAAATAATTTATATTCAATTGATATTAATAAAGAATATAAACCTAATAAAATAAATTTATTAAAACAAATAAAGAAAGAATTATTAGATAACAACTTATTATATATAAATAATAATTTTAAAGAGTTTATTTCAAATAAAAATATAAAGGTATTAAACTACTATGAATTAGAAAAATTTGAAGAAGAACTATTTAATCAAAAAATAGAATTATCTAATAACTATAAAGAACTAAATGTTTATGAATTTAATACTTTAGAAGAAGAAGTTAATTATGTATGTATTAAAATTATCGAATTACTAAATCAAGGAATTAATATTAATAAAATTAAATTAACAGGTATAAATGATGATTATCTATATACAATTAAAAGATTATTTGATTATTATAAAATACCTATAAATTTAAATAATAAAATATCAATTTATAGTAACTCTATAGTAAAAGACTATTTAGAAGGAAAAGAACTAAAAGAAAATAATAACACTATTCCTATAATTAAAAAGATAAGAAAAATAGAAGAAGATTTGTTAGATATAGATCCTAATTCTAAAGAATATAAAGAATTGTTTATAGATATTTTAAAACATACTTATTATGATAATAAAAAATATGATAATGCAATCAATATAATAAATATTTATGATGAAGAAATGAATGATGATGAATATCTTTTCTTATTAGGATTTAACTTAGATGTATATCCAACAATAGATAAAGATATAGACTTCTTATCTGATATAGAAAAAGAAGAAATTAATATGTATTCAAGTAGTTATAAAAATAAAAGAAGAAAAACAATTCTTATGAATATATTATCTAATATAAAGAATTTAAAAATATCTATTCATGAAGATATAGATAATTATAATTATTCAAATATTTATAATAAGATTAGATTAACAACATATTTAGATAATTACTTTTTATATGGAGAAAAAAATAATAATCTAAGCAATTTACTTACTCATTATAAATTAGATAATGAATATAAATCATATAATTCTAAATTTGAAAAAATAGAGAATTACAAAGTAGATAAAATACCATTAAAGTTTTCATATACATCAATTAATAATTATAATGAATGCTCTTTTAAATATTATTTAAACTATATTTTGAAATTAAATAACTATGAAGATACATTCCAAGCATTTATTGGTTCACTATATCATAATAAATTAACTTATATTTATGATAAAGATTTTAATTTTGAAAATTCATTTGAGAACTATTTATCAAATAGAGACTTAACTGTTAAAGAAAAACTATTATTAGTTAGAATAAAAAATGAATTAATTAAATTAATTGAAAGAGAAAAAGAACAACTTCAAATTACTGGATATAATGAAGCTAAATTAGAAGAAAAATTATCTATAAAATTAGATAAAAAAATAGAAACATATTTTGAAGGCTTTATTGATAAGATTATGTATACAACAAAATTTAATGATTTTTCATATTCAATTGTTGATTATAAATCAGGCTCAATTGATACAGATATTCTACCTCTAAAATATGGCCTACATTTACAATTACCTAGTTATTTATATTTGATTAATGAATCACAAGAAAATCCTACATTTACAGGAATATACTATCAAAGAATATTATTTGATTATCCAACATGGAATAATAAGGATTTAAATAAATTATATAAAGATAATACTAAATTAGTAGGTTATTCAACAGATGATATAGAAAGACTAGAAGTATTTGATTCAACATATGAAAAATCCGAATTAATAAAAAGTATGACTTATAAAGATGATAAATTTGGAGCATATTCTAAAGTGTTAGGAAAAACTGATATTGAAGAATTAATAAAATATACAAAAGATAAAATAAATGAAAGTATAGATAAAATCATAGAAGGAGATTTTGAAATAAATCCAAAAATCTATAATGGAAAAAATATCTCATGTACATATTGTCCATTTGCAGATATTTGTTATAAGAAAGTATCTGATCAAATATATTTAGATAAAGTAGAAGATTTATCTTTTCTAGGAGGTGATAATAATGCCTTGGACTAAAGAACAACTAGCTGCGATAGAAACAGAAGGCAATAATATTATTGTCTCAGCAGGAGCGGGATCAGGTAAAACAGCAGTATTAACAGAAAGAGTTTATCAAAAACTTATAAAAGGAACTAATATAAATGAATTATTAGTATTAACATTTACTAATGCAGCAGCTAATTCAATGAAAAAGAAGATTAAAAAGAGAATAAAAAAAGATCCATCTTTAAAAAATCAATTGGATTTAATAGATGGATCATTCATAACTACTTTCGATTCATTTGCTCTAAGTATTGTAAAAAAATATCATACATATCTAAATATATCTCACGATATTTCAATTACTGATGAAGTAGTAATTAACCTAGAAAAGAAAAGAATTTTAGAAGAAATTCTTTATAGTAGATATGAAAATCCTAGTGATAGTTTTAAATTATTAATAAATAATTTTTGTTTAAAAGATGATGAAGAATTAAAAAACTATTTATTAAATATCTATTCAAAAATAGAATTAAAATTTGATAAAGATGATTACTTAAATAACTATTTTGAAGAATCTTTCACAAATGAAAAAATAGATTTAATAATAGAAGAATATATAAATATAATTAAATCTCATATAGATAATATAAGACTAATATTAGAAGATATTAATATATATTTTGATGGAGATTATTATGGAAAAGTATATGATAGTGTAATTAATTTACTAAATTCAAAAGATTATAAAGAAATAAAACTACATAGTGAAATAAAACTACCAAGTGTTCCTAAAGGAACAAGTGAAGAAGGAAAAGAAATAAAAGAAACTCTAAAAAAAGAAATAGATATAATAAAAGAATTAACAATATATGAAGATGAACTTGAAATGAAAAATGAACTTCTAAGTACAAAAACAAATCTAGAAGAAATAATATCTATTTTAATAGAACTTAATAAGGAAATAACTAAATATAAAAAAGAAAATGAATTGTACAATTTTACTGATATAGCTCATCTATCAATTAAAGTAATAAAAGAAAATAAAGATATTTTAGAAGAATTAAAATATAGTTTTAAAGAAATAATGATTGATGAATATCAAGATACCTCTGATACTCAAGAAGAATTCATTTCATTAATTGCTAATAACAACGTATACATGGTAGGTGATATTAAACAATCAATTTATAGATTTAGAAATGCTAACCCATATATATTTAAGAATAAGTATGATTATTATCAATCTCTAAGTAATATAAATAGTATTACTGATTGTAATGGTATTAGAATAGATTTATTAAAGAATTTTAGATCAAGAAGTGAAGTATTAGATGATATTAATAAAATGTTTAATAAAGTAATGGATGATACTTTAGGTGGAGCCAACTATCAAGAATCTCATAATATGGTATTTGGTAATATTTCATATAATGAAGAAGGAAAAACTAATCAAAATTATAATTTGGAAGTATTATCATACAATCTAGATGATAAGAAATATACTAACGACGAATATGAAGCTTTCATAATAGCAAAAGATATAAAAGAAAAAGTAGAATCAAATTATCTAATATATGATAAAGATGAGAAAAAACTTCATGCGGCAACCTATAATGATTTTGTTATATTAATTGATAGATCTACATCATTTGATTTATATAAAGAAATATTTGAATATTTTGGCATACCTTTAACTATTATGAAAGATAATGATCTAATTAAAGACATAGACATTTTAGTAATTAAAAATTTATTAAAACTATTAGTTAAAGTCAAAGAAAATAGTATAGACCAAGATTTTATTTATAGTTTTATTTCTATATGTAGATCATTCTTATATAAAATATCCGATTCAGAAATATATGATATATATAAAGCTAAATCATATAAAGAAACATCTTTATATAAAAAATGTAGAGAAATTGTCGCAAACATTGATAATATGTCTCCACCAGATTTTTTCTTATATGTACTAGATGAATTCAATTATGATGAAAAATTAATTACATTAGGCAATATTAATAATTATTTAATGAATAAAGAGTATTTATATAATTTAATTAAAGATTTATCAGATACAGGTAAAAACATAGAAGAATTTATCTTATATTTAGAAGATATATTTAATAATGAATTAAATATTCAATTTAAGATTAATACTGAGTCTACTGAATCAGTTAAAATAATGACAATACATACATCTAAAGGATTAGAGTATCCTGTATGTTATTTTTCAGGCTTTAAAAAGAAATTTAATTTACAAGATGTAAAAGCAAGAATATTTTATGATAATAAGTATGGAATAGTTCTTCCTAAAGTAGATAATTATTATAAAGATTCTATTCTAAGAACTTTATCAAAGATAAATACTACTAGAGAAGAAATAAGTGAAAAGATAAGACTATTATATGTAGGCTTAACTAGAGCAGAAGAAAAAATGATAATAGTATTACCTGATACAGATAAAGAAAAAGACTATAAGGAAGTACCATTGTATTTAAAAGAAAACTATCGTTCATTTGAAGATATAACAAATAGTATTAATATGTCTCTATTAGATAAGAAAACACATATTAAATTAGAATTAACTAAAGACTATCAAATAAAATTAAATAATAAATCAATAGAAGATTTATATTCTGATAAAGACTTATTAAAGGTAAATGAACTAAATATTGAAACTAACTTAATAGAGAATAAACATTTTTCAAAAGAGTCGATAAAACCTATAACAAAAGAAGAAAAAGACTTATTAGAAGTAGGAACTAAAGTACACGAAATATTAGAATACTTGGATTTTAAAAATAATAATTTAAATGATTTCATATTAGATAACTATATAAAAGAAAAAATTGAATTGTTTTTAAATAGTGATCTAATAAAAAATAATATTGATGAAAAAATGTATAAAGAATATGAATTTATTTACAATGAAGAACAAGATGAATTACATGGTATAATAGACTTACTTATAGAAAGAGAAAATGATTATATAATAATAGATTACAAATTAAAGAATATAGATGATTCTAATTATGATAAACAATTAAATGGATATCGAAGGTTTATTAAAGAAAAAACTAATAAAGAAGTATTATGCTATTTATATTCAATAATAGATTCTAAATATCGAGAAGTTAGATTCTAAATATCGAGAAGTTATTGAAAAATAAGATAATTTATGGTAAAATACAGCATATATTTGTAAGGGGTGAATCCTATGAAAATAACTAAAGAAGAAAATGGAAATATAAGAATATCAGATATAGGCTTATTTAGTAAGTTTAAGAGTGCTAAATCTAAGTTAAAAAGCAAAAAAGGAAAAATAAAAGAAAAAGTAACTTCTAAGCCAGCTGAAAAAGAAAGTAGTGAAACAACTTCAAGAAGAGATACAGCAAAAGTAGTTAAAAAGGCACCTAAAAAGCTTAGTGAAGAAGAAAAAAAGTCAATATACGAAGCTGATGTTGCTAAGGCTTCAGCAAATAGTTTTTTACCATCTATAAGAGATGGATACATTGTATATTGGGAATTAATGAACGGAAGTGTAGTAAAAAGATTTGGTAAGTATGAA
>ONIZ01000007.1 GCA_900317975.1 uncultured Bacillota bacterium
TAACAGTACTTCAAATAATTGTCCCAATCTTATTGATTGCTATGAGTATGGTAGAGTTATTTAAGATGATGACATCATCTAATCCAGAAGATAAAAAAGAAATTAAAAGTTTAATAAATAAATTTGTTGCTGCAGCAATTGTATTCTTTTTACCAATTCTAGCTAATATTACCATTTCTCTTGTTGGAGAAGGAGTAAATACCAAAGGTCTAGATGTAATAAAATGTTATAAGGAATCATCCAGTACAGTTGAGGTAATGAATAGAACAAGGACTAGATATATTAAAAAAGAAACTAAAAATAAAGAGCCTGTCAAAGTAACATTTGATGAAAAAGATATAGCAGAGGGATCAGATGGAGTAAATCCTAATGATAGAGAAGCAAAATATAAAAATAGAGGTGGAGCAGGAGGTCTAGCATCAGGTTCAGCTCAAGGTATTTTAGATGGAGCAGAAAAAGTGCATACAATGTATGAACAACAAGGATGGACATATTCAGTAGGAGGAGACTTATTCTGGAATGATATAGAAAGATCTACAAACAATCCTAATAGAGTTTCATGTTGTGCAACCTTAATTGGTTCAGCACTTTATGTAGGTGGAGTACTATCAGAACAGGAATTAAATAGTTTCAATTATAATTATGTCCCATCAGTAGATAGTTATTTAGAAAGTCATAACTGGATAAGAGTTAATAATTATTCAGACCTACAAGCTGGAGATATAGTTATAATGCCAGGACATGTTCAATTATACGCAGGAAATGGAACATGGTATAATGCAGGATCTACATCAGCAATTCAAAGGGACAGTCCATACTCAGATGATTGTAGTGGAAGATTCTTACACGCATGGAGAATTCCAGCGTAATAAAAAATAAAATAAAGTTTAATAACTTTATTTTTTTATAGTATAATATTGTATATTTAGGAGGACCTATGAAATTATTAATAGAAAAGAATACATCTAATTTTAATAATTTAAAAACTGACGGAATTATTCTATCTTTAAAAGATTATTCAGTACAATCAACTATTTATTATGAATTAGATGAGATAAAAGAAATTATAAATAAATATCCAAAATTAGAAGTATTTATTAAAATGAATAAAAATATATTTAATGATGAAATAGATAAATTAAAAGAAGTACTAATCAAATTAAACAAATTAAATATAAAAGGAATTTTCTTTTATGATTTAGCTATTTTAAATATAAAGCAAGAACTAGATTTAGATGTAGATTTAGTATGGAATCAATCTCATATGGTAAATAATTATCGTACTTGTGATTATTATTACAATGAAGGAGTAAAATATGCATTACTAGGAAAAGAAATAACTTTAGAAGAAATAAAAGAAATAGTAGAAAAATCTAAAATAACTTCTATGGTTGAAGTAGTATCAACTCCAGCAATTGCATATTCAAAAAGAAAATTATTAACTAATTACTATAAATCTATTAATAAAGATAAAAAGGATACTCTAGAAATATTAGAAAAAGTTACAAACAAATACTATATAGTAAAAGAATCAAATAATGGTACAAGTTTTTATACTAAAGATATAATGAATGGAACATCTATAATTAAAGATTTATATTCAGTAAATACTCCATATATTATTATGAGGGAAGATGGAGTACCTGATTTTGATGAATTAGTAAATGATACTCATGAGTTTATTGAAAATAAATGTAAAGATGAACAATATATAGAAAAATATAAAAAGTTAGGAGATAATACTAATTTCTTCTTTAAAGAAACTATGTATAAAGTGAAGTAATATGAAAAAAATAGAATTATTATCTCCAGCAGGAGATCTAGAAAGATTAAAAGTTACACTTCTTTATGGAGCAGATGCTGTTTATATTGGTGGACAAAAATATTCACTACGTGCAAACGCAACTAATTTTAGTTTAGAAGAGATTAAAGAGGCTTGTGATTTTGCCCATAAATTAGGAAAAAGAGTTCATCTAACTCTAAACATTGTATTCCATAATAGTGATATGGCAGGAGTAGAAGAATACATTAAAGATGTTGTAGCCTGTGGAATTGACGCATTTATTGTAAGTGATCCATTCATTATTTCTTATATAAAGAAAAACTTTCCAGAAGTAGAAGTTCATTTATCAACTCAAAACTCTACTACAAATTATGAAACAGTATTATTCTTTGAAAAGAATGGAGTAGATAGAGTAGTACTTGCTCGTGAATTATCTAAAAAAGAAATAAAAGAAATAATTGATAAGACAAATACCGATATAGAAGTATTCATTCATGGTGCTATGTGTACATGCTTTTCAGGAAGATGTGCACTATCAAATTATGTAACTAATAGAGACGCTAATCGTGGAGGATGTGCTCAAATATGTAGATTTGCATTCAAAACTGACGGAGAAGATTTCACACTAGCAACTAAAGATATGAATATGTCTAAGTATATTAAAGACTTGATTGACATAGGAGTAACTTCAATGAAAGTTGAAGGAAGAATGAGAAGTATCTATTATCTAGCAACAGTAATAGGAACATATAGAAAGATAGTAGATGAATTATATGATAATACCCTAACTCCAGAAAAAATGGAAGTATATGAAGAAAGACTAAATAGAGTAGCTAATAGAGAAACTACATCTCATTACTTTATGCATGAAGCAGATGAAAATGATCAATATTTTACAGGAAGACAAGAAATATCTAATCAAGATTATCTTGGATTAATAACTGGATATGACAAAGAAAATAAATGTATTATTTTAGTTGAAAGAAATTACTTTAAAAAAGGAGATATAGTAGAAATATTTACTCCAAAAGGAACTACATATGAATATAAAATAGAAGAAATCTATGATGAAGATATGAATGAATTAGATGTAGCACGTCACCCAGAAGAAGTATTAAAACTACCTTTTGATAAAGAAGTAGAAGAATATTCAATGATTAGATTAATAAGAGGTGCATAATATGGATTACTTAGAAGAAGCTAAAAATAACTTTTTTAATAAAGAAAAAAATTTAAGTGAATATGCAACATTGTCTAGTGAATCAATAAGATTTAATGAAGAAGAACAATCTGATATAAGACCTTCATTTTATCGTGATATAGATAGAATTATTTATTCATTAAGTTTTCTAAGATACCAAAACAAAACTCAAGTTTTCCCATTTAGAGAAAATGATCATGTATCACATAGAATGATTCATGTTCAATTTGTATCTAAAATAGCAAGAACAATAGGTAGAGCTCTTAATCTGAATGAAGACTTAATAGAAGCAATAGCTCTAGGACATGATATAGGTCATACTCCTCTAGGCCATGCAGGAGAAGCGATGTTAAACAGAATATCTCTTCGCGAACTAGGAGAGTATTTTGCACATAATGTTCAAAGTGTAAGAAATCTAATGTATATAGAAAAAGCAGGTGAAGGACTAAATTTATCAGTTCAAGTATTAGATGGAATATTTACTCATAACGGGGAAATTCTAGAACCTATCTATAAACCTATGAAGAAAACAAAGGAAGAGTTTTTAGATATGTATAATTTAGCATACAAAGATTTAGAAGCATCTAAAAAGTATTCAGCAATGACACTAGAAGGATGTGTTGTTAGAATTTCAGATATCATAGCTTATGTTGGAAGAGATATAGAAGATGCAGTGAGATTAGGAGTTATTAAAGAAAAATCAATTCCTAAAGAAATATCAAAAGTTCTTGGAGAAACAAATAGAGAAATAATTAATAAAATAATATTAGATATAATAAAAAATAGTATTAATAAGCCATATATAAAACTAAGTGATGATGTATATAAAGCTTTACTAGAATTAAAGAAATTTAATTATAATAATATATATAATAAAAGTATGACTTCAGAAGAACTTGATTATTATGAATCAGGAATGAATAAAATATATAAAGAATATTTAAATGATTTAGAAACTAATAATAAAGATTCAAAAATTATAAATGAATTTCTAAAAGATCAATCAGAAGAATATAAAGCAAATACTAATAAAAAAAGAATAGTAATTGACTATATAGCAGGCATGACAGATACATATTTTGACAATGAAATTAAACGTATAAAAGATTGACAAAAAACTTGATAAAAATAGCAATTTGTGATATAATTATACCTGTTCGTGAGAGGAGTATCATATATTAATAATTATCTAAAATAGAAAAAAATAACTATATAATTTTTCTTGATTAGAAGTTTGAAATATGATATATTACCACATGTTAAGGCTAAAATTTAACACAAAAAAAATATAATTAAAATGAGGTGAAAACCATGGCAAATAACAAAGAAGTATATTTAACTGAAGAAGGGTTAAATGAATTAAAGAGAGAATTAGATGAATTAATAAATGTAAAGCGTCCAGCAAACATTCAAGCAATAAAAGAAGCTAGATCTTATGGAGATCTTTCTGAAAATGCTGAATATGATGCTGCACGAAATGAACAAGCTCAAATAGAAGCAAGAGTAAAAGAACTAGAAAGAATGTTAGAAAATGTTTCAATCATCAAAGAAATAAAAACAGACAGCGTTGGAATAGGAAATGTTGTATCTGTAAAGTATGTAGATGAAGATGATGAAGACGAATATAGAATAGTAGGTTCACAAGAAGCTGATCCATTTGAAGGTAAAATTTCAAATGAAAGCCCAATTGCTCAAGCTTTATTAGACCATAAGGTAGGAGATACTGTTACAGTAGAATCACCTAATGGATCTTACGATTTAGTAATAACTGAAATAAAATAAAAAATAGCTAATTTAATTAGCTATTTTTTTTGTCAATAAATGCTTTAATTTAATTTGATTTTATTGTATACTTAATAAGAATAGGAGAATATTTATGATAATAAGAAAGCCTTATACTTTTTTTATTAAATACTTTAAACGTATACATATCGCTTTATTAGCTATGTGTTTATTCATATTCTTTTTATACTCAAGAATAGTTGGTTTTTTAAATGAATATATGAATCTTGGTGTATATGATAAAACAAATGACCCAATATCTCATTATATTCCTTTTTACTTGCAATTAATTATTCTTGTAGTTATGGTTATATGTTTTATTTTTATACTGCTATTAAAAAGAAAAAATAAACCATGGAAATTATATTTAATACCATTTATTACATATTTTTCAATGTTTATTATAAATATTTTAATAACTGCATATTTTAATAGTTTTTCAGGAGCTTATGAAAGAAGTCAAATAAGTTTATATAGAGATATAGCAATATTTATAAATATATTACAATTTCCTTCAATAATATTATTCATAGTCAGAATACTAGGAATTGATATAAAGAAATTTAATTTCCAATTAGATAAAGAATATTTAGAATTAAGTCAAGAAGACCAAGGCGAATTTGAAATTAATATTGATTTTGATAAATACGCGATTGAACGTGTAGGAAGAAAATTTTTAAGAAATCTAAATTATTTCTACATGGAACATAAAAAAATAGTCTTTATAGTTGTAGCAATCATAATATTAGTTTTGGTTAGAAATACTATTGTTACAATATCATCTCATAAATCATATTCACAAGGAGATACATATTCTGCTAACGGTTATACTATAAAAGTAAATAATGTATATTACACAGATAAATCATTTAATGGAGACATTATATCAGATAAAAATGCATACGTAATTGTAGATGTTACAATTACAAATAATGCTTCTATGAGAGCTATTAATATTGATCATTTCCATTTGTTTAATGGAATATCTGATTATACAGAATCATCAAAAACAAATGCAGTTTATTTCAAAGATATAGGACCAATATATGATGGATCAGAATTGGGAAGAGACAAATCTAAAACATTTTTAATGATATATAAAGTTAAGAAAGATTTAAAGCCAGATAGATTTGTATTATTCTATCAAGAATATCACGGAGAAAATACTTATTTAAGAAAAATCAAACTAAAAGTTAATAACTTAAGTAAAATCCAAACAAAAGAAAATATGTCATTAGGAGATGATTTTACTATAACTATCAAAGGAAAAGATGAGAATATTATCTTAGATGATGTAGGATTTTATGAAACAAATTCTTATGTTTTAACTAAATGTAATGAAAAAACAGGATGTGAAAATATAAATAGAGAATTAACATCTACTGAAGATAAAAAGATAATGATTTTATCGTTTGGAACAGACGAGTATGAAGCTAAAGATATAATTGACTTTTCAACTGATTATGGTAAAATTGTTTATATAGATAGTAATGATAAACGACAGACTATAAACATGAAATCTATGACTAAAGAAACATATAGTGGAAAGTATTATTACACATTGGTTCCAAGAGAAATAGAGGAATCAAAAGAATTATACATTCAATTTACTATTAGAAATAAAAGCTATATTTACAAGATTAAATAAGAGGTATGAGATTATGGGAGAAAAGAAGGATTATAAAAAAATAATTCGAACTATAATAATTGTTGCTATTATAGTCGGTATAACTTATTTCTTGATAATTAGACCTTATATAAAGTTTAAGACATATGAAAGTACAATGAAAAAAGCTGCAGAAAGATATTTCGAAATAAATGAAACAAGGCTTCCTACAGGAAAAAGAATATCAACTGTAAAACTATCAACTTTATATAATGAAAAATATATCCAAGAAGATTTTAAATCACCTCTAAATGGGAAATATTGTTCAACTTCAAAGAGTTGGGTAAAAGTAAGAAAAGATGGTACTAATTATAAATATTATATTTATTTAGATTGTGGAGCTTTAAAGTCAAATGTAGATCATGAAGGACCTACAATAGTACTTAATGGCGAAGATACAATGAAAGTAAATAAAAATGAAAAATTTAAAGATCCAGGTGTTAAGGCATTAGTAGATAACATAGATGGAAAATTAGATACAAAAGACGTATCGATAAAAGGAAGTGTAGATACATCAAAAGTTGGAACATATACAATTACTTATACAGCATTCGATAGTCTAAACAATCAAACAGATATTAAAAGAACAATTAAAGTTGTTGAAGTAATAAAATCAACAATAAAAGAAAGCACAGAAATAGGAATGTACAAAGGAAGAACAGTCAATAATAATTATCTTCAATTATCTGGAAATTTATTTAGAATAATAGGACTTGATAGTGATGGAAATGTAAGAGTAACTACAGAGGATACTATAGGTCATGTAAATTATAAAGGGTTAGAAAGTTATTTAGATAAATATTATAAATCCCTAGCTCCTGAATCAAGGAAGCTAATTGTTAAAACAAAATATTGTAATGATGTATTAAGTGTAGAAAACTTAGATACAACAGAATGTTCAAGTTATACAGATAAAAAGAATGTATTTGTTAACTCAGTAATTGATTACAATAGAACAAAAGAAGATACAACCTGGATGTTAACTGGAATAATGGATTGGTTAGGAAATACATTAGATGAAGATAATGCTTATGTAGCGAGATTATTTAATGTATTTAATGATTCACAAATATTTACTGAACCAGCAAAAAATATAAATGGAGTTAGACCAACATTAACAATAGATGGCGATGCATTACTAAAATCGGGTGATGGAACACAAGAAAATCCATATATTTTAGTTGGAGATGTTAAATCAGGAAAATCAGGGGATCTAGTAAATGAAAGGTTCGCAGGAGAATATATTCAAATAAATAATTACAAATGGAGAATAGTTGAGACTAATAAAGAAGAACCTACTAGAATTATTTCATCAGATATCTTAAGAGATAGTGATGGAATAGAAGTAACTGCTGAAAATGATGGAAAATCTGAAGAAAGTTACACGTACAATCCTAATGAAAGTGGAAATATAGGATATTACATTAAAAACAAAGCAAGTGAATTTATTACTACAAAGTATTTAGTTTCTTCTACAATTAAAGTTCCTAAATATAAAGATAATATAGCTTATGGCAAAGAGATAGAGACAAAAGAATACAAAACAAAATTATTTGCTCCAGATATATTTGATTTATATAATGTATTAGAACATAAAGATGAGTTAATGAGAGAGTATTGGGTTATGAATTTTACAACAGATAGATATAATTACACATATATGGCAGATCAAGGAAGTTATGTTACTGATACATACTCAAGTGCCACTGAAAAAGCAATTAGAGTAGAAGCTTTCTTATCAAAGAACGCAACAATAGTAAAAGGAAAAGGAACATACTTAGATCCATATGTCATCAGTGAATAAAAAAGAATTAATAATACCAATATTAGTAATACTCTTTATAGTAATATCATTAATAATAATAAATAGTAAAAAAGAAGAAATATATAAAATAGAAGATAGAAGAGAAAACATCAAAGAAGAAAAGAAATCTGACACTGAATTGTATAACACAATAGGATGGCTTAGAGTACAAGGAACAAATATAGATAGCCAAGTTATACATTATACAAGTAAATATAATGATACGTTTATTGATAAAAATTACGTTTGGAATCTAAGTGATTCAGAAGAATTAGAAAATAGAACTATCATTATAGGACATAATTTACTTAATTTGTCAGCAACACCGGGTGTAAATAAAAATAATTATACAAGATTTGATGACTTAATGGCATTTATATATTATGATTTCATTAAAGAGAACAAATATATACAATATACAATAGGAGATAAAAACTATATATATAAAATATATGCTGTTACATCAGATATAGATTATATAAGTGCAACCGAGGCAATTTCACATGACTTTTCAGAAAGCGAAAGAAGTCAATACATAAAAAAAGTTAAAAAAGAAAGTATTTACAACTTAGATGTAGATGTAAACGGAAGTGACAATCTTATCACTTTAATAACTTGTACTAGAATGTATGGACAATCGTATCATTCATCATTCACAGTAGAAGGAAGAATGTTAAGGGATGGAGAAAAAGTAACGGATTATACTGTTTCAAAAACAGATAATTATAAAAAAATTGAAAAATTAATGAAAGGCGATGAACAAAATGCGTAAAAAGAAAGGTAATCTTAAAGTATTTCCACTATTGATTGTTATTTTATTCATAATGGTTGGTATTGGATTTATATTTAATGATAAAACCAACAATTCAGCAAGAAAAGAACAAGTTATTGAAAATGAAGAAAAAGCAGTAAACAAAAAAGAAGAAAAAGATACTGAATCAGCAACTATTAGTTTAAGTGCTTTTGATAACATTTCAATAGTACATCAAGGATCAGTAAGTGAGGAAACTGAAAGAGCAACTAAAACTAGATGTGAGAATCAGTTAAAAGACCTTAATCTTACAGTAACTTATGCAAAAGACAAAGATGATAGTTCAAAAGTTGTTAAAGCAACTGTTGAATGTAAACCTAAAAAAGGAACTGTTAAAGAAATTTCCAATGAAAGTACTTTAAAAGTTGAAATTTCAGGTGGAAACTTCAATTCGACAACTATAACATGTAAGGATAATGGTAGTGCAGAAAAAGTAGACCTTATTCCAAAAGATACATCAAAAGAATCAAATATAGAATTAAAAATAAATTTCTATATTCCTGCAAACAAAGAAGATGGAAAGGCATATTGTAATAACGTAACATGGAAAACAAAATATGGTTCAATTGAAACAGGTAGATCTGATAATGGATATTCCTTAACAGAGCCAAGAGTTAGAAGAGCAAGTGGATCAAGAACAATTACACCTATTAGTGAAACATCAACTGATGATCCATATGAACGTGTTGATGGTTATAAAATAGATGGATTATATCCACAAAGATCTGTTCAAATTAATACAACACTTGCAATAGAATCTGCAACAGAAAATGTTCCACAAGATGTAAGAAGAGATTCAACATCTACTAACTATAATGTTAATACTGGAACTAATCTAGAAGGTATCTCACATAATTACGATGAATATAATAAAGCTTTTGAAGCAATGGCAAAATGTAGCGGCAATGATTGCTTTAAGACAGAAGGATTAAAGAGTTTCGAAGGTGGTCATGCATATTCATATAAATTTAAAGATCTTGAAGTAGATTCTGCTTCACAAATGATTCCAAAGGGAGTACCTGATAAAATTTCATTATTCTGTAATGAAAAATTAACTAAAACACAAATTGATTATATTGAATCATATAATAGACAAACTGCAAAGAATTATAGTAATTCTGAGAATACAGCAAAATTAACTGAGTATTATTATGATGAAGCAAATACAACTTATTTCAAAGGTCAACAAGTATATACATATCAAGTTGGAAAATATATATATAACTACAGTAGTACTCAAGTAGAAGAGGAAGCTGGATATTGTTTAAGAACATGTAATGAAGTAGTAAAAGTTGATTATGGTCCTCCTGTTTATTCAAGAGGTGGTATGTGTTTTGAATATAGAATTAAAGTAAGTTCTATAGTAAACTGTGAAGCTGATACTTCTCATATTAAACCACCAAAATGTGATCAAGATATTTGTTTACCAGTACCAATGTGTTATGGATATGGTAGTGATGGAGTATTACAATACGTAATACATCAAGGTGGTCCAAACGAAGATTTTGAAGCATGTATCAATGATTGTGATGGTGGAAAGTATACTGATAAATGTAGTGAAAAATGCTACAATGAAGTATATGCAAATTCATCTAACAAAGTAGAAAATCAAATAAAATTAACTTATGAAACTAAACCAGAAGCAGTTCAATTAGCTAATGCATATTCATCAATACCAAGTGGTAAAATGCATCACTATTATAGAACTTCAGGCTATGTTCAATTTAAGAGTGAAGGACATAGTGCATCAAATGTAGGTCGTGCATGGGATACATTTGGACAAAGTTTAGGTTTATGGTATGTTCCTTCAAGAGCAAATTACTATGTTACTAATGGTTATTCATATACATATATGGTTAATGGTAACGGTATTGTAAGACAACCAACTTGTGGCGATGATTGCCATTGGGAAGGATGTCAAAAAAATGATTCATATCTAGACTTTGATTGTAATGTACATACAGATGCTGGAATTAAAATGAAATACTTCAATGCTGAAACAGGAGCATTTGATGAAGTAGATGTTTGTACAGCTGATGATCTACAAAAATATGATTGTGATTATAATGAAAAGAGATATAAAGCTGCTGTAGATGCTTGTAAGGCAGCAACAACATGTACTAATTCAGAAGCAACATATACAATTGAATTTAAATATCAAGAAGATGGAACAAAAGGATCTAGTACAAAAGTAGTAAAAGTAGATACAAATACAAATAATAAAGTAAAAACTAATACATCAAATCTTAAACCAGGAACAATATTAAGTTATGGTGGATGCTATGGTAATAAAGATGGTAAGAGATGGTATCAAACTGAATGGACAATGCCAGGAACATGGCAAGAAAATAAACATCAATATGCATCTTATACACAACCAACTAATAAGACTGGATGGACATATTTAGAAGGACAAGTATGTTTATCACCATATGTTGTTGAAGCTAATAAGGCATGGGCAAATGAATATCTAAAAACTTATGTATCAACTGGATATGAAGCTAATTTCAATGGTAAGTTTAAAAAACATGATTATGCTGATGGAAGTACAATAGATGGATACAACATCAAAGGAGAATCAAAAGGATTTGGATATTTTGCATGGAAATTCGATGTATCTTGCTTCTATGCAATAAGCAACGATGAAACAAAATGTAATACTCAACCATGTTGTGTAGGTGATGATTGTACAGATAAGACATGTGAAACTCCACCATGTGATAAAAATACTACAAATTATACAACTAGAAGTTATGATGATAAAAAACCAATAGTAAATGCCACACAAAATAGAGTGATTTTAGAAGATGGTACACCAGTTGATAGTTTAGAAAACTTACCATTTAACTGGTCAAGTGATGCAACATTAAAATACTTTAATGCAGGTGGTTATAATAACAACCCAGAAAGATTATTAAAAGAAATAATGGATAATGCAAATAGCGGACAAACATTTAGTGAAGATCAAATAGACTATGAATATATAATGGATGCACAAGTTATCCAATTCATCAGAGAATATAATAGAGATCATAAGAATTATGAGTTTGAAGCAAAAACTGAAGTTCCTCAAGTAGCTGATACAGGAATTCAATACTATGAAAGTGAATTCTTAGATCAACTTGAAGAAAAAACATTGAAAGATGGAACTAGTGTAGATACACCTAGATCACAAGACAGAGGAACAATGAGAGCTAAAAACTATAGAGCACAAGGCTCATTAGAGTAATAGGAGGGTAAAGATATATGAACAAAGCGATGTTATCAGTAGGAATTGTATTCTTGGCCGTTTTGGCCCTCCTACTAATAAATGTTTTAAATAATTATGCTACTGGTGGTGAATTAGATTATTATCTAGTAAAAGAAACTACAGAAGCAGCAATGACAGATGCTCTTGATACAAACTTCCAAGCAATGAATGGTGTTGTAAGAATGGATAAAGAAAAGTTTGTAGAATCATTTATCAGAAGATTTGCTAATAACATAAATGATACAAGAGAGTATAAAATTACTTTTTATGCATTAAATGAAGTACCTCCAAAAGTAACTGTAAAAGTTGATTCACTTACAGCATTAAGTTTTAATGGAGAGGCAGCTGAAATAACAACTTCAATTAGTGAATTAGTTCAAAGTAATACAACTACAAATGATTATTTGAAAAAACAATTTCAAAATAGAAATTCATCTATAGGAAAACCAGTCAAGTTAGTTGTAGATGATGGTAATATATATAAAATTGTAAGAAATGAAGAAATAATTAATACTGTAGCAGATTAACATTGAAAGGGGATAAAAATGGGAAATATATCAAACGGATTGAAAAAATTCTTATCTAATAAAAACACAGTAACTGTTGTAGGTATTGTAGTAGCTATATTTGTACTATACTTTGCCTACAACTGGCGTGTTAATCAAGCAACTAATCCAGTAACTGTACCATATGCTAGAACTCAAATTTCTCCAGGAACACAGATAACTGAGAGTATGGTAGGAACAAGACAAGTACCTCCTTCAATGTTACAAGGAGATGTAGTTAGAAGTGCATCTGAAGTTATAGATAAATATTCAAATGCAGATACACTAATACCTGCAGGAAGTTTGTTCTACCAAAGACAAGTTGTTGAAAAAGAACAATTACCAGCAAATATCATATTAAGTTATCCAAATGGATATGTACTATATAATATGGCAGTTAATACTACAAGTACATATGGTAACTCAATTTATCCAGGAAATTACATTGATATTTACGTAAAAATTGTTGAAAGAAGAGCTGAAGGACAAGAACAATCAAACTTCATAAGAGTTTCTAAAATGTTAGAAAATGTTAAGGTACTAGCTGTAAAAGATTCATCTGGACAAGCAGTATTTGCAAATCTAGATGAACAAAGAACACCAGCAATGGTAGTATTTGCAGTACCAAGTGATATGTTTATATTACTAACAAAAACAGAAAACTTAGGTTCTTACTCAGCTGAATTAATACCAGTACCAACAAATGAATCATTAAAAGAAAATCCAGGAGAGGTATCAATCTCATCTGAAGAACTAGTTAATTACATTAATGAAATCACTGTTGTTGAAGGTACAGGACAATAATATAAAAAAGATAAAAAGGGAAGTGGAAAAATGAATGAAAATATATTTGATAAATTAGACTTTGGTCCATTCAAGCCACTATTAGAAAATGATGACATAACAGATATTTCCTATTGTAACGGCGGACAAATTTGGGTCCGCTCGTTACAACAAGGTTCTATGCACGTTGAAATACAAGGCGCTACACCAGAATTTGTAGAACGCCTTGCTTTTCAATGTTCAAATGTTATGGGAACAACATTTAATAATGCAAAACCTTTCTTAGATGCAGAAAGTTCAGAATTACGTCTTAACTTTGTTCATCAATCTATAGCAACAAATGGTATTGCCTTGGTTATACGTAAAACGCCAGCAAAAATAAGACTTAATAAAGATAAGTTAATAAAAGAAGATTATTTTAATGCTAGTATTCACGACTTCTTAATAAAATGTGTATTAGGGCATTGTAATATTATCGTTGCTGGAGAGACTGGTTCAGGTAAGACAGAATTTGTAAAATATCTTGCATCTCATACAGAAACAAAAGAAAAAATAATAACAATTGAAGATACATTAGAACTTCACTTGGACAAAATATTTCCACAAAGAGATATAGTTGCTATGAAGACTAATAATGTAGCTTCATATACAGATGTTCTTGTTACATGTATGCGTCAAAATCCAAAGTGGATTTTACTATCAGAGGTTCGTTCTGCAGAAGCAGTTTCTGCTGTACGTAACTCTATTTCATCTGGACACAATATCTTATCAACTATCCATGCCGACAAAGCGGCATCAATTCCATATCGTCTTTATTCATTAATGGAAACAGATTTAGAAGTTGATCAATTCTTGAATACAATTTATCGTTATATTCAAATTGGTGTCCATATAAGAGCTTATTATAGTAAAAAATATAATAATTTCCACCGTGAAGTAGATGAAGTAACAGAATTCTATGTTGATGATAATAATCAACCTGTATCAAGAACTATATATAGAAAAAATAATGAAATTGATGGAGTAATGATTAAACCTAGTGAACATTTAATTGAATATTTAGATAATCAAAATATAGATGTTCATCAAATAGTAGATGGACTTGCTGAAGAATTTGAAATTCATACAAATGAAATAGGTGATTTAACAAATAATAAAGAATCAGATAATAAATCTGATGATATACAAAGACAAGAAGTAGTTACTTCTGAAGTACCAGAAATGTCTACAGAAGAACCATTAATTACTACACCTGTTGAAGAACCATTAATTCAAAGTGCAGCACCAGAAGAAATTCCATCATCAGAAGAAAACAAACAACCTGCTTTAACAAAATTAGACGGATAGAAAGGAGTATTTTATGCATATTGAAGAACTCTTATTTATAACAGTAGTTGTTTTTGGTCTATATTTTTATAGAAATAAAAAAGATCAAAATATAGGGAAATTTTTTCAAAATAATTTTCAAGGATTATATGATAAATTTGCTCCTTATTCATACAAGGCAGTAAGAGAAAAAACTAAGGAATTAGGACAAGAATATACTCCTAGACAATATACTATTCAAGTATTAGCTATAGGAGGATTTACTGCTGTAGTAACATATCTATATTTTTATAATTTAATAATATCAATAGTATATGTACTATTATCGGTTCTTGTGGTACCTTACTTATCTTATTTAAGGTCTAAAAGAATTTATTCAGAATTTGTATTTGAACAAATTCAAACATATACATCAAATGTTATTATGGAGTTTGCTACAACTCAATCTTTTGTTAAATCTCTAGAAGGAGTTGTTAACTCTGGAGTTTTGGATAATCCAGTTAAAAGTGATGTTCAACACATGATTGATATGTGTTATGACAATGGTACTATAGATGAAGCATTAATCTATATGTCTCAACTATATCCATTTTATATAGTTAAAAATATGCATCAATTGTTCTTGCAAATAACTAAAGAAGGAGCAAGAAACTCAGCAGATTCATTAGAAAACATGCAAAATGATATAGATATGCTTATTGAAAGTGTATATCGAGATAGAATTGAAAGAGCTAATTTCCATAGAAATTTCTTACAATTCGGTATAATGCTTTACTTAATGGTAATGTTAGTACAATACTTATTAGGTAGAGAAACATATCTAAAGCTACTCGATCAAGGATTCGTACCAATACTTTTACATATAGCACTCATAGTAAATACTTACTTCTTATTAAAAGGAGAAAAGTATTACAATGAGAATGTAGGTGCAGAGTAGGAGGTAATATGGAAATACTAGTTATAGGAGCAATACTTTTATTTATATTTTTCTATAATAATACTATAGATAAAGATAAATTTATTGCAGATAATGAAAAATACTTAGAAGTATTTAGAGAAGAAGATTATAACTTCTTATTATACGCTAAATATGGTGATGAAGTAGATGTAGATGCTGTATATATGAAAAGAGCAATGATGGCAGTAGTAGTATTTTTAGTAGTATTAATATTTACACTAAGTAGTACTGGAGCTAATGTAATACTAAATATAGTAATCTCTTTAGCAGTAGCAGTATTAGTATTTAAAATGCAATATAGAAGTTTAAAATCATTTTATAAAAAGCATTTAAATGAAATAGATGTAATGTTACCATATTACCTAAAATCACTTGAGATTTTAATTCAACATTATACTGTTCCAGTTGCTTTAGGTAAATCAATTCCAGATGCACCTGACATCTTCAAACCAGGATTAAGAAGAATGATAGATAGAATCAATTCCGGAGATTCTTCAGTAGACCCATATATGGAATTTGCTAATACATATCCAGTTAGAGATTCAATGAGAATGATGCGTCTTCTTTATCGTTTAGGAATTGGTTCACAAGAAAACAAAGAAGAAAGATTAATGACATTCTCAAGAACAGTATCATCTCTTCAAAATAAAGCAAGAGAAACAAAGTATAAAGCTAGATTAGATCACATGGAAAATCAAACAATGATTATGCTTGTTGTAACAGGTGTAATTGTAATGTTTATAATATTAGTATCAATGATGATGATCTTCTCAGCATAGAAAAATAGACCATGTAAATTAATATAAATAGATTGTAAAAAAAAACAAATTTTGCTATACTATATTTAAGGTAGGAAAGGAGAAAAGATTAAATGAAAGCAGCTACAGGAGAATTAAATTTAACTGTAATAACTCTATTAGCAGTAGGAGCAGTAATAGCATTTTTCTGGTTAATGTGGCCTACAATCAGAAATACAATTAACGATCAATGGAGTAATATTTCAACATATCATGGTGACAATCCATCATAGTATAAAAATAGATTTTATAAATAATAAAGGAGAGCATAATTTATGAGAGATGCATTTGGTGGTTTATTAAACATAGGAATAATAGTAGTTTTTATGACCATAGTATCTGGGTATTTAGCATTTAACGTAAGTTATGCTAAAGCATTCAAAGTAAAGAATAAAATTATATCAACAATTGAGAATTATAATGCTAAATGTGATTTTAATAATCCTGAAAATGATTGTTATAAAGATGTATCAGAATATGAGCACACAATTGGTTATCAAGCTAATATAAATTTATCAGAGGATGCAATATGTGAAGGCGCATCAAGCTCTGGATTCAATTCATGCGCTTGCAATCGAACACTTGGCTTTTGTTGGATTGAAGCAGATAAAGATAAACATGAAGGCGGTAATACAACAGTATCTTATAAATCATATAGAATAGTCACTCAAGTATATATAGATTTACCAATAATTAATAGATTATTACCAAATTTAAGTATATTTCAAGTAACAGGAGATACAAAAGATATTCCAGTAGAAATAAAATAAAAAACAATAATAAAAAGGGTAGAGGTATCATATGAATGTATTAATTACAAATAGACAAGAAAATCGATTATCATCATTAGATATAGATATCATAAAACATATTTCAGGTACATTCAAAGCACAAGAAATATGTGATATGTTCAAGACATTTTTCTATAATAAAATGATAATTGATATAACAGCTATTGATAGAAATAGAGATATTAAATCATTAGAAACCTTAGTAAACTCTTTAGAAGCAGATAAAATAATCATATTTTTACCTGATAATTCGGAATATTGTACAACTCAATACTTGTCATTACTGGTACAAGCAGGATTATATAATTTCACAACTAATTTAGAAGGTGTAAGATATTTATTAAAAAAGACAAATACTTATGAAGATGTTTCACATATTCAAGGAATTGAACCAACTGGAGCAGAAGCTAGTCAAGAAGCTGTTACAGTTAGTGAAACACAAAGTCCAAAGAATGGCCCTGCCATAGTAATTGGTATAAAGAATGCAACTGAACATGCCGGAGCAACAACACTTATATATATGATGACTAAAGCATTATCATCAATTTATGGGGCCGATAAAGTATTAGCATTAGAATTACAAAAAAATGATTTTAAATATTTTAATAAATCTAATATGGTATCTACAACAGAAAATGATATGAGATTATTAATTTCTAGAGATAGAAGAATTAGATTTGCTTTGATTGATTTAAATAATTCAGAAGACACTTCAATGTGTAATGCTATAATATATTTAGTGGAACCAAGTACAATTAAACTAAATAAGATGATTGATAGACATAGAACATTACTAGATAGATTAAGAAGTGAAAGAGTAATGTTAAATAATAGTCTATTGTCAAATAAAGATGTAAATGATCTAGAGTATGAATCTGGACTAAAATTTTTCTATAATATGCCGCCATTAAATGATAGAAAAAATAATGAAATAATAGTTGATTTCTTAGGAAGAATAAATTTAGTTCAAAGACCCTCTAGTAATGAAGATAAATCAATCTTTGGTTTGTTTAGAAGATAAAGATTGACAAAAAAAATTAGGTATTATAATATTAAGAGGAGGAGAGATGTTTATGAATAATTTTTTATTAATAGGAGATGCTTGCGAAAACTTAAGACCTTTCATAAAAATAGTAAAAAAAGGAATTCTTCCAATATTTAGAGTAATCATCCCAATTGCTTTAATCCTATTCGGAACAGTAGATTTAGGAAAAGCTGTAATTGCTAGTGATGAGAAGGAAATTAAAGAAGCACAAAGTAAATTAATTAAGAGATTTATTTATGCAGCATTAGTATTCTTAATGGTTACCCTAGTAACTTTAGTTATGGACTTAGTTGCTCAAGGTGCTGATGGTACTAATATGTGGCTTGATTGTTGGGATACAGTTTAGTAAAGAAAAACAAATAGCAATTATTGCTATTTTTTTTATGTAAATAACAAAATTGTAAGGAAAAATTACGTAGTAAAATAATTGATATTTTAATTTTTGTTTGATATACTAATTATGATAGGAATAAGAGATGAAATATGAAGAAAGTTTTAATTATTTTAATAACAATTTTTTCGCTTTTTTTAATAAATAGTGCTAATATAAATGTTCGTGCCATAACAGTATCTGATTATGTTCAAATAGCTGATGAAAATGACACAGCATGGATTAATGACTATAACAATGAAGTAAATAATCAAAGTACTGGAGATTGTAATTCATTACTAGGAAGTCCAACTGATACTACTTCAGTTGCTTGGTTATTATTCACTGTATTAAATTGGATGAGAGTAATAGGACCTTTAGCAGTTATTGTATTAAGTGGTATTGAATTTGCTCAAGCTATAGTTAAAAGTGATGATGATACCATGAAAAAAGCTAAAGGACATCTAACAACAAGATTAGTTATGGCAGGTTTATTATTTTTGATACCATCAGTAGTAAAACTATTATTAGATGTATTTAACTTAACATCAGATCCAATGTGTGGAATTGGTGGTTAACTTATAGAAAAGAAGTGATTATATGATTTTGGATATAGAAACAACTGAAGCTCATGCTAACGTCTTAAACGATTTAGTAAGAACTGTTTTTACTTTGCTAGATAGGCCAGCCTTCTGGCTTTTAGGCGTTGTATATGAGATCTTTTTCAATGTCGCAACAGCAGAATTATTTACAAATGCTACAATTAAGAATTTTTATAGTAGAGTCCAAATAATACTTGGAGTTTTTATGGTCTTTAGATTGTCTATTACAGTACTTCAAATAATAGTTGATCCAGAAAAGATGAATGATAAAAATGAAGGCTTCCAGGCAGTAGTAAAGAGAATAGTAATTGGACTTCTTTTACTTGGTGCATTAACACCAATCAATATTCCTGGAGATGCATCAGGAATGAACAGTTTATCAATCGAAATTAATAATAATGGTTTATTATTCGGAGTTTTATACGATTTACAATATAGAATATTATCAAACAACACGATAGGTAGAATCGTCCTCGGTACAACGGATAATGCAACTAATACAGCAGATCAGACGACCAATGAACATGATAGGATTAAACGTTCGGCAAAAATATTTACAGCATCTATTGTAAAAGCATTTATGAGAATTAACCTAAAACAAGACCATACAGAAGAAGGACCAAAACTTCGTGAAAACTGGATGTGTCACGATATTGATAATGATATTATACAACAGTATGCTGCGTTAGATGCGGATCCAATGTTATTATTAGAACCTGAAATGATTAACTTAAGTTGTGCACAAGGAAATACAAGTAATTTCTTTGGATCATTAGGAGATATAGGTTCAAGAATTACAGGTACAGATAGATATATGTTTACATACATATTCTTTATACCTTTAATTATAGCAATTGTATTTACCATAATATTATTAGGATTTACAGTTGATATTGCTATACGTGCTATTAAATTAGCTGTATTAAGATTGATAGCACCAATACCTGTTATTGCTTATATGGGTCCATCATCAAAAGACAATGCTGCATTTAGTAACTGGACTAAAGCAGTAATATCAACTTACTTAGATATATTTGTTCGTTTAGCAATCATTTACTTCATAACATTCTTAATTCAAGATATGATTGTAAATGGTGTTGTAATGTCTACTGGATCAGGTGGATTAATAGGAGTAATCTCAATAATCTTTATTTGGATAGGTTTATTCCTATTTGCTAGACAAGCACCTAAATTTATAATTGATGTATTAGGTATTAAATCATTAGGATCAAATATTGGTTTATCTGCCATAATGGGTGGAGCTGCATCATTAGTAAATGGTGGAGGGTGGAGAGGAGCTCTTGCTGCTGGATTCCAAGCAGGAAGAACTGCTAACCAAGGACAAGCTGAAGGAAAACCTCAACCTTTAGGAGCTGCATGGAACAGTGGAGCAAACTTTGCCGCAGCACTAAGAACAGGAGATCCAAAAGCTCAAGGTGGTCTAATGAATGATATTCAAGATAGACTTAATCGTGGAGCAAATGTAGCCATGGCTAGACGTTATGGAGTTACTGCTCAAGGTTTAGAAAATGCTAAGAATAAAATGCAAAGAACTCAAGCAGAAGCAGACTTTGCTGCAGCAAATTATCAACAAGCTTTACAAAGAGGAGCGGATACAGCAACTCTTAACGATTTATGGAATAAAAAAGCTGCTGCTGAAACAACTGCTGCTAAAGCTAAATCTAAATATGATGAAGCTAGAAAATATGCCGATACTCATAGAGTTTCTCCTACATTTGAAGAAGAACATAGACCAAGTCTTAGAGAACGTATTAGACAAGCTCATCTACCTGGAGGAGCAGGTGCAGCTGAATCAGCTAACCGTAGACCAGATATGTATGTTCAAGATAAAGATGGCAACTTGATAAATAGACAAGGACAAATATTATATGATAGAAAAGTGGACAATCATGGCCAAGATTACTATGTAGATCACGCAACAGGAGTAAGTGTATCTAGACCAGAACCACTTGGAATACCAGGAGAATATCGTTATGTACATGAATTTAGTAATGAGGTTGTATTCAATGCTGGAACTCAACATCAAGATATTCCAAGCAGCGTTACAGGAACTAGAGAAAAATGGACTGATGATAGATCTGTAAGAACAGATAATAGATGGGATCCAAACTCAGCTAAAGATGCTGCTAACGAAGCAGAAACAGGATTTACTCAAGTTGCTGGAGTAAGTGTTGGTCAAGGACAAAATAACCCTGTAAGTGGCGGAGGTTCTAATCCGTAGGATTAAGGAGTGTGATATAAGTGAATAATTTTCTAATTCCTGCAAACACTAAGCAAGGACAATTAATCTTAGGTTTATTTAGACCATTTGATTTAATCTTACTTGCTAGTGGTATAGGAATATCATTAGTATTATTATTAGTAGTTCCATTAACTCAATTAATGGCTGTTATACTAGCATTGGCACCAGGATTAATATGTGCATTCTTAGTCCTTCCAGTGCCTTACTATCATAATATGTTACAAATAATAATGGACTTAATAGAATTTTTAAGTAATAGACAACAATATAAATGGAGAGGTTGGTGTGTAGACTATGGCAACAACAGTAAAAAAACAGTCATTAGGCAACAAAAAAAGCAGTAGTGCAAAAAGTACTACTAGTCAATGGACTGAAGATTGGTTACCAGTACGTGGTATCCAAAATAATTGTATAGTTACAACTAGAAAGGAATTAGTAACAGGAGTAAAAATTTCTCCTAGAAATATCTTTATATTAGATGCAGATAGTCAAAATAGAGTATTAACAGGATTAAAGAATTTTTACAATATGTTAGATTTTGAATTCTGGTTAGTTGTAGCAGATAGACCTGTTGATATCAGTGTTTATATGTCTCAATTACAACTTCTATATAATGAAGCTAGTGCTCCAGCAATTAGAAAAGTAATTGCTCAAGATATGGAAAAAGGACAAACTTTCATTAGAAATAACATAGTAGACACAGAATACTTCTTCCTATTTAAGGAAAAAGATAGAGATGTAATTGATAAAAGAATAAGAATGATGATAAATGGACTTGCTACATGTGGATTAAATGCAAGTCAAGTAAGTAACGAAGATTTAAGAATTATTTTAGATAATTTCTTAAATGGTGGTACTACTACAGGATTTGGAACGGTGATGCCAGTATGAGTATGAATATGAAATCACAATTAGCTCCTAAAGGATTACACTTCTCAGCAAGTGAATTCTTTATTAGCGATAAATATGCAACTATAATGACAGTTGTTTCATATCCTAAGTATATAATGCCAGGATATTTATCTTCATTAACTAATATGTCTGGAATAAAGGTTGTTGTAAAACATATTCCAGTACCTTTTAGTCAAATGGCTAAAATGTTAAATAAACAAGTAGCTGAATTAAAAGAAGATTATAAAAATGAACATGATCAAACTGCAAAAGAACGTATTAGACAAGATGCTGAAAGTTTAGAATATTTCACATCTATGCTAGCAGGTTCTCAAGCAAAAATATTTGATTTTCAAATGCATATAATGATAACAGCTGATACAAAAGAAGATCTAGAATTAAAGAAAGTAAATGTTAAAAATTATCTAGATGCTATGGAATTAAAGGCAGTATCTCTAAGATTTGAACAAGAAAAAGTTCTAAAATCTATTCTTCCAGTATTCCCTAAACAAGATATTGAAGAAAGAATAGGTACTCCAATTCCTAGTATAACTATATCAGCTATGTATCCATTTATCTTTGATAGTATCAAAGACCCAGGATTATCAACATTATTAGGGGTAGATTTCTCAGGAGGAGTTATCCTATTCAATCAATTCTTATATAAAATAAGAAAAGAAAATAATAGAAATAATGCTAATATGATTATTTTAGGTACATCTGGTTCAGGTAAATCAACAGCAGCTAAATTAATGTTAAGAACTCATATTAGAAATGGTTGTCAAATAGTTATAATCGACCCAGAAGATGAGTTTAGAGAAATGACTGAAGCTTTTGGTGGAGATACAGTAGATATTGGTAAAGGTGGAGAATTTGGTTTAATAAATCCTTTAGAAGTTATTATAGATGCTGATGAAGAAGAAATTAAACAAGGTTTAGGTTATACAGTATTAACAAGAACTCTTCAATTCTTAAAAGCCTTTATGGTATACTATGATCCTTCAATTGAAGAAGATGTATTAACAATGTTTTCTGAAATAGTTCAAGAAACATATAAGAGATTTGGAATAGATTTTAATACAGATTTCTCAAGATTTACTTCAGCTGACTATCCAACATTTAGTGATGTTTATGCCACAATAAAAGGAAAACTAATGGCAATGACAGATCAAACTCAAGAACGTGATATCATGGAACGTTTAGAGTTGAAAGTTAGACCTATCACAAATGAATTAAAATTCTATTTTGATGGTAAAACAACACTAAGAAAAGATTCAGATTTCATGGTATTTAATATAAAAGAATTAATGAATTCAGATTCAAATGTAAGAAATGCATTATTCTTCAATGTATTAAAATACGCTTGGGGTCTATGTTTAGATTTCAATGTAAATACAATATTAATGGTTGATGAAGCTCATGTATTATTAGGAGATAAAAATTCTCAAGGAGCTGATTTCTTAGCTCAAGTTCAACGTCGTGCACGTAAGTATAATACAGGTACAATCATTATTACTCAACAACCATCTGATTTCTCAGATCCTGCTGTAATTACTCAAGGAAAAGCTATATTTGATAACTCTTCATATTACTTAGTAATGGGATTAAGAAAACAAGCTGTTGAAGATTTATCATTATTAATAGACTTGAATGAGAGTGAAAAAGAAGGAATAAAGAGATATTCTCAAGGTGAAGCATTATTTGTCTGTGGAAACAGAAGAATGCAAATAAATGTAACAGTAACAAAAGATGAGTTAGAATCATTCGGTAGTGGTGGAGGATTCTAATAAAAACAAAATAAAAAAGTTAGGTGGTGATATCAGTGGCTTATCAAGCAAGTAACAATGGTGGTGATTCAACACGTGGATCAAACTACTATAATCCAAGTCAATCTGCAAGCATGAGAGACGGCGGTAATGGTAGTGAAAACCAAATGTCACAAGATGAAAGAAATATCAAAAATAATGCTAAAAACATAAGAAATGCTGCTGATGTCGCAATGGCCTCAAAAAATCCTTATGCAATGGCTGCAGGAGCAGCCGTAAAAGGAGCAGATAAATTAACTGGTGGAAAATCTACAGAAGCTTTAGGAAAAGCAATGAATAAAGCAAATAAAGTAGCTCCAGGTGGAAAAAAGATACAAGACGCATCAAACAAGTTAAGTGAAAGTGGTGCAAGTGATAAAATAGGCCAAGGCGCTAGAATGCTGAATGCCAGAAATGGTGGCGGAGCGAGTGGTACTACAGGTGGAACTGCTGGAGCAACTAACATGGGTAAAGTTGGAGCAGCCGGTGGAAAACCAAATCCAGGAAGTGAAATAGCTAGCAATAATGGTCAAATGAATATACATGGATCAATACCAGCCTC
This sequence comes from uncultured Bacillota bacterium, assembly GCA_900317975.1. Taxonomy (GTDB): domain Bacteria; phylum Bacillota_I; class Bacilli_A; order RF39; family UBA660; genus RUG343. The sequence goes on from ONIZ01000007.1 coordinate 25,036, forward strand.
ATATGCAGGTGCCCAATCCGCACCTGATTTTTCTAATTCAAGGGATAATAAGAGTGGTAGTGGTGATAATAAACCTAGTAATGATAAAGAAAACGATGCATCAGCTAGTCAAGATGACGGCACAATGAGTGGTGCAAAAGTAACAGCCTTTATTAGAAAGAACGCTATCATTGTTGTAATAATCCTATTTCCTCTAGTTTTTTCTATGTTAGCAGCTATTATTGTAATAGGTGGAGGCAATATAGTTTCAGGAGAATATGACGATGCTCTTGCTGCCAACCAAGCTGCAGGTGGAGATACAGGAAATGTAAATTATGTAGTTACTGATGATGAAAGAGAAGATTTTATGGATCGAGTAGTCGAAGTAGCAGGAAATGATGTCTCATCAGGAGATTTAAATAAAACATTAAAAATAATAGCAGTATATCATATAATCTATCAAAAAGATTCAAAATATGGTTATGAATATTATTCAAAAAATAGACTTAGAAAAATAGCAAATGCCTTTACTGATAGTGAAGAAGATTCTAAATATAATTTAGCATATAAAGTTTTCCCTGATTACTTCCCAGATAACACAGATGGTGAAAATGAAAAAATGGCTGATGATGTATATAAATATATGAGAAATTATTATAGTTTCATTGGTAAAAATAAGTTAGATGAAGAATGTGTAGAACCATCAGGAAAATGTTCATATGATATTAAAGGATTCTATATACCAGGTAGAGGGAATGTTTCTAAGAATTTAAGTATTAATGAAATTAGCGTAAGACTAATGCAATGTGGTGGAAGTTATGGTGGAACTGATGGAAAGCCTTTAGAAGGAGTAGATTTAGTTCCATTTGAAAAATATATATTAGGTGTTGCCTATCAAGAAATAGGTGATGATGCACCTGAACAAGCATTTAAAGCTCAATTAGTAGCTGCAAGAAGTTATATTCTGGTTCGTCCTACAGATATGGGAGGATGGCGCTCCCTTAAACAAGAAGGAGATAAATGGGTTCTTCAAGTAGCAGCTTGTACACAAGATCAAGTATATTGTGACCCTGATATGGGTTGTTCATCAAATATAGATGGACAAAATGGAATTGTATATCCAGGCTTAGATCATCCGAATAAAGTAAGAGACCCTATGCCAGAAGATTCAAAATTAAGAAAATGGGCTGGAGAAGTAGAAGGAGAAGTTTTAGTAAACTCTTCAGGAAATATTGTTTATACAGATTATGGTTCATCTAAAACTAACCAAATGACTTCTCTTGCAAATTCAGGAAATGACTATAAACAAATACTATTATCTCTATATAGTGCTGGTTCAGATATTAAAAAGAATAACTGTGGATCAGATGCTAATACATGTAACATGTTAAATGGAGACTACATGCAATGGATGCAAGCAGATCCTAAATGGGCAAGTACTCCAATGGGCTCATCTGGTGAAACTCTAGGAGAAATAGGATGTTTAGTTACATCAATAGCTATGCAAATTGCAAGATCAAATGTTGATACTTCTCTTGTAGGAGATGACTTTAACCCTGGAACATTTGTTGAGGCTCTAAATAAAAACAATGGATTTACATCAGGAGGAGCACTATATTGGAATGTAGTAACAACAGTAGTTCCAAGTTTCAAATATATGGGACAAATTAATGTTGAAGGTTATACTAAAGACCAAAAATTAAGTAAATTAAAAGAATTAGTAGATCAAGGATATTATGTAGTTGCTGAAGTAAAAGGTGATACTGGAGAACACTGGGTAGCAGTAGTTTCAGTACAAGGAGAAACAATTACTATGATGGATCCAGCATCATCATCAACTGATATGTGGAAACAATATAATTGGCAAAATACTTCAACATATGGATATTATCAAAAAGTATAGGAGGACAATATGAGTAAGAATAAAAAAATAATGATTGTAATGCTCATCGTCCTAGCAGTTTATGCTCTAATTATGTTTTTAGTACTAGGAGGTACAAAGACATTTAAAAAGACTAATAGCCAAATAACTATCATTATGGGTGATAATGCTACATTTACATATAATGGTAGTTTTTGGACATATGTAGAATTAGAAACTACATATAGTAAACTAAATTGGTTAAAATATGATGTTTATGAGAATAATGAACTATTAGGTAATTATAGTATGTGGCATAATGATAAATGGTATGTATTTGATGGTGATGAAGAACATCGTACACCAGTCTCAGTAACAGAAGATTTTATTGCTCTAAGAGCAGATTCTTCAATTAAATTAACACCATTTGAATCTAATAAAATAACTGACTATAGTTATGTAAATGCTGTACTAGATAGTTATGGAATACAAGCTTCATATTTAACAGTTGACCAAGTAGTAACTATAGATATAGATAATGATTCAATAGATGAGAATTTTTACTTTATAAGTAATTCATTACCTAGAGAAAATCCAGAAAACTTTAATTTCACAATAGTTTTTATGGAAAAAAAGGGAGAAATATATAATATATATACTGATATTCAAGAAATGGAAAACTCTGATGGATGTAAACCTTTCATGAGAGCAGTTCTAGATTATGATTTAGATGGAGAGCAAGAAATAATATTTGCTTGTGGAGGATTATCAGCAAGAAAACAAAAAGATTATATATATAAATTTAATCACAATAATACATTAGATGAATTTAAACTTATAGTTTCTAATCAATAGACTATTTAACAAAGTTAAGTTATAATATTACATAGAAGGGAAGACGAATATGAAATTAAAATTGCGTATAGATCCAGATGATTTATTAATATTTGGTGTATTTGCTATATTCTTATTGTATATAGTTGCTTTAATAGTTGTTAATATTTCTTCATTTGCAAGCGATGCAGAATTAGCTGGATTAAATCCATTCCCTGCTTTTGCCCCAGAAAAAATAGGAATAACTTTAGGAATATATGTTGTAGCAGTAGGAGTATTACTATTTAGTGTAAAATCATATATTTTTGAAAGAGAAGAAGGAGTAGGTTTAACTACAGAAAAATTATCTAAAGGATATTCTCATTGGGCAAAAGAAAAAGATATTAAGAGTGACCCAAAAATTGTAGAAGTTAATGTCTATGATAAGAAAACTAATGCTGCAGGAATACCCTTAATCATTAAAGATGATAAATTATATGTTGATAATGGAGAATATCATACTTTAGTTATAGGTTCTACTGGTTCAGGTAAAACTCAAACAGTAATTTTTCCTACAGTAAAAATACTTGCTAGACATGGAGAAAGTATGATCATAACAGACCCTAAAGGTGAAATTTATGAAGAAACTGGAACCATGCTTAGAAAGAGAGGATACCAAGTTTTAGTATTAAACTTCCGTGATCCTCAAAAAGGTAATTCATGGAACCCTATGTCATTACCTTACGAATTGTATAAACAAGGAAATCAAGATAAGTCAATAGAGTTATTAGACGACTTAGCTTTAAATATATTGTATGATTCAACAAATAAAAACTCAGATCCTTTCTGGGAAAAAACAGCAGCTGACTATTTTGCTGGAGTTGCTCTAGGATTATTTGAAGATGCTAAACCAGAAGAGATTAATATAAACTCAATTTCACTTGCTACAACTGTAGGTGAAGAAAAATTTGGTGGATCAACATTCATAAAAGAATACTTTGCTGAAAAAGATCCTAATAGTGCAGCAGCAATAGATGCATCTGCTACTATAATGGCACCAGATGAAACAAAGGACTCAATCCTTTCAGTATTCAAACAAAAAATTAAATTATTTGCATCTCGTGAAAATTTAAGTGAGATGTTATCATACTCTGATATCAATTTAGAAAGTATCGGAGAAAAGAAAACAGCTGTATTTATAGTAATTCAAGATGAAAAGAAAACATACCACGCTTTGGCAACTATTCTTTTAAAACAAATTTATGAAACTTTAATCGCTGTTGCGCAAAGACATGGTGGACACCTACCTATAAGAACAAACTTCTTACTAGATGAGTTTGCTAACATGCCGCCATTAAAAGATGTAACAACTATGATTACAGCAGCTCGTTCAAGACATATTAGATTTACAATGATAATTCAAAACTTTGCTCAGTTAGATCAAGTATATGGTAAAGAAGAAGCAGAAACCATAAGAGGTAACTGTGGTAACTTAATTTACTTGTTAACAACAGAGCTTAAAGCTCTAGAAGAAATATCTAAAATGTGTGGAGAAGTTAAATCTAAAAAAGATGATAAGACTGCATCAACTCCATTAGTTACAGTATCTGACTTACAAAGAATGAAACAGTTTGACGTAATCATCTTACGTACAAGATTACAACCATTCAAAACACACTTTACTCCAAACTTTAAACTAGATTGGGGAGATAATTATCCTCCAACAGATTATCCAACAAGAGAAAAGAGAAAAGTACATACATTTGATATTAAAGAATTTGTAAGACAAACTAAGAAGAAAAAACTTCTTGATATGATGAATAAAGAAAAACAAGAAGGAACAGATGGAAGTGCAGGTTCAACAAGAGCAATGATGGAAAGACAAATGGGAATGCCTTCTACAAGACCTATTCCTCCTGGATTTGGTCCTCAAAGTATGCCTACTAGTGAAAGACCTAGAGAACAAATTAGGCCACCATTTGGAAAGAGGGATGAAGCAGTTCCTAATATTCCAAACATACCAAACATACCAAACATACAAGATATGCCAAGTATCCCAGTTTCTAAACAATCTGAAAATAAAGTATCAGCACCACCTGTTAAGAAACCAATACCAACATTTGAAGATGATGACGACGATGATTTTGATGTAGATGAATTAGTAAGAAAAATTGATGCTAAAATTGCAGAATTAGAAAAAGAAGAACAAGCTGAAAAAGAACGCGAAGCAAAGGCTAGAACAAGAACTGGTACATCAACTAAGAAAGAATTACCAACTATTGAAAAATCAGCTTCAACAAATGAAATAAATGAAAATAAAGAAAATGAAATTAAACCTAATATAAATACAAATATAGTAAAGGAAACTAAAGAACCAGATTTAACATTAGATGAAGAAGAGGATGATGATGATTTCTTTGATGATTTCTTTGATAATTAGGAGGTATTATGAATATTAATTTTAATACAGGAAAAAAAGTTGAACGAATTGAAGAAGAAGAAATAAATGAAGTTGAAGAAGTAGAAGATGATGATGAACAAGCAGTAAAAAAGAAACAACAAAAGAAACATAATGCAGAACTAAAAAAGCAATTAATTAGATTTATGGGAATAGTTGCTGTATTATTAATATTATTCTTCATTGTAATGTTACTTTTATCTTTAACTACAAAAAGAAATAGATCATTTACAGATGTAGAAAAAATAATGAAAGAAGCAGGAGAAAAATACATGGATGCCCATTCAGAATATTTACCTGAAGAAGGAGATGTAATTGATATTCCTGCAACTAATTTAATTAATGAAGAATACATGAAAGATTTTCAAGAATTAATAACTGATGAAAATATTACATGTAATAGTGGAACTTCATATGTAACAGTAGAGAATTCTGCTGGAAAATATGTATATAGTCCATACCTTGACTGTGGAGATAGTTATGTAACAACAGAACTATATAAAGTAGTAGCAAGTGATGATAATATAGTAACCTCAGGTTATGGTTTATATGCCATAAATGGAGCATATGTATTTAAAGGAGATAACGTAAATAATTATGTTAAATTAGGCGATTATCTATGGCAAATAGTTAGAATTAATAATGATAATACAATTACTTTAGTATTTGCAGAAGGAATAAGAGACTTACAAAGCAGTTGGGATGATAGATTTAATACTGATAAAGGATATGAAATAGGTATAAATTCATATCAAAATAGTAGAGTTAGAGAAAAATTAGAAACAATATTTAAAGGAAAATATCAAAGAGAAAGAGATTCTAGAGAAATAACTGTAATAAGTGATACTAATAAAGCTAAATTAGCTGCATTTGATATGTGTGTAGGAAAGCGTTCTCATGAAGATACATCAAAAAATAATGAAACTGAGTGTATTGAAAAAATGCAAAATCAATATGTAGGATTATTAACAGCAAGTGAATATATGAATGCTTCATTAGATGTAAACTGTACAAACACTTTAAGTGAATCATGTCAAAACTATAACTATTTGAAATCAGGAATAAATGGTGGAGATAAATATAAATTCTGTCTAGCAACAGGAGATTCATCTAATACATATGATGTATATGGAGTAACAGAAGATGGAAATATAGAAGTAAAACATGCTATAAATAGCTGCTATATTAGACCTGTAGTTCACTTAAAAGAAAATGTTTACTACAAGAGTGGAAAAGGTACATACGAAAAACCATATAAGATTAAATAAGAGTCATAATTGACTCTTTTTTATTGTATAGAAAGAATGTTCGGTATATAATATAATTAGGTGATAATATGATAGATTACATAATTATAGGACTATTAGTAATATTAATAATATTAGTAATCATTTCATTGATGAAAAATATTAATGAATCTAATATAACTGAAAGATTAGGTAAATTAGAATTAAGTTTAACTAAAGAATTAGG
>ONIZ01000026.1 GCA_900317975.1 uncultured Bacillota bacterium
ATATATGGGTTATTATGGAAACTTATATAATAGTATTTCTAATCCTTTAGATAATGATGCTTTTTTAGATTATATTATAGATTGTTATTCTAATAATAAAAGTATATATAATTCTATTACTAGATATCATTTATCTCAGAAAAAATATCACAATGGGGAGTATTATCCTGCAAAAAAAGATGCTTATTGGGTTAAGATGTTTAATATCTGGAAAAATAGTGTATTATCTTTAAATAGAAATCAGATTAATTATGCTACTACTAATAATCCTGGATATTATGGAGATTTAGGTAAATTAATTAATTATTTAAGAAATATGCCTGAAGTTAAGACTGCTGATGAATTTTGGGCTTTAGCTAATGATGATAATAATTTGATTAGTAGATATGGATTTCAAACTTTAGGAGAATTTAGTTCTTGGCATCATATTGATTCTTCTGAATTAAGCTTTCATACACACAGAAGGCCGCCAATTGAGCATAGATTGTATTTAAATAGTGAGAGTGTTGATACTTTTGATATAGCAACTTTATTTACAGATAAATGTATGGCAAGAGGAATTCCTTTCTATTATAAATTTGATGATTTTGCTAATAGAGATGATTCCTTAGTAATTTATTCTAGTAGTAAATATTTAAAATATTATATTGAAATTCTTAGAGAAATAAAAAAAGAAAATCCTGAACTATGTTCAAGACTTTGTGATCCTCCTTCTATGACTGGTAAGATAGATGGTTGGATTGGATATGGATCAGAACCTGAGAGAGGTAGTAATGGTGATTTAAGATCATTTAATGAAGTTAGATCTAAAGCAATAGATAGAGCACTTGAAAAAACTACTAATGAGTGGATTTTTAGAAATGTTAATAAAAGAGTCCGTCAAGGTAATAGAGAAACTACAATTGGTGAAATAATAGAAAGTAGAATAGTTAATTCTTTGTATAATGTTTATTATAAGCGTTTAAATGATTATAAAAGCAGAGGAAATGCTAGTGCTTTCTATGAATTATATGGTTTAGTAGAAGATGATTTTACTAGTGGTAATTTTAGAAATCTTTTATATTATAATATTCATCAAAATTTTAATTCTATAATAAATAGAGGAGTACAAAATTCTAGTAGTTCTCCTACTATTACGATACATACTAGGGAAAATAAAATAATTCATATTTATTATAGTAATTATGAGGCTCAATTTAAAAAAATGGGATCTGAAATAAGAAGAAATGATCCTTCATATAAACGTAGTTTGAAAAAGAATATTGAAGCTGAATTTCAAAGAGAAGGTATTGATATTAAAAAATCATGCTTTGATGTTGATAAGTTTGAATTTTTGTTAAGAGATGATCAAGAAGTTGAATTAGCAAGACAAACTAGTTTACAAGAAGAACAGAGAAGAATTGAAGAACAAAGAAGGTTAGAACGTGAAAAACAACGTAGAGAAGAAGAACAAAGGAGATTACAGGAGGAAAGACAAAAAGCCTTAGAAAGGCAGAGAAGAGCAGAAGAACAAAGAAGATTACAAGAAGAAAGAGAAAGACTTTTGAGAGAACAGAGAGCTAAACAAGAGGCTAAGAGGAAACGAGAGGCTGCATCTTCAAGTGGAATTGATTTTAATAAATTATGTTCCATGCTAGATAATAGAGTTTTAAATAAACGTATGATTTTACCAAATGGTAGTGTTATTTCTGGTAAAGAATACTTAAGAAATTATGTTTTTCCACATATTCCTGAGAATGGTAAATTTATATTAAAAAGTGGTGCTGAGATGTCCTATCTTCAATTTATAGATGGATTTGTTATGTTTATTGGACAAACAGAATATCATGGTGATTTTGCTAAAATGATGGAAGATAATGTGGTTGCTAATAACGGGACTATTAATATTAATGGAAACAAGATAAAGGCAACAGAGATAGTTAATTATTGTAATCCTGATATTTTAAATAAAAATGTTAGATTTCCTAATGGTAAAGTAGGAAAGTTTAGAGATTATGAATATCTAGCAGGTGTAGGACAAACTAAATATCGAGGTAATGCTTCTGAATTATTATTTGATACTACTAGAGCTAATAGGGGAGTATTATTAGATAGAAGAGTAAAACAATCTAATGAATTATCTCAAATGCTTTCTGATACTAATACTGTTACTAATACTAATAATAGAGGAGGACGTAGAAATGGGTAAGTTTAAAATTTTAGAAAAAGGTTCTAATAATAATGCTAAATCTATGGTTATAGCAGGTACCTGTATAATTGATGCTATATTTGGTATATATTTTGAAAATCATAGCTATGATGAAGTTGTTTCTTCTTCGTTAAGTATGATTTATAGAGAAGATGAATTTGATCCTGATTTAATTACTTTATTTGGTCTAGCTTCTACAAGTTTTATTAATAAATATTTAAAAGAAAAGTATATGGAAGAAAAGAAAAAATTTGAATACTTTAATTTGGAGGTAAATAAATAATGTTAAAGCAAGGTGAAGTATTAACTTTATCAGACAATAAAAAATATACTGTAATTTCTACTATTGAAATGGATAATAATAATTATTATTATTTAATTGATAATGATGATTATTCTAATATGATGTTTTGTACTTTTGAAGAAGATAATATGGAAGAAATTACTGATCATGATTTAATAGAGAAGTTATTAATTAGATTTAAAAATAATTTAGATAGTGAAATGTATTAAGAGTCATTAAGTTGACTCTTTTTTTATTATATATTTTAAGTAAATGTTATGATAATATTATTTTAGGTGGGTATATATGAATAAAAAAGATGTACATAGTTGCGACACTTGTTTTTGTGTTATAATTATTTAAACTATTTGAAAGTATATAATACATTGTTTTAATCAAATGTATTATTTAATAATAATTACTAGTAGAAAGGTTAATTTTAGATGGATAAATTTGAAGTAGTTGAAAAAATTAGTAAGAATATAGATTATAATTCAAGAAATTGGAATAAAGAGATAATTGATAGATATCTTTTAAAATATGATGATAAAAGAATAATAGAAAGTATGACAATAATTCATTTAAAAGATGATATTCAAAAAGATTTAACTGTTGAAATAAGTAATATGTATAATTGTGTTGTTGGATGTAGATTTTGTGCATCAGGTTCACTTCCAGAGAATAAGATTTTTCTTTCTCCAGAAGATTATCTAAAACAAGTTGAAACCTGTTTAGAAGAAAGTAGAGAAAATCCAAATAACTATCCTAACTTTTATATTGCATTTACTGGAATTGGAGAGCCTTCACTTGTAAAAAAAGAAATTGCTGAAGGTATAAATTTAATTAGAAAAAAATATAAAAATGTACAAGTGAATATAGCAACTACAGGATTTGATAATTCTTGTTTTGAATATTGGAATAATATGGATTTACCTATAAGAACTTTACAACTTCCATACTATTCTTGTGAATTAGATAAAATTAAATATATAATTCAAAATTTACCTAAAAATTATAATTTAATTGATAATATTAGAAAAGCTATAGAATATAAGAATAATCATGATATTTGTAGAGTTAAACTAAATTATGTTGTTATAAAAGGTATAAATGATAGTGATGAAGATATTAATAAGATGATAAAATATTTGTCAGAGTTTAAAAATGACATTATTATAAAAGTATCATTTTTGAATTATACTAAAAAATGTAAGGAAAATAATTTGTTTTCTCCTAAAGCTAAAGATATGTTAAAAATACTAGATAAATTAAAAGCAGTTGGCTTTGAATGCTATTTATTTGGTACTGAAAATAATACTGAATTTGGATGTGGGCAATTAGTTCAAAATTATATTTCAAAAGATTAAAAAAATAAAGTGATGGTTGTCATCACTTTTTTAGCAAAAAAAAATGGAGGGGCCAGACGGATTTGAACCGACGATCAGGGTTTTGCAGACCCACGCCTTACCACTTGGCTATAGCCCCAACTGATAAAATTATTTTAACAAAATATAACTTATTTTTCAATACTTTTTTATTATGTTATAATTTTTTTAGGTGATGAATATGAATTATGAAATTTGTTGTGGATCAGTAGTGTTTAATGATAATAAGGTTTTAATTATAAAACATAAATATGGTCATATAAGTTTTCCTAAAGGACATGTTGAAGGAAATGAAATAGAAGAAGAAACTGCTATTAGAGAAGTTAAGGAAGAGACTGGTATAGATATAGAAATAACTAGTAATAAAAAATATTATGTTCAATATGAAAATGATAATAATTCTATTGAAAAAGTAACATATTTTATTGGTAAAATGATTGGAGGAAAACTTAATCCTCAATTAAGTGAAATTAGTTCTTGTTACTTTGAAGATGAAAATAAAGTTAGTGATTTAATAACTTATGATAATGATAGAGAAATGTATTTAGATGTATTAAATGATATAAAAAAAGGAGAATTATAATTCTCCTTTTTAATTATTTAAGTATCCTTTTAGTGAATGAATTCTTCCTCTTTGTTTTACAAATAATTCTCTTTTTGCTTTTGCTTCTATTTGACGTATTCTTTCTCTTGTTAGATCTTCTAATTGTCCTATGTCTTCTAGAGTAGCGACACTTCCTTGTTGGAATTTTTGTAATGCAACATTGTATTCTTCTCTAAATTTACTTTTTACATAAATTAATGTTGATGGAAATACATCTTTACCATATATATCTCTATACTCTTTAGCTACTAAACATGCAGTAGCATATTCTTCTTTATCTTTAAGCATATCTTTATATGGATCGTTATTTATAATATTTATCATAATTTTACGTTCTTTATCTGCTTCATTTGGTGCATAGTCTTTTAATGGATAAGCTGTATACTTTCCTGCTAAAACATCTATAATTCTTTTAGCAAATTGTATTTTTCCTGTAGTAAATACATTTTCATCTACATTATCAATTAATTCTTCTTTTTCAATTGATGACATTCCTGATAGTAATATTCCTTTTTCTTCGTTTGATAATCTTTCTTTACATAAACTTCTTAATGTATCTATGTCTGTTTGTTCAAAGAATGTTTTAATTCTGAAGTCTACAACTTCTAATCTTGTATTTTCTGGAATACTTGATTCTCCAAATAAAGATACATATATACTTCTTTTTTGAATATTACTTAATTTATTGAAATGTTCAGGTAGTATACATCTTATTCCTTCATTTTTAATATCTTCAGGTAACTTTTTAATTATGAAATTTTTAATATTATCTGCTTTTCTACTAGTCATATTTCTAATTAAATCTTCCATTACTGATTCTGGAACTGATCTCATTTTTTCTACTGGTAGGGTTGCTATAAGATATCTTAATCTTGTTGCTTCCATTTCTTCTTCTGAAATGTTGTTATCATATAGACCAAATCTATATATTATTACTCTTCTTGATCTTGGATTTTTCATATGTTTTAACAATTGAGAAACTTCTTTTTGTAATTCTCTAGCCATTGTTTCTTCTTCTGGATTAGCTTTTTCATCCTTAACAAAATCCACTATTAATGAGTCTTGATCACCATCACTTGTTTTTATTGGGCTATCAAGAGAAACGACTCCCTTTAATAATTTTCTTAGTTCTTCAACTTTTTCAGGTGTTGCATTTATTTCTTTTGCTAATTCATCTATAGTTGGTGTTCTTCCTAATGTAGCAGTTAAAACTCTATTTGCTTTTTTTAGTTTACCAATTTGTTCATGTAAATGAACAGGAATTCTAATAGTTCTTGAAGTATCTGCAATTGATCTTGTAATAGCTTGTGTTATCCACCAAGTAGCGTATGTTGAAAACTTAAATCCTTTTTCTACTTCAAATTTTTCTACAGCTTTTTGTAAACCTAAATTTCCTTCTTGAATTAAGTCTAATAAATTGTCAGAACTTGTACAATATCTTCTAGCTATACTTACAACTAAACGTAAGTTGTGAGTTGCAAATTCTTTTTCTAATTCTTTTAATTTTGCTTGTTCTTCTTCTATTTGTTCTGAATTAGCTGCTTGTAATTTTTCAACTAGTTCTCTTTGTTCTTTAATTTTATAGGCAGCTTCTTGTTCTTCTTCAAATGTATATAGTGGTATTCTACCAATTTCTGCTAAATACATTCTAACTGAATCATTAACATATTTACCAACTTCAAATCTTCTAGCATTTTCTCTTTTTATTTTTTTAGCTAAATTTATAATTGAATCTTGATCAATGTTGTTATTTAGTCCTTTTGTTTCTAAGAAATCTACTATATTTTCATATGTATATTCTTCATCTGTATATGCACTTATTTCTTTAACAAATTCATCTATAATTTCATCATCTAGTTTAATATTGTTAGTTTCTAAGAATTTTGTTATATACTCATACATTGGATCATCATTTTTATTGATAGCTACTTCTTGACCTTGTGCTTCAATGTCTTCTTCGGCAATTGGATTAACTACATCATCGTCATCAACTATATCTTCTGGTACCGGTTGTTCCTTTTCATTTTCATCTTCAACTATATCTATTCTATTTTCAATTATAAATCTTTGAATTTCTGATTTATCCTCTTTTGTTAAGTTAGGATCATCTAATATTTTTTCGATTTCAACGCTTGTTAAAAAATCTCTATTTGTCAATATTTCTTTTATTTGTTCAAGTGCTTTAATCATTATTTCACTCCCTTTTTTGTCAGTGGTATATTTTATCAGTTATTTCATAAAAAGTCAATAAATTTTAATCATTTTATATTAAAACTCAACACATTTTATTAATTGTATGATAGAATTAATAATAGGTGAAAATATATGAAAAGGGTTGTGTCTAGAGAAGAATATGTTAATTTTATAAATGGAGTAGATATTAGTGAATTAATTAGAAGATGTTCACTTGCTCTTTATGATGCTTATGATTATAGGGGGAAGATTGCTTTTATTATTGGTAATAATAATAAAGGTAAAATTGCTTTGAGTTTAGCTTCATTAATAAAAGATTCTTGTCAATGTGATATTTTTATTAATGGTAATTATAGTAATGAGTATTTAGAACAATTTGATAAAAGAAATATATTTTTTGCTAATGGAAAAAATGATTTTAGTGGGTATGATTTATTAATAGATGGGCTTATTGATTCAAATTTTACTGGATTAAATCAATATATAGATGATTCTATTATTATTAATATGAATGATAGTAATAAAAATATTATTAGTGTTGGTATTAATAGTGGATTAAATCCTAATACTGGTATAGGTAAAAATATTATTAAATCTATTCTTACTGTTTCATTTGTTAGATTTAGATATGGTCATTTTCTTAATATGGCAAAAGATTATATTAAAAAAGTCGTTAATTATAGTTTAAATTATGAGTTCGATTCAAATAGTTATTTATTAGAACTAAATGATTTTAGTAAAGTTATTAAAGATAGAGAAAACTTTTCTAATAAATATGATTATGGGTTAGTTAGTATAATTGGTGGATGTAGTGACTATAATGGTAGTGTTAAATTATGTAATATGGCTAGTGCTGCTTTAAGGAGTGGTGTTGGTGTAAGTAGATTATGTGTTCCTAGAAGTATTGGTAATGCGATATTACCTTGTGTACTTGAAAGTATTGTATATGGTATGCAATCTATGGATGGGAAAATGCTATATAATGAAATTGATTTAAATAACGCTATAGAGAAAAGCGATTGTTTAGTTATTGGTATGGGTTGGGGTAAGAGTGAAGAATATCCTAAAATACTTGAATTTTTATTTAATCATTATCTTGGACCTATAGTTTTAGATGCTGATGGAATAAATACTTTATCTGAGATGGATTTATCTATTATTAGAAGTTTTAAAGGTAATTTAATATTAACTCCTCATTTAGGTGAATTTAGTAGATTGATAAAGAAGGATACAATTACTATATTGGGTAATCCTGTAAAATATGCTAGAGATTTTGCTAAAGATAATAATTGTATTCTATTGTTAAAGGGTTCTACTACTATTATTACAGATGGTGATGTAGTTTATTTAGTAGATAGAGGTTGTAGCGGAATGGCTACTGCTGGTAGTGGAGATGTTTTAACTGGAATATTAGGTGGATTGCTTGCTTATAATGAATGTAATTTGAATGTAGTAGGAGCTTCTGCTTATATTAATGGTATTGCAGGAGAAGAAGCTGAAAAAGAGGTTGGCGCTGTTTCAATGATGGCTAGTGATACAGTTAATCATATTCCTATGGCTATTAAGAAAATAAGAAGGGCTATTGAAAAATATAATAAATAGTCTTTTTAATGCCAAAAATAGAAGTGTAGATACTTCTATTTTTTTTAGTTTGTGGTAAAATGATATTAGATTATAGGAGGTTATTTATGATAGCTTTAAGTGATGCTGATTTTGTTGCGATTAGAGGAAAAGATAGTAACTTTTTATTAAGCAAAGGCGCAGATAAATATGGTGATGATTATGAAGAGTCAATTGAGTACTATAGATTAAGTGCTGCTATGGGAAATCCACAAGCTATTTCTAATCTAGGATATTGTTATTTATATGGTAGAAGTATAGAATCTAATGTTAGTTTAGCTTTAGCTTATTTTAATATTGCTGCTGATTTAGGTGTAATTGATGCTTTGTATAAATTAGGAAATATTTATAGTAGTAATGATTTTGTTGATAAAGATGAAGAGTTGGAAAAATACTATTATAAAAAAGCAGAAGAAGCTTTATTAAAATCTTATGCTCCTTATGAAGATTATCCTAGTTTAAGCTTAGCTATTGGAAAAGAAACTATGAAAAAGGGTTTATTTGATACTGATTTAGATAAAGCTTATTTCTTATTAAAATGTGCTGAAAAAGGTTTTAAAAAGTATATCGATAATGGAGATGATTTTTATGAAGATCATTATGCAGAAACTTTAGATTTATTAGAAGATAAACAGTTTGATGATGATATAAAAGATAATTATGATGCTGTTTATGAAAATGAAGAAGATGATGTTATATGAATTTAGATGAAATTAAAAAGAAATATAATTCACCTGAAATGACTGATGAAGTTGCTAGTAAAATTGGTAAACTTGATAATACTGCTAGTGAATTAGTAATGCTTACTAGAATTATTGGTATTATTTGTATAGTTGATTTAATACTTCCTGATCCAATATTAGGTTTAGATGAAATAACTTTAGTTATAATTACTTCTATAATAGGTAGTGTTGCAACTATTATGAATAATAAAATACAGGATTTGGTTGTTGAAGGAAGAGCTAAATTAAAATTAGAAGATGTAGAAATGATTGCTAAAGATGCTTTGAAAGCCAAAAATAGTAAAAAGAAGAAATAATATAAAGACATTTTTAAATGTCTTTTTTACTAATTTTTTGATATAATAATAAATAGAATAGGAGGGTTATATATGCAAGAACAAAAACCAAAAAGAAAAATTAGTTTTTTATTTACTATAATCATGTGTATTATTGTTGGAGTTGCTGAATTTTTTATATTAAAAGGTGGTTATTTAGGATATAGCATTGTTAAAAATAATGATAAGTCTGCTAAAACTGAGGAAAAAGATGATTCTAATAAACCTAAAGAAGAAGATACTCTTGAATATTTGAATGAAGATGATTTGATTAATTCTATTGAATCTAATGGTCGTAATAAATATTCATATGTTGATATTGATAATGATGGTTATGATGAATTATTAACTTATATTATGGTTGATGATACTAATTTTGATTTAACTCTTTATAAGGGGTATGATAAAGGTCTAGTATTTCAAAGTAAAATATTAGAAAAAGCAGATGGTAATATTAATTTTATTATTAAAGAAAGAGATAATGATTATATAGCATTAGTTTATGCGTATGAAGGTGTTGAAAAAATAACTAGAGTTTATTATGAAAATGGAAAATTAAAGAGAAGGATAGTTGCTAATCATAAGGTTGATTATTTTGAATATCAATCTATGGTTGATACTTTAGAATGGACAGTGAAATAGAATACTTTTAGTATTCTATTTTGTTTTATTGCTAAAAGTAGTTTTTATATGATATAATTTGCTTGTTTGAGGGGATAATTATGAAGAAAAAGATAATTATTATAGTTATAGCTATTTTAGTAATTTTTGGTGGTGTTAGTGCTTTTTTAATATATAAATATAACAAATTTGATTATAAAAAGAATATTACTATTAAGATAGGAGATAAAATACCTAATACTTCAGATTATACTAAATATAAAGCTTCTAAAATTAAGTGGTCTAAACTTAAAATAGAGGATAAAACTACTTATTATGTTGGAGAATATTTGGGTAAAATTAGTTATCATAAAAAATCTTATAATATTAAATTAATTGTAAAAGATGATAAAGCACCTGAAATTGAAGTAAGTGATATGGAAACTGACTTTGGGAAAGATATTGATATTTTAAGTAATGTTAAAGTAACAGATAATTCTAAAGATAAAATTAATACTGAAGTAGTTGGTGAATATGATATCAATAAAAGTGGAGAATATAATTTAAAAATTGTTTCTACTGACAAAGGAAATAATAGTAGTGAGAAAGAATTTAAATTGACTGTTAAAAATGAAGTGGTAGTTGCTCCTGCACCTTCTCAACCTGCTTCTAAGAATAGAGTTAAAACGGGGACTACTTCTAAAGGGTATACTATTGAAAATAGAGATGGATTATATTATATAAATGGTATTTTAATTGTTAATAAGTCTTATGACTTACCTAGTTCTTATAATCCTGGAGGCTTACTTTCATCATTTAATAGTGCATTTGGTACTATGAAAAGTGCTGCTTCAAATGAAGGTATTTATTTAAATATAGGTAGTGGATTCAGATCTTATTCTACTCAAAATGGATTATATAATAGGTATGCTGCTAGAGATGGATATGCTGCTGCAGATACATATAGTGCTAGACCAGGTCACTCTGAACATCAATCAGGATTAGCTGCTGATATTAAAGGACCTAATGATTATTTATATCTTAATCAAGAATGGATTAATACTAGTGAAGGACAATGGTTAAATAATAATTGTTATAAATATGGGTTTATTATTAGATATCCTAAAGGTAAGGAAAGTATAACTGGGTATATATATGAACCTTGGCATATTAGATATGTAGGGGTAGATGTAGCGACTCAATTATATAATGGTGGTAATTGGATTACTTTAGAAGAATATCTAGGAATTGATAGTAAATATTGAAATATCTTTTGATATTTCTTTTTTTTACTTTACAAAGATACTAGTTTTTATTTAATAATGCATTTATAATTATAAGTGGGTGACTATTATGAAATATAATCATGATAAACTTGATAAAATTTCAAAAGAATTATTTGATTCTTTAAAGGATAATTCTATAAAATTAGATCCTTCTCATTTTAATGTTTTTAATATTAATAGTTTTCTTATTTATAATAAGAATTTTGATCCGGAAAATAATAGAGTTATGGATACTATGTTATACTTATTAGATTTTGTATTAGTAGACGGAAAAATTGATTCAAAGAATGATATGGATGAATTGTTATTATCTAAAGAGGTTAATGAAGAAGAGACAAATAAAATTAGGACAGCTATTTGGTTTGTGGATAAACTTAGAGATAAATTTATAAAAAATGAAGGTTATGAAATAGATGGAGACTTTATTAAGATTCATGATATTAATGGTAATTATATTATAGATTGTAGTATACCTGTTGTTGTTCTTGGTTTATTTGGATATTATTCTAGAAATAAGAGCAATGATTATAAAGATTATTTAAATAAATTGAAAGATAAATTTGAATATGATTTTGATAACTCATTGGATTATTTTATTAATTTTAAAAAATATTTAAAAGGTAAAAAGAATACTTTGAATAATGTTTTAATAAATGAAGAATTATTAAATAAATTGAATGCACAATTAAATGAAAATGAACTTAATTATTATTATTCTTTGTTAAAGGAATATGAAGCTAAAGATAAAGCTGAAAAAATTGAAAGAAAATATTTGATTAATAATATTAAAAAATTATATAGGGATAGAAAGAAAATTAGAAATGATCAATTTATTATGACATCAAATGGTCTTATTTCAGAAATGTCTGAGATGATGGGAATAAAAAAAGATTTATATGATGATATTGACTTGGTTATTGTCTATAGTTATTTACTTTCTTCTGTTTCTGAAGATGCTGTTGTTGATTATATAAGATTAAAAATAGCTAGTAATAATTTTGTTTTTAATAGTGAATCATTTGATAATAATATAATAGAGTCTTGTAATGATTTTATTAATGATATTTCTGCTTTTAGTAATATTAGTGATGAAAATATTAGACTTGAGAGAATTTCAAATTATTTTCTAGATTTTAAAAATGAATTAATTAATGATGATAATTCTATGATTTATAGAATTGAAGATAGAAATAGAAAGGTTATTTCTTCTATTAGAAATTCTATAGTTAAGGGAGATTTTCTATTAATTGATAGAAATAAATTTTTATTATTTGATAATGATATTTATTTCTTAGGTACTTTTAATGGTATATGTGATTTAATAACAAGAATATACTATTTAGATGATGAAGTACTTTCTCCTACTGAATGTGCTTTTGTTGGATTAAAAAAGATTTTAAGTGATGATTTATTTGATAAATTTACAGATACTTATAAATTTGCTAATGCTGAGAAAATTAAATATGAAGTACGACCTGATGTAAAATTAGTTAGTAAAACTAATTCGAGGGTTGAAATGTTTATTAATGGATTAATATTTACTTTAGTTATTATGTTAATTATTGTAGGTATAATTGGGTATATTATTGTTTAATAGGAGGATAATATGGAACAAGAAACTATTTATTTTGAAGAATTTGTAAAAGTAGAAGGTATGAAGGGATATATTAAAGTTACTCTTACGGATAAGAAAATAACTTTTGAAAAGTTAAAGGGTATTTTTAGTAAAAAATTAAAAGTAGTAGATATTATTTCTATTGATGATATTAAACAATATAAGGATAAGCCTGGTATAAAGATTAAAGATAATATTGTAAAAGTTAATACTACTAAGGGTGATTATTTATTTACTTGTGATAGTGTTAGTATTGCTAAAAGTTTTTATAAAGAGTTAATTGATGTTAAGACTGGAACTGATGCTATAGGAAGAGGAGCTAATAAGTTTAAGAAAGTTACTGGAAATGTTAAGCAAATAGTTGATGCTTTTAAGACTGGTTTAACTGTAATTCCTCTAGTTGGTGGAGTTGTTTTAACAATTAAACAAATGATAGATAAATATAAATAATATATATTGGGGGGATCGATATGAGAAAGTCTATCTTTAATATAGAAAAAAAGACTACTTATAAAGATGAATATAGTAAAATTATTAAAGTTTTATCTAGTAAATGTTTAAGTTTAGATAAGAAAAATTATACTTATTTTGAATTTGTTGATACTTTTTTATTTAATAATTGGAAATATAGAGATACTTTTATAGATTTATATTCTTATTTAGATTATATAGGTGTTAATATTAAGAATAAAAAGATTAATGAGAATAATTTTATTAATTTTTTGGAATTTCTATTAAATATACAATTAGTATTTGAAAATATTAAATATTATAAAGACAATGTAGTTTTTGGCGATAAATGTTATAGTGTTTTATTTCATAATATTCCTGTAATTCTTGATAGATATGGGTTACAAGCATATGATTTAGATGATAAAGTTTTAATATATAAGAAAGATATTGTTTTTGATGATTTGTTTGGATTAGTCGATGATGATATCTATGAGTTATTACTAAGTTATAATAATATTAATAATAATGGAATTAAAATGAAAAGAATTATTCTTAATAAAATATATGATTATATGAATAAAGATATTGAGTTATATAAATCATTTAATAGTACTATATTTACAAGTATTAAAAGTGTTATTACTAAAATGGGTGTAATTGGAGATATTGATAAGAAATATGAAAAATTGTCATATTATAAATTATGTAAATACTATGATTATGCATTTAAAATGATGTGCTATTTAATTGATAGTAAGAATATTTATAAATATAGAGATGAAGTTAGAGAGGTTAAATAAAAATATTTAATCTTTTTTTATGATATAATTTTATTGATAGGAGGGTAAATGATAGGAGTATTTTTAGCTGATGGATTTGAAGAGAGTGAAGGTATTATTACTATAGATTTATTAAGGAGAGCTGGATTTGATGTTAAAACAATATCTATTACTGATAGTAATATAATTACTTCTTCTCATAATATTAAGTTATATAGTGATTTAATATGGAGTGAATTTAATAATTATAAATTTGAAGTTTTGGTAATTCCTGGTGGTAAACTAGGGGTTAACAACCTTAGTAATTTTGATAAATTAAAAGAAGTTTTAATTAATCATAATAATAATGGTGGAATGATTGCTGCTATATGTGCTGGACCTAGTATTTTAGGTAATATTGGTTTACTTAAAGAGATTAATTATACTTGTTATCCTGGTTTTGAAAGTGATTCTTTTGAAGGGAATTATATGAATAATAATATTTGTCATGATAATAATATTATTACTGCTAGAGCTATGTCTTCTACTATAGAATTTGCTAGAGAAATCATTAATAGTATTGATGTTAATTTGTTAGAAAATGTTGATGAAGGTATTCAATATAAAAAATAGAAAGGAGTGATATTTTGAAATATAAATGTAAAATATGTGGTTATATTTATGATCCTAAGGATAATAACGGTATAGAATTTAAAGATTTACCTGAAGATTGGGTTTGTCCACTATGTGGAGCAACAAAAGCTGACTTTGAAGTAGTTGCTGAATAGAAGAAATATATTTCTTCTTTTTTTATAAAAAATGTCTAATCATAATAGAAAAATTGTATTAAATAGAAAAATTTTATATAATTATAGTTAGAGGCGGTTTATATGAAGAAATTTAAGTTAATTACTATTTTATTATTAGGAGTTATTTTGTTTACTGGATGTTCAAATAAAAATGCTCTTAAATTTAAAGAAGATTATGAAGGTATTAATGGAAAAGAGATAGGTGAAAAGAAATATAGAGAAGTATCTATTGATAAAGATAATCCTTTTGTTGAAGTTAGTGCTGAAAAAATCTTAAAAATGATAGAAGATAAAAAGACTTTTTATGTTTATTTTGGAGATAAGAAATGTCCTTGGTGTAGAAGTGTAATTGAAAAAGCAATAAAAGTATCTAAAGACTATGATGTTGATAAAATATATTATGTTTCTATTTGGGATGATGATTTTAATGAAATATTAAGAGATAAATATAAATTAGATGATAAAGGAAAAGTAGAAAAAGTAAGTGATGGAACTGATACTTATAATAAATTATTAAAAGAATTTGATAGTGTATTAAGTGATTACACTTTAACTGATAGTAATAATAAAGAAGTTAAAGTAGGTGAAAAAAGAATTTATGCACCTAACTTTATTTATATTAATGAAGGTAAAGTTGTTAAGATGACTGAGGGTATTTCTGAAAAACAAAAAGATGCTTTTCAAGAATTAAGTGATGAAATACTAGATGATGAAGAGAAATTATTTAAAGATTTTTTTAATAATTCAACTCAATGTAGTAAAGATGGTTGGCTAGGTAGGTATAGTTTATGATTATTTGGGGAGCTAATATAAAACCAACTGAAGTTAATTTTGCTAATTTAAGTGAGAAAAAATGGTTTAATGATGAAGAAAAAAATAGATTGGTAAAATATGTAGAAGACACTTATTATAATTTAGAAAGTCAAGTTGGAGAAGTAAATGAATTTCCTCGTGAAGGAGATCATGTATTGCTTCTTCCTGGAATGCTAAATCATAGATGTGCTCCATTTTTTGAAAATCTTGAGAGTTTATCAACTCATGGAGTTCTTGCTAGTGAGTGGTTTGGTGTTTTGGAAAGTGAATTAGAAGGAAGATTTTGTGTATTTCTTTCTAGAACAAAGGGTGAAGGTTATCCTTATAAAGGAGATTTGGCTGAAGATAATAGGTCTAGATTAAATATTGGTAAAGATATATTACTATTTTTTGATGATCAAAACCCTGTTATGAAGAAATTATTACATTTGGATTATTTTGAATATGAAGGTATTAAAAATAATGATCCATCAAAAATACCTGAGATATATACAAGTGATGAAATAGAATTATTTGATAAGTTAATTGAACCTCTTTCTCCATATGGAACTGATATGAGAGTTGATCATGATGGTATACATAATTATTGGTCTGCTATAGTTGGAGGGATTCCTTCAAGTTTAGTTAATGGTGTTTGTATAAAAACTAATAATTTTAGTGATGAGGAAAATAAAAAATTAAGTGATTTGTTTCCTAATGCTACAATTT
>ONIZ01000038.1 GCA_900317975.1 uncultured Bacillota bacterium
AAAAATCAAAAATAAACTAAAAACTACACCGATTAAATATCGATGTAGTCACAGTTAAGAACTTTTTATTTTGTGTAGAAATTAATCGTAGCAGTTCTATAGTTCTCTTTTTATTTTGTTTTTTTTGTTGTTGTTTGTTCTTGTGGAGTAGAATTTAACATTTTATTTATTTCTTCTCTTTCATCCATTTCTGTTTTCATATTTTCTATTTTTGCTTGAATATCTTCTATTTTTCTATCTATATCTTTTAGTTCTCCACTTTTTTCCTTTTGTTCTAATGTTTCATCAGTTGGTAGTGTTTTTATTAAATCTTCCCATGATTCCATATTTATACCTCTAATCTTCTCTTGGTTTTATTACTACTGCTCTATTAGGTTCTTCTCCTTCACTTTCAGTAATAACATATTTATTATTAGTTAATGTGTTGTGAATTATTCTTCTTTCATAAGAATTCATTGGATCTAGTTTAGCTGCTATTTTTGAAAATTTAACTTCTCTAGCTATTCTTTTTGCTAAACGTACTAATCTTTGATCATTTTTTTCTTTATAATCACTAACATCTATTATGAATCTATAGTTCTCTTTAATTTCTTTTTGTAAATTTTCTTTTACTATTAATGATAAAGCATTTAAATTTTTACCATTCTTTCCTATTAATAAGGAATCATTATCAGAATAGATTGTATAGTTAGGTGTTCCTTCTTTTGTTTTTACTTCAACATTTGCTTTAAAACCTAATTTCTTTAACAATTCTATTAAGAATTCTTTAATGTATTTTGTTACTTCTCTTTTTTCTATAGCAATTATTTCTACTTTCTTACTTTTGAATAAACCACCTTTTTGTTCTTCACCATCTAGAATAATTAGATTTTCTTCTAATTCTTGTAAATTTTCTACAGCTTGTTGAATTGCTTCTTCTCTAGTTTTTCCTGTGAACTTATGCTTTTCCATTTTTCTTTCTCCTTTTAACTGCTATATTTTGAATAATAGTGAATAAATTTGATGTTACCCAATATATGCATAATCCTGATGGCATAAATATACCCATTACTATAATCATTATTGACATCATATATGGCATCATTTTCATACTAGGCATTGCTTCTGATGATCCTGCAGGTGCTGCCATATCTGCTTGATTCATTTTAAATGATAAGAAAGTTGAGCCAGCTATTAATATTAGTAATATTAAATATGAATAAAAAATAGATGATGTTATACCAACATTAATTGTTGTCCCTAATTGTAATCCTAAGAAATTAGCTTCAAATATTGCAGGTGTCCTTTGAACTGCTTCGAAGAATCCTAGCAATAATGGTAATTGTAAAAATGAGAATATACATCCTAATGCTGGATTAACATGAAATTCTTTATATAACATCATAGTTTCTTGTTGCATTTTCATCATTGATTCTTGATCTTCTTTTCCAGCATATTTCTTTTGAATTTTTTGCATCTTTGGTTGCATTTCTTTCATTATTTCTGATTGTTTTGCCATATTTAGTGTTAATGGAAAAATTAACAATCTTATTATTAAAGTTAATATAATTAAAGATATAGCATAACTTTTAACTAAGTGACCTATCTTTAATAAAGACCATGATAATGGTTTTACAATTAAACTACTCCATAGGCCATCATATCCACCAGAATTAATCTTAAAGTCTTCGCATTTTGGTAATTTTTCTATCTTTACTCCAGCTTTTTCATATGCTTTTATAGTATCTTTGTCAGTTGGCTGACATAGTATATTTTCTGTTAAAGTTTGGCCAGTATTTGGATTTTTTACTGCTTTTTTATTCTCATCTACTAAACTTTTTGTACAACCTGTTGTTAATATTAATAATAACAATATAATTATTATTTTTATCTTGTTTTTATTTTTATTCATATATGTCCTTTCTATTTAGTCATAATATTAAAGAAATCTTCCTTTAATGTGTTATATGAACTATCTATACCTTTTCTCCTTAATATTATAATATAATTTTTATGATTATTATAGTCTTTTTTATAATCGTCAATAATATTTCTCATTCTTCTTTTCATTTTGTTTCTATATACTGCATTTCCTATCTTTTTACTAACAGATATCCCATAACAATCATATTTCTTATCGTTATCTTCAGAATAAACAATAAAATAAGAAGATACTTTTTTATTATTTAACTTTATTATCCTATCAAAATCTTGTTGATGTTTAACGACATATAATTTTTTCATATAGATCCACCTTAATTCTTTTTAAGAGTAAAAAACCACTGTTTAGACAGTAGTATTTTATTTGCAAAGTCTTTTACGACCTTTACGACGACGGCGATTTAATATATTTGTTTTTTTACGTGCGAAAAATCCTAATTTTTTAGATTTTTTACGATTATTTGGTTGATATGTTCTTTTCATTCTTTCCACCTCCAGTTACAAATCTCCATTATTATAATAATAAAAATGTTATTTTGTCAATTCTATATTTAATTTTAACAATTTCCACAACAATGTTAATAACTTTTTTAGGCCTGTTATTAAAAAATTTGTGGAAAATGTGCAAAACTCTTATTTTTTAATAATTTCAATACTATAAGTAGTGGATAAAACTGTGAATATCTTGTGAATAAAAAAAGTTAATATTTTTTTGTTTTTTTTATTCACTTTTATGTTATAGTAAAATCAATATTAAATCTTTGTGGGGGAGATGGTAACTTGAATACAGATATTTTATGGTCAAATTTCTTATCTAGTATTAAAGATGAACTATCATCTTTATCCTACGATACATGGTTTAGTGAAACTAAACTTAATAAAATTATTGATGATAAAGCTTTTGTTGTAGTACCGATGCCTATACACAAAAGACATCTTCAAGAAAATTATTATGATTTAATACATGATAGATTATTTGATATTACTGGAACTGATTATGAAATAGAATTCTTATTAGAAGAAGAATTAAAAATGGAAGAAGAAAAAGAAAAAATTATTTCCACAAAAAGTGTTGAAAAAGAATTTAATTCTAATTTAAATAAGAATTTAAATTTTGAAAACTTTGTAGTAGGTAACAGTAATAAATTTGCTCATGCTACTGCACTTAGTGTTGCTGAGAATCCTGGTAAAATGTATAATCCTTTATTTATATATGGTAATAGTGGGTTAGGGAAGACACATTTGATGCAAGCTATTGGTAATTATATAGTAGAAAATTCTAATAATAAGGTATTATATGTTACCTGTGAACAATTTAAAGATGATTATATTAGTATTGCTAAAAAGGATGAAGATGGTACTAACTTTAATTATATAGACTTTTTTAGAGAAAAATATAGATCTGTTGATGTTCTTATAATTGATGATATTCAATTCTTAGCGGGATCTAATAAAACACAGCATGAATTCTTTAATACATTTAATACATTACATAAAGATAATAAACAGATTATAATATCTTCTGATAGATCTCCTGATGATTTAAAGAATTTAGAAGATAGACTTAGAACTAGGTTTTGTTGGGGATTAACTGTTAATATTTATCCTCCTGATTTAGAACTTAGAAAAGAAATACTTAAGAAAAAGATTAAAACTGCTGAATTTCCTAATGAAATAGGGGAGGATGTTATACAATATATGGCATCTAATATAGGAAGTAATGTAAGACAATTAGAAGGTGCTATTAATAGATTAGGCGCTTATTCTGCTATAATGGGTGGACTTCCAATTACTTTGGATTTAGCAATTGATGCTTTAAAAGACTTTACCAGTAAAGGAATAGGGGAGAATAATTCAATTCACAGAATACAAAGAATTGTATCTGAATACTTCCAAATATCTGTTGATGATATAAAAAGCAAGAAAAGAAGTTCAAATATTGCTTTTCCAAGGCAGATAGCTATGTATTTATGTAGAGCAATGACAGATGAGTCTTTTCCTAAGATAGGTATTGAATTTGGAGGAAAAGATCATTCAACAGTAATGCATTCAGTAGAAAAGATAGAAAATGAGATAAAAGTTAATAAAGATCTAGCCAATATTATAGAAAAATTAAAAAAAGATATTGGAGTTGTTTAAAAGTTTTGAAAAAAAAGATTTTATCCACAGTAATATGTTTATTAAATTAATTGAAAATAAAAGAAATTATGATTTTATTAACTTTTTCCACTCTATTAATAGTATTATTATAAATATAAAAGAAAGAAGGAATATAAATGAAATTTAAAATAAAAAGAGAATTATTATTAGAATCACTTAATAAAGTAAGTAAGGCTATTTCTACTAAGAATCTTATACCAGTTTTAGCAGGAATTAGATTTGATTTAAAGAAAACTAAATTAACTTTAACTGCTAGTGATAATGATATTACTATTCAAACTAGTATAAATTCTAGTGATGATTTTATTATTGATAAAGAAGGATCTATTATAATACAAGGTAAATATATATTAGATATAGTAAGAAAATTACCAGATGAATTTATTGATATAGAAGTAATAGATGATTTAAAAATATTAATTTCCACAGAAAACAGTGAATATAATTTAAATGGTATTAGTGAAAAAGAATATCCTAATATTAGTTTAGAAGAATCTAAAAATAAAGTTATTGTTGAATCATCTACTTTAATTGATATTGTTAATCAAACAGCTTTTGCTACATCTAATGAAGAAAATAAACCTATACTTACTGGTATTAACTTTAATATAGTAGGGGATATATTAGAATGTAATTCTACAGATTCTTATAGATTAGCTAGAAAAGTAATTAAATTAGAAGAAGAATCAAGTGAGACTTATAATATTGTTATTCCTAGTCGTAATATAATTGAATTCTCTAAAATTATTTCTAATTGTGAAGACAAGGTTGAAATTAATATTTTTAGTAATAAGGTATTATTTAAAGTTAATAACTTATTATTTCAATCTAGATTAATTAATGGAACATTCCCAAATACTTCAAATTTATTACCAAAAGAAGAAATGTTAACTATATCTACTTCTTTGAGTGCATTCTATGATGTTATTGATAGAGTTAGTATCCTTACTAGTGATAAAGAAAAGAATATTGTTACTCTAGAAACTAAAGATGATTATTTAATTCTAAGAAGTTCTTCTTCTGAAATAGGTAAAGTTGAAGAAAAAATGCCTATAACTAAGGATAATAAAGAAAATATTAAGATTTCATTTAGTGCTAAATATATGATGGAAGCTTTAAAGAGTTTTTCAACAGAATCTGTGGATATTCATTTTATTGGAGAAATTAAACCTATTTTAATTAAATCTAATGAAGATGAAACTTTAACTCAATTAGTTTTACCTATTAGAACTTATTAATTAAAGACCTTTTGGTCTTTTTTTATTTTTTTATTAAAAAGCGACTCTAATCGACCAAAGTCGACCAATTATTTATGTTAGTCTTTTTTTTGAAAACACCTGATGGATGTTTTTAATTCATATTTTTAAGGGGGTATTTATTTGAAATATGAAATATCTAATGGGACTTTAGCAATAGTTCCTAATGAAGATGATAACAGTCTAATTTATGAAGATAATGAAAGGTTTATTGTGGAAGAAACTCCATTTAAAATAATGGAAGAGTCTTGTAAATATTTTGGATCTACTTATAAAGGAAGAAAAGATAGTGCAAAAGAAATATTAGGAGCTGAATATAAAATTCCTGTAGTTATTGAAGATTCAACAAATTTAATTATTTTTCCTACAACTTCTCCTCAAGCAGAAGATTGTGCTTGGATCTGTTTGAATAGGGTTAAAAATATTAGTAAAGTTGATTCTTTTAATACTAAAATAGTTTTTGATAATGATAGAGAATTAATAGTACCTTGTTCTTATAGAAGTATAGAAAATCAGTTATCTAGAGCTTCAAGATTAGATGTTATTTTACGAAAAAGAAAAAAATTATAAAAAATAGCTATTTTTAGCTATTTTTTGTATTTTTTAGGGTGTTTTATGGTATAATAGTACTGCATGTATAGGAATACTATAGATGGGGATAGGTGATTTTATGGGTCTTTTTAATACGATTTTTGAAAATTACTAAATTAAATCTAATAAATTTTAGAAATTATTCTAACTTAAATGTTTCTTTTGGGGATAATATGAATATTTTTGTTGGAAATAATGCTCAAGGAAAAACAAATATTCTAGAATCAATCATAATTTTAGCTTTAACTAAATCACATAGAGTAGGTGTTAATCCTAATATTATTATGTTTAACAAGAAAAAATGTAAGATTAAAGGAGTTATAAAGAAAGAAAAAGTAATATCTAAATTAGAATTTAGTCAAAGTGATGAAAATAAACAGCTTAGTATAAATGGTACTAAAATTAGAAAAATATCTGATTATATATCAAATTTAAATGTAATTGTATTTACTCCTAATGATTTAGATATTATACAAGGATCACCTAACATAAGAAGAAATTTGTTAAATATAGAGTTATCTCAAATTTCTAAAACTTATTTAAATACTTTAAATCAATATAATAAAGTTCTTAAGACAAGAAATGAATATTTAAAAGTACTATACGGTAATAGTATAGGGGATAAGAAATACTTAGATATTCTTACTGATAAGTTAATTGAGAAAGCTATTATTATTTATCAATTAAGAAATGAATTTATTAATAAAATTAATGATGAAATTAATTATAATTATGGAAAAATTAGTAATATTGGAAGTTTAAAGATTAAATATATTCCTAATATTGAAATTAATAATTTTAGTGATGATGAAATTGATAAAGTACTTAGAAAAATAATAGTTAAAAATTATAATAAAGAACTTAAATATGGAATGTCTTTATATGGGCCTCATAGAGATGATTTTTCATTTATATTAGATGATAATGATCTAAAATATTTTGGTTCTCAAGGACAACAAAAGTTAGCAATACTATCATTTAAATTATCAGAAATTAATATATTTAAAGATTATACTGATACTTATCCAATATTATTATTGGATGATATTTTTAGTGAGTTTGATTTGAATAAAAGAAATAATTTACTTAAATATATTAGATCATTAGATATTCAAAGTATTTTAACTACTACTGATTTAAAGAATATTAATAAAAGATATGTTAAAGAAAGTTATATCTATAATGTACATAATGGAAATATAGAAAGGATGTAGGTTGTATGGATAATGAAAGAGTAGAAGGGTCATATGATGCTTCCTCAATACAAGTATTAGAGGGTTTAGAAGCTGTTAGAAAAAGACCTGGAATGTATATAGGTACTACTAGTAGTAGGGGACTTCACCATTTAGTTTGGGAAATCGTTGATAATGCGATTGATGAAGCTTTAGCTGGTTATTGCACTCATATTGAGGTTACTATTAATGAAGATAATAGTATTACTGTTAAAGATGATGGACGTGGTATACCAACAGATATTCATCCTAAAACTGGTAAAAGTACTGTAGAAACAGTTTATACTGTATTGCATGCTGGAGGAAAGTTCGGTGGAGGAGGATACAAAGTATCTGGAGGACTTCATGGAGTTGGTGCCAGTGTTGTTAATGCATTGAGTGACTGGTTGGAAGTAAAAGTTTATAGAGATGGAAATGTTTACTATCAAAGATATAGTAATGGTGGACATGTTGAAGAACCATTAAAAGTAATTGATTCTTGTGATAAAAATAGAACAGGTACTACTGTTACTTTTAAACCAGATGATCAAATTTTTACTGAAACATTAGTTTATGATTATGATGTATTAAGAACAAGGCTTCAAGAATTAGCTTTTTTAAATAAAGGATTAAGATTAACATTATATGACGATAGAATAGATAAAAGAAAAGACACTTTTTGTTATGAGGGTGGATTAACTGAATATGTTCAAATGTTAAATAAGAATAAGAATCCTATTCATGAAAATATCGTTGATATATCTGGATTTGAAAATGATATTTCTATTGAAGTTGCTCTTCAATATAATGATACTTATAATTCAAATATTTATTCTTTTGTTAATAATATTATTACTCCTGAAGGTGGAACTCATGAAGATGGAGTAAAAAGAGCATTAACAAGAGTTATTAATAAATATGCTGTATCTCAAAATATATTGAAAGAAAAAGATGATTCTCTTACTGGTGAAGATGTTCAAGAAGGAATTACTATGATTATTTCTTGTAAGCATCCAAACCCTCAATTTGAAGGTCAAACTAAGACTAAACTTGGAAATAGTGAAGTAAGAAGTATTGCTGATAAGATTTTTAGTGAAGCATTAGAAAGATTTTTATTAGAACATCCTGATGAAGCTAGAGTAATTGTTGAAAAAGCAATGACTGCTGGTAGGGCAAGAGTTGCTGCTAAAAAAGCTAGAGAATTAACTCGTAGAAAAGGTGATTTAGATATTACTAATTTCTATGGAAAATTATCAGATTGCAAGAGTAAAGATGCATCTGTTTCTGAAATATTCATTGTCGAGGGTGATA
Organism: uncultured Bacillota bacterium; assembly: GCA_900317975.1. GTDB lineage: Bacteria > Bacillota_I > Bacilli_A > RF39 > UBA660 > RUG343. The sequence continues at coordinate 8,450 of ONIZ01000038.1, forward strand.
GTGCCGGAGGTAGTGCTATTAAAGGAAGAGATTCAATGACTCAAGCAATATTACCTTTAAGAGGAAAAATTCTTAATGTTGAGAAAGCAAGACTTGATAGAGCTTTATCAAATGAAGAAATTAGAACTATTATTACTGCTTTTGGTACTGGTATTGGTGATGAATTTGATTTATCAAAACTTAGATATAACAAAATAATTATTATGACTGATGCTGATGTAGATGGATCTCACATAAGAGTATTGTTATTAACATTATTCTATAGATTCTTTAGACCTATTGTTGAAGCTGGACATGTATATGCTGCTCAACCACCATTATTTTGTATTAAACATGGTAAAACAATTAAATATGTTCTAAATGAAGAAGAAAGAGATCAATATCTTGCTACATTATCTCCTAATACTAAATATGATGTTTCTCGTATGAAAGGTTTAGGAGAAATGGATGCAGAAGAGTTAAATGAAACAACTATGGATATTACAAAGAGAGTATTAAGAAAAATAACAGTTGATGATGCAATGGCAGCTGATGATGTATTTTCTAAATTAATGGGAGAAGAAGTAGAACCTAGAAGACAATTTATAGAAGAAAATGCAACATTTGCTACTAATTTAGATTTTTAGGAGGGTGAAGTATGGATAGATTAGAATCAAATAATATTGTTAAAGAAGTAAAAGATTCATTTTTAGAATATTCAATGAGTGTAATTGTTGCTCGTGCTTTACCTGATCTTAGGGATGGTTTAAAGCCTGTTCATAGAAGAATTTTATATTCTATGTATGAATCTGGTTATACTCCTGACAAACCTCATAAAAAGAGTGCTAGAATTGTCGGAGATGTTATGGGTAAATATCACCCTCATGGTGACTCTTCAATTTATGAAGCAATGGTTAGAATGGCTCAAGACTTTTCATATAGATATATGTTAGTTGATGGTCATGGAAATTTTGGTAATATTGAAGGTTATGGGGCAGCAGCAATGCGTTATACAGAATCTCGTTTATCAAAAATATCTTTAGAATTATTAAGAAATATTAATAAAGATACAGTTGACTTTAGCCCTAACTTTGATGAAAGTGAAAGAGAACCTGTAGTTTTACCTTCAAGATTTCCAAATATTTTGGTTAATGGTACTACTGGTATTGCTGTTGGTATGGCAACTAACATTCCACCTCATAATTTAAGTGAAGTTATAGATGGATGTGTTGCTTATATTGATAATCATGATATTGAATTAAGTGAATTGATGCAATATATAAAAGGACCAGATTTTCCAACTGGTGGTATTATTCTAGGTAATAGTGGTATTAAGAATGCTTATGAAACTGGTCGCGGAAGTATTACTATTAGAAGTAAAGCTAGAATAGAAGAAGAAAATGGAAAACAAGTAATTATTATTGATGAAATTCCTTATGGAATTAACTCAATGGATTTAAAAAATAAAGTAGCTGAACTTGTTCAAAATAAAACTATTGAAGGTATAGCTGACTATCATACTGATTTAAAGGAAGGTATTAAAATTACTATTACTTTAAAAAGAGATGCTAATGCTCAAGTGGTTTTAAATAAATTATATAAACATACAGCTTTTCAAACTACTTATGGAATAATATTCTTAATGTTAGATCAAGGTGTACCTCGTACATTAGGTTTAAAAGATATTATTGCTAAATATATTGATTTCCAAAGAGAAGTTATAATTAGAAGAACTAAATTCGATTTAGATGTTGCTGAAAAGCGTGTTCATATATTAGAAGGTTTAAAAATCTATTTTAGAAATGAGATTACGTAGATTAACTGGATTAGAAAGAGAAAAAATCGAAGATGAACTTGCTGAATTATTAAAAACTATTGCTGAATTAAAAGATATTCTATCTAGTGATGAAAAAATACTAGGCGTAATTAAGAAAGAATTATTAGAAATTAAAGATAAATATGGTGATGAGAGAAGAACTCATATTGATATGACTGCTATTGAATATATCGAAGATGAATCACTAATTCCTAATGATGATATTATTGTTACTCTTACTAACAAAGGTTATATTAAGAGATTAAAGAGTGATACTTATAAAACTCAAAATAGGGGTGGAGTAGGTATTAAAGGTATGGCAACAAATGAAGATGATTTTGTTGAACATATGCTTAATTTAAATTCACATGACTTTGTATTATTCTTTACTAATAAGGGTAAAGTATATAGAATCAAAGGTTATGAAATACCTGAATTTAGTAGACAATCTAAAGGTTTACCAATTATTAATTTATTACAGTTAGATAAGGATGAAAGAATAAGTTCTATTTTAACTGGAAATAAAGATGATAAAGATGTACAAACATTTGTTTTTGTTACAAAGAAAGGATTAATTAAGAGAACTGCTTTATCTGAATTTGAAAATATTAGAAAATCAGGAAAAATTGCTATTTTACTAAAAGAAGATGATGAACTTATAAATGTAAAAACTGCTTGTGGAAAAAATGAGATTGTTGTTGGAGCAAGCAATGGTAGAATGGTAAGATTTGATGAAAATGAAGTTAGAATTATGGGTAGAAATACTTCTGGTGTTAAAGCTATAGATATTCCTGATGATGTTAATGTTGTTGGATTTACTGTATTAATGCCTGAAGATAATATTTTAATTGTTACTGAAAAAGGATATGGAAAAATTACTCCTATCAGTGAATATAGACTTACTCATAGAGGTAGTAAAGGTGTTAAAGCACTAAATGTTACTGAAAAGAATGGAAATATGGTAAGTATTAAGAAAGTCGATGACTTTGAATCATATGATTTAGTTATTGTTACAAATAGTGGAGTTATTATGAAAATGCCAATGAATCAAATTTCTGTATTAAAACGTAATACTCAAGGTACTAGATTAATTAAATTAAAAGATGATCAATTATTAAGTACAGTTGCTATAGTTAATAAAGAAGAAGAATCAGATGAAAATGATGAATTAAATTCCGAAAATGATATTGTGAATAAAAATAATTTTAATGAAGAAAATATAGATACTACTGAAGATAATACAAACGAAGTAGATAATAGTAATGAATAAAGTAAGCAAAAATGCTTACTTTTTTTTAAAATTATTTCCCAATATTTCCCGGGTAATGTTGTGAATAATTTATTTTTAGTATAAATTATTTCCCGGGAAATAATGTTTTACCCTTATTTTTCAACACTTATGATAAAAAAACTTGCAATTTATGCATTTTATCATATAATAATTATGTGCAATGGAAGTGCTTGAACCAGGTCAGGATTGGAAGATAGCAGCCTTAAGAGATTTCTTCCATGTGCACTTTTTTATTTGGTGATAGTATGAAAAATAATAAATATTTTGATTTAGCTTACGAAGAAGCATTAATTGCATATAATAATGGAGAAGTTCCTGTTGGATGTGTAATAGTAAAAAATGGTGAAATTTTAGCTAAGACTCATAATAGGAAAATTGAATTAAATTCTGTTTTAGGACATGCCGAATTATTAGCAATTAATGAAGTTTCTTTAAAACTTAATAATTGGAGATTAATAGATTGTGATATTTATATTACTTTAGATCCATGTATAATGTGTGCTAGTGCTATAAAACAAGCAAGAATCTCTAATGTATATACAGGAACTAATAATTTTAATAGTTCTAAAGAATTATTAAATGAAATATTTAATACAAAAGATATAAATGATAAAGTTAATTTTTATTCAGATTTAGATCATGATAGATGTTCTTTATTATTAAAAAATTTTTTTAAAGAAAGAAGATAATTAAAGCATTATTATCTTCTTTTTGTTATAATATATTTGAGGAGGTTTTTGGTATGTATCAAGCTTTATATAGAAAATATAGACCTTTATATTTTAGTGATGTAGTTGGTCAAGATATGATTGTAAAAACTTTAAAAAATTCTATTATTACAGAGTCTTTTGGACATGCTTATATGTTTAATGGATCTAGAGGTACTGGAAAAACAACAGTTTCTAAAATATTTGCTAGAAGTGTTAATTGTCTTAATCCAAAAGAGGGAGAAGCATGTGGCAAATGTGAAAATTGTAAGAATGCTTTTGAAAAAGAATGTGTTGATATTATTGAAATTGATGCTGCTAGTAATAATGGAGTAGATGAAATTAGAAAGATAATAGATAATATTAATCTTGTTCCATCAAAATTAAAATACAAAGTATATATTATTGATGAAGTACATATGCTATCTATTGGAGCTTTTAATGCATTACTAAAAACTTTAGAAGAACCTCCAGAACATGTAATATTTATTTTAGCTACTACAGATCCTCAAAAAGTTCCTTCAACAATTATTTCTCGTTGTCAGTGTTTTAATTTTAATAGATTAGCTGATGAAACAATAGTAGAACAATTAAAGAAGGTAGCTAAAAAAGAAAAAATTAAAGTAGATAATGAAGTTCTTAATGAAATTGCATATTTTTCAAATGGAGGTATGCGAGATTCATTAGGATATTTAGATCAATTGAGAGCTTATACGGATGATAATATTACTTTATCTGATTTTTATGATTTAAACGGATTGATTAGTAACAAAGATCTTGCTGAATTAGTTACTAATATTTTGGATAGTAATATCGAAAAAGTATTAAGTAGTTTAAATAATTTTAATATATTAGGTAAAAATTTGATTCAAATTATATATCAATTAAGTGAATATATAAGAAATACTATTGTTGATTATTATACTAACAAAGAAAATAAAATTGATATTGGTAAATATATTAATCTTAATTATTATTTAACTAAAAATTTTGTTGATATAAAAAGGGTAGATAATCCTAAATTGTTTATTGAAATGTTATTAATAAAATATGTTAATGATAATAATGAA
>ONIZ01000014.1 GCA_900317975.1 uncultured Bacillota bacterium
AAAATCAAAAATAAACTAAAAACTACACCGATTAAATATCGATGTAGTCACAGTTAAGAACTTTTTATTTTGTGTAGAAATTAATCGTAGCAGTTCTAATGCCTTTTTTTTATTTATAATCTATAGTCTTAACGTAACCTTTTTCTGTTTGAGTACCATATTTACCAGAATATTCTTCTGTATATCCAGGAGCTACTTGAACAGTAAATAATTGTTCATTAGAATCACCTGTTCTTCTTAAGTAGTCATTAATTTTTAGAACATCATCTAAATAAGCATATTCATTATCAGCAGGTAAATATACTAATCTGTTATAGTCACCAGTATGTCCCATTAATAATTCACTATTACAGAAGTATTGTGTAATTTCATTAGCCATACCTCCATCAGGACCACAAGTAACACGTCTATAAACTACGTATTCATCATCATCATTATAACTATCTATTGCATAATGCATATCTTCATGTCCTATAAATGATTCTTGAAATCCAGGATAATTCATTAATTCACCAAAGAAGTTATCTTTATCTAAATGATCAACTATTTCATATTCAGTAGTAAAATCAGTAGAATTAATTGTTACTTTTTTATCTTGATAGATAGGAGTATGGATATTAGTTTGTATTACTGTATAATCATCACTTATTGCTTCTGGATCTACACCTTGTTCAAGTAAATCGATAACAGGAACATAATAACCATCTCCATCTACAATACTATAATCATCTAAATGACTATAAACTGTAGAAACAACATTATTATCTACATATAAAGTATCATATGCAGCAAGAGTACCAATACTATCTTCATTACATTCAAATCTATAAATATAGAAATCTCTACATGATTCAAATGTAATATCACTACCTGTTAATGAATGTAAATAATCAGCAGCTTCTTCTTCATCTAAATCTAAAGTTTTACCAACTGCATAAATAGATCCTTCAATATTATCTGAAAATGATACCTTCCAATCATCACTTTCAAAATCATAATAATCATCAACAGATTTACCAACAGCAGTTGCTACATCATCATCAAAAGTACTTTCTTCGATAGTTATTGAACTACCTTCATCAAAATTCTTTTCTTCAATTGTTTTACCATGTGCACTTTGACATCCAGATAAAACCATTACACCAGCAACAACAAAAGGTGTAATTTTTTTAATATTTAATTTCATAAATATATTTCCCCCAATATGTGTTACATATTATATCATATTTTACATAAAAATTCAAGTTTAATAATAGATACTAATAAGTTTTAGTATGGCCATTTTCTTTTTCAGTACTATATTTACCAGTTATTTTTGCACTGTATCCAGGATTTTCATGAACAGTATTTAAATCTTCCTGATAATGATTTGTTCTATCTAAATAATTATTAATCTTTTGAACACTATCTAAACTTACAGTTTCCTCATCTTCAGGTAAGTAAATAGTTAAATTGTAATCACCAGCATATCCAAATAATAATTCATCATCACAGAAAAAGTGAGTATGTTCTTTAGCTAATTCTCCATCAGGCCCACAAACAGCACAATCAATAATTGTATATTCACTATCATCTTGATAATTATTAATTTCATACTTCATATCTTCAATTGAACCAAATGAATCAACAAATTCTGGATATAACATTAATTTATCAAAGAAACTATTTTTATCTGGATGTTCAATACTTTCATACTCAGTAGTAAAATCAGTAGAATTAATTGTAACTTTACTATCTCTATCTATTTGAGTATATATACTAGTTTCTTCTCCAGTACCTGCTAAATTTTCTGCAGTAAATGATTTTCCTTGTTTACTAAGATCAATAACAGGAATATTTGTCTCTTCACCATCTTCAATATAAGTATACTCTCTATCTATATTAGATCTACAAACAACGTTATGGTCAATATATAAAGTATCTGTAGTAGAAAGAGCACCAACACTAACATCCTTTATTTCATATCGATTAATATAAATGTTTTTACAAGCTTCAAATGAAATTATACTTCCAGTTAAACTACGTAAATATTCACAAGCTTCATCTTCACTTAGTTTTCTGTTTTTACTTACTTCATAAAGATTACCTTCAATATTATTAGAATAAACTTCTTCCCAATTATCATTATCAATTGAATAATTATAATCATCAACAGAACACTCAATAGAAGGTCTAGTATCATTATCTATATTATTTTCATTAATAGCAGCATCTGTACGATTACAACTAGTTAAGATTAATCCACCAGCAACAACAAAAGGTGTAATTCTTTTAATACTTAATTTCATAAATGTATATCCCCCAATATGTGCCACACATTATATCATATTTTACAAAAAAAATCAATTTTTATATAAGGCTTCCACTATTATAGCATTATTATAATAAAAAATAGATATATATTAATTTTTTTTTAAAAATGATACAATTAATGTAACTAACACAATATACTATATAATATAGGAGGAATTATAGGTGGAAAAAAATAAGAAATTAATAGTATTAATACCTTCATATGAGCCAGATGAAAATTTAACTAAATTAATTAAAAATTTAAATAAGAATAAAATAACATCCATTGTAGTAGACGACGGTTCTGGAAAAGATTATAAAGAAATATTTGATAATTTAGATACTAAAGTTATTTCATATGAAATAAATCAAGGTAAAGGACATGCTTTAAAGGAAGGATATAAATATATAAAAGATAATTATAAAGAATATGTAGTAGTAACTATGGATTCAGATGGTCAACATAGAATAGAAGATGCTCTTAATTTATATAATTATATTCTAGAAAATGATGATACTTTAGTATTAGGTAAAAGACCTAGAGGAGAAAAAACTCCTTTAAGATCAAAAATAGGTAATGCAATAACAAGATTTGTATTTCATTTAGTATCAGGTCAAGACGTATATGATACTCAAACAGGTCTAAGAGCTTTCTCTAATAAATTAATAGATTATATGTTAAAAGTAAAAGGAGAAAGATTTGAATATGAAATGAATGTATTACTATATGCAAAGAATAATAAAATACCCATAAAAGAAATAGAAATAGAAACAATATATATAGATAATAATTCAAAATCTCATTTTAATGCTATTAAAGATTCTTTTAAAGTATATAAAGAAATTATAAAATTCTCTTTATCAGGCATTATATCTTTCTTAATAGATTTAATATTATTTATAGTATTTAAAGTAGTATTAAATAATATAACTATAGCAAATGTTATAGCAAGAGCAATTAGTTCAACAATCAATTATATAATTAATAAGAATATAGTATTTAAATCTAATAAGAATATAGCTAAATCTTTATTAGAATATTATGGATTAGTAATATTTATATTATTAATAAATACACTATTGTTAAACTTATTAAGTATAATTATTAATCCTATACTAGCAAAACTAATAATAGAAATAGTTTTATTTATAATTAGTTGGTTAGTTCAAAAGATATTAATATTTAAAAGGAAATGATATTATGGAAAAAACTAATGTTATGAGAATACTAGAAAGTAAGAAAGTACCTTACAAAGAGTATTATTATGGTGATACAGAAGCTATAAGTGGAGTAGAAGTTGCTACTGTATTAAATGAAGATCCTAATATAGTATTTAAAACTCTAGTAACAACATCAAAGTCTAAAAATAATTATGTTTTTATGATTCCTGTAGAAAAAGAACTAGATCTAAAAAAATGCGCTTCATCAGTAAATGAAAAATATATTGAAATGATTCCTCAAAAAGACCTATTACCATTAACAGGCTATATTCATGGAGGATGTTCACCTATAGGAATGAAAAAACAATTCAAAACTATTATTGATGAATCTTGTAAAAATTATGAATCAATTATCTTCAGTGGAGGAAAAATAGGATATCAAGTAGAAGTAAAATTAAATGATTTATCAAAAGTAATAAACTATAGAACTTATAATATTACAAAATAATTCACACCATTTGTGGATTATTTTTGTTTTATAAAACATATTTGTTGAAAAATAATAGATTTTATAATAATATAAAGGCTATTGGAGGTTCAATATGGATACAGAAATGGATGAAGAAATTAGATATGCATTAATAGTTAAGAAATTTTATCTTGGAAGAGGACCTCATTTTGAAAAAATCTATATGTTTAGACCAATAGAAATGTTAGATGGATCTTTAGCAGAAGATGAAATTACATTTTTAAATAATAATGGTAGAGAGTATTATCCGATAGACTATGTAATTGGTGAAGGTATCATAAACGCAGAAGAAGCATATACAGAATGTTTTAGCTTAGATGAATTATATTCTATTTTTAATATTAGTACACAAGAAGAAGTATATTATCATTATAAAGATAGATTAGATGGTTTAGTATATATTGGAGTAGATCATGCACCAGAACAACCAGGAACAGAGTTTGATTTAAAAGAATTAAATAAAAAAGAATTATTAGAATATGGAATAGATAAATATACACTAGGAACTGAACATAAAATATCAATATCTCAAATAACTGAATTATTAGAACAGAATGATATTGAAGGATTAAGAAATATTTTTTCATCATTAGAAGATGTTGAAGGAATGAGAGCACCAGAAAAAGTAAATACAAAAGAACAAGGTGAAGAAATTGATCCTCAAGAAGATGATGTAAAACTATATAGAAGAGATACATCATTACCTGAAGTAATTGAAAATAAAACTGAAGATAATAGTAAAGAAGTGTTAACTCCAAGACAAAAAATAAAGAAATTAAGAAAAGTTTTAAAAGAGACAATTGTAGGACAAAGAAGAGCTATAGATATTGTTTGTTATGCTCTATATAAAAATTTAAGATTACCTGATGGAGAAAAAAGAACAGCACCATTACTAATTGGACCAACTGGTTCTGGAAAAACTCTAATGTTAGAAACTATAGAGAAAGTACTAGATATTCCAACGGTAATAGTAGATGCTAATACATTGTCTACAACAGGATATAGAGGAAAAGATATAACTGATTATCTAGCAATATTAATAGAAAAAACTGATGGGGATTTAAGAAAAGCAGAACATGGTATTTTATGTATTGATGAGATAGATAAAAAAGGATCAGAAGATAATGAAGACGTTGGAGGAAAAGGCGTTATTAATCAAACATTAAAATTTATTGAAGGATGTACTTATGATGTGGAATGTATGATTAATGGAAGAAAAAGAGTAGTTCATTTTAATACAAAAAATCTAACTGTATGCTTATCAGGAGCCTTTCCAGAAATATATAAACAAAAGTCAAAAGAAAAGAAAGAAAAAAACAAAAATACTATAGGATTTAATGGGCACATTGAACCAATAGAAGAGATAGATTCAGAGGACTATAAAGATATAGTAATTAAAAAGGAAGATATTGCTGATACAGCAAAAATGGGACCAGAATTTGCAGGTAGAGTATTAATTACAAAGTTTGATAGATTAACAGTAGATGAATTGATTGAACAAATGGAAAACTCTAAAGCATCTGAACTAGATAGCGAAAGAAGATTATTAGCAGAAGATAATATCATGTTAGGATATGATTCAAAATTTGTAAGAAAGATTGCAGAAGACGCTTATGCTCTTGGTACTGGAGGTAGAGGAATAAGAGATATAATAGAACAAACTTTTTCAGGAATAGTTACTAAAATAGTTTTTGATGATGACACATATGATGAGAATAAACCTTTTCTTATCTATGGAACTACTAATGAAGATGGTGAGTTGTCTATTATCTCAGAAACAGGAGAAGAACTAATAGAAAAGAAATCAAAAGAGAAAAAGACTAGCAATAGAAAATTAGTAAAAACAGGTGAAAAAGTATAAAATAAATGTAAAGTAAAGAAAGTTTTATTTACAAATAATATTAATATGTTAAAATCTATTGAGGTGATTGATATGAGAAAAGAATTTGATAACATTTTTAAATGGGAAAAGTTAGATTTTTTTAAAGCCTTTTTAGGAACATTATTATTTTGTATAGGACTAAATATATTTATAGTTCCAAATAATTTATATAATGGTGGAGTATTAGGATTAAGTGAAATTATACGTACTTTAATAAATGATATTTTTAATATTCATACTCATTTCGATTATTCAGGAATTATAAACTTTATACTAAATATTCCATTATTTATATTGGCATATTTTAAAATAGGAAAAACCTTTTTTGCAAGATCGATATATTGTGTGTTTTTACAAACAATATTCTTATCAATAATTCCAATACCTGAAACTCTAATAGTAGAAGAATTAATAACAAGTGTATTACTAGGTGGATTAATTGCAGGATTAGGATCAGGCTTAACTTTATCAAGTGCCGCATCAGGTGGAGGAACAGATATTATAGGTATAATGCTAACTCAAAAAAATAGAAACCTATCTGTAGGAAAAGTAGGATTTACATTTAATGTAGTATTATATATAACTTCAGGATTATTATATGGATATCAAATTATGCTTTATTCAATAATATATGCTTTTATAGAATCAGTAGTAATTGAAAAAGCACATGATCAAAATGTATGCTTAACAGCAATAATATTTACAAAGCATAAACCAATTGGCATAAGAAATTATATAAGAAATGAATTAGATAGGGGATGTACATTCTGGGAAGCAACTGGAGGATACAGTGGTAAAAAGAGTTATATAACATATCTTGTTTGTTCACGTCATGAATTACAAAAATTAGAAAGAAACTTAAGGGATTTAGATAACTCAGCTTTCTTAGTAAAAAAAGAAGGTGTTGGAGTAGATGGCAATTTCAAAAAGAATTTATATTTATAAAAAAAGTCGTCCAAATTAACAAAAAAACGTTGACTTAATTAATATTTGCGATATAATATTAATTGTCTACTTAATTAGTCGCTTGGACGGCTAAATAATGCGGATGTAGTTTAATGGTAGAACCTCAGCCTTCCAAGCTGACTACGGGAGTTGAGATAAAGCTTAATTCGAAAGAATTAAGTTTTTTTGTGTTTAAGAAAGGTGTGATGATTGTAAAGAAAACATTAGAGAGTCTTATGTTGAAGAGGAATTTGAAAAGATTGTCGGTCAATTATTAAGATTTGATAATGAATATAATGAACTATTCTTACCACTCTTTGCAGATAAAGAAAAACAAGTTGATAAATCAAATTTAGAAAGAGAAATCATTAGTCTAACTAAACAAAAGGAAAGAATTAAAAAAGCCTATATGTCTGAAGTTGTTGAACTTGATGACTTTAAAGAAGATTTAAAAGTAATAAATGAAAAGCTTGATATATTAACTAAACAATTAGAAAAAGAACAAGAACTAAAAAATAGAAATAGATTCACTCCAGAGAAAGTTATGGCTGATAGAGATTTACAAAGAATATTTATGCAAAACGGAAACGATGTTTCATTATTCTTAACAGAGTGGCAAACAATGACTAAAGAAGATAAACAAGAATTTATAGCAAGATATATTGAATCACTTACTTTTGAAAAAGATGATAGATATCCAAATGGGATACATTTAATAGATATAAAATTAAAATCATTATTTACTGAAAAAGTTAGTCGTTTATTTCAAATGGCAAATCAGTTATTCTTAATGTTAGTTATCCATTAAAAGAATCACAAGTAAAAGATTATATGAAAGAGTTTAAAGATATTAAAGGTGTTAAATTACATATCCACCCAACTTTTAATTATAGTTTTGAAGATATGCCAAATGAGATAGTCTTTGATCTTGATAAAAACGATAAAGTATTAAAATTAATTCCTATTATTAAAGATATTGATAATCCAGAAAATATATCAAATAAGTTCAAATTAGGAATTATTACTTCAACTATTGAAACAATTAAAAGCAACCATGATTCTGACCATAATTAATCCTTATAAAATAAGGCTTTTCTATATAAACACATCCATCTTTATGGTTGAATTTTGCAAGTGCAAAATAAGTTTTTCCCTATGAAAAAGCCTTATGTAATAAGGTTTTGAAATGGCTTAAGGGAAAATCTCTTATGCTCTTGATTTTTTTATATACAAAAAAATAGTAATTATGGTCATCAAAAAAAACAGATTTTTAATCTGCTTTTTCTTTTATCTCATATTCATATAATTCTTTGTAACTCTTACATTTCTTTAATAACTCATTATGAGTTCCTTCACATGCAATATTGCCATTTTGCATAAAGAAGATATTATCACAATTCATTATAGTAGATAATCTATGTGCAATTATTACAATTGTATAATCTTCTCTTAAATTATTAATTGCCTGTTGAATATTATTTTGTGTTTCATTATCTAATGCTGATGTAGCTTCATCAAATAATATGATTTTTGTTTTTTGTATTAATGCTCTTGCAATTGCTAATCTTTGTCTTTGACCACCAGAAAGTGTAACTCCACCTTCGCCAACAACTGTATCATATTTATCTGGTAAACTTTCTATAAATTCATTCAAACATGCGAGATTACATGCTACTTCAATTTCTTTATCTGTTATATCTTTCTTAACTAACCTTAAATTATCTTTTATACTCAAATTAAATATATAAGGATTTTGACTTATTATAGTAATATTTCCCCTTATTGATTCTTCATCTAATTCATCTATGTCTATACCATCAATTGTTATTTTACCGCTTTCACAATTATACAATTTACATAATAGATTAAACATTGTGGTTTTGCCTTCGCCACTTTTTCCTACAATTCCGTAAGTTTTATTTGCATCTATTTTCAAATTAAGATTCTTTAACACTTGATTTTTATTATCGTAAGAGAAGCATACATCTTTAAATTCAAAATTTCCTTCAATATTCTCAATATGTTTCTTACCAAAAATTTCTTTTGTAAATTTCTTGCCATCAATAATATCAAAAACTCTATTACATGATATATTAAAATTCTTTGATTCTTCCAACAATCTAGATACATTTCCCATCATATCAGCCATAATGTTTACTCTATACCCATACAATGCAAGTGCTACTGCTACACTTAATACATTATTTCGAATTAAATATATCAAATATATTAACATTCCAAATTCAAATAATCTTTTTGCTATGCCAATAACAAATTCATAGAATATATCTACATTTCTCATATCAAAGTTTCTTTCACTTTGTAATACTATATTATTATCAAGTTCTTCCATAAAACTATCTTTTGCATATAGCATTTTTATATCTCTTGCACCTCTAACTAATTCACCAGTTAGTCCTGCAACTTTATCACTTTGATTTCTAAATTCAATATCTTTCTTTGCAAGTTTATTACTCTTTAAAATACTAAGTAAAGTTAAAACTAATGCTGAGATAAGATAGTAAATAAACATATGATAATCTATTATAAATACTGCTATAAATGATCCTATATTTGATAAAACCCCTGTAAGTTCTCCCATACCAACTGTAAACATTGAAGACATTTTATCAGTGTCACTTATTAATCTTTGTATAAATGTTCCACTCGAATTAGAATCAAGCGTTGATTGTTCTAACGATAAAACTTGACGACCTAATGATTTTTGTAAATTTCTAACTGTTCCTCTTCTAAATATTTGTGTATTCTTTCTTATTAAAACCGTATGAAGGCGATCAACTATGTTAATAAACAACATTAAACATGCCATATATATTGCTTGCTCCCAAATTGATGTTGTGAATTCAACAACAAACTTTGCATAAACTAATGGGAATACAATATGAATTATTATTCCTATAACACATCCAACAATTTGCCATATTAAACTCGATTTATATTGTTTTCCATATTTATAAACTTTTTTGAGATTCTTAATAGTTTCTTTCATAATTACTTCTTACTTTCTACCTTCAACCTATAAATAATTATAACATAAAAAGTAGGATTTTTCCTACTTTGTTTTCTTTGTACTTGGAGTATTAATTTTAGTCTTTGCTTCTAGATTATATCTTCTTGCAAATTCCTTATGAAGCTTATCAACAACTTGCTATATGTTAGATGATCTTGGTTTTTCATTAGATTACATTAAAAATAAACACAAGTACAATTTTGAAACTATCACAAAACAAGAAATGATTAAAAATATAATAGAAAATAAAAGATAAATATGTTATAATTGATACGTAATTGAGTTTTATCTCGTTACATTTGTAGTAAAATGTTTCTCAAACGAGATACACAATTGCTCCATATGAATTTAACTAGTCGAAAGACTAGTTTTTTTTGTGCTCGTGTATATCGTAAAATAGTAATTTTACGAACAGTTAGAAGATTGAAAATTATGATATAATTATATATGGGAGTGATTATCTATGAAAATAAAATCACTATATGTGTGTGTTAATGATATGAAAAGAGCAATTAATTTTTATACTAACTTTTTTGAAGTGAAGCCAGTTAAGGAAGATAATGTTTATAGTGTTTTTGATATAAATGGGTTTAGGTATGGTTTATTTGCTTATAAAGAAATGAATGAAGAACATTCTTTTGGTAGTAATTGTCTACCAAGCATAGAGGTAGATGACATAAAAATATTAAAAGAAAAAATATCCCATTTAGAAATATGTTTTCCATTAACTCAGATTGGAAATAATTGGGTTTGTGAATTTGTGGATAGTGAAGGAAATCATATAGAGTTAACAGCACCAATTGCTTGATCGGCAAATTAAGATATACAGAATGGATGAAAGTCCGTTTTTGTGTAGTATAATTAAATACATGGAGTTGATAAAATGATATTAATTATTGAAAGTGTAGTATTGTGTTTAATATTTACTATAATGGTTTATATAATGTCTAGAGAACCAATTAAGACTTTATATAATTATCCTCCTAAAATTCAAGAAAGAGTAAAAACATTAAAAGAATATAAAGACAAAATTCCAACTCAAGAAAATAAAATAGTTGCAAAAATTTTTGCTTCGATTTTATTCCTAATAATATTATGTGTTTTATTACGTTATGTAAATGGATATGAAACATTTTCGGAAAGTTTTGGTTATGGTTTTTTACTATGGACAATAGTTAATTTATGGGATGCTGTTGTACTTGATATCATATGGTTTTGTCATGATAAACAATTTGTATTTAAAGGAACAGAAGATATGGTAGATGAATATCACAATTATTGGTTTCATATAAAAGGATTTTTTATAGGGGAATCATTAGCACTAATAATATGTTCTTTGGCTGGATTGATTATACATTTCTTTTTATAAAAAGATATTCGCAAGATTAAGATATTACGAGCTAAGAAGCACAAATTTCCACATTTTATATTAGGTGCTTTTCTTTTGTCAAAATGTATGTTATTTTTTATTTAGCAATTGAGTTTATCGTTTGACTTATATAACGTGATATTTTGCGTATATATGACAAAATGTTGATCCATATGAATTTAACTAGTCGAAAGACTAGTTTTTTTGTTTTTAAAAAGACCCAAGAAATTGAGCTTTTTTTATGTGATTTTGTAAATAAAAACAACTTATAGTAAAAAATACCATAAATGTATTGACATGGTAATACATATGGTGTAATATACCATATGTAAGGAGAAAAATAATATGAAAAGATTAGAAGAAATATCACCAATAGATGGAAGATATTATAAATATACAGAGTCATTAAAAGAATACTTTAGTGAATATGCTTATTTAAAATATCGATTTATAAATATTGTTGATAATAAAAAAATACAAAAACAATTGCTAACAATAAAGAATAATTTCTCACTAACAGGAGCCAAAAAAATCAAAGAAATTGAAAATAAGACAAATCATGATGTTAAAGCAATTGAATACTACATTAGAAAAGTTTTGAAAGATAAAAATCTAGATGAATTAGAATACCTAGTTCACTTTGGTCTAACATCAGAAGACGTTAATAATCTAGCAATATCAAAAATGTTAAAAGACTTTTTAGAAAATACATATTTTAGTAAAGTAGATGACTTATTAAATCATTTGAAATTAATGAAAGAAAACTATCGAAACATAACTATGTTATCTCACACTCATGGTCAACCAGCGACACCAACAACAGTCGGTAAAGAACTATCTGTTTATATTTATCGAATAGAAACTGTGATAAAAGTCATTAAATCGATGAGACTAAGAGGAAAATTTTCTGGCGCTGTAGGTAATTTTGCAGCCTTAAAAATAGCTTATCCAGATAAAGATTGGTTAAAGATATCTAAAGAATTTGTAGAAAGTCAAGAATTAGATTTTAATCCATTAACAACTCAAATTGAATCACATGATATTTTATGTATGATTTTAAGCTTAACAAAAAATCTTAATAATATCATCTATGATCTAAATCAAGATATGTGGCTATATATTTCAAACAGCTATTTCAAACTAAAAGTAATAAATAAAGAAGTAGGTTCTTCAGTAATGCCACATAAAGTAAATCCAATTAATTTTGAAAATGCAATGGCTAATATGAAACTATCAAATTCTTTAGTAGATAGTTTAGTAGATAACTTACAAATTTCTAGGATGCAAAGAGATTTATCAGATTCTTCATTACAAAGAAATATAGGAGTTCTATTTGGTTATTTCTTAATTGGTATTAATCAAACAATTACTGGCTTAGAAAAATGTGAGATTAATCAAGAAAGAATAAGTGAAGATTTAAACAATAATCCAGAAGTACTTGCTGAAGCAATTCAAACAGTATTGAGAAAAAATAAAGATACAAAAGCATATGAAAAATTAAAGAAGATCACAAGAGGCAAAAAAATAACTCTAGATGATCTACACAAATACATAAATAAATTAAATATAGATAAAGAAGATAAAGAAAGGTTACTTAATCTTAATATTAAAGATTATATCGGATTATCTAAAGAGTTATCTGATTTAGTATAGGAGAAAAAACATGGAAATAATAGCAAGTATTTTAGGAATAATACAAGGAATATTAGTAATGCTTAATAAAAGAAGTAATTGGATATTTTACATACTACAAATGATTTTCTTAATAATATTTTCTTGTATTAATCATTTATATGGAGACGTATTAAATAATTCAATTTATTTAATACTAGGATTCATTGGATTTCTTGCCTGGAGTAAGAAAAAAGAAACAAATAACATAAGTAGTGTAAATAATATAGAAAGAATGGCCTATATTTCACTAATCATTATAGGAACACTGGTATTAAATCAAATTCTAAAAACAACAAATGATCCGTTACCTTTATTAGATTCATTTACAACAATAAGTAGTTTAGTAGCAACTTACTACATGATAAAGAAAAAAATAGATACATGGGTTATTTGGTTTATAAATGATATCTTTTATGCAATTGAATATTTTATGTTGCCTAATCAAGCATTGTATTTGTTCTTACTAAATATAGTATGGGCATTTATGGCAATAGGATCATATATTAATTGGAATAGAATAATGAAGGAAAACAATAACATAATTAAGATGTTTTATTCTGGTACATACAAAGTTAGACATGAAAAGATTAATGAAGAAAATGTACTAGAAATGTTAAAAGATGATATACGAAGTAAAATCGTTGGTAATGTTAAAGATACAGTTTATGCTTCTAATGGAGTACCTCTCAAGAATAATAAAAACGTTATGTATGTTGGTGGCTTCTACTATGAAAAACAGAATAAAAACAAATCTATTTGTGAAAATGTAGTTTCAGAAGAATTAAAACAAATAGATAGATGCGACTTAGTAGTTGCCAATTTAACAAAGTATTCTGCAATAGCATCTATAACTGAAATTATTTATGCAGCATTTAAGCAGAAAAGAATTGTAATATTTTGTGACCCTAAAGTAACAAGTTATGAAATAGAAGGAGAGTATTGGTTCCCAATCTTAACAAGTAAACAATTAAATAAAAATATAGAAGTAAAATTTGTTAATAATGAAGAAGAAATAATAAATTATGTCAACAAATTAAGGGAGGAGTAATTATGGTAGATGTAGTTTTAGGAGGCTTTTATGGAGATGAAGGAAAAGGAAAAGTAATTGATTATCTCGCAAGTAATAGTGATTATGTAGTAAGATTCTCAGGTGGTAATAACGCAGGACACACTATTGAAGCAGATGGTCATAAATTTGCCTTTCACCTAATTCCAAGTGGAATACTCTATAAAAACGCAAAAGCAATTTTAGGGAATGGAGTAGTCATTGATCCTAAAGTATTAATTGAAGAAATAGAAAATTTAAAATCCAATGGTTATTCAGTTAATAATTTATATATCAGTGATAAAGCTCATTTAATACTTCCATATCACATTGAATTAGATGAAATGTATGAAAGTATTAGAAAAAATAAAATTGGAACAACAAAAAGAGGAATTGGTCCTGCATACTGTGATAAGTTTGAAAGATCTGGAATCAGAATGGAAGATTTTATTGGACCAAATTTTAAAGAGTTATTAAAAGAAAATATAAAAAATAAAAATGTAATATTAAAGGCATTTGGATATCCTGAATGTGATTTTGAAAGTATTTACAAAGAATATAAAGAATATGCTAAAGTATTAAAAAAATATGTATGTGATACAACATCTATGTTACATAAAGCTATTAAAGATAATAAAAAGATTCTTTGTGAAGGAGCTCAAGCAACATTATTAGATGTAGATTTTGGAAGTTACCCATACGTTACTTCATCAAACCCAACAATCGGTGGTGTATCAACTGGTTCAGGAATTGGATCAAAATATATTAATAACGTTTATGGAGTAATTAAAGCATATTCATCTCGTGTAGGAGAAGGACCTTATGTAACAGAATTAAAAAATGAAATTGGTGATAAAATTAGAGAATTAGGCCATGAATATGGAACAACAACTAAAAGACCAAGAAGATGTGGTTGGTTAGATATTGTAGCTCTTAACTATTCAATCATGTTAAATGGATTAACAGGAATTGCTATAAACCATTTAGATACAATAGGTAAATTAGATAAAATTAAACTATGTGTTGCTTATGAATATAAAGGTAAAGTTGAAAAGTATTTCAATACAAACCAAAAATACTTAGAAAATAGTAAACCTATCTATGAAGAATTTGAAGGTAATTTTGGTGACATTAGTAATTGTAAGACATATGAAGAATTACCAGAAAAAGCTAAAAAGTATATTGAAAGAATTGAAGAATTAACAGATACAAAAGTAAAATTTATCGGTACAGGAGCTGGTAGAGAAAATATTATCATACGATAAACTTTAAAGGAGAGATAATATGATAGCATTAGAAGGAACAGATGCAGTAGGTAAAACTAGTGTAATAAATAATTTAAAAAATTATCAACTATTAGATCGAGATAAAAATATTTGCAGTTTATTTGACTTTGATATTTCATTAATAGATAGAGTAAATAAATTAAAAGAGTATCTAAAAAATAATAAAAATTATATAATATTCTTAATTAATAATGATAAAGAAGAATTAGAAAGAAGAATAAATTTAAGAGAAACAATTGATGAATATGATAGATATACTTATTTATATAATCTATTATATTTAGAAACATATTTATATATGGAAATGAATAATCTATTAGATGATAAATTATTCATGGTAGATTGTACAAATTTATCTTTAGAAGAACAAACAAATAAAGTAAAAGAAATATTAGATAAAATAAAATAATAGAAAGGAAGTGAATTATATGCCTAGTATTACTCCTCATATGGTAGTAGCAACAGAAGTTGCAAAAATATTAAACATAAATAGTGAAGATTTTATTAGAGGTAATTTGCTTCCTGATATTATTGATATAAAAAATAGTCATCATAAAGTAGAAAGTGGTATATACATGATACCTGATATAGATTACTTTATAAAAAAACTTGATCTAACAAATGATTTAGATCTTGGCTATCTTACTCATCTATTATTAGATAAACATTATTTGGAAGATTATTTAAAAAAAATATATCCAAATAAAAATATATTCTTAGATAAAAAAGTATATAAAGATTATGATGTTCTAAATCATTTATTAGTAAAAAAATTCAATCTTGATGTTGAATATATAGAAAAAGCATTAATGAAGTATAATTGCAAAATTAAAGAAGAAAAGTTAAAATATAATATAAACTGTTTAAAGAATAATATAAGTGGTAAAACATATTACTTAAATATTAATAGTTTTTCAAAATTTCTAAAAGAAGTATCTAAAACTATTAGTGAGGAGTTGATTGAATATGCAAATAAATCTAGTTAGTTGTCTTTTTGTATTAGACAGTGAAAAAAATGATAATATTAGAAAAAATGATATAAAAAGAATTAAAGTATTAGTAGATAAAAAAGGTAATTTACCTTCAGTTATTAATAATGGAAAACATATGAGAACTAAGGTAAATGAATTGTTATCAAAAATAATAGGTACTAATTTATTTCATACTCAACAAGTATGCGCAATGTCATATGATGACAGTGTTGATATAGTTTATGTAGGAGCTACCAATATAGAAAATATCAAAGACTTAGATAGTAATTATCAACTTCTAGAATTCAAAGTTAAAAACAATAATACTATTTATTTAGATGAAGAAGTTTATAATTACAAAACAGTCGAAATAGTAGAAAATAAAAATATTATATATAAACAAATAATTGATATTGATGATGAAAAATTAAAAAGAAAGATCAAAAATATGCTTTTATCATATAAACGTATAAGAGTAGATGTTGATACTACAGATGTAATGTTTAAATTTATGCCAAAAGAATTTACTTTAGAAGATGTAAGAATTCTATATGAAATAATAAAAGATGAAGAAGTGGATAAATCTAATTTTAGAAAGAAAATTAATAAATACTGTAAAAAAGTAGATAAAATTACAAATGATAAAAGTGGTTATAGACCTAGCCAAAAATATGAATTTGTACCATTAAAAGGAGATGTATGGCTATGATTTTGGCTTCCAATAATAAAGGTAAAATAGAAGAAGTAAAAAAAATATTTCAAGGATATGAAGTATATTCATTAAAAGATAAAGATATTGATATCGACGTAGTAGAAGATGAAAATACATTTGAAGGAAATGCTACAAAAAAAGCAAAAGAAATATATGCTATAACCGGAGAAGAAACTATTGCTGATGACTCAGGATTATGTATTAACTGTCTAAATGGATTCCCAGGAGTATTAACACATAGATTTTTAGGTGATGATGCAACTGATAGAATGAGAAATGAATACTTAATTAATGAAGTAAATAAACATAAAGATAGAAGTGCTCAATTTATTTGCGATATAGTATATTATGATGGTGTTAAGACTGTAGTGGGAGAGGGAATCATAAATGGATCTATTGCAAAAGAATGTAGAGGAAATAATGGGTTTGGTTTTGATGAAATATTTGAATTACCAAACGGATTAACATTAGCTGAACTATCAACAGAAGAAAAAAATAATATAAGTGCAAGATCAAAAGCATTAAAAGTATTAAAAAAGAAATTAAAAAGCTAACCATTAGGTTAGTTTTTACTTGCTTTAATAAATGAATCAAATAATGGATGTGGTTTAGTAGGTCTAGATTTAAATTCTGGATGAAATTGACAAGCTATAAAATGTTTATGTTTTGGTATTTCAATTATCTCTACTAAATTTGCTTGTTCATTTTTACCAGAAAAAACCATTCCATGTTGTTCTAAAATATCAATATACTTATTATTAAATTCATAACGATGTCTATGTCTTTCAAGTATCTTATCTTTCTTATAATCAGCATATGCTAGTGTATCTTTCTTTAAGGTGCATTCATAGTTACCTAATCTTAAAGTACCACCCATATTAACAACACTCTTTTGATCAGCCATTAAATCTATTACAGGATTTTCACATATAGAATCAAATTCAGTTGAATTAGCATCCTTAAGACCACAAACATTTCTAGCAAACTCAATAACAGAAAGCTGCATTCCTAAACACAAACCTAAATAAGGAATATTATTTTCTCTAGCATATTGAATAGCTTTTATCATTCCTTCAATCCCACGACTTCCAAATCCACCAGGAACAATAATACCTTTTGTATTTTTGAATACTTCTTTTAAATCCGCTTCCTTTTCTAACTTTTCTGAATCTACCCAATTAATATTAACTTTAACATTATGTTTATAACCAGCATGATGTAAAGATTCAACAACAGAAATATAAGCATCATGCAATTCAGTATATTTACCAACTAAACTTATTTCAATTTCATTTTTTAAATTATCTACAGTCTTAATTAGTTTCTTCCAATAATCTAGATTTGCTTCTCTTATCTCTAAACCAAATTGTTTTAAGATTATTTCATCTATTTTTTGTTCATAATAATTAATAGGAATATCATAAATATTTTTAACATCAATAGAATCGATTATATTTTCTACAGGAGCATTACAAAACATTGATAATTTATCTTTCATAGCCTGTGAAGTATTAAAAGGCGCTCTACATACTAAGGCATCTGGTCTTATTCCTAAATTTCTTAAATCTCTAACACTATTTTGTGTTGGTTTAGTCTTTAACTCATTTGAACCATATATATAAGGTATTAAAGTACAATGAACAAAGAAAGTATCAATAGAACCTTTTTCATATTGAATTTGTCTAATAGCTTCTAAAAAACATTGTGATTCAATATCTCCTACAGTACCACCAATCTCTGTAATAACAACATCTGCATTACTAGTATTACCTGCTTCATATACTTTATTTTTTATTTCATTTGTAATATGTGGTACTACTTGAACAGTTGCTCCTAAATAATCTCCATGTCGTTCTTTATCAATAACTGATTTGTAAATCTTCCCGCTTGTTATATTAGATGTATAATTTAACTCTTCATCAATAAATCTTTCATAATGACCTAAATCAAGATCCGTTTCACAACCATCATAAGTTACAAATACTTCTCCATGTTGTATAGGATTCATTGTACCAGGATCAACATTTATATAAGGATCAAATTTTTGCATAAAAACTTTATATCCTCTAGATTTTAATAATAATGCAATAGATGATGCTGTAATACCTTTACCCAACCCTGAAACAACACCACCTGTAACAAATACATATTTTGCCATAATTTCACCTCCAAAAAAAACATAATTTCATTATATAAGCATATTATTATCAATATAACTCTTAAATTAATATTAAAAAAATGGTATAATGATGAAGAAGCCCCCTATAAAAGAATTTTATGTAGTAAATATTACTATTTTTTTATATTTCTTTTGATTATAAAAATAATATATGTTATAATACGCCTTGCAAAAGAGGTGTTTTTAATGAGTAAAAAATATGATGAATTTAAAGAAATGGCAATGAGTGATATGTCTTCAAACAGTATATATCCTAGCTATATGAATCATGTAACTCCTATGATAAATCATGATAAAGACTTAGATAGAGAAATAAGAGATCGTGCAATCATCGCTGCCGTCACTATGGCTCTTGAAGCTGGACAAAGTATTTCTTATGGAGATATTAGAATTTTAGTAGATAATGACTATTCAGAAAAAGAATATGAATCATCAAAAGAACAAGAAAAACAATCACCAAGACATACAAAAGGATAATATTTTTAAATTACTTAGGTATTAAATACAAAAACAATTCATATGGATTGTTTTTTTGAATTATTAAAAAAGAATAAAGAATGCTATAATTAACATAGGTGATGTCAATTGAATATTTATAAATGTCTAAATGAAATAACTGAATATATTGATAATAATTTAGAAGAAAAGATAAACTATGATGATCTTGCTAGAATGTTAGGTGTTAATACATATACATTACAAAGATTATTTACTATGATAGCAGGCCTATCATTATCAGAATATATTAGAAAAAGAAGACTATCTTGCGCAGGATATGATTTATATGAAGATAATTCAAAAGTAATTGATATCGCAATAAAATATCAATATGATAATCCAACTTCATTTTCTAGAGCTTTTGAAAAGTTTCATGGAATTAAACCTAGTTCAGTTACTAAAGAAACTAAATTAAAAAACTTTCCAAGAATAGTTTTTAATGAAGAAATAAAGCAAACTACAGAACTAGATTATGAAATAATTGAACTCGATGAAATGAATTTATATGGAATAAGTATAGAAACAAATAATGAAGAAATAGGAAAAGATGCTCCAAAATTCTTTGAAGAAACAGAAAACAAATACCAAGATAAATATGGAGATATAGTATATGGAATGATTACTTATGATATAGAAAGAGAAGAGACTCAAAAGTATTATTGCTTATATGATAAAGAAATAGAAGAATTTGAACATATTATAATACCTAAAAGTAAATGGTTAAGATTTAGAATAAATTCTAGAGATGCTAAAGATATCCAGGAATTATCCCATAAGTTTTATGAAGAGTTTTTACCTTCAGTAAAATATAATTTAAAGGAATTACCTGAATTAGAATATTATCATGATGATATAACTGACTTCTTAGTCGCAATTTATTAAACTGACAAAACTGATTATAAAAAAGTCAGTTTTTTATTTTTTGTCTTTGATATACTTAATTGCGAGGTGACGGGTTATGGGGTTAACGTCAGAAATATATCTAACTAAAAAGTTTGTATCAAAAGATGAATGGTTAGAATTAATAAATACAATTTCAAATTATAATGGAATATTAAGAAAATGGAAAATAATAATTATTAATGATAGAAATCAAATAAGATATTTTGTAAAAACTAGATGTAGTCTACCTCCAACTATAAATAATTTGAATTCATTTTTATTAAAACCTACAAAAAGTATAAAAAAACCAAAACAAAATTATACATTATTAACATTACCTAAAATAGGTAGTAGTATTATCGACTTAATAAATTATAGTGAAATAAGAAACAAAGGAACACTAAAATATTTAGAAATTGATTTTACAAAATTATATGAAAATAAGATTAAATTTAATATTAATTATTATGTATTTAAAAATAATCTAATAAAAAAATATAAGGTGATTTATGCAATACCTACAAACATACTCTCAATAGATTTTGAAGGTAATAAAAGATATTTTTATAGGAGTTCTCCAAAGTATTTAGAAATAAATAAAATATTGCATTTATTAAATACTGATTCTAATAATGCATTATTATCAGTTGATACATTTCCATATTTACAAGGAAACTTCTATCTAAATCAAAATAATTTTAGTTTTGACAAACACACTGTTATAATGGGCTCTTCTGGTTCAGGTAAATCTAAATTTATAAGTCTTATAATAAATAATATTTATAAAAATAAAAATCTAAAACAAAAGTACAAAGTAGTTGTAATAGATCCTCATGCTGCTTTAGAAAATGATATAGGTGGTATTGGAAAAGTAATAGATTTTAAAAGTAATCTAGATAGTATAGATTTATTTATTAATAAAAATGATGACATAGTTTCATCTACAGAATTATTACTTGATTTATTAAAATCTTTAATAGCTGATCAATATAATTCAAAACTTGAAAGAGTATTAAGACATTCTATACATTTGTTATTAACAGATGAATCTTTTAATTTTAGAAATTTAAGAAAATTAATTCTAGATTTAGAATATAGAAATGATTTAATAAAGAAACTAAAGTATAACTTACCAATCAGTGTAATAGATTTCTTCTTAACAGATTTTAATGATTTAAAAACAAAATCATATGGAGAAGCAATATCACCAATTATAGGATTTATTGATGAAATGGAAATGATACCTGTATTTAATTCGGAAGAAAAAACAAATAATTTAAAAAATACTATTCATAATAATTATCTTACTTTATTTTCTCTTGATAGAACAAAACTAGGAGATAAAGTAACTAAGACTATATCAGGATTAATAATGCAACAATTACTAACTTTAATTCAAAAACATGAGATTGATGAACATATAATTTTTATTATTGATGAAGTAGCAATTATTGAAAATCCTATATTATCAAGATACTTATCTGAAGCAAGAAAATATAATCTATCTTTAGTTTTAGCCGGACAATATTTTAATCAAATATCAAATGAATTAAAAAACTCTATATTTGCTAATGTAATAAATTATTTTATATTTAGAGTTTCAAAATTAGATGCAAATATACTAGTAGATAATTTTAATATGAAAATACCTTTAGATGATTCTAAAGATAAAAAGATTAAATTATTAACAGAACTTAATAATAGAGAATGTATTGTAAGAATTGATTCAAACGGAGTATTATTACCTGCTTTTAAAGGACGTACTCTAGACTATAAAAGTATTCCTAGAATAAAAGAAGAAGTTAATAATACTAATAATAATATCAATTGTAAAAGAAAAGAAAAAACAAAATTTAATTTAAATAGTAATGTAAGTTTAAAAGATATATTAATATCTAATTCTTCAAGCAGAAAGGTTGTGAAATAATGAATGATACTAAAGCATTAGAAATAGTAAATAAAATTTTTAAAGGAATATTTGATAAAGAAAATAAGTATTCAATGGATACTTTATTAGAAAAATACGCATTTGATATTAAATTGCCAAAACAAGTAAATGATTCAACTACAAATGAAATAACCTGGGCAGATTCAATTAATAGTGGAAGATTTATAACAAATAATAATATGGAAAAGAAAGATGAAGAAACAGGCTGGATGTTACCTAAAAAAGAAATAACTAATCTACAAGAATTAATAGATATTTGGAATTCAATTAATCTAACTACTACAGAAAGAGTCTATGATTCAATTAATGTAGTAAAAAGTGATACAATTTACAGATGCGAAAATGTTTATAGAAGTACTGATTGTAGAGACTCTAAACAAATAATATATTGTGATTCTTGTGGTGATAGTGAATTCTTACTAGCTTCTCAAAGATCTAGTTCTTGTAACTTTTGTATAAGATGTGATGATTCAAAAGATTGTAGTAATAGTTACAATGTTATTTGCTCAAATAAAGTAAGTAATTCACTGTTTATTCAAGATTGTTTTGATTTATATGAATGTATGTTTTGTTCTCATATAGCAACAAAAAGATTTTGCATAGCAAATATGCAATTTGAAGAACAAGAATATTATGAAATTAAAAAATTGATTATAGAATGGATATTAAATTCTTAATAATTCTTTTAATAAATTATTACTTAGACTTTAAATAATCTAATTTTTGTATTAAAATAAGCAACAGGTGGGGATATGGAGTATTATTATCATGGAACAGAGTCATTAGATCAAATGATTGAAATAATAGAATCTGGTGGAATAAAAAGCAAAAATAAAAGAAATGCTAATTATGATACATTATATAATGGTGATGATTATATTAGTTTAGGAAAATGGGATAATAATAAAAAAGCTGATTTTACTAATATGTACGATTCATGTTTTTATGGATGGATATTTTGGAGGCCAACATTTATTATTAATCCAGATATTGATGCATTACATGCACTTCCAAGAATTGGAGAATTTGATCCAAATGTAGATAGAGTATCACCATTTCAAGATGAATATCATGTAAAAGATGAAATTGAACTTGATAAGATAGTTGGAATTGCACTGCCATTTTCTGTAACCCCAAAAGAGATGGAAGAATATAAAAAGATGTTAAAAATAATGCAATATGCAAAAGTATATAAATGGAATATATATGAATCAGATCAATTCTTAATTGATAGAGTAAACAATAGAAAAGTATTTGATGACATGGAATTTCATAAAGTAGTATAAAAAAAGCAGTTAACAAAATAGTTAATTGCTTTTTTATATTATAATGATTTAAAAATATCTTTAGCATATTCTATAATAGAATCTAAATCATATTTATATTCTTTATCAGAAAGGCATTTGATTACTTGTACAAATAGTCCATCAACATAAACACATGATTTAAAGAATAATTCATCTTTATCTTTATTAGCTTTTAATTTAACTGCAATTTTATAAATTAAATCTTTTATTCTCTTATTAGTATTATTATAGAAATGAGAATTATAGTTTAAGTTAGCCACCATCTTATATCTATTTTCTCCTGTTTTTACAATATTTTTTAATTTATCATAAAAAGAAAATAAATCATCATAAGAATTAATATTATTAATTTCAGAATCTATTAAATCTAAAAACTCATCTTCAAAGTCATGAGCAAGAGCATATATATTATCATAATGAGAATAGAAAGTAGTTCTATCTATATTAGCTCTTTTAACTAATTCAGTAACTTTAACTTTTTGAATATCTCCTTTTTCATATAGTAAATTTATAAAACTTTCTTTTATTAATTGTTTAGTCTTCTTAGAAGAACTATTTAAATTTTTTACCTTCATAATAACTCCTTCGAAAATATTTGATTTATATAATATTTGATTTATATAATATATCAATTATAGCAAATAATCAACAGTGTAGAAATCTAAAATTATACTTTTTTAATATAATCAATGCTATAATAATAGTGAGAGAGTATATTGAAAGGGATAATAATATGAAAGTATCAAGTATTAATTGTTATTGCAAAGGAACAGATTCATCACAATTCTTAAAAGAAAGTGATTATTCAAATACTATTACTGAATTAGATAATATAAAAACAGAATTAGAAAGTAGTATAACTAAGTTAGGTAGTTTAATGTCATCAGGTAAAGGTTTATCAGCAGATAGCCTTAATTTTGGAGGATTTTCTCCAACTTTTGAAATGGCATATGTAATTAAAACAAACTTGAATACAGCAATGGCTGCAATCGGTGATATTACTACTTCAATTACTAATAATGCTAATGCTCATATGAGTAATGAGTGGAGTAAATTTTATCAAGAAATAAATAAACATTTACAAGAACTAAAAACTGATTTAAGTGGATTATCTTCACCAGATGATGATGAAGAAATTGGAAAAATTAAAGCAAAAATAAAAGAACATGAAGAAAAATTAGCTGAAGCAGGATCTAACTTAAAAACAGTTGCTGGAGAAAATGCAGTAACTCTAGCATTAGATGATGCTTATGCTGAACTTCCATATCAATCACAAACAAGCACAATAAATGATTCTGAAACACTAACTAAGATTAACAATTCTATGGAATTACCTAAGAAGACACTACCTGTATTAATAACAAGTGGTAATTTAACAAAAGAATTAGAAGAATATATTAAGAGTAATCCAGGACAATGGTCTGCATATATTAAGAACTTAAAAACAGGTGAAATTACAGACATTAATGGCGACAATAAAATGACATCAGCTAGTATAATAAAATTATTTGTAATGGCAGCAGCATATGATCAAATAAATAAAGGTCAAGTAAGTGAAGCAAATAAAACAACAATACTAAATAATATGAGAAACATGATAACTATTAGTGACAATGATGCTACAAATGCAATAGTTGCCGCATTAGGTAATGGTGATGAAGAAGCTGGAAGAGCCATAATAAATAATTATGCTAGTTCAGAAGGTTACTCAGAGACTAGTATAAATAGAAGCTTAGGACAATCAAGTAGAGGGTCTGTAGAAAACTACACTTCAGCTAAAGATGTTTCAAATTTATTAGAAAAAATCCATAATGGTGAAATAGATAATTCTGACGAAATGTTAAATCTATTAAAAGATCAAACAAGAACTAGTAAAATACCTGCTGGAGTACCAGATGGAGTAACAGTAGCAAATAAAACAGGAGAACTAGGTGATGTACAAAATGATGCCGCAATAGTATATAGTGGAGGAGATTATGTCATTGTAACATTATCAGAAGGTGTTAGTGAATCAGAAGGAATAGACACAATCAAAAATATATCAAAAATGACATATGAAGAATATAATAAAGAAAAATAAAAAAAACATAAACAGCAAAAATATCAACATAATTTATAAAAAAATAAGAAAGTTTATCTTTCTTTTTCTTTTAGTAAGAAATATATGTTATAATCTATAATAGAGGATAGTAAAAAATAATTTGGGGTGTAGAAATATGATTATATATTTTATTGAAAACGAAAAAATTTATACCTATAAATTACCTAATGTTCCTTCAGGAAACTATATTTTACATGATTATGATCAAAACGGTAATAAAAGAAGTTTAATAAATGTAGAAGGTACAGAAGGTAAATGGATTATTAAAGATAATGATGATACAACTCTTTATTATCAAGGTGAAATATATAAAGAACTTCAATTAAACCCATATTATTTTTATCAAATGGTAGCTTACGGTACAGATAACATTGTGGTATATGTTGCTCCTGGATATGACAATACTTTTAGATGCTATCAAATGGTAGAAGATACTAAAATTGTTGTAGGTAACACTAATTATGATGTAAATTATTCCTTCTTATCAGAAAAAGTAATGGAGATTACTCTAAAAGATAATATCTTTTCATTTAAGTCACTAACTTCAAATGTAAATATATATGTAAATAAAAATAGAATGACAGAAGGAAAACTAAATAATTTTGATGAGATTTTTTGTAATGGAATAAGATTTATATTTTTAGGAAACAAAATATATATGAATAATCCTGATCAAAATCTTATGATTATATCAAATAATCTAGTTAATCCAACATACACTCTAGCAACAGAAAATTTTACACCACAGACTGAATTATTCAGGGATTTTTATGATGCTAAAGATTATTACTATAAATCTCAGGTATTCTTAAAAGGTATAGAAGAAGTAAATTTAACAATTTCTAATCCACCTCAAAAACAAGTTAATAGAAAAGATCCATTATTAATGACCTTAATACCATCGTTGCTTATGGGATCAACCTCAGTAATAATGGGATACTTTGCCTTTATAAATATGGGAAAAAGTGATTCGGATTGGCAAAGTAACATTATGACCA
This sequence comes from uncultured Bacillota bacterium, assembly GCA_900317975.1. Classification (GTDB taxonomy): domain Bacteria; phylum Bacillota_I; class Bacilli_A; order RF39; family UBA660; genus RUG343. Next base: position 26,811 of record ONIZ01000014.1, read on the forward strand.
TAATAATGGCCATAACAATGTTAATAGCCAGTATCGTATGGCCTTTTATAGAAAGATTCTATGAAAGATTTGTAGATTTTAATATAGAACAAACACGTAAGAGAAGATATAAAAAGTATTTAATTGAAAAAGAAAATATTTTAAAAGAAAAACAAAATGATCAAAAAGTTGCATTAATAGAAAACTATATTTCTTTAAAAGAATGTCAAGAAACAATACTAAAGAAAACGCCTAATTTATTCTCAAGAAACTGGGATAATAATGCCTTTCTTGAAATTAGATTGGGAGTAGGAGATGTTGCTCTCTTTGGAGAAATAATACATGAAAAACAAGAATATAAGGAAGTTGATGACAAACTGCTTGATATGGCTGATAAACTTATAAGTAAATACGACCATATTCCTGATGCACCATTCCACTTATCTTTATATGAAAAAAAGAATATAGTTTTTATTTCATCAGAAAAATCTCTACTATGGCAATATATAGAATCAATTATTTTACAATTGATTACATATCATAGTTACTATAATTTAAAAATAGTAATATTAACAAATAAAGGAAATGATAATGCACTACAATTGTTGAAAGATTCTCCATTTTGTTTCAGTGATGATAAAAAAATAAGGTATTATGCGGAAGAATTTGATGAAGGTCAGCTAATCTCTGATAGCTTAATTGAAATATTTAATTATAGATCAAAAATGGAAAATAAAAATGAAGAAGAAAGAAACCAAAAGAATTTTCCATATTACTTAATAATCTCTGATAATATTAATAATTACCATAATTTAAGAATTATTAGTGAAGTTTTAGAAGAAAAAAGAGAATGTGGATTTAGTATTGTAGCTTTTGATACTAAAATTAGTAATGTTCCAGATGGATTTAAAAACTTTGTATCTTTTGATGAAAAAGAAGGCCATTTCTTCACATCTGATATGAAAGACGAAAAACTTAGAAGTTTTAAACCAGAATTTCCACAAGATATAAATATAACTACATGTATAAGTGCTGTTTCAAATATTCCTATCTTAAAACAAACAACTGACTCATCTAATCTTCCTGATACTCTAGGATTCTTAGAAATGTATGGAGTAGGAAAAATAGAACAGTTAAATATTGAAAACAGATGGAAAACATCAAATATTTATCAGTCTCTACAAGCTCCAATAGGAGTAGATGCTAATGGAAATATTTTAAGTTTAGATTTACATGAAATGAAGCATGGTCCACACGGATTAATTGCCGGTATGACAGGTTCAGGTAAATCAGAATTTATAATAAGTTATGTTTTATCTCTAGCAATTAACTACAGTCCAAAAGAAGTTCAATTTGTACTTATTGACTACAAAGGTGGAGGGTTAGCTGGAGCTTTTGAAAATAGAAAAGCAAATAAAAAACTACCACATTTAGTAGGAACTATAACAAACTTAGATAAATCAGAAATGAACAGAACTTTAGTATCAATAAATTCTGAACTACATAGACGTCAAAGAATATTTAATGAAGCTAAGGAAAGACTTAATACAGGTACGATAGATATTTATAAATATCAACAATTAGTAAGAGAAGGAAAATTAGAAGAACCATTATCACATTTATTTATTATATGTGATGAGTTTGCTGAGTTAAAACAACAACAACCTGACTTTATGGAAGAATTAATATCAACTGCTCGTATTGGACGTTCGCTAGGAGTTCACTTAATCCTAGCCACTCAAAAACCTTCAGGTGTAGTTGATGATCAAATTTGGTCAAACTCTAAATTTAAAATATGTTGTAAAGTTCAAACTACAGAAGATTCTACAGAAATGATTAATAAACCAGATGCGGCATTTATAAAAGAAGTCGGTAGATTCTACCTACAAGTAGGCTATGATGAATACTTTACTCAAGGTCAATCTGCTTATTCAGGAGTAAATTATATTCCTTCTGACAAGATAAAATCAACAGTTTCAACAGATATAGAAATAATTAACAACTATGGTGAAATTATTAAATCAATAAAAGAAGAAAAAGAAGAAGAAACTCAAGAAAGTAAAGGTGAAGAATTAATAAATATCTTAGACTACTTAATTGAGGTTGCTAAAAAAGAAGGATATGAAAACTCACAATTATGGTTAGACAGCATTCCAGAAGAAATTATTTATAATAATGTTAAGAATGCTTATAATATTGAAACTAAACCATATGATATAAAACCTCTTATCGGTATGTTTGATGATCCTGCAAACCAAAGACAAGGACCGATTATCTTAGATATGGTAGAAAATGGCAATACATTTATATCAGGAATTGCTGGATCAGGAAAATCAACTTTTATTACTACAATGTTATATTCGATAGTAACAAATCATTCACCTCAAGAGTCAAATATAATTATAGTAGATTTATTAACAGAAACTTTAACTAAATTCCTAAATTTTCCACAAGTGAGTGAAGTTATAATTAGATCTGATAATTCAAAAATAAATAAATTGTTTTATTTTCTACAAAATCAAGTGGAAAAAAGAAAACGTTACTATGCCTTAAATGGTGGAAATTTTGAATTTGAAAAATCAACAGGAAAAACAACTTTCCCAACATATATAGTAGTAATAAATGGAATTGAAGTATTAAAAGAAGGCTATGAAGATTTGGTTACAAATGTATTTGCTAGTCTAGCAAGAGAAGTAAACTATTATGGAATATACTTTTATGTAACAGGAACTAACTCTAACGCATTAGGATTCTCTTTAGAAAATAGTTTTTCAACAAAAATTGCGATGAGATTAACTGATACATCAGAATACTCATCACTATTTGGAATGGGGTGCCCTATACCAAAGGCAAACCCTGGTAGAGGTATTATGGCAATAGAAGGAAAACCATATGAGTTTCAAGTAGCTGAAGTATCCAAAATAGAAGATTTAGATCAGGTAATGAAAGCAACTAAATTAACACTAAATCAAACATATGCTGAGAAAGCTCCATCACTACCAACAATTCCAACTTATGTTAATATTTCATCACTAAGAAATGAACAAATATCTCTAGCTTCTCTTCCAATAGGATTTGAAGAAAGAAGTGCATGTTTAATGTATTATGATTTTTCTGACTTTATTAATATAATTACATATGGAAATATTAAGAGTGCATTATCATTTTCAGGAGCATTAGTAACTTTATTCCAATATTTAAATAATACAAAGAATTTTGTAATATCATCAAATAAAGATTATGTTATTAATAATATAAAGGAAAATACAAAAGTATATACAAATAATTATATAAATATAATTAAAGTCTTAAATACTAATTTTAATAAACTAAGAGAAGAACCAAATGACAATATGTATATAGTAACAATATTTGATTATAATAATTTACAAGTTTTCTTAAAAAATAAACAAAAAGAAGATTCATCAATAGTAACTTTAGATGATCTAATTGTAAACACAAAAGATTTAAAAAATATTAGATACATAATAGTGGATGGAACATCTCACATGAGAACTTTTGATAACTATTCATGGTACAATTTAGTACAACAAAATAAAGGTATACTAGTAAGTAAAAACATTGATGATCAAGAATTGTTCAAAACGGAAGAAATGGATATTTCCAGCCAAACAATAAATAGAGATGAGGCAGTAGTATTTGTAAATAATACAGAAAGTACTATTAAATTTATAAATATGTAGGTGATAAAATGGACAAAATATTAGTAAGTATATATGTATTAACAATAGATGAGACTTATGATATATATATTCCAATCAATAAAAATGCTAAAGAAGCATTAGACCTTGTACAAAAGGAAATAGTTAAATTATCTAATGATAATTACATAATAAATGAAAAAGCAATGCTATATACAGAAAATGGAACAGTAATTAATACTAATAATATGGTGAGATTTTCCGGATTAAAGAATGGGCAAAAATTGCTATTAGTATAAATGTAAAATTATTATTAAAAATTGACATAAAGAACATAAATAAGTATAATGAAATTAAAGTAGAAAGGAGAATTATAATATGGCAAACATCCCAATTAAACATGCAACAATTACTTTTGAAAAGATGGATGAAGATGATATGTATGTAAATGCAACAGCAGCAGCATCAATTCGTAAAAAAATTGACACAAATTATCAAAATATAGTTAATGCATGGAAAAAAATCGAAACAAGTTTCAATACTCTTCAAGGAGCATCTAGCGGTAAGGTACAACAAATGTTTTCTCAAGCAGTTTCAGCAGCAAAGGCTAAAAAAAGCAATGCATCAAAGAGAAAAAGTGAACTTGATGGGGGACTAAAAAACGATGTAAAAGAATATGCTAGGTCATTATTAGACATTAAATGGATGGAAGACTTTATAAAAAGATTATAATTAAATAGAAGGGAAGTGTAAAAAATGGCAGGAACAAATGATGCAGGTGGAGTTAAAAGAAAAGTACTTAACGAAGAATATAAAAAATTAGTAGAACAATTAGATGTAATTGAAAAAAATCTAAATTCGATGTACACAAACCTAAGCAATTTAAATAGAACTGCATGGCATGGTGGAAAAAGAGCAAATACAGTTTATAAGAATATTGCAGCAAATTACAAAAATAATGTTAGCAAAACAAAAGTATTTGAAGATATGATGACAAGACTTAACAAATATAGAAACGCACTAAATGCACAAGCAAATTATAAGTAATAGAATAGAAAGGAGTAAAAATGGAAGAAGAAATTCTAGAAAATGCTGAAGACCTAATAGATGCTGAAGAAGTAGAAAAAGAAGTTTCAGCAGAAGAACTAAGTGAATCAACTGGTGTAAAAGAATATATTAAAAGTAACCCTGAACTAGCTAAAGCTTATAATGAATCTGGCGCAACAGATGAGGATATTAATAACTTAATAGAGTCAAATCCAGAATTAAAAGATGCTTTAAATTATTTAAATAATAATAACGTTAAATTAACTGACGATATAATGGAACCTGAGCCTGAACTTGATGAAGAAGAATTAGCAGAAGCAGCAAGATCTGAAGAAATTATGGATGAAGGCATCAGCGAAGAAGAAATAGATTCTACTGTTAATGAATTGCAAGATGATGGAGAGGTTGAGGAAGAAGAAATAGCAGAAGACGTTGATTCTATGTTTTAAAAGAAGTGTAAACTTCTTTTTTTATGTAAAAAAAGAAAAAAAGTATTTACAAATAGAAAAATAGATGGTATATTAAATATACAGTAAGAGTAAATCTAAACGGTTACTCTTACTAAGAGGAAACCATATTATTAATTAATTTTAATAGTATGACTACTCAAAAATAACTTAAGAAGGAACATATCTTGATTTTTGCTAGGTCAAGACTAAACTCACGGTAAGAGTTGATTAGCGCAAATCACGCTTATAATGTGCGGAGTTCCGACAAACATGTTTGGGGAAGATATCCAACATTCGAATTTAATCTAAAGCTAAGGTTTTATTTGATAGGATATTTTCCTTTTTTTATTTCAAAAAAAAAATAATATGATAAACTATTATTGGAGGTTCCATATGAAGACAAATAATAAAAAGAAAAACCAATATAAATCATTTGTTTTTAATAAAAAAAATATAGGAAAAATAATAATATTAATATTCTTAATAATTTTATCTATTGCTATATATTTAAAGATACGCAGTAATGTTATAGAAGAAAATCTAAATGATCATATTTGGATGGAAGAAAATATTAATGTTGTTAAAAATCCAATATTAGGAAAAGATATTTATTCGGTAGAAAAAGAAGATTATGTTGATGTATATAACTTAGATTATCAAGAAATAACTAATAGTAAAATATCTAAATTAATTGAGAATAATGAAGGCGCTATAGCAATTTATAATCCATATGGAACAAATATTAGTAGTTTAAATATATATTTAAAAGATGCTCCTAATAGTATTAAATATAAAGTTACAGTAAAAGATAAAAATGATTTTGAAAAAGAATTAAAGCCTGGTAAAAATGCCTATGAATTAATTGGATTAATTCCAGGAGAAATAAATAATATTGAAATAACTATAAATGAAGAAATACATAAATATAAAGTAGATTTAACTACTATTAAATATAATTCAGAAATAGAATTATCTAATAAAAAAGGAAAATCAAATAAAGAATTATCTGGAGGATTATTTGTTGTATTTGGAGACAAAAGTAAGAAAAACTATGTATCATTTTATGATAATGAAGGTACTCTTCGTGGTGAAATGCCTATCACAAATTATAGAGCAAATTCAATAATATTTAGAAATGATAGAATGTACATGAATATTTCTGAATCAAAAATAGCTGAAATTAATAATCTAGGTCAAGTAACAGAAATATATAGTACAGGAAAATATAACCTTCACCATGATTTTACATTTGATGATTCAGGAGATTTCCTAATTCTTGCAACAGAAAGAGAATCTATTACAGATGAAGATATAATAATTAGATTAGATTTAGATACTAAAGAAATATTTAAATTAGTTGATTTCAAAGATCTATTATCAGATTATTATAAAAAAACATCATATAGTGCAAGCTCATTCCATGATGGAAATGAAGATGGATATGATTGGATTCATATTAACTCTCTAAGTTATAGTGAAGGAAATATATTTGTTAGTTCTAGAGAAACATCTGCTATAATAAAAATTGAAAATATTGAAAGAACTCCAAATATAGTTTCTATTATCGGAAATAAAGAAATATGGAAAGATACTGAATATTTTGATTTAGTTTATACTAAGAATGGTGAATTTACAATAAATGCAGGTCAAAATGATATTAGATATAAAAAGACAGATAATAAAGATATATATTATATAAGTATGTTTAATAATAATTTTGGTAATACACCTACAAGAAAAGATTTTAATTATGAAGATATCGGTATAAAGAATACAACTTTAGAAGAAGGGGATAATTCATATTATTATGTATATAAAGTAGATGCTGCTAATAGAACATATGAACTTGTAAAGAATCTAGAATTAGATTATTCTCCATTATCAGGAAGTGCAAAAGAGTTAGGTAATGGAAATACATTAATATCTGCAGGAGATAAAGGAATAATATATGAATTTGATCCAGAAGATAATCTAATAATGAAATATATTATTAAATCAAATAAAAATAAAATATATAGAGTTGATAAAATTACATTTAATAATTTTTACTTTAAAGGTTAGTTTTACTAACCTTTTTATTTTTTATATAATAATTATAGGAGGACTTAATATGAATCTATCAAAATCAAAATATACTAGAGCTTATCAATGTCATAAAATGTTATGGTTAGATATAAATAAACCAGAAGTAGGAAAAGTAATAGATAATGAAGCTGTTTTTGAAACAGGCCATGAAGTAGGAGAACTAGCTAAGTCTCTATTCGGTAAATATACTGATATAGAATTTAATAAAGATCTAAATCGAATGATTAAAGATACAGATGAGGCAATCAAAAGGAAAGATAAAATAATAACAGAAGCTTCGTTTATTTATGAAAATAATTTTTGTAGTGTAGATATTCTAGTTAATGATAATAATGAATTAGAAGTATATGAAGTAAAATCATCAACTGATTTACATGATATTTATAAAGAAGATATTTCATATCAAGTATATATACTTTTAAGTTTAGGATATAAAGTAAAAAAAGCATCTATTGTTTATCTAAATAAGAATTATGTTTTCCATAATAAATTAGATATAAAGAAGCTATTTGTAATAGATGATATAACAAAATATGTACTAAATAATCAAGATTCCATCAAAGAAAATATTGAAAGTATAATTAAAGATTGTAGTAAAGATGAACCAAATATCAATATAGGATATCAATGTAATAATCCATATGAATGTCCATACTTTGATTATTGTACAAAAAATATTATAAGACCAAATATATTTGATATTAGAATATTACCTTTTAAAAGTAAGATAAAAAATTATAATAATAAAATTATTTCATATGAAGATATTATAAAAAGTGATTTGAATGAAAAATATATTGAACAGGCTAAATATGAAATAAATGATTTAGAACCTAAGATTGAAAAAGATTTGATTAAGGATTTCTTAACTACTATTACATATCCTATATACTTTTTAGATTTTGAAACATATCAAGAAGCTATACCTAAATATGAAGGAACAAAGCCTTTTGAACAAATTCCATTTCAATATTCTCTACATATATTATATGAAGATGGA
>ONIZ01000043.1 GCA_900317975.1 uncultured Bacillota bacterium
TGTTAAATATGTTAAACCAATATATTGAAGAAGGAAAATTAGGGAAATCCTCTGGGGAAGGTTTTTATAAATACGACAAATCATAATCATTTGCAAATGACAAAATAATGTGATACATTTTATCCAAGTAATTGAGTCAATCTTGGTTCATAGATTTGTGCCGATTTTTCGTAAACACGTTAAATTGAGGCCCCAGTTTAAAAATAAAAGGAACTTGAAAAAAGTTCCTTTTTATGTTATTATGTGTGTAGCAAGAAATCTTGCATAAAATAAAAATAGGAACATTCAGTTTTTCCGAGTTGAATGTCTACCAATTTTCATTGATTAAGACACTATTCTAAAGAATGAGTGTCATTTTTTTATTACTAAAACCAGTAAGGTTAAGAGTAGTAAAATGAGTGATATGTAGCGAAGCAACTTAATGTTGTATTCACGTTTTTTGATTGGAGGTAGACACTCAACAACTAAATGTTCCTAAGCACAATGTAGCATATATGATATACTGTGTCAATCGAACATACATAGTTTTGTCATATTTTTCAACAGTTTTTATTATACAAGTAATAAATCTTTTCATTTCTAGAAATATATGTTATATTTTATTCAAGTAATTGAGTCAGTCTCAATTCATAGATTTGTGCTGATTTTTCGTAAACACGTTTAATTAAGGCCCCATTTTTTATTAATAACTAGTCTTTTTTTAAAGTGTCCAAAATGGGGTTCACTTCAGAAGACTAGTTTTTTTTTACAAAAAAATTTATTCTGAGGAAGGTCTTTGCATAATCCACAAAGATCCAATAACTATTAATTACCAAGCCAAAATTGGAAAATATTTTCGAATTCATCCAATGACAACTATAGAAAAAAACATAGGTAATGATAATTCATCTCCGACAATTGAAAATGGTGTCTGAATTGGTCCTGGAGCTAGAATAATTGGAAACATTAAAATTGGAAACAACATTGTAGTAGGAACTAACTCAGTAGTAAATAAAAGTTTCCCATCAAATGTGACAATCGCTGGAATACCAGCAAAAATAATAAAGAAAAAAAGGATATACCGACTATTTAAAATAAAAACAAGTGATTAAATCAAATCACTCTTTTATTTTTGTAGAATTTTTTCAAATCACTTCACCTAGTACTTTTTTTCTAAATATAATAGTTTTTTGAACAATATAACTAAAGAAAAACAATAAACAATCTACAACTATTTTTATAATAGTTGAATTAATAAATATAAACTTAGATATCAACCATACAAATAATGCACTTAACATCATCTTAATTATGAACAACAATCCAAATAAGAAGGCTTCTCTCTTAGTAGATCCCTTAGATTGAAATGCCCAATATTTATTAATTACAAAATTAATTATAGTTGAAATAATTCTAGCAATTATTGTCGCAAATGTAATAATTAAGAAGTCTTTACTATTTCCACTAATAAAAATAATAATTGTATAAACTAAAAGGTCCATTATGCCACTAATATTAGAGGATAATAGAACCTTTATAAATTCTAATATATTTTTAATCTTCTTCTTCATACTCATCATCATCGTCTTCTTGAATTTCAACTATTCTTTTATGAGACCAATTAACCTTATGTACCCCTACTTCCTCACTAAGTCTATTAACCAAATCCATAATCAATTCAGGCCTAGAAGTAATAAATTCAAATCTTAATTTAACACTTTTGTCAGACCCTCTATTTCTATTCAAACTTTCCATTTGAATACTATTTTTCTCAATATTTTCTGTTATTAACGTTCTAATAACAACTTCAATTTCATCGTCACATGTAACATCAATAATACATTTTTCTTTAGAATTATTATTTATCTTTTCAATAATCTTAGATGAAATATCTCTTAAAAACACATTTGAAAATAAAACTAAAAACGTACCAGCAATAGCTTCTAATATAAATCCATATGCACAAAGCACCCCAATAGCCGCAACAGTCCATAATGTAGCAGCAGTATTAAGTCCTTTTATTTTATTTCCATTTCTAAGAATTATTCCAGCTCCTAAAAACCCCATTCCACAAACAATTTGACTTGCTATACGGAACTTATCAGTAGAAACGTCACCAACTGAAACATATACAAATAGAAAAGATCCTAAACCTACTAAGGCATTAGTTCTAAGACCAGTAGCTTTATTACGATAAAGTCTTTCAATACCAATAAGTATACTTAGTATATAACAAACTATTATTCTATATATAAATACTTCATTCATTAGCACATCCCCTTTACTATATTCTAAACATAAATATCATATTTCTTTAATACTTTTAATATATCTTTTACCCCTTCACTATCATTAGTAATTTTATTATCGCCTTTACCAATAAGAACAATCTCTTCTCCATCTTTAATAATAGAAATATTTACTTGACCAAAATCATTCATTTCATTTTTTATTTCAAAATCACCTTGTACTTTTTCTAATGATTTTTTTATTTTATTCATGTCAGAATTTGAAATAGAATCTATTTTTTTAATTAAGCAATTATTAGGATTAAGATTTCTATCATCATTACAATTAAATGTATAAATATCTCCACTATTCATAACAAGTTCACCATAATAAGTAGAAGCCCATGCAAAGTTAGTATAAGAATATTCTATAAATTTAGAATCACTTGTAGTAACAAAATCTTCCATACCTATTAAAGAATTTTCACTAGGCATATGAATATCCATTTCTTTTAAAGAATTTCTATTTGTAAAGTAAAAAACTAAAATAACAATTATTAGTATAACGACAATTATTCCAAAAACAATCATAGGTGCTTTAGAATCTTCATCTTTCTTGTTAAACATATTATCACCTAACCAAATTATACCAAAAAAAAGAATTATAAACTACATAATTCTTCTAATTTAATATTACTATGCACAAAAGTTTCTTTAGTTGCACTTATCTTATCAGCAATAGTAACAATATAACTTTCTAAATACACTGGAGGAATTATCACTAATGGAAACATATGCTTAGTTATAATATCTTTTTCAATATCATTTAACTTAAACTCTTTTTTTGCATTCTTATAAGCTGTCTTAGGATGTGTAAAACCATGTAGTCTATGACTCTTATCTTTTATATGCCAATCATATAAAAAGTAATCATGTAACAATGCCCCTCTAATTAAAGATCTCATATTAACCCTTAAATGAAATTTAGAAACAATCTTTATAGATAAATAAGCAACTCTAAGACTATGCTCATATACTGAAACATCTCCATGTTGAATATATTCCTTTTGTTTTAACATATTTTTAGAATTTAATATATCACTACCATAAAATTTTATTACGTTTATATAATCTTGATTCATTCATATCTCCCAACTTTTAAAACATAACATAGTTTAAAGCAAAATAAAAGTGACTTAACGTCACTTTTACACTATTCTACAGTTACACTCTTTGCTAAGTTTCTAGGTTTATCTATATCACAACCACGTAATTTAGCAACTTCATAAGCAATAAGTTGTAATACAGGAACTACAAGTAAAGATTGAACATATTTTGATACTTTCTTGACTTTAACAACATATTCATATCCATCTATATCACTATTTGTAACAACAATTACTTTTGCTCCTCTAGATTTAACTTCTTCTACATTAGAAATAGTTTTTTCACGAATATCATCTTCAGTAATAATACCAAATACCGGAGTACCTTCTTCAATTAATGAAATAGTACCATGTTTTAATTCACCAGCTTGATAAGCTTCACTATGAATATATGAAACTTCTTTTAATTTCAAGCTTCCTTCCATACAAATAGAATAATCTAATTTTCTGCCTATAAAGAATATATTATCATTTTTATAAATATCTTTAGCAATCTTTAGATATTCATCTTTTCTATCTAATACTTCTCTTAATAAACTTGGAATACTATTAAAATCATCAATTACTTTACTATCACTTTCTCCACAAGAATAAGCAAGTAATGATAATATAGCAACTTGTAAAATATAAGCTTTTGTAGTTGCAACAGCAATCTCAGGACCAGCTTCTATAAATATTTGATTCTTAGATTCACGTGCAATTGTACTTGTCTTAACATTAACAATTGCTAGAGTATCAATATTATTATCAATTGCTTTTCTCATAGCAGCAATAGTATCTGCAGTTTCTCCAGATTGAGAAATAAGTATTACTAAAGTTTTTCTATCATATAATACTTTTTTATAACGATATTCACTAGCTACCTCAGCAATAGCTCTTACACCATTTTCTTCGAATAAGCTTTTACCAATCATGCCTGCATAATATGCTGACCCACATCCTATTATATGTATTTCTTCATATTGTTTTAAATCAGGTAAACTACTAATATCTGAAAGAATAGGTTTCAAAGTATTTTCTAAAACAATAGGTTCCTCCATTATTTCTTTAAGCATAAAATGAGGATATCCATTTTTCTCTTTAGAAGAAGCATCTATAGTAGCAGTTAATACTTCTTTCTTAATTTCTTTTCCATTAGTAGTAATACTATAACCAGAACTATCCATTTCAACTAATTCATTTACATCTAATAAAATATATTGATTAGTATAATTAATAATAGCAGATATATCACTAGCAATGAAGTATTCACCTTCTCCTATACCTAAAATTAAAGGAGAATCTTTTCGAATAGCATAAATTTTATCTATACCTTCTACTAATATACCAAAAGCATAAGAACCTACTATTTCATTACAAGCTTTCTCTATAGCTTTTTTAATATCATTTTCTTTATCATAATAATAACTAATTAATGCACAAGCTACCTCAGTATCAGTTTCTGATACAAATTCTACTCCATCACTAATTAATCTATCCTTTAGTTCTTTAGCATTTTCAATAATTCCATTATGAACTAAAGTAACTTTTCCAACTTTATGAGGATGAGCATTTACTTCATTTGCTTCTCCATGAGTTGCCCATCTTGTATGAGCAAGTCCCATATTAGATTCAATTAGTTTTGAATTATTAATTTTTTCCTCTAAGTTAGAAATTTTCCCAACACTTTTAATTATTTGACATTCATCATTATTTTGTAAAACAATTCCTGAACTGTCATACCCCCTGTATTCTAGGCATTTTAGCCCATCTAAAAGAATTTTTATAGGATGTTGTTCTCCAACGTAACCTACAATTCCACACATATAAAAACCTCCACGAAAAAAATTCAGTGGAGATATATATCTTTGTTATAATCTTAATTTTATTTTTTAAACATATATCTTACGAAGCACTATCCCCGTTGTAGAACCCGCCGAACATTTCGATATCTACAATCCTCGTCATCCATCCCTGGATCAGGCGCTATATGAAGACTACGCTCCAATCACGTCTATCATATTTATATAATACTTATATCATATATGCTTAATTTTTGCAACTAATCTAATCCTAGTTTTTCTACTACTTGTACCCCGCTATTTAGTTGCGCTTCTTCTTCAGCAAATATTTCATCAAATTGAGGAATAGCTTTATTAATAACATCTTGATAAATATTTTTACTATTCAAAATAGCTAATCTAAAATCATTTACATTAACTTGATTTCTATTATCAAACAAAGCATTTGAAAAAGCTTGTTGAACTAAAGTTAAAGTAACATCAGGATATCTAGATCCTATCTCATAAATTCTCTTATATTCAGATGTTATATCTGTAAGAAATTCCATCATTTGTCTTTTCTTAAAATCTGTATACATCATTTTTGCCCCTGTACGTTTCTCAATCTTAGGTAAAGTACCTAATAATATCCTAATATTTTCATTTCTAGTAGGTTCATCTATTTGTATCTTTTGAAAACGTCTAACAAAGGCTTTATCTCTTAAAATAAATCTTTCATACTCTTCTGAAGTAGTTGCTCCAATAACTTTAATGTCACCACGATCTAAAGCCGGTTTAAACATATTAGCAAAGTCCAAACTTTCATTTTTATTACCCATTAAAGTATGAATTTCATCTATAAATAAAATTAGTTTAGATTTAGATTTTAACTCTTCAATCAAGTTTTGAATCTTTGATTCTCCAGTTACAGGATCAACTCCAAGTAACGCAGAAGTATTAATTTTAATTACTTGATAACCTTTTAACAAATCTGGCACTTGACCCATTTGTATTCTCCAAGCAAGACCTTCAACAGCAGCAGTTTTACCAACACCAGGCTTACCAGTAAGTATAGCACTCTTATCTGGAGTCAAAAGAATTAATATTAATTGTTTTATTTGTTCATCTCTACCTATTGCAGGATTAGTAATATAATCTTTTTCTTGAAAGTTTTCACCATAAGTATCTAAAATACTAATTCTTTTTTTCTTAATATTATATTCATCACCATAATTAATGCTACTATCCATTAATTCGTTCATTTATATCACCTAAACTTTCTAACCTATTATATTATAACATATTTACATAGGATTAACATGTATAACAGTTAAATATATATCTTTAAATTTTTCATGAATTTCTTCTTCTAAATGATTTGCTATCTCATGAGATTCAAAAGTAGTCAAATTACCATCTACAAATATAGTAAAACTAATTTGATATCTATATCCTATAGGAGTAGCATTAAAATGATTAAGTCTTTTAACTTCTTTATGGCTTTTTACTAGATTAATAATTTCATATTTTAAACTATCATCTAAAGACTTATCCATAAGTACATTATAACTAGTAATTAATATTTGAACGCCTTGTACTATTATCCAAATACCTATACCAAATCCAACTATTCTATCTATATATGAAATACCAAAGTATAATAAAACACTTGATATTAAATTAAAACTAGTAACTAAAACATCATTTCTATGATCAAGACTATTAGCTAACATCAAAATATTATTATATTTTTTAGATATTTTATTAGTATAAATAAATAGTCCACTTTTAACAACAATAGTAATTATATTAACTATTATTAAAAGCCAACTAAATTTAATAATAGTATTATCAAATAAACTACTCCTAAAAATAGATATTCCTAATTGTATAGATACTAAAGCTATAACAAAAGAAAATATATATTCAGCTTTACCATGTCCTAGATTATGATCTTTATCCCTAGGTTTACTAGAAATATGATTACCAATAAATGTCATTAATGAAGAAAATACATCACTAAAACTATTATAAAAATCTGCAATCATAGCCTGACTCATAGTAAAAAAGCCAACTATTCCCTTCATAATAGCTAGAATAATATTAAAGATCATTCCTAAAATACTAGCAATTTTAATATTCTTATATTTATTTTTCATACCATAATTTTACCATAAAAAAGATTTACTTGAATAGAGAATATTAATATCAACGTAAATCATCAATAACTTCGATGTCAACAATACTATCAATATCAATTATAGTATTTAAAAAATATATTTTCCTTCTATAATTATCTATCTTTTTAATCTTACCACTACTTTCTATATAACTATCCCCATCATAATATTTAATTCTAATTAAATTATTTTTATTTATTTTACTCAAGCAATTATTAATTTCATTATTATAATCATCATCTAAATATATAAACCTATCTTTATATTTAATGCTTTTAGTTTTATCAATCAAACTACCATAACCACTAAGAGCATCAAAAGCAAGAAATTGTTTAGCTCTATCTAATCTATTCTGCATTGTGTCCTCCTACATACTTATTTCTACTAAGTTGATTAGCATTCTCTGTATAACTAATTCCTCTAAGAATACTATTCTTACCATATTTATTTTTTATTTTAGAAACGTTTCGTAATAAAGAGTATTCTTTTTCATTATCATCAATGTCACTAAATAAATCTAACTGTTTATTAATATTATTTGTAATATGAAAACTTATCCCAATTCTTCTAACAGCAAAATCTTTATTAATATTATGATTATAAATATCTAAAATACATTTACTTATATCATCAAAACTACAAGTACTATTATCTAATTTTTTACTAACATTAAGTCCTTTAATTTTATCTTTACTATATCCTATATATAGTGATAAACCATCAGTAAAATATCTCTTAGTAACTAATTCCATTACTAAATCATCTATCATTTCAGTAAGTACAATTCTAGCATTTAAATAATTATAATCATGAAATAATATTTGTGAAGAAGATATACTTCTACTTTTAGGAACATATTTTTTTATATCACTAATAGTAGCAGTTTCAACTCCCCAAGAATGATCAATAAGTAATCTAGCATTAATACCAAATTCACTAAATAATATGCTCTCATCATAATGAGCTAAATCATACATATCAAATATACCTAATCTATTTAAATGAGTTGATATGCCCCTCCCAATAGACCAAAATTTATCTAAAGGTTTATAATGCCATAAATATTTTTTAAACAATTCTTCATCTAAATATCCAATATGAGAATCATTATGTTTAGAAATAATATCAAGAGCAATCTTAGCAAGATATAAATTAGTACCAATACCAGCAGTAGCAGTAATACCAGTCTTTTCAAATATTTTGTTCATAACCATCTTAGCAATCTCCCTAGTATTATTTCCATATAGATGTAGATAAGGATTAAGATTAATAAAAACCTCATCAATAGAATAAACATGTATATCTTCATCACTAAAAAAATCTAAATAAATATTATATATATATGAAGAAACTTCCATATAAAATCTCATTCTAGGTTTAGCAATTATATAATCAATATCATCAGGTATTTCAAATAACCTACATCTACTAACAACACCTAATTCTTTAATATGAGGTGAAGCAGCCAAACAAATAGTACCCTTACCTCTAGATTTATCTACTACAACTAAATTAACTTTAAAAGGATCAAGCCCTCTCGCAACACATTCACAAGAAGCATAAAAGCTTTTTAAATCGACACATAAATACATTTGTTCGTCACCTCTATTTATATTATAATTATCGAACATTTGTTTTTCAATATTAATTTATATTTTTTTAATAAAAAAATAGATACCTAAGTATCTAAACATTTTTAAATGTAAACATTTACATATAAAAAAAGATGTGAAATCACATCAATTATTTTCTTTATAAGATACATAATTATCTTCTTGTACAATATCATAAGGATTTTCAAAATAAGCAATAAGACCACTATCAGTTAATTCTAATTTTTTAATATTAGTTGCTAACTTA
>ONIZ01000073.1 GCA_900317975.1 uncultured Bacillota bacterium
CTCTCTATTAGTTTTAAATAAAGTCATAACCTCTTCTGGATTCATACCAGCTATTTCTCTATAATCTAAATTGTTATTCATAGTATCACACCCTATAAATAATATTATATTAAAAACCACGTTTTGTATATAAATGTGTAAATAAAAAAAGACTAACTTAATTAAAAGTCAGTCTATAAACCAATACTATATCAAGTCAATTAATTAAACTTCTTTATTTTTATAGACGTTTTATCTCCAGGAACTAAATCAATTATTTCAACTTCTGGCGGATAAACATAATCTATCATTTTTCCTATAACACTATTATTAGTAATTAATCCAGCTTCAGATGATCGTGCTAACTTAGTAACTCCAGCAGAAGTTAAAGAAATTGTATTTTCATCTTCTATAACTCCATAAGAATGCTTTGGTAAAATATTAGCATATGGACCAACAATTCCCCCACCATGATCTTGATGTCTCATAAACTTTGGTACCAATCCACCATGCATGTGACCAGATAATATTAAATTAAATTTTTTTAAATAATTTAAGTAACTAGATATTTGGCCATTTCTAATTATATTCTTAGGTGAGTGACACAATAATATATTAAATCTATCAGTATTAATACTAATATTATTAATTGCATCTAAATAACTATCAAAATCAGAACATAATTCTTTATTCCAATAATATTCTATAGGAAAATTTATTGAAGTTATATCAATATCATCACCTAAACTCCATTTATCTATAGTTGGACCATCAACTGGAACATCAGGCAAATAAATATTATTTTCCTTAATAGAATTAAGATCTTTCCAAAAATCTAATTCTTCTGATTTTACCTCACATCTTTTTCCTTTTGAATCTTTTTGAAAATATACTAAGTCATGATTTCCTATAGAAAAAAATATTTTAGTTGTCTTAGATATTTCTTTTAATAATTCTTTTATCTCATTATTCCTATAATCATCTTTATTTGTATCAATTAAATCTCCACCTAGTAATAATACGCTTACTCTTAATTTCTTTAATAATTCAATTATTGATTCTAATTTTGTAATATCACCATGAACATCACTAAAAAATGCCAAACGATGTTCATCTAATATAAATGGACAATCTATTGAATATTGATTAACTATAATCCGATCCATACATGGTCTCCTTTTTTTTACAAGTATTTTATCACATAATAAATAAACGTCAATATGAACAATAAAAAAACTCTAATAGAATTAGAGTTAAAAACATATTGGTAGCGCCGGAGAGATTCGAACTCACGACCTATCGGGTATGAACCGATTGCTCTAGCCAACTGAGCTACAGCGCCATTTGTTAACAAATAAATAATATCAAAAATAACATTAAATTGCAACAAGAAATTTTAATTTTTATAATAAAAAGAAAAAAGATTTATAATCTTTCTCTATTTAAATACATGATCATCAATATAATAATATGTAACTGTTCCATTACAAACTAATCTATCTTGATCATCAAATATATTACCTTCAACCACTGTTATATGTTTTCCATACTTTATAGTTTTACCAATTGCTCTAACTTTAGTTCCAGCAACTGCTTTCATATAGTTAATATTTGAATTAACTGTAAGAGCACCTCTCCCATCAGAAGAAGCACATACTCCACAACATGTATCTAACAGTCCAAACAAAAAACCACCATGACAAATATTATAAGGATTCATACTAGAAACCACCAAAACTATCAAAATTTCTAAAAGCAATTTCTTTTCTTTGTTCCTCAGTCATTTTAACCTCCATATTTTAACATTTTAAATATAACTCAAAACTTTATTTACTAATAGCTTTTTTAAATTTACTATTACTTAATAATTTATTACGTTCTTCAATAAAAGTCTGTATTTGATCATAGACTTTATCACAATAGTCAGAAGTAACATCTTCATCTATCTCATCATTTCTATTATAGCAATTTAATAAACTACTACTATAATCAAAATCACCAAAAATATTTAGTTGAAGATTATTATATGAAGAATTGCAAGAATAACTTAATTTATTATTAGAAAAATCTTCAGTTATATCACATAAATAATATAGAGAGTCAAACTTTAGATTAATACACTTCAATATATTAGTGTTAGAAATATATTGATATTCTATATATTCAGAATATTTATTATTCTTTATATCATTATAAAAATCATCCTGAGTATTATTAGTTACTTTTTTTCGATAAATATCACCATCAAGAATATAGTTTTCTTCTTTTAAAACATCTTCTATAATAACACTATCAGATTTACCAAAAAACAAAGTAAAACCCACAAATAATATAATTATTATTAAAACAGTTATTAATAATTTTTTCATATTATCACCTACTTTAAATATTTAGTAGCATCAATAGCCGGATTAGGAGTACCAACAAATCTATATACTTTGAATCCACCTTTAATATTCCCATTAGAATATTGATCTATTCCAGGAAAAGAATAAGAGTAATATCCTGCTTCATAAACATTACCAGTAGTATTAGGACTATACTTTCTAGCAACTTCATTACTAACCCAAATCATTGTATGACCAGAATGACCTAGTACATCTCCAGGTTTAAGTTCAGAAGCACTCAAATTATCAGAAATACCAATATACTTCCAATTAGGGCTTTGTTCCATATAATTAAGTGCATCATCAGGACTGATCATCCAAAACTCTTTATCAACAGTAGCTCTAATAATAGCAGCAGATGCTTGGGTACATGAACAATATGCAGGATTATCATGACCATTACCAGTATGAGCAACAGCATCCATTATATCTTGATAATCTTGTACACGAGGATCACTAATTCTAACCCAGTGATCAGCAGGATTACCAGTATTATTAGTTATTCTTCCTTCAGGAGCAAAAGTTCCAGCAACACTACAAGCTAAATCAGCAATCGATGAAGCATTACCAGATCCAGGTTTATTAGGATTAATCCCACTACTACCCTTCTCATACTCATCAGGTTCAATATAAACTTTAGTAGGCGTCTTACCTTCACTATCTTCTCTTTGTATAAATCTACTACTACCAGTAGAAGAATAAGCGTTATTCCAACATTGACTAAAAGAATATCTTTGTCCAAATAAAGACATAATCAAATTAACTAATAAAGGTAATAAAAATACAATAACACATGAAAGAATTGAATTAGTTAAATTTTTCTTTAATTTATCATTGCTAGGATCAGCTAGTAACTTAGTTAAAATAATACCTAATGAAACTATTAAAACAATAGGAGCAGCAACTTCTATTACGGTAAATAACAATTTAAAAATTTTTAATATAAAGCCTAATCCAGGATTACTGCAAGCACTAATATCTAAAATCATATTCATCAACCATTCCTATCATTTTAATTTTATCAAAAAAAATATAACTAATAAATATTAAAGAATTATATTTACAAAAATAGATTAAGAATTCTTAATCTATTTTTATTGGTATTTATCAAGAGTTTGGCAAATATTCTATTTCTATCATTTTAGTATAATAACCTTTATCAATCATCATTTTTACATATTTTAATTTTTTATAAGAACATTATTTTTTCCAACTTAATATCTACCTATCGTTTCATCTTCTTAATTTAATTATATCAAAAGAAAAGTAGACACAAACTCTTTTGTATCTACTCATATCTTACAATTTAAGTATTTCTATTCTCTTTTATTTTTTATTAATTGCTCTTATTTTACTCCATTTAAAGGTATAAAGCATAATACAGAATAATATAAAGATAGTTAAAAATATTTTATTTCCAGTAGCAGGATTTTTTATTTTTTCAATCTTTTTAAAACTAACCTCTACTAGTTTATCTTCTTTCATTTCTTTAAAATTATCTAGTATCATTTTTGTTTGAATTCCATTAATTTTTATTTCTTCTCCATTAATTACTATTCTCTCAATTTGATACCCTTCTTCGGCTTCAATTACTATTTTATCTTTAGTTGAATTTTCACCATAATATACTACTTCATCACCAACTATGTTTCCACCTATTCCATGTACTATAGTTTCTACTTTTAGTTTAATTTTTTTATAATTGTAAACTAGAATTTGTTCATTTTCTTCAAATTCAACTTCTTCTATTTCCGGTTTTTCTATTAATTCATATCCTTCAAATTGTTTTTCAGTACTTGTGAAAGTTTCTCCAATTAATTCTGTTTTTTCTATATCTTTATCTAATGGTCCAATTACGTTGTTATCATCATCTACTTCCAAATATTTAACTATTATCTTTCCAGGAATTTTTAAATCCGTTTTATAAGTATTTTCAATACTTCTTTCATTATTATCTAATTTAGTAGTTCCTTCTACAGTATTTATTATTCCTCTTTCTTTTGGATTAATATTTAGATATTTAAACTTAATTGTTTTTTCTATTACTATTTCAGGTTCATTGATACTTTTTATTTCTTTATCAACTTCCCACTTAATAGTTTTAGTGTTTTTATCATATTCTCCACCATCTAATTTGACATTATTCTCATCTATTTCTAATGGTAGTTTATCAATAATAGTTATTTTAGCATTACCTAAATAGTCATTTATTTTGGTCTTATAAATAATTTTGTATTCTACTTCTCCATCTTTGTTTACTAATTCACTAGTACCTTGTTTAGTAATACTGTTAGTTAATTTAGAGTCTTTCTTTTGATAATAATATGTTATATTTATTTCTTTTTGATCTACTACTCCAGTATAATTATTAGTTTTACTTTTAAATTCATAATTATCTGGGATATTTGGAGTATAATCATTATCTAAGTTATAACTATCACCATAATATTTATCAAAATCTTTTGAATCAAATAAGTTTTGAGGATTTCCATATTCTTCATATCTAACTTTAATTATTGCGGAAATCTTTTTAATTCCCATATCTACATTTAGTTCTTCTATAAGTGCTGATTGAGGAACAATATTTAAACTATTTATAAGATCAGTTCTACCATTTATATTAGTTCTACTAGATTGTCCCTTTGTAATAACCTCATAATTATCAGGTATATTAAATTCAACATAATAAGAACCTTTTTCTACAGATAAGAATTCATAATTACCATTATCATTTGTTTGAGTTGTTTTTATAATATTACCAGATTGATCTAATAATTTAACTATATTATTTTTAAGCAATTCATCATTATCATCAAAAATATCATTTCTATTCTTATCAATAAAGACTTTACCTTTTATATTTCTACTTACAACTGTTGTTACTACTGTATTAGTTTTTATTGCTGCTTGTAGATTATCACTAGTCATATTTAGACTAAATCCATA
>ONIZ01000019.1 GCA_900317975.1 uncultured Bacillota bacterium
CTCCTTTCTAGTATTTAATATCTGTTAAAAATAGGCCTACTGCTGGAGCTGTTTTTCCTGATTTTGTTCTGTCTTTTGATTCAATTATCTTCTCAATATCTGTTTTATTAATTTTATTTTCTCCAGCTTTTATTAGTATTCCTACCATATTTCTTACTTGATAACGCAAGAATCCATTTCCAGTAAAAGTAATACATATAATATTATCTTTTTCTTCAATAGTTGCTTTATAAATCTCTCTTACGCAGTTTTCTTTTTCTTTGTTTTCTGTAACAAATGCTCTAAAATCATGTTTTCCTATAAATACTTTGATGCAATCTTTCATATTATCTATATTTAGTTCATGATTATATTGAAACATATAATTTCTAGTAATTGGATTATATTCTCCTGTATTAATATAATATTTATATGTTTTTTCTTTCACATCATATCTGGCATTAAAATCTTTATTCACAGTTTTTGTGGAAATTATATGAATATCATCTGGTAAAAATGTGTTAAGTGCTCTTTTTAATTTATATTCAGTTATGTCTACATCTATGTCAATATGTGCATATTGGACAAGTGCATGTACACCTTTATCTGTTCTTCCTGTCGCAACCATATTTACTTTCTTATCATTATTAACTCTAGTTGCTGCTTCTTCTATACATGACTGAACTGTTCTCTTATTTGGTTGTTTTTGAAATCCAATAAAATCTGTTCCATCATATGAAAATTTTATTAAATATCTCATAATAATTCCCCTTTATATATGCTTGTAAATATCTTTAATAATATCTCTAATATCCTGTAAATAATCTAGTTTAATACTCTTTTTATTATTAGCATTATATGTAAATATTACACTTTCTGGAATGTCAAAATTGTTATCTTTTAAAAATTTTACATTCTTATATATTTCTTTTGTGCCTCCTATTTTTAAAATATTATTATTACTTATAAATATCATTTTTTTTGTATATTTATATAGTTCATTTGAATCCGAACTGCCTAATATAATAGTTTTTTTATATTGATCTGTCAATCTATTAAATAAAATATTTAATCTTTTTATATTTTTTATATCTAAACCAAAATATGGTTCATCTAATATTATTATTTCAGGATTAAATAATAGAGAAATACTTACTCTTAATAGATTTCTCTCTGATGTAGATAAATCTTTTATATATAATTCTTTTTTATCTTTATTTATTCCTACTATGGTTAATGAATCTTCTATCTTTTTACTTATATTTTTTATTTGTAAATCATGTTCTATTATTATTTTTTCTAGATAATCTACTACCTTAATATCTAATTCATTAATCTTTTTTATATTAGTTATTTTATTCTGGTAAAATAATATATTTTTATTGTTTAGTTTATTTTTGTTTATAGTTACATTTGTATATTTATTAATTATATTAAATATAGATAATAATTCTTTGTACTTAGTTCCTGTAATACCAAATATTGTATTTTCATTTATGCAAAAATTAATATTTTGTTTTTCATATTTATAATTTTTAAATCTTATTTCCATAATTTATCTATCATCCTGTCTTGATCTAGTATTATTTCATCAACTAAATTATAATCTCTTAATTTAATTGATAAATCATACATAAATGGTAATTCTATGCCATTCTTATTTAAAATATTATCTTTATTTAATACATCTATTGGTTTTCCTTTTAGAACTATTCCTTTTTTATTTATTACTATTAATTCATCACTTTCTAATGAATAATTAATATCTTTTATAGTCATTATTATTAATTTATTATTCTTAATATAATTAATTATATTTATTATTTTATCCATAGTTGTTTTATCACAATAGTTATCTATATTATCTATTAGAATTACTTCATAGTTTCCTAATATTATTTTTATAAACATTAGATATATCTTTTCTTGTAGACTTAGATTATTAATCTTTCTATTTCTAGATTCATATAAATCATATTTTAATAGTGTACTTTTCAAATATTCTTTACTATAACTATTATTTTTTAATAATTGCAATTTAATTTCGTTAGATATTATTTCTTCTGAAAAGCTTAGATTATTTTCATCTAATAATGTAACTATTCTTTTATAGTCTATTTTATCGTAATCTGAGAGTAATTTATCATTTAGGTTTATATCATCAATTAATTCTATTTCGTTTGAAATTAGCCTTAATAAGGTGCTTTTTCCACATGAATTAGCTCCTGTTAAAGTATAAAACTTATTTTTAGAGAAAGATATACTAAAATTATTTAAGATATCTTTATAATTAATATTATTTAATTCTATATAATTCTTTATCATATCTTCCTCCCGATAATAAAAGCCAACTATTAGTTGACTTTTTTCTTTTGAATATTATATGTCATTCTTAGTAGTAATTTATTTGGAATAAATCTTACAAAGAATCTTGTTAATTTCATAGTAAAGCCTGGAATTATTAATAGTTTATTTTTAAACATCTTATCAATTGCATATTTAGCAACTTTTTTGCTAGTCATAGGCTTAACCCCAAATTTTACTCCTGCGACATTATTGAAATTTGTATCTACTGGTCCTGGACATAGAACTGATATATGAATATTTTTCTTCTTTTTCTTTTCTTCATAGTATATAGCCTCTGTTAATTGATATACATATGATTTTGTTGCATAATATGTTGCCATTAATGGTCCTGGTTGAAATGCAGCTGATGAAGCAACATTTAGTATATAGCCACTGTTTCTTTCTTCCATATCTTTTAATAATAATTTTGTTAAAATATGAACAGCTTTAATGTTAAGATCAATCATTTCTAGTTCATCATTTATATTAGTTTCTGTAAAATTACCAAACTTACCAAATCCAGCATTATTAATTAGAATATCTATATTCTCTTTTTTTACGAAAGCATACAGTTCTTTAACTTTTTGTTCTGAAGATAAGTCAGCTACTATTACTGTAACTTTTGTTGGTAATTCTTTTTGAATAGATTCTAACTTTTCCTTAGATCTTGACACAAGAAATAATTCAATCTTTTTGGTTGCTAAATACTTAGCCATATCAAGTCCAATTCCAGATGAGGCACCTGTTATTAATGCTTTCATCTAATCACCTCATATATATATTCATTATATCAAACAAACTTAATCATTTCTAGTTTTATACTATTTTTAATTAAATATTTACTTTAATATATATAAATTAAAAAAGCTTAGTTGTAAACAACTAAGTTTTTATTTTAATATATTAGTCTTCTTTTTTTGTTTCTTTCTTTGTTGCTTTTTTCTTTTCAGCTTTTGCTTCGTCCTTTTTATCTTCTTTTTTAGCAGATTTCTTTTCTTCTTTCTTAGCTACTGGTCCTTCAACTAATTGAAGCATAACCATTAAGACATTATCTCCACGTCTTTCATTTACTTTAAGAATACGAGTATATCCACCATTTCTATTAGCATTACGAACTGCTAAATCATTGAATATTTTATTAACAACTTCTTTATCATTGTGTAAGAATGCTAATGCTTTACGACGAGAAACTAAATCTCCTTTTTTTCCGTAAGTAATCATTTTATCAACAAATTTACGTACTTCTTTAGCTCTAGTTTCTGTAGTTGTAATAGATTCATTCATAACAACTTGTTTAGTTAGAGTTGCTAACATACTTCTTCTATGTTTATTGTCTCTTCCTAATTTTCTATATGCCATAACTATTTCCTCCTATTTATCATCATCACGTAAAACTAGGCCTAATTCTCTTATTTTGTCTAAAACTTCTTTTAGTGATTTCTTACCTAAATTACGAATTTTCATCATTTCAGATTCACTCTTATTTACTAAATCTTGTAAAGTGTGAATTCCATCTCTTTTTAGACAGTTATAAGCTCTAACTGAGAAATCTAAATCTTCAATTGGAGTTTCTAAAGCTTTTGCTTTAGGATCTTCTGTCTTTTCAACCATCATTTCACTAACGTTAGCTATTTCTGATAAATCAGTTAAGATTGTGAAATGTTCAATTAATATTTTTGAAGCTAAAGCTACTGCTTCTTCAGGTTTAATAGATCCATTAGTCCAAACATCTAAAATTAATTTATCATAATTTTCATTTTGACCAACTCTAGCATCTTCTCTACTATAAGCTACTTTTTCAATAGGAGTATAATTTGAATCTACTGCTATTTCTCCTGGTTTATTTATGTTATAAATCTTTTTATTTTCTTCACTTGTAACATATCCTCTACCATTAGTGATAGTGATATCCATATTAAGTGTAGCGTCTTTAGCTAAATGAGCAATTACTTGATCAGGATTAACGATTTCAATATCAGCATCATGAGTAATGTCAGCTGCTGTTACTTCTCCTTCACGAGTTACATTTAAATGTACTGTTTTAGCTTCATTAGAATAATTTTTAAATACTACTGATTTTAAATTTAAGATAATTGTCATTACATCTTCATAAACACCTTCAATAGTTTGGAATTCATGAAGTACTTTGTCTACTTTTACGCAACTAATTGCACTACCTGGTAATGATGATAACATTACTCTTCTTAGGGCGTTTCCTAATGTAGTACCAAATCCTCTTTCTAATGGTTCTAATTCAAATCTTCCATAGAAATTATTTTCTACTGAATCAACTATTTTATATACTGGTTTTTCAAATTGTAACATGAAACTAACCTCCCTTTATTTATTACCAATGTTATTCCTTTTCTAACCACGTGGACGTTTTGGTGGACGACATCCATTATGTGGTATTGGTGTAACATCAGATATAGCTGTAACTTCTAGCCCAGCTGTTTGAAGTGATCTAATTGCTGTCTCACGTCCTGGTCCTAAACCTTTTACACGAGCTTCAACTTTACGCATTCCCATATCATATGCAGCACGTCCTGCAGCTTCTGCAGCACTACCAGCAGCGAATGGTGTTGATTTCTTACTACCTTTATAACCGATAGCTCCAGCTGATGCCCAACTTATTACATTACCATCTAAATCTGTTATGGTTATAATTGTATTATTAAATGTTGAATGAATATTAGCTATTCCTTCAGGCACATTTTTCTTAACTTTTCTTTTTCTAGTTTTATAAGCCATAAGTTTAACCTCCTCTAACTATAAATTATTAAGCTTTCTTCTTATTAGCAACTACTTTTCCTCTACCTTTACGAGTACGAGCATTAGTAATTGTTCTTTGACCACGAACTGGTAAACCTTTTTTATGACGGCTTCCTTGATATGAATTAATTTCCATCTTAGTTTTGATGTTCATATTAACTTCACGACGAAGTTCACCTTCAGTTAAATGATTATTTAATTCATCACGAATTTTTAATAAATCATCACTTGATAAATCCTTTGTTTTTGTTGTAGGATCAATATTTACTTTATCTAAAATTGTTAATGCAAGTTTTCTTCCTATACCATAGATATATGTTAATGATATACATATTTGTTTATCATTTGGAATATCTACACCTTTAATACGTGCCATTCAATACACCTCCTAATAATTATCCTTGAACTTGTTTATGCTTTGGATTTTCACAGATAACTCTTATTTTTCCTTTTCTTTTTACAATTTTGCATTTATCACATATTGGTTTTACTGATGCTTTAACTTTCATTTTTATCCCTCCTATTATTTACGATAGGTTATACGCCCACGTGTTAAATCATAAGGCGAAAGTTCTATCATTACGGTATCTCCTGCTAAGATACGAATATAGTTCATTCGTATTTTACCAGAAACGTGAGCTTCCACAATGTAACCATTCTCAAGTTGTACTTTAAATTTTCCGCCTGGTATTATTTCTAGAACTTTACCTTCAACTTCAATTGTATCTTCCTTAGCCATTTTTTATCTCTCCTGTTAAAATTTCATATCCGTCTTTGGTTACTACTACTGTATGTTCGTAGTGACCTGCTAGACTTCCATCTCGTGTTTCAACAGTCCAATTATTCTCGTGTAAGAATACTTTTGGACTTCCCATTGTTAACATTGGTTCTATCGCGATAACCATTCCTTCTCTTAATTTAGGTCCTGTTCCTGCTTCTCCATAATTTGGAACTTCAGGATCTTCATGAACATCTGTGCCAACTCCGTGTCCACACAATTCTTTCACTACACCTAAATTATGTTCTTTGGCATACTCTTCTATTGCATGAGATATGTCACCAATTCGATTACCTGGTTTAACTTGTTCTAAACCAACGTACAATGCTTTTTCTGTATGTTCCATGATGTATTTTGCATCATCAGAGATGTCTCCAACTGCATATGTCCATCCGGAATCACCATGATATCCTTTCCAGCAAGCTCCTATATCCATTGTTAAGATATCGCCATTTTTTAACTTTCTCTTACTTGGAAAGCCATGAACTACCTCAGAATTTACACTCATACAAATTCCTGCTGGAAAGCCTTCATAGCCTTTAAATGATAGTGTACATCCTTGAGATAATATATATTCTTCTCCCAATCTATTTAATTCCTCAGTAGTTATTCCCTCTTTAACAAATGGCTTTAAATACTGATGAGTTTTATAGACAACATTTCCAGCAATTCTAAGAAGTTCTACTTCTCTTGGACTCTTAATTGTAATCATAAGTTCATCCCCTTAATCATTACTAATAACCCTGTCTACCTCTTCAGCAACTTCATCTATGGAAGATGCTCCGTTGACTTTATGCAATACGCCTTTTTTCTCATAATAATCAATGATTGGTTCAGTCTTTTCAATATACATATTATATCTATTATTGAATGATTCTAAATTATCATCATCTCTTTGATATAATTTTCCTCCACATTTGTCACAAACTGACTCTTGTTTTGGTGATGATGCTGGATCATTGATGTTATAAATTGTATTGCATTCTTCACATAATCTTCTTCCAGTAATTCTTTTTTCTAATATTTCTCTATCTATATCTAATAAAATTACTGTTCCTATGTCATAACCAAGTTTAGCTAAAATTTTATCATATTCTTTAGCTTGTTCTAGGTTTCTAGGAAATCCATCAATTATGTATCCATTTTTGCAATCATCTTTAGCAAGTCTATCTTCTATAAGTTGATAAGTGATTTCATCTTTTACAAGTCCACCACTTTTTAGAGTTTCTCTAACATAGTTTCCTACTTCGCTGTCTTCCTTTGATATTTCTCTTAAAATATCTCCAGTTGATATATGTGGTAAATGGTACTTTTTAACTATTATTTCAGCTTGAGTACCCTTTCCAGCAGCAGGTGGTGCTATAAACATAATATTCTTCATATAATTTATTACCTTCTACTATATCCTTTTTTATAACTTCTAGTTAATAGGCTACCTTCTAATTGTTTATATGTTTCTAAAGCTACTCCAACTACGATTAATAATCCTGTTCCACCAACTGAAACAGATGTTGGTAATGTAGTAAACTTTGAAAATAAAATTGGAAGTGCAGCTAATATTGCCAAGAAAGTTGCTCCTAAGATTGTTATTCTAGATAAAATCTTAGATAAATATTTTTTTGTTTCTTCTCCAGGTTTAATTCCTGGTATATATCCACCATTTTCTTGTAGGTTCTTTGAAAATTCTTCTGGCTTGATTGCTATAAAAGTGTAGAAATAAGCAAATATAAATATAAATAATATATATAATACAAAACCTACTGGTGTGGTATAACTTAAATATTTTTGTACAAATAAACTAAATCCTTCTTTATTAATAACTGTTGCAATTATTGATGGTACTGATAATAATGCTGAAGCAAAGATTACTGGCATAACTCCTGATGAGTTAAGTTTTACTGGCATAAAGCTTGATGCATTATTTCCATAACTTGTAGATTTGTTCGCATATTGAATTGGAATTCTTCTTTCAGAATTTTCTACAAATACAACTCCTACTATAATTGCTAAGTAAATAATTACGAATAACAAGAATTTTACTATTCCTAATGTTATTACTTGAGCTGTTCCAGTAAATGTAATTAAATCTTTAAATACATCAATGAACATTTGTGGTAGAGTTGCAATGATACCAGCCATGATTATTAAACTTATTCCGTTTCCTAATCCTTTTTTGCTTATTTGATCACCTAACCATAATAGGAAAGATGTACCAGCTGTTAATACTAATGCAATATATAGATATTGTGTAGGTGAAGCATTCTTTCCAAAGAAAGCAAATGCAAATGCATAACCTTCAATAAAAGCAAATGCAATACCAAAATATCTAGATAATTGATTTAGTTTTTGTCTACCTGTAGCACCTTGCTTAGCTAATTCTGAAAAATATGGTACTACATCCATTTCTAATAATTGCATAATAATTTGAGCAGTGATATAAGGCATAACACCTAGAGCAAATATAGAGAAATTTCTAAGTGCTCCACCACCCATAGTATTTAATAATTCTAGGAAACCTAGATTATTTGCTACATTGTCTGTGCCAGGTACTCTAATAGAGATTCCAAGTATAAATATAAACAACATTCCTAATGTGTAATAAATTCTAACCCTTAGGTCTTTATTCTCTTTAGTAAATAATTGTTTTAGTACTTTGAACATATTAGATCACCTCAGCTTTACTTCCTGCTTCCTTGATCTTTTCTAATGCGCTATTAGAAAATTTATTTGCTTGAATAGTTAATTTCTTTTCTAATTTACCATTTCCAAGAATTTTAACTCCATCTAATGTTTTTCTAATAATTCTTTTATCTTTTAATAATGCAGGTGTTACAATAGTTCCATCTTCAAATACATTTAATTCTTCTACATTAACTGTAGTATATCTAGTTTTGAATAATGCATTCTTGAAACCTCTCTTTGGTAACCTTCTGTATAATGGTGATTGTCCACCTTCAAATACAGGATTAATGCTTACACCGCTACGTGCTTTTTGTCCTTTTTGTCCGCGACCACTTGTTTTACCAAGACCACTACCTGATCCACGTCCAACACGTTTCTTTGAATGTGTAGCTCCGATATTTCTTTCTAATTCATGTAATTTCATTATCCTAATATCTCCTCTACTGTTTTGTCACGAAGTCTTGCAACTTGTTCTGGAGTTTTAATAGCTCCTAGAGCATTTAGTGCAGCTTGTGCCATATTTATTTTTGTTCTAGCTCCTAGTGATTTAGAGACTACATCACGAATTCCTGCTAATTCTAATATTGCACGAACAGATCCACCAGCGATAACACCAGTACCTGCAGCAGCAGGTTTAATGATAACTCTTGCAGCTCCGCTATGTCCTATAGATTCATGTGCAACTGTTCTTCCATCGATTAGAGGTATTGTGACTAATTTTTTATTAGCATTTTTAATTGCTTTTTTAATTGCGTCAGGTACTTCGTTAGCTTTTCCGATTCCTAAACCAACTTTACCTTTGCGATCTCCAACAACAACGATAGCTTCATATCTTCTTTGACGTCCACCTTTGTTAACCTTAACAACGCTTTTAACATCAATTACTAATTCTTCTAAAAGTTGTTCTTTTGGTTTACGTACTTTTCTTTCCATACTAACCTCCTACTAGATTTCTAATCCGTTTTCACGTGCAGCTTCTGCTAAAGCTTGAACGCGTCCATGATAAAGGTATCCACCTCTATCGAATACTACTTTTGTAATTTTTGCTTTCTTAGCTTTTTCTGCTAGTAATTTTCCTACAGCTTTTGCTGCTTCAACATTACCACCATTTTCAAGTTTTAAGCTTTTATCTAGTGAAGAAGCAGATACAAGAGTAGATTTCTTTTCATCATCAATGATTTGAGCATAGATTTGTTTATTAGAACGGAATACACTTAATCTTGGTACTTCACCAGTTCCAGAAATCTTACTACGGATTCTAGCATGACGCATTAAACGAGCACTATTACGTGATTCTTTCTTTATCATATTTTTTTCTCCTTCCTACTATTAAGCAGCTTTCTTTCCTTCTTTACGGCGAATATGTTCATCTGAATAACGAATTCCTTTTCCTTTGTAAGGTTCAGGTTTTCTTACTTTACGAACTTGTGCAGCAAATTCACCTAATAATTCTTTATCTATACCAGATAGAGTTAATTGAGTATTATCTTTTACTTCTGCTTTGATTCCTTCTGGAATAGTTAATGATACTGGATGTGAATAACCAGCATTAATAATTAATTTTGATCCTTGTACATTGAAACGATAACCTACACCAACTATTTCAAGTCCTCTACTATAACCTTTTGTTACACCGATAATCATATTTTGTAATAAAGCGTTCATAGTACCATGCATAGCAGCATCTTTTTCGTTTTCTATAGTTAAAGTGATTTCATTATCTTTAACATTATATTTAACTCCTCTTAATAGAGTTTTTTCTAATGTACCTTTAGGTCCTTTTACAGTTATAACTCCGTCATTTTCTTCAACTGTAACTCCTTCTGGAATCATAATTATACGATTTCCAATACGACTCATAATGACACCTCCTTATATTTTTTATTACCAAATATAAGCTAGAACTTCTCCACCTATATTTTCCTTACGAGCTTGTTTGTCTGTCATAATTCCTTTTGATGTAGAAATAATAGCTATTCCTAGACCATTTAAAACTTTAGGGATTTCATTATTCTTACAATAAACACGAAGTCCAGGTTTTGAAATTCTTCTTAGTCCAGTTATAACTCTTTCTTTATTTTTATATTTTAAAGTTAAAACGATTGTTCCTTGTGTATTTTCGTCTTCAATTTTATAATCTTCGATAAATCCTTCTTCTTTTAATATTCTTGCTATTTCTTTCTTGATGTTTGATGAAGGTACACGTACTTCTACATAACGCATTTGATTAGCATTACGGATACGTGTTAGCATATCAGCAATTGTATCTGTTACTACTGCCATAAATTTTCCTCCTTTCCAAATTACCGGCTTACCAACTTGACTTTCTAACGCCTGGTATTTGTCCTTTATAAGCTAATTCACGGAAGCAAATACGGCAGATTCCAAATTTAGCCATAACTGCATGTGGACGACCACATCTAGAGCATCTTGAATATTCACGTACTTTAAATTTTTGTGGTCTATTAGCTTTTACTATCATACTTTTTCTTGCCATAATTTCCTCCTATTACTTTCTAAATGGCATTCCAAGTCCATTTAATAAGTCAAATGATTCTTCATTAGATTTTGCTGTTGTTACGAATACAATATCCATTCCACGTACTTTAACTACATCATCATAGTCAATCTCAGCAAATATTAATTGTTCTTTTAATCCTAAAGTATAATTTCCTTTTCCATCAAATGATTTTGGATTAATTCCACGGAAGTCACGTACTTGAGGTAGAGAAACTGAAATTAACTTATCCATAAAGCTATACATATTTTCTCCTCTTAAAGTAACTTTGCATCCGATTGATTGTCCTTCTCTTACATGGAATCCTGCTATTGATTTTCTAGCTTTTGTAACTACTGGTTTTTGACCTGTAATCTTAGTTAAATCATTAACAGCCCCTTCGATTAATTTAGAATTTTGAGTTGCATCTCCAACTCCCATATTAATAACAATCTTTTCTAATTTTGGAACTTCCATTTTTGATGAATAATTATACTTACTCATTAAACTTGGAACTACTTCATTTATATATTTTTCTTTTAGGCGGTTCATATTAGTCCTCCTTCCAATTAATCAAGCTTCTCGTTTGATTTTTTTGATATTCTAATTTTTTTATTATTTTTATCAGTTGTATGTCCTATCCTAGTTCCTTTTTTAGTCTTTGGATCAACTATCATTACATTTGAAGCATCAATTTTACCATTGATATCAATGATTCCTCCTGGATTTTGTCCATTTCCTTTTTGATGTTTCTTTTGTACTCTTACACCTTCAACAATTACTTTATTTTCATTTTTGAAAGTTCTAATAATTTTTCCTGTTTTACCTTTATCTTCACCAGCGATAACTACAACTTCATCTCCAACTTTAAAGTTCATACTTATCCTCCTCTTATAATACTTCGCTTGCTAAGGATACTATTTTCATATAATCCTTTTCACGAAGTTCTCTTGCTACTGGTCCAAAGATACGAGTACCAACTGGACTCTTGTCATCACGAATGATAACACATGCATTGTCATCGAACTTGATATAACTTCCATCATCACGACGAACGCCTTGACGTGTACGAACGATAACTGCTTTTACAACTTTTCCTTTTGCTAATGGTGAATTTGGAATTGCTTTTTTAACAGTTCCTACAACAACATCACCAATGTTTCCTGTTTTAACTTTGCTTCCACCCATTACACGAATAACTAATAGTTCACGTGCTCCTGAGTTATCAGCAACTTTTAAACGAGTTTCTTGTTGTACCATAAATTATTCCTCCTTCATTCAAAGCGTTAAATATTAACAGCCTTTTTAACTATTTCTTTTAGATAGAAATGCTTAGTTTTTGATAATGGTCTAGTCTCTGCTATACGTACAGTATCTCCAACTTTTGCAATATTTTTTTCATCATGTACACAATATTTTTTAGAACTTTTAATTCTTTTGTGATAGATTGGATGGACTTTATATGTTTCTACTAAAACTGTAATAGTTTTATCATTAGTATCACTTACTACTTTTCCAACTAATTCTTTACTTAATTTCTTTTCCATTTAATAATCCCTCCTAACTATTCAGCTTCACTTTCTTGATTTTCACGTTCTTTTAAAACTGTTTTCATTCTTGCTACAGTGTGTCTTAGATCTCTTAATCTAGAAGGTTTTTCTAAATTTCCTGTTGCTTGTTGAAATCTTAGATTAAATAATTCTTTTTTAGTTTCAACTAATTTAGCATTGATTTCTTCAGTTGATAATTCTCTTATTTCCTTAACCTTCATTTGACTCACCACCGTTTTCTCTCTTTACAAATCTACAAGTGATAGGTAGTTTGTGTGAAGCTAATCTTAATGCTTCACGTGCTACAGCTTCATCTACACCTGAGACTTCAAACATTATTTTTCCTTCTTTAACAACAGCAACCCAAGCTTCTACATTACCTTTACCTTTACCTTGACGAGTACCAATAGGTTTTTTAGTTAATGGCATGTGTGGGAAAATATTTGTCCAAACTTTTCCACCACGTTTCATATAACGAGTCATTGCTACACGAGCTGCTTCTATTTGATTATTTGTGATCCAAGCTCCTTCTTTTGCTTGTAAACCATAATCACCGAATTTAAGTTCTGTATTACCACGAGCTTTTCCTTCATAAGGTAATCTATGTACACGACGATATTTTGTTCTTGACGGTATTAACATATTAATTACCTCCTTTAGCCTTTTTATTTAGGATTTCTCCTTTATAAATCCATACCTTAACTCCAATTTTTCCAAATGTTGTATCAGCTTCTGCTGTACCATAATCAACATCTGCTCTTAATGTATGTAGAGGTATAGTTCCATCTGAATAACCTTCTCCACGAGCCATATCTGCTCCACCAAGTCTTCCAGATACTTTTGTTTTAATTCCTTTAGCTCCTGCTTTCATAGCGTTACGAATTGCACGCTTTTGAGCCATACGGAATGATGCTCTATTGCTTATTTGATTAGCAATTGAGTCTGCAACTAATTGTGCATTTAAATCTACTTTCTTAATATCTTCAATAGTGATTTTTACGTTTTCACCAGTTAAGTTTGCTAATGCTTTTCTAGTGTTTTCTACTTCTTCTCCACCTGCTCCAATAATAACGCCAGGTTTAGATGTATGAATAACAATTTCTGTAATATCTTTTGTTCTTTCAATTTCAACTTTAGCGATACCAGCATTTTTCATATTTTTTGCTATGTAATCTCTAATTTTTAAATCTGCAGATAAAGTCTTAGCAAAATCTTTATTATTAGAATACCATTTAGCATCCCAATCTTTATTGATACCAAGTCTTAGTCCATTAGGATTAACCTTTTGTCCCATTGCTTTTTCCTCCTTATTAGATTAGTTTCTTGTAGCCACTACAACGATAATGTGACTAGTTCTGTGATCTCTGTGTCCGATACGAGAACGTGAATCAAAGAAATGACGTTTCATAACAGGACCAGCATCAACTCTTGCTTCTTTAACGTATAAAGTCTTAGCATCAGCTTTTTCATTGTTAACAGCGTTAGCAATAGCTGAATCTAAAACCTTTTTAGTTAATTTGGCAGCTTTAGTATTTGTATTATTTAAAATTGCTATAGCTTCATCAGCTTGTTTACCACGAATTAGAGTAGCTATTAATCTTGCTCTATATGGTGATATTCTAAGTCCTTTAGCAATTGCTTTTGCTTCCATAGTTTACCTCCCTAGTCATTAATTTTCTTTATTTCCGTGTCCACCAAATTTACGTGTTAGTGAAAATTCTCCTAATTTATGTCCTACCATGTCTTCTGTAACATATACTGGTATAAATTCTTTACCATTATGAACTGCAAATGTGTGTCCTATAAAATCAGGGAAAATAGTTGAACGACGAGACCAAGTTTTAATGACTTCTTTTTTTCCAGTCTTATTTAATTCGCGAACCTTGTTTAATAACTTTTCATCAACAAAAGGTCCTTTTTTAGTACTTCTTGCCATATATTATCTTCCTTTCTTCTTAACCATTACGACGACGTAAGATAAATTTGTTTGTTTGTTTATTCTTACGAGTCTTAACTCCAAGTGCAGGTTTACCCCAAGGTGTCATTGGTGATTTACGTCCTACTGGAGCACGTCCTTCACCACCACCATGTGGGTGATCATTAGGGTTCATAGCAGAACCACGTACTGTTGGTCTAATACCCATATGACGTTTACGACCAGCTTTTCCTATTTTAACTAGTGAAGAATCTTCATTTCCAACTTCTCCAACTGTTGCCATACAAGTTCCTAATACTTTTCTTTGTTCACCACTTGATAAACGTACTAGTACATAATCTGTTTCTCTACCTAATATTTGAGCAGATGTTCCAGCACTTCTTGCTATTTCTCCACCTTTTCCAGGACGAAGTTCAATATTGTGAACTAATGTACCTACAGGAATATTCATGATAGGTAAAGCATTTCCTGGTTTAATATCTGCAGATTCTCCTGCAATAATTTGATCTCCAACTTTTAAATTCTTTGGAGCTAATATATATCTTTTTTCTCCATCAACATAATTTATTAATGCAATATTTGCAGTTCTTGATGGATCATATTCTATACTTGCTACTTTTCCAGGTATATCTAATTTATTTCTTTTGAAATCAATAATACGATATTTTCTTTTTACTCCGCCACCTTTATGACGAACTGTAATTCTACCTTGATTATTTCTACCAGAATTCTTTTTAGCAGTAACTGTTAAACTTTTTTCTGGTTTATTTCCTTTAGTAATTTCTTCATTAACTAAAGTGCTCATTTTTCTTAGACCTGGTGTTGTAGGCTTATAATTCTTAATTGCCATAAATTACTTCCTCCTAACCAAGATCAATTGTTTCGCCCTCTGCTAGAGTTACAATTGCTTTCTTTCCACGATTAGTTAGTCCAGAATAACGACCAACTCTACGTTTTTTAGTTTTGATGTTTAATGTATTAATTGATTTAACATGTACATCAAATAATTTTTCTATAGCTTCTTTAATTTCTGGTTTTTTAGCTTTTTCAGAAACTAAGAAAGTATATTTACCTTGTTCTTTTATTGCTTCTGATTTTTCAGTAACAATAGGTGCTTTGATTATTTCTAAATATTTAGTGTCTTTCATTATTTAAGCACCTCCTCGATTTCTTTTAATGCTTCTTCAGTAACTACCATTACATCAGTTGCTACTATATCTAGTACATTAATTTCTTCAGCAGCTAATAATATAATGTTTGATAAGTTTCTTGAAGCAAGAATTAAATTATCATCTAATTCTTTAACAACTATTAATACTTTCTTGTCATTAATATTTAAACTATTTAATACTTCAACCATTTCCTTAGTTTTAGGTGTAGATAAATTCATATTTTCTACTAAAACTAATTCTTTATTATTAACTTTTTCAGATAATGCACTAAGTAATGCAATTCTTCTTTCTTTCTTGTTTTGTTTTTTAGAATAATCTCTAGGTACTGGAGTACCATATCTTCCTCCACCTACCCATTGAACAGCTCTAATAGATCCTTGACGAGCTCTTCCTGTTCCTTTTTGTCTCCATGGCTTTCTTCCTCCACCACGAACTTCAGAACGATTTTTAGTTTTATGTGTTCCTTGTCTTAATGCTGCTAAATTAAATATGATAGCATCGCTTAAAACATTAGCATTTGGAGTAACTCCAAAAATTTCATCTTTTAAATTAATGTCTTTTAATTCTTCACCTTTTAGATTTAAAAGTTTAACTTTTTTCATCTACGATTCCTCCTTTCATCACTTTAATATTTCCAATTTGATATTTTTTTGTGATGATTTTATTCTTCAGTTGTTTTTTCTTCTGCAGGTTGTTCTTCAGTTGTAGCAACTTCTTCAACAACAGTTTCTTCTACAGGTGTTTCTTCTACAGCAACTTCCTCAGCATAACTTAATAATGTGTATGCTACAGGTTCTTTATCTGTAGTTTTTACTGAATCACGAATCACAACATATGATTTCTTTGGACCAGGAATATTTCCTTTAATTAAAATGACATTATTTTCTGTATCAATTGATACAACTTCTAAATTTTGTACAGTTCTTTGAACATTACCCATGTGTCCAGGCATTTTCTTACCTTTAATAACATGCATTGGTAACATTGTACCTAGGGATCCAACACCTCTATGATATTGTGAACCATGTCCCATAGGACCTCTTGATTGATTCCAACGTTTAATTACACCTTGGAAACCTTTTCCTTTACTAGTACCAGTTACATCAACTGATTCTCCAGATGTGAATACATCTTCAGCTTTTAATACTTGTCCTAATGTGTAATCATTAACGTTAACCCCTCTAATTTCTTTTAAGAAGCGCTTAGGTTCAGTATTAGCTTTCTTTAAGTGACCCATTTGTGGTTTATTGTTATGCTTTTCAGTTGTAGTTCCAGTTGCTAATTGAATAGCATCATAACCATCTTTTTCTACTGTCTTGATTTGTGTAACAACGTTAGGTTCCACTTCAACAACAGTAACCGGAATTAATTTACCTTCTTCAGTAAATACTTGAGTCATTCCGATTTTTTTACCTAAGATTCCTTTCATTATTTTTCCTCCTATTATTTAGATATTGTTTTGATTTGGATATCTACTCCGCTAGGTAAATCTAGTTTTGCTAATGCACTAACTGTTTCCTTGCTTGGATTTTTGATATCAATTAGTCTCTTATGAGTACGCATTTCGAATTGTTCACGACTGTCTTTATATTTGTGTACAGCTCTTAAAATTGTGAACTTTTCAATTTCTGTTGGTAATGGAACAGGTCCTGAAATTTCTCCTCCTGTTCTTGTAACAGTTTCTACGATCTTCTTAGCTGCAGTATCTAATATTCTGTGATCATAAGCTTTGATTTTAATGCGAATTTTTTCTTTTGACATTAAAAAATCCTCCTTTCGCCTATATCTGGTATAGACTTGCTCCGTACGAAAACCCAATTCCTGAGTTTTTTAAATTTTAGTCATTTTGTAAATTTTTGTTGAAATTATTTAACAACTTAACCCGGTGTATCGACAACCTCGCACATCTACGCAGTCATGCTTATAATTATAACATGAAATTATTTAAATTCAAGGGTTTTTTTAATTTTTTTTATTTTTTTCATTAAAACTATTTTTTGAAATAGTTCTACCTATAATTTTTAATGATGCTGGTTCTATTAAATTTTTTCCAAATTTCTCATTAATCTTATCTATTGTTTCTTGAAATTTATCTTCTTTTTCTTCTACTACTTCATCAAATATAGATAATTGTTCTTCCTT
The DNA here is from genome assembly GCA_900317975.1 of uncultured Bacillota bacterium. Lineage (GTDB taxonomy): Bacteria > Bacillota_I > Bacilli_A > RF39 > UBA660 > RUG343. The sequence goes on from ONIZ01000019.1 coordinate 17,855, forward strand.
ATTACTTTTTAAGTTTGATAATTTTACTCCTATTAATCTTATTAACTCATCATTATATGTACTGTTAAATAGATCTTCTACTATATTTACTATCTCATTAGTTACTGATGTAGGATTATCTAGAGTTATTTCTCTAGAATATTTTTTAAACTTTATATCCTTATATATAATACCCACTGTTTTTGCATACATTTTTTTCTTTCTTAACTCTTTTGAAACTTCAACCACTTCACTAAATAAAATGTTTCTTAGTGTTTCTCTATCGTTTTCATCTTTTGGTAGAGTTTTTTCAGTTGATATTGATTTTCTGTCTTCTTTTTCCGTTATAACCTCTTTATCATCTATTCCCCAAGCAGCATTATGTAAATATGTTGCCATAGATTTAAACTTTGTTTTTAGTTTATTTTCATCATAATGAGCTAGATCATTTATAGTTTTAATATTCATTGCGTAAAGTTTTTCTTTTGTACTCTTTCCTACCATGAATAGTTCGCCTACATCTAGTGGCCAAAGTTTTTTTACAATTTCATCACTAAAAAGAGTATGTACTTTATCAGGTTTTTCAAAATCACTCGCCATTTTGGCACATAATTTGTTTTCTCCAATTCCTACATTTACTGTAAAACCAAATTGTTCTTTAATCTCATCTTTTATTTTATTTGCTAACTTTACATAATCTTTGTATAGATAATTCGTTCCTGTCATGTCAATAAAACATTCATCTATAGAGAATTGTTCTATAGTTGGTGAATATCTTTTTAGATAATTCATCATTTTATTAGAACATTCAAAGTACCATTTAAAATCTCCTTTATATATTTCTAAATTGGAACATAATTTTTTTGCTTCGTAAATTGTCATTGCTGTCTTGACACCTTTCTTTTTAGCAACAGGTGATTTAGCTAAGACTATTCCATGTCTAGTTGATTCATCGCCTGCAATTATAGATTCTACTTTTCGTATATCTTTTTTTCCTTCACTTAGTAACTTTACAGCAGTCCAAGATAAGAATGCATTGTTTACATCTACATGGAATATTATTCTTTTCATTTAATCACCTCTTTCATAGAAGTTTTATTAAATTATTATAACATTTTTAATTAAAAGATTGTGTTTGGATATAAAAAAATCCGTTGATAGACGGATTTTAATTTTAATAATTTATTTTATCTAAGCTCTTTTTTCTTTTTAAGAAATAAGATACAGCTTATACAAAAGGCACTTATAATACTTAGTGTTATTACTACTATATAAGCAATATTATTATTACTTGTTTTTATATTATCAAATTTTTTTGCTATATTATTAATTTTTGGATTATATTTGAAACTGGTATTTGGATTAATAATATTATTTGTATTTTCTTTATTATCAGGTTCTTCTTCGTCATTACCTGATTCTTTAATGTAATTTGCTTTATAAGAACGATTACCAGTACTATTTTCTGATATAATAACATTTTCTGTTAAATCTTCTAAATCAGTTCCTGACCACCCTATAAAAGTAGCTGTTTCATCATTTGGAATTGGATTATTTAAGGTAAATGTATCTACTCTAGTATATTTTGTAGGATTTTCTTTTCCTTCTTCTAATGATCCATTTCCTAAATCATATTCTATATTATAAGCTGGTGTAATTAAAGCATATTTATTAGCTCTTGCATTTGAATTAAGAAGTGAATCATCATCTACTTCAGTTCTTGAAGCCATTTCAGTTCCGTGATAATTCTTATGATAATATTGATCACCAAATATTACTTTCTTTTGTGTTGCATTACTTAATACAAAAGCTGAACTTAATGATGTGATTTCTGTTTCACCACCATTAATTGTAACAGTTGAATTTGCGCTACCACCATTTGTATATATTCCATAATATGGTCCGTTTATATTTAGTGTTCCATTATTTATTGTCATATTACCATTTTTGTTAAGTAATATTCCAATATATTCACTATTAATATTTACTTTTCCTGTTGTATCAATTAAGATATCTGATTTTCCAAGTGTTCCAGAAAAAATTGATGCTGAATCAGTTTGTTTAGTTGTAATATTAAGATTTGCATCTCCTATTATTTTAAGAATATTATTATCAACAGGTTTGTTTTTACCTACCATATTGATTGAACAAGCACTTGTAGAAGATAATGTTGTATTACCACCAGAAATGACAATTTCACCGTTTGTATATAGATTTTCTTCTTGACCTGAAACATTAAGGTTACCACCTTTAATATATATTCCTGTTGTAGTCGTAATCATTTGATTTTTTACTGTAACATCTCCTGATTCAAATATAATCTTACTACTATTAAAACTATTGTATCCTTCAGGTGGTGCTGTTGCTTCTGTTGTTAATGTTCCTCCATCTGATGATATTGTTAATTCTCCTATATTTCTTGTATTATTATAAGGATGATTTTTAGCTATTAAGCTATTGTTTCCTTTAAGTATTAAATTAATCTTTAAATTATCTTCAAAACTATTAGGGTAATTTATTTTTATGTTATATACATCATCAGTTTTTAGATTAACATTGTTTAATATAAGAGTAAGATTTTGTAAATTATCACTATAATTAATATTTATTTGATGCCTACTTTCTTCTACTCCATCTGCCATACTAATTTCATAACTATTAGACTTATTTATTGATACAATGCCATCTTCATATGTATAATCAACACCCAACTCTCCACCAGTTATTACTAGTTCTTCCGAAGAAGCTAGAGCCTTTATATTAAAAGTTAAACATATTATTATAAATAATAATATTTTATTTATTTTTTTCATAAATCACCTCTATCTTATCCTATTATGATTATAACATATTTTTATTTTTGTTGAAAAGATGTTTGTTTTTATAATTTATTAATTTCATTATTGAAAATTATTTAGATTTTTTTTATAAAAAAAATACTAGAAATTCTAGTATTAATTTGTTTCATTTAAACAGAATACTGCATATATTGGGATATATCTAATATCTTTCTTTGTTGAAAAGTTATT
>ONIZ01000034.1 GCA_900317975.1 uncultured Bacillota bacterium
GCCAGCGAAGCATTTATTACACTAGTAGGTCCGCCTGATTGTCCAACAATCAAATTCTTCATAAAATACCTCCATTTGTCTACCAAATTTATTATATCACGTATAATACTGATTAGTAAATTGATGAAGTTGCTAATCATCAGTTTACTAGTATAATATTATTACTCTTTTTAGAGTAAATTTATGCGGTTGAGTTAAGGCGGATTATAACACGGGTCTATGTATCCATTTTTCTGACGGCCTAGCTCTTTTCTTTTTATTATCCTAGTTTTAGAATGTGAGGATTTTTTTTAATCTTATATAACATGCGTGATGAGGAGTGAGAGGCAAAAAGAGTTCAATCGTAAAAAGAAAGGATGGTGCTTATGCACAATTGTTTAGCTGTTGATGTGGCTAAAGGTAAAAGTATGGTTACCTTAGTTAGTTCTAGTGGTGAAGTTCTAATTGACCCATACGAAGTTAATCATTCTATTAATGATTTTTCTAATTTACTTAATAGAATTACTAGTTTTAAATTAGATAATATTTCTGTAATAATGGAATCTACTAATATTTATCATAGACCTATAGAAAGATTTTTCTTAGAAAATAACTTTAAAGTATTTGTTATTAATCCTATTTATGGAAGAATGCATAAAAGAAATCTAAGAAAGACTAAAACTGATAAAGAAGATTGTTTTAATTTAGTTAATTTATTTATATCTAATACTTTTAAAGAATATATTAAACCTGATCAATTATATTTAGTTTACTTATGCTTTCCCGAATATGAAGAAATATTTAAAGGAACTTTAATATATTCTAATATTGCTTTAGAATTTATCGAATCATATCCTCATACTGATATTATCTCTAACACCAGAATTGACAAACTTCAAAATTTCTTTAAAAAACGTGAATTTAGATATTGGAAATCAAAAGCTAACCTAATAAAAGAAATAGCTTCAAAATCTTATCCATCAGTCAATATGAATGATGAATTGGTTTCTAATTTATCTCAAATCGCTAGGCTTGTTAACGAATATCAAAAAGCAATTGATATTATTAAATACAAAATTATTTCTTTAGCTAAAAAATCTAAATATTTTGAGCCTATTAATTCTATTTATGGTATTGGTGAATTTACTACTTCTATTATTATTGCTGAACTTGGTGATATTAATAGATTTAATAATATTAAAGAATTAACTGCTTATTGTGGACTAGATCCATCTATTAAACAATCTGGTAAATCTATTAATATTCGTGGCCCAATTTCTAAATCTGGAAACAAATACATGCGAAAAATTCTTTATATAGCTTGTTCTAATATTATTAGACTTGCTGCTATTTCTAAACAAGAGAATGATATTGAAATTTATTACAGAAAAAAACGTAATGAAGGAAAACATCATTACGCTGCAATAGTTGCTTGCACAACTAAACTACTTCGAAAAATTTTAGCTTTGTGTAAGCAATTAGACAATTAGTAGTCTCACCACAGACTACACTTATATTATATACCAAATAGCACATTATTTGATAATTTTCAAAAAATATCAAATTTCGTGTGTTTTCAGTGTGTATTAATATATCATAAAAATTTAATATTGACAAACCTTAGAATGTCATAAAAAAGACGAAATTTAGTATAATTCCATCTAATTTTAAGTCATTTATATGGGGTTAGATATTGCAACATCAAAAATATTGATATAGTTGTTTGGAAGGATGTGAATAATAATCTTTAACACTAATCTCTCTACCACTAGGATCACCAGTACCACCATTATAGTTATCATGTGCCCCTACTAGTTTTCCATTTCCAACATACATTTCAGTATGAGCATCTTCATCTAAAACAATATCTCCAGGTTGTAAACTATTAACATCAGGATTTCCAGGAATCCATTCAAATCCATGCTTAGTCATTTCAGATCTCATATTTCCTGTATAAGTTGCTCCACCCGTATCAATTCCAGCTTCTTTATAAGCAGAAATTACGAATGAAGAACAGTCATATTGTTTAGTTTCACCCCAACGGCTAGCTTGAGAATAACCATAAGCATCATCAGCAGCAATCTTTTTAGCCCAATCCATAGCATCCTCAGTAACTTTACCAGATGTAGGATGATAATCTTTAACATTTTCAATACCTTTACTATTAACTTTAGAATTAACAGCTTTATTACTATTAGAAATAGCAGTTAATTTCTTATATCCAGTTAGATCAATAGCTGCAGCTCCACCATTCTTAAGAACTTCATCATATTTATCAAAGCCATATTCTTTAATCTTAGAAATAACATTAGGTGCATAAGATTCTTCTGGACAATAAGGACCATCATATAAACCATATACAGCTTTATTGTAATCCCATTCTTTAGCTCCATCCATATATCCTTTATATAAACCGGATTTAGAAAGAAGCTTAGCATAATCTCTAATTGAATCTTCATCAGATTCATAAACTCTAAATCCACTATAATTTCCATAACCACAACCATCAGTATATTTAATACCAAATAAGTTATGAGAATTATTATAAACATTAGATGTTCCCCAAACAGATTCATAAACCATTTGACCTAACAATACAGAAGGTAAAATTCCATATTCTTGACAAACTTCCATAATAGTATCCATATGTTCATCAAGCCATGCTTCTTGTTCAGGAGTAAGATTTTCAGATTTACAATCTTCTAAATTCATTCCACCAGACTTAGCAGATACAGTAGAGAAGTCCATTGATCCAACACTAGCAGCAGATCCTGCTCCAGCTAACCCTTCATATGTAGGAATAATTACAGTATCAACATGTTCTTTATATTTATCATAGGCATCTTTAGCAGCTGTATATGTCTCATATAAAGAACTTTCATTACTAACATCATTTTTTGGATCCGAATCATTATTTTTACTATGGGCAGAATTATATGCAGTTTCTGCATTATCCATAGTAGTTTTTAATTCTTCTAAATGTTCATTAGCTTTCTGTAAATGAGTTCCCCATTCAGCTGTCATATGAGCATTAGCATCACTTTCAATAACACTTTTTACCTCAGCTATTGCTTCTGATGCAGTAGCTAAATTTTTACTAACATTATAACCCATTTCAAACAAAGGAGAAAACCCACCAAAATTAAGTGATTCCGCACTCAAACCTCCACCAGATCCTATAAGACTATCAGTAGAATCCTTAGTAGACTCAATTGATTTTCCAACTTCATCTAATGAAGAAAATAATTCTGTGTAGTCTGACTCCTTAAGATAAGTAGATTCTTCACCAATTTCCCATGATATACTTCCTATACTTGCCATTATAACACCTCCTAATACCTATTTTCCTCAAGATTATTATCCATACTCCAAGAACTATCAGGAGCTTGAATAGAAGAATTTGGATTATAATCTTCTTCTGTAGAATAATCTACATCATCAGTTCCATAATCTTCATAATCGTCTACACCATCATCATCTATTTCTTCTTCTCCATTTTTCTTATCTAAATACATTTTTGCTCCAACACCGGCAGCTCCAGCTGCTGCTACAGCACCAAGTGCAGGGAAAACAAATTTAGCAGGAGATCCACCACCATTTGAAGTAGGTTGAGTAGGTGTCGTTACAGGAATAGTAGTATTATGACTAGTACCACTAGATGGTGTTGTAGGTTCAGTACTAGGAATTGTTGGAGTCTCAGGTGTAGTAGGCTCAGCAGGAGTCTCACCTTCAGGTACAACTGTACTTCCTACTTCAGGAGTAATATTTTCTATACCAATATTTGAAACATTAGAAGGAGCAACACCAACAGGTTGAGTAACAACTTGTGGAGTACCAGCAGTAGCAGCAGGAGCTGGTTGAGGTACTTCAGCTTGACCAGGAGCCTCTGCAATAGGTGTTTGACTTGGAGTTTCCTCTACAGGTTTTTCTTCCTCAGTCTTTGGAGTTTCTTCTGCAGGTTTTTCCTCTTCTGTTTTTGGAGTTTCCTCATCAGTTTTTGGATTCTCCTCTTCAGTCTTAGGTTTTTCCTCAGTTTTTTCTTCTTCTTTTCTTTCTTCTAAAGTTCCTTCAACTTTCTTACCATCAGATTTTAAATCATTAGTTGAACTACTAGAGCTACTACTAGAACTACTACTAGAACTTGAAGAACTTGCTCCAGTATAACTAGATTCTCCTCCAGTATAAGTAGTTTCAGCAGATTTAGTAGTTTCAGATTTACTTTGTTCTCTTATATATTCCTCAATTTCACTACGTGAAAGAACTTTATAACCACCTTTACCATCTTCAATAAGTAACATATCAGCTATATCACTATTAACAGAAGATGACAAATCAGCATTTGTATCTTTATAATAAGCTGCATATTTACTAATATCAGCATCACCAGAATTAATTTTATCAAAATCTAATTCATTACATTTTTCAGCATCCATTCCTAAATAAACAAGTAACCATTTTAAGTCAGCTATTTTATCAGTATCAGCAGTTATTTTACCTTCGGCATTTTTAAATGCACCTAAAGAAGTATTCGCAACAGATTGAACAGCCTCGAACTCACTACCTATTTTAGTTACAAAATTGGAAAACATATCTAGTACACCAATACTAGATCCAAAACAATCATCATGTTTTCCACCTAAAGATTCAAGTTCAGAAGTAATGCTATCAACATTACCATTAAGAGTTGAACAATCAGCAGATAAATCACCAACAGTAGGTATAGCATTTTCTATTGAATCATATTCTACAATTATATTAGACATAAAATCCCACCTTATTCTATTAAAGTATAACAAAAAAAATTGTATTTAACAATTTTTTCTAACATCATTTACATTATTAAAGTATTTATATACATTTGTATACATATAATGTCCATAGTTTTCATTATCATCCATCAAAGGAACATAAATACTGTTGATTATATTCTTACAATTAGATAAATATAGTATCACTCACATAAAATTTGGCCAAATATAAAAAGCATAGAAAAAAGACTATTTCTAGTCTATTTTTCTAAGTATTTAACAATATCTTCAACAGTTTGAAATTGTTTTATGTCTTTATCATCAATTTTAATATTAAACTCTTTTTCAAAAGCAACAACTAAGTCAACTACATCTAATGATTCTAATTCTAAATCATTAACTAAATTACTATCTAATTTAATATCTTTCTTATCAATTTCACATACGCTACTAATTATATTAATTACTCTTTCTTCCATATTATTATCCTCCAACTTTACTTCTTAGTATTTTTCTATTATTATTTTTAATAAATTCTTCAGTTCTAAGTTTTACTAAAGCAATTTGCCTGTTCTTAGGTTTATCCAAATTATAATTATGAATTAAATTATCAAAATAATCTTGATCTCCTAAATAACCATCTTCAGGATATACTTCAGCAATTAATTGATTATTCATAGAATAAACTACTACTTCACAAACAGCTTTATCATGGCTTAATTCTTCTTCAATCACTTCAGGCGATACATTTTCTCCATTACTAAGAATAATTATATTCTTTTTTCTACCAGTAATATATAAAAACTTATCTTCATCAACATAACCTAAATCACCTGTATAAAACCACCCATCTTTTAATACTTCATTACTAGCTTTATTATCTTTATAATAACCTAGCATTATATTATCACCTTTAACACATATTTCATTAGAAATAACTTTTACATCTAAATCTTTAACTATATGTCCTACACTATTTCTTTTTCTAAAGTTATTTCTATTAACCCCTAATACAGGAGCAGCCTCAGTAATACCATATCCATTCAATATATTAATTCCTATAGAATAAAACCAATCAATATACTTTTGATCTAAATAAGCTCCTCCACATATTATATATGTTAAATTACCACCAAATGACTTACTAATTGATTTAAATAATCTCTTTCTAATATCAATTTTTACTTTTAATAATGCATTACTAAATTTTATCAAATTAGATAAGGCTTTATCTTTTTTACCTCTACGAGCAGTTTTCCATATCTGTTTATAAAACATTTCAATAAATGTAGGAACCACAAATAAAGTAGTAGGCTTTATCTCTTTTAAATCTTCCATTATATATTTTAATGAATTATTAATAAATGTTTCCATACCATAATAAAAAGGTTTAAATACAGCAGTTATAAGTCCAAATGCATGATGATAAGGCAAAACACTAACAGTACTTCCAGCGTCAGGCTTAAATATAGAAGAAGCTTGATATATATTACAAGCAATATTCTTCTGAGATAACATTACTCCTTTATTAGCACCTGTAGTACCAGAAGTAAAAAATATAGTACATAATTTATTATCATCTATCTTATATTTATTAGAATACTTTTTACCTTCATTTAAATACTCATCAATATCTTCTAATCTATTTAAATTAAATTTAAGTTCTTCATAAGAAGAATTATAATCATATGAATAATAAATATCATTAACATCAGTCTTTTTACATAAAGAACTAATTAAATCTAAATCATAATCTTTATCAATAGGAACAGCAACATTACCAGATAAAACTATTCCAAAATAAGTAAGTATCCAATTATAAGTATTATTACCTATTATCGCAATATTTTTATTCTTATATTTATTATAAAAATAATTACTTAAAAGCATTACTTCATTGTAAAATTCTTTATAACTTTTTCTAATAATATGATCATCTTCTCTATAAGAAAAAGCAATATCATCATCCCTTTTTAATTCAATTAATTCAAGTAAATTATTGATTTTAGTATGTTCATAAAAAGGATATTCTTTATTCATATAATCACCTTAATTAATTATAACTAAAAAACAAATATATGTAAAATAATAGACATTAAATATACAAAAATGATAAAATAATAACACGAGGTAAGATATTTATGAATATATTATATTGTGGAGATAATAATATTACAAACGGATTAATAATATCAATACTATCTCTTATAAAACATACTGATGAAGAATTAAATATATATGTACTTACTATGAAATATGAGAAATATAAACCCTTATCAAAAAATGTCATAAAAGTATTAGATAAAAAACTAAAAGAAAAAAATAAAAATAGTAAGATTAATCTAATAGATATAACAAACAAAGTAATAAAATGTCTTCCTACAGCTAATCTATCTACAAGATTTACTCCATATTGTATGCTAAGATTATATGCTGATAAAGTAGATGAACTACCAAGTAAAATATTATATCTAGATAATGATGTTGTTGCTTTAAAAGATTTCACTGATTTTTATAATCTAGATATAACAAACTATGATATAGCAGGAGTATTTGATTATTATGGAAGTCATATCTATAGAAAAAAAATAATAATAAAAGATTATTTAAATTCAGGAGTACTATTAATGAATTTAGATAGAATAAGAGAAAATAATTTATTTGAAAAATGCAGAATAAGATGTAGAGATAAAGAAATGTTACTTCCTGATCAAGAAGCAATAAATACTTATTGTAATAAAAAACTAATAGTAAGTAGAATTTATAACGAACAACACAAAACAACAAATAAAACAGTATTTAGACATTATACTACTACATTTAAATTCTTCCCTAAAGTTAGAACTCAAACAATAAAACCTTGGATGGAAGATGAATTACATAATATATTAAAAGATTATAGAATAGACGATATTTTAGAAGAATATAAGAAAATAAAGGATGGTTTAATTTAAATGACTGAAAAAAGAGTACAAATTTTTTATAGTGTAGATGATAGATATAGTCCCTATCTAGCAACATCAATCGCATCTCTTATAGATCATACTGATATTAATAGAAAATATACTATAAATATAGTTCATAAAAACTTAAATAAAGAAAATAGAGAAAAATTAAAAAGTTTAAAAACTAGTAATGTATCAATAAAATTAATAGAAATGAATAAATCATTAGAAGCAATAACTAATGATCCAAATAATAGACTTAATGGTGGAGATGTATTTACTTTAACTATATTTTTTAGAATATTCTTACCTAGAATGTTTATCTTTGAAGATAAAGGAATATATATAGATTGTGATACTATCATAAATGATGATGTAGGAAAATTATTTGATATAGACCTAGGAGATAACTTAATTGGAGGAATACTAGATAAATCAGTAGCTCATAATAGAACATTTATGAAGTATTTTGCAAATGTTGTAGGTGTAGGAAAAGATAGATATATAAATTCAGGAGTCATGTTAATGGATTTTAAGAAATTAAGAAAACTTAAATTTGATGAACATTTCTTATATCTATTAAATAAGTATAAATTTGATACAATTGCTCCTGATCAAGATTATATAAATGCAATGCTATATGGAAAAATAAAATATTTAGATTATCGCTGGAATTGTATGCCTACAGAATTTGGTCTACCACTAAAAGATCCAGGAATAATTCATTATAATTTATTTTTAAAACCATGGCATTACAGAGTAATGTATGATAAATACTTCTGGAATTATGTAAATGAATCAGGATATAGAAAAGAAATAATGAGAGAAAGAAGATCATATAATAGATTTGGTCTAAAGAAAAGTATAGATAGATTCCACCTATTAATAATGATTAAAAGAGCTAAGGAATTAACTAAAGAAAATAAAGAAGATAATTTCAAGAATGTATTTGAATCAGGAAGAGAGAAAAGATTATGAATCCTGATTTAAGAATAATTGATAATATAAAAAAAAGAATTGAAGATAATGAACTAAATAGTAATGTTGCTATAGATGATCCAATTCTAACAGAAGAAGAAATAGATGCCCTAATAGAAACATACTATAAACAAAAGAAAAATAAAGTTAAATATAACGTTGATAAAAAAACAGCAGACTTATTAATAAAAAACTTTTGTAAAGATGTATATAAAAATATAGAATATGTTGGTCTAGATAAATTAAGAGATTTTAAAGGTGGCGCAATTATTACAGGAAATCACTATTCACCAGTAGATACTATTCCAATAAAAGAATTAATAAAAAATGAATTCAATAAAGAATTATATATAGTATCAATTGCTTCTAACTTAGATTTAAAACCACCTCTAAACTTTATAATTAATCATCAAAATATAATTCCACTAAAAAACACTATTTCATATCTTAATGATAAATTTAAACCTGAATTATTTAATTTATTAAAAAAAGATGAATTCATATTAATATATCCTGAACAAGAAATGTGGAATAATTACAGAAAACCAAGGCCATGTAAAAGAGGTGCTTATCAATTTGCTAGTGAAGCAAATGTTCCAATTATTTCACTATTTACAGAATTAGTTGATACAGGAATAAGCGATGACAAAAACTTTAATAAATTAAAATATGTAGTACATGTACTAGACATAATAAAGCCAGATGAAAATCTATCAATAAGACAAAATAGTATTGAAATGTCTAAAAAAGATTATGAATTAAAAGTAAAAGCATATGAAGAAGCTTATAATAAAAAACTAGATTACACATTTGATAATTCGGATATAGCAGGATTAAAAAAATAGTCTAAATAAATAGACTATTTTTTTATATACTTAATAAATTCATATGAATTAATACTATTCTTTTTCATTTCATCATAAACTTGATCATGTAAAGAAGTAATCTTTTCTTTATTAGTATTACCAACCCCATAAAAAGGCCCACTAATATTAACAATTACTTTAGGAATCTTTCTAAATATAGTTTTCTTAAAAGTAGTAGTATAAACAAATGTAGGTACTTCATCTTCTATAGGAAATCTAAATGACGTTTTAGGAAATTCTCTAATAAAATTACAATAAGGCCATACATGAGCTTCAGGAAACACCACAATACACCTATTATTATCAAGATGATATTTCATACCATCCCTCATCTTAACAATATCATGAACATTATCAGGAATAGGAATACCACCTACCATAGGAATTAATTTACCAATGACAGGAACCCCTAAATTAGCAGGATTAACTAAAGTAAAACTACGTCTAGGAAAGTTACTAACTAAAGGAATAAAAGGATCCCCTATTTCTAAAACATGATTAGAATATATATAATATTTCTTATATTTTTTTATTATCTTCTTATTAACAAATTTTATTCTATAATAAACTTTTAAATAAATAAAACCTACTAATACAAAAAATAAATAAACTATATAACTAATAAATATATAAAAGATATTAGTATGAATCCATTTAAAATTATCTTTTAATTTATAATCTTGATTACTATTCTTAACTAATTCATCAGAAAAAGATTCATAATATACTTTTTTCATAAAATCACCAAAATAATTATTTAATAAATACTCTAGGTACTCTAGAAGAAATAGTAGAAATTATTTCATAATTTATTGTATTACACTCTTTCGCAATATCTTCTACTTTAATCAAATCATTATCCCAAATATAAACATCATCACCCATATTACATGGAACATCTGTAACATCAACCATAATAGAATCCATACAAACTTTACCAATAATAGGACATAATTTTCCTTTAACTACAACATGCCCTTTATTAGATAAATCTCTTCTCAATCCATCAGCATATCCAATAGGTATAGTAGCAATAACTGATTTTCTCTTAGTAATAAAAGTATGATTATAACTAATAGGAGTACCTTCTAAAACTTCTTTTAAGAAAGTAATCTTACTCTTTAATTTACATATAGGCCTTAAATCAAGTTTTAGAGAACATCCATCAAATGATTCATATCCATACATAATAATACCAACTCTAACAGCATTATAATAAGAATTAGGATAATTAATAATACCATTAGAAGCTGCTAAATGAATATATTTAATATCTGGAAATACTTCCTTAATATTAGTAACATATTCATTAAATTTATTAATTTGATTATTAGTAAATTCTAAATCATCATCAGCACTACTAAGATGTGAATAAACTCCTTCAACAACAATATTTGGATATTTTGCCAATTTATTAACTAAGTTTAAATCTCTAATACCAGTTCTCCCCATTCCAGTATCAACTTCAATATGAACTCTAAATTTATCATCAAATTTAACCATTTCATCTAGAAATTTCTCATCACTTAATCCAACAATCAAATTATATTTAAATACTTCATTTACTTCATTAATATCAGGTTGATTAATAACTAAAATATCTCCCTTATAACCATTTTCTCTTAAAATAATACCTTCATCTACTAAAGCTACACAAACTATTTTAAAATCATCTAAAATAGTACTTAAATTTATGTATGTACCATACCCATTTGCTTTAACAACAGGCAATAATAAAACATCTTTATTAATATATTTTTTTATATTATTAATATTATATTTAAAGTCATCCAAATTAACTTCCATCACAGTAGGTCTCATAACTGCCTCCTTATAATAATAATTATAACACATAAAAAAAGATTACTATAAAGTAATCTTTATTATTTAGAATCTTTAGATTTCATTTTAAAATCATCATTATCTTTCATTTTAAAGTCATCTTTTTTATCATCTTTTTTGTCATCTTTCATCTTGTCTTTTCCATTATCTTCATCTAAATCATCTTCATCATCATTTGATTTTCTACCTTTTAATATTGCAGCACCAACTATTATTAATAATAATCCAGCAACACCAGCAATTATATAAGGTATATAATCTTTAATATTGAAAGGAACTTCCTTATTAACTTTAATAGCATATACTGTATAAGACCCATCTTCAGCAGTTACTTTTACTGTAACAATATCTCCATTTTCAAGTCCTTCATTACCAAGAACTTCAGTAATAGATAAATTATCTTCTGCAGTAACTTTAATATCTAATTCTTCCTCATCTTTAGTTAAATTAACTTCATATTCAGTTTGATCTTTATCAAAATTAATTTCATGATTAGCAATTGAAATTAAACTTGCTTTTGAATTACTTGATAATATTCTATCGGTTCTTACAATTGTAAGATTATATGTGCGAGTTGTTTTACCATCTTCAGCAGTTACAACAATTGTGAATACGTTATCACCAGATTTTAACTTAGTATCACCATTAACAACAAATGTTGCATCTGGATCAGTAGTTATAGGCTCAATAGTAATAGATTCAACATTACTTGAAACTTCTACTCTATAATCAGATGTTCCAAAATCAAACATTAAACGACCACTACTTAATACAATATCACTTAATGAAGCATCTGTTCCAATAACATCATCTGTTTTTGGATTATCATTTTTATCTTTATCTTTATCTTTATTAGATGTTTTTCCAGAAACACCATTTCCACCATTATTATTAGTTACACAAGTACCATTTTTCCAAGTACCTTTGCTAATCTCTTCACATTTTTGTTGATAAGTAATACATTTACCACCATATAAAACTTTACCATCACGATAACATTTATCCGCTACAGAATCACATTTAGTTGGATTGTATTTTTCATCAGGACTACCCTTATACTCAGCACCTTTAAGCTCCAAAGCAACACATTCATCAGCATTACTCCTACAAGAACCTCCGCTGTAATGTGTACCT
>ONIZ01000005.1 GCA_900317975.1 uncultured Bacillota bacterium
CAAGCTCGCACTCTTCAATGGGCCATCCCGTTCGACTTGCATGTCTTAGGCATGCCGCCAGCGTTCATCCTGAGCCAGGATCAAACTCTCATAAAAAAAATAAAGTTTGTTATTTGTATAATTTCCTAGCTACTCGAAATTGACGTTTTGCTTAGTTTTCAAAGATCATTTTGCACTCCAAACTTGAGTTGCATTAATAATATACCAAATTAATTTTTTTAAGTCAACATATTTTTACAAAAGTTTTCTTAAAAGTTTTACATTAAATTTGGACATTTTTTTACAGCGATATTTAAGTATAAATTAAATTCTTTTAGTCAAGAATTCAAATTTATTTTACACTCGCTCGCTGTTCCAATAATATACCAAAACGCATTGATAAAGTCAACAAAATTTTAATGTTTTTTTTGGAAACAACACGATAAGTTGTAAAACAAAATCTTGAATTTTCAAAGTCAAAAAAAAAGACAAAAAATTTGAAAATTTTTTGTCTTTTTTAATAATTTTTTATAGTTTTATTTATTTCACGTTTAATATCTCTATCTTTTATAGTTTGTCTCTTATCATATTCTTTCTTTCCTCGACAAACTCCTAGTTCACATTTAAGAATATTTTTTTTGAAATATAATTTTAAAGGAACAAAAGTATATCCACCTTTTTCTTTATATTTAATTAACTTTTTTATTTCTTTCTTATGTAATAAAAGTTTTCTATCCCTTGTTTCTTGATGATTAAAAATATTTCCTTCTTTATATTCACCAACAAACATATTTAATAGAATTACTTCATTATTCTTAATAATAGCATAACTATCTTTAATATTAGCACTACCATTTCGAATAGATTTAATTTCTGTACCAGTTAATACTATTCCAGCTTCAAATGCTTCATCTATAAAATAGTCAAACTTTGCTCGTCTATTAATTATCTCCATCTAAATCACTCCTTAGATAACCCCCATTGGAGTTGTGGATATCTGCTACTAACAACATCTTTATATTTAGCATAGTAATTTTGATAACCAGGTAATATTGTATCATTTAAAGATGAATATGTATATAATTTAAAATTAGAATTATAAGTGTTACCAGGTCTATTAGCCCCAGTATATACAAGTTCTGCTTTAGGATTAATAACAAAACTAGAAGAAGTACCATCAATATTATCTATTTTAAGAATACTAACTTCAGCCATCAATCCAGTTAATCTTTCCACACCATCTTGATCACTTATAAAATTACCTAAAGAATATATAACAAAAGTTTTACCATCATTTATATATTCAACAGGCTCAACTACATGTGGATGAGCTCCTATTATTAAATCAACACCTAAAGAACTTAAATAATCAGCTTCATGAGCTTGAGCACTACTAACCCCTAAAGAATATTCAGTACCCCAATGCATTGCAACAATAACAACGTCAACTTTATCTCTAACTTTTTCTATATCAGCCTTAGCCTTTTCTTCAGAATACTCATTAGATAGATATGATTTTCCTGCAGGAGTATTTAATCCATTATTCCACATAGTATATGAAAAGAAAGCATACTTAATACCATTTTTTTCATAAATTCTAACTTCATTTCTTTCTTCTTCAGAAGACCATTGTCCACTAGTGATTATACCCGGATGATTCTTCCAATAAGAAACAGAACTTAAAACCCCTTTTTCACCTTTATCCATAGTATGATTAGTAGCTAAACTAACTAAATCAAATCCGCAATCGATAAAAGCATCTCCAACTTCATAAGGTGAATTAAACATAGGATAACTAGAAAGCCCAAGCTCAGTACCACCAAGAATTGTCTCTTGGTTATAATAAGCCAAATCATATTGACTAATAATAGGCTTCATGTTTTCAAGCATAGGTTTAAAATCATAACCCCCATCACTTGTTTTAGCATCTCTATACACACCATAATGAATAAGCGCATCACCTACCATAACTAGATCAAAAGATTGAAGTTTTGGCACTTTTCCCATATCTTTAAATAACCCAAGTTCAGCATCTTTAGATTTTGAAGCATTTAAAGCAACACTAAACATGCCAACAACTAGAATTATTAAAATAAACAAAATAACAAATCCTAAAGGTTTAATTTTCTTTCTTATTTTCACTCTCTTTTTCATTTTCTAACTTCCTTACAATTTCAAAGTCAATTTCTCTTTTCTCTTTAGATGCCCTTACTACTTTAATTCTTATTCTTTCACCGATAGTATATTTTATCTTACTTTTTTCCCCAACTAAACACATATGTTCTTCATCAAAGTGGAAAAAGTCAGGCATATCTCGAACTGGAACTAACCCCTCTATAAGATTATCTAATTGAACAAACATACCAAAATTAGTAACTGATGAAATCATTCCATCAAATTGCTCCCCTATATGATTTTCCATATATTCAGCCATTTTCAAATCATCAACTTCACGTTCACAATCAACAGCATTTCTCTCTCTTAAACTACATTGTTCAGCAATAAATGGCATCTTAGCTTCCCATTTATTTACAATTGCCTCACTTAAATTACCATCAAATAAATATTGATGTAATAATCTATGAACAGTAGTATCAGGATATCTTCTAATAGGAGAAGTAAAATGAGTATAGCATTGACTTCCTAATGCATAATGGCCTAAATTAATTTCTTTATAAATAGCCTTTTGCATACATCTTAACAACAAAGTAGATAAAATAGGAAATTCTTTTTTATCATGTAATTGTTCTAAGATATATTGAAGTGCGGTAGGTCTAGTATCTTTAGGATCTCCTTTAACACTATAACCCAAACTAGAAACAAATCTTAGAAAATCAGAAATCTTATCTGGTTGAGGAACTTCATGAACTCTATAGATAAATGGTAAATTCATAAAATAAATATGAGTAGCTACACATTCATTAGCAGCAATCATAAAATCTTCAATTAACTTTTCACCTTCACCTCGATAGCGTCTCTTTATTTCTATAGGTTTACAATTTTCATCAACTATTATCTTAGCTTCATCTACATCAAAATCTATATAACCTCTTTTAACTTTCATCTTACGTAATATATGTGCTAAATCATTCATTTCTCTTAGACTTTTTTCAAATTCTTTATAATCCTCCGCAACAATATTTCTTTCTAAAATATCATTAACTTTATTATAAGTCATTTGTTTTCTAGATTTTATTACACTAGGAAATAATTCATAGTTCAATTGTTTTCCTGAACCATCAAACTCCATAACACAACTTATAGCTAAACGTTCAACCTCAGGATTCAAAGAACAAATACCATTAGATAATTCATGAGGTAACATAGGTATAACTCTATCAACCAAATAAACACTAGTTCCACGATTATAAGCTTCTTTATCCAAAGGAGAATCTTCTTTAACATAATGACTAACATCTGCTATATGAACACCTAACTTATAATGACCATTATTCATCTTCTCAATACTTATAGCATCGTCAATATCTCTAGTATCATCACCATCTATAGTAAATATTTCTTCTCCAGTCAAATCTCTTCTTCCCTCTTTTTCTTCAGGAAGAACTTCCATAGGAATATTTTGAACTTCTTCTTTAACTTCTTCAGGAAAATCAACATCAAATTTGTATTTATAAACAGTAGATAAAATATCTACTCCAGGATCATGTTTATGACCAATTATTTTGCAAACTTTACCTTTAAATCTATAATTACTAATCTTCTTAGTTAATTCAACAACAACTTTATGACCATCTACAGCATTTAAAGAATCTTCTTTATTAATTTCAATATCTAATTTAATTTTATCTCCATCAAGTTTTAAATGACCCAATCCCTTACTATCAAAGTTAATTTCACCTATATATTGCTCAACGTTTCTTTTAATTATTTTAAGAACTCTTCCCTCAAGTCTATCAATATTCATCTTACTAGTTATTTCAACTAATACTTCATCATCATGAATAGCTCCATTCATATTATCTTGATCAATATAAATATCATCAGCTACTCCATCTAATTCTACAAATCCAAAACCCTTTTTATTAACTCTCATAATTCCTTTTCTTAGATGAGAGTTTTCAATTAACATATATCTATCTTTTTTTGTATGATAAACAATATTTTCTTGTTCTAATTCATTTAATACTTTTAACAACTCTTCTAAAGATTCAGCATCTTTAATATTAAGCCTATTTTGAATATCATAAACATCAAGGCTTTTATCATCATTTCTTAATATATTTAAAATATCATCTTTCATTAGTATCACCTTATTAAAATTATAGCAAAATAAAAAAGACTTTAAAAGTCTTTATTAAATAAACATAGCAACTAAACTTATAGCAAAAAAAGCTAAACCAAGGATTAACGTTAAACGACTAATAAATAACTCTGATCCTCTCTCTTTTCTATTAGTAAATAAAGTAGAGGTATCACCACTAATAATTCCAGAAGTAGTTTCAGCTTTTCCTGCTTGTAATAAAACTAGTATGATTAAAACTAATGAAATAACTAATAAAATAATTTCTATTGCGTTCATAACTAACCCTCCCAATAACGAATATTATCATACCACAGAAGATCAAAGATTTCAACAAAAAACAAAATATAAGTTGAAAGAAATTAAAGTACTATGATATAATTAACCTGAATATAAGGGAGTATAGAAAATGAAAGTAGTAAATCTAAACGAATCACAATTTGATAATTTTGCTATTAATCATAAGTATAGAAGTTATTATCAAACTTCGATGTATGGAAACCTAATTAAAAATTTCGGTTATAAAGTACAATATTTAGGAATTATAAATGATAATAACAAATTAGTTGGAGCAACTTTAATTATGTACAAAGAAGTATTTATGAAAAACAAAATTGGTTATGCTCCTAGAGGCATTTTATTTAATTATGATAACGTAGAAACCATTCCGGAAATGGTAGAGGTACTAAAGAAAGCATTATCAAAACAAAGTTATATGTTATTAAGAATGGACCCTTATATTGCAGCATCAATAAGAAATTATCAAGGTGAAATATTAAATTTAAATAATAAAGTTGATGATATTACTGAAGCCCTAGTAGATCAAGGTTTCGAATTTAAAGGTAAAACAGTAAACTTTGAAGGAGAAAAACCTAGATGGGAATCAATAGTTTTATTAAATAATGATATAAGAGTTTTATTTGAAAGTTTTGATAAAAGAACAAGAAATAAAATAAGAAGAGCTTCATCACTAGGAATAGAAGTAAAAAAAGATGAAACAAAAGATTTAAAATACTTATATAATTTTATTAGAACAAAAGATAATAAACCATTATCATATTATCAAGAATTACTAAAATCATATGGAAATGATACTGAAATATATTATGCAACTATAAATACAGAAACATTTATAATAAATGCAAGAAGAACATATGAAAAAGAAATGGAACAAAACAATAACTTACAAGAAATTATACAAGATCCAACAATAGGAGAAAAATCAAGAAATGATTACTTAAATAGAAAAATGGAATCAGATTCTTTATTACAAATATATAAAAACAATATGATTTTATCCACAAAACTATTAAAACAATATCCAAATGGAATTCCAATAGCTGGAGCATTGATTATTAAATATGATAATGCAGCATATGAATTTATTGAAGGTGTAGATGATAGATATAAACAATTAAATGCTAGTTATCTACTAAAATGGAAATTAATAGAAGATTATAATAATCAAAAATTAAAATATTTAAATTTAAATGGAATTGTAGGAGATTTCCAAAACAAAAGCAAATATAGTGGTTTAAATGAAATGAAGTTAGGATTTAATTCTACTGTAGTTGAATATATAGGAGAATTTGACTTAACTATTAATAAGTTCACTTTAAACTTATATAAAAACTTAAATAAAAAATAAAAATACATACCTAATTAGATATGTATTTTTTTTAAAATAAGAAAAGAGAAACATAAGTTTCTCTTTTAAATACTAATTAATTAACCAGTAATCTTAGTAACACTACCAGCACCAACAGTATGTCCACCTTCACGAATAGAGAATTTTGTTCCTTCTTCTAAAGCGATTGAGTGAATTAATTCTACTGACATAGTTACATTATCTCCAGGCATTACCATTTCAGTACCTTCTGGTAAAGTAATTACACCAGTGATATCTGTAGTTCTGAAATAGAATTGTGGACGATAGTTGTTGAAGAATGGAGTATGACGTCCACCTTCTTCTTTGCTTAATACGTAAACTTGAGCTTCAAATTTACTATGTGGAGTAACTGTTCCAGGTTTAGCTAATACTTGTCCTCTTTGAACTTGTTCACGAGAAATACCACGTAATAGAACACCAGCATTATCTCCAGCTTCAGCAAAGTCTAATTGTTTACGGAACATTTCAATTCCAGTAACAACTGTCTTTTGAGTTTCCTTAATACCAACAATTTCAACTTCTTCATTCAATTTTAATGTACCACGTTCAACACGTCCAGTAACAACTGTACCACGTCCAGTGATTGTGAATACATCTTCAATACTCATTAAGAAAGGTTTATCAGTATCTCTTTCAGGAGTTGGAATCCATTCATCAACTGCATCCATTAATTCATTAATTGCAGGAACCCACTTTTCATCACCCTCAAGAGCTTTAAGAGCAGAACCTCTAATAATTGGAGTATTATCTCCATCGTAATCATATTCATTTAATAGATCACGAATTTCCATTTCTACTAAATCTAATAATTCTGGATCATCAACCATATCACATTTGTTCATGAAAACAACCATTTTAGGTACTCCAACTTGACGAGCAAGTAAGATATGTTCACGAGTTTGTGCCATAGGTCCATCAGTAGCAGCTATAACTAAGATAGCTCCATCCATTTGAGCAGCTCCAGTAATCATGTTTTTAACATAGTCAGCATGTCCTGGGCAGTCAACATGAGCGTAATGTCTCTTATCAGTACTATACTCTACATGAGCAGTATTGATAGTAATACCACGTTCTCTTTCTTCTGGTGCTTTATCGATATTAGCGAAATCAACAGCTTCGTTTCCGTTTTTACCAGCTAAAACTTTAGTAATAGCAGCAGTTAAAGTAGTTTTACCATGATCTACGTGTCCAATTGTACCAATGTTAACATGTGGTTTTGAACGATCAAATTTTTGCTTTGCCATAAATTTTTCCTCCTTATTTATTTACAACATATATTCTATCGAATATTTAATTTTTTTTCAACTATTTTTATTAATTTCCACTCTTTTTGATTATTTCTTCTGCAATGTTCTTTGGAACTTGTTCATAGTGATCGAAGAACATAACAAATGTTGCACGTCCTTGAGTGTTAGAACGTAAGTTAGTAGCATATCCAAACATTTCTGCTAAAGGAACCATTGCACTTAACTTAACAGCATTTCCTTGAGATTCTTGACCTAAAGGTTTACCACGACGAGAAGTTAAATCTCCCATAACGTTACCAAAATATTCTTCTGGAGTAGTTACATCAACCTTCATAATAGGTTCAAGTAATACAGGATTACAATTGTTCTTAATTTCTTTAACAGCTAATGAAGCAGCAACTTTGAAACTCATTTCATTAGAGTCTACATCATGGTAAGAACCATCATGTAATGTAGCTTTAATATCAATCATAGGATATCCAGCAACAACACCAGTTTGTAATGCTTCTTGGATACCTTTGTCAACAACAGGAATATATTCACGAGGAACAACTCCACCTACAACTTCGTCAACAAATTCATATCCCTTATCAGGATTAGGTTCAAATTTAACCCAAACATGTCCGTATTGTCCACGTCCACCTGATTGTTTAATATATTTACCTTCACAATCACCCATATTAAGGATTGTTTCACGATAAGCAACTTGTGGAGCACCAACATTAGCTTCAACATTAAATTCACGTTTCATACGATCTACTAATACATCTAAGTGTAACTCACCCATACCAGCTATAACTGTTTGACCAGTTTCATGATCAGTATGAACCTTAAATGTTGGATCTTCTTCAGCTAACTTTTGTAATGCTAAAGCCATCTTATCTTGATCAGCTTTACTCTTAGGTTCAACAGCTAATTGAATAACTGGTTCAGGAACTACTAAACTTTCAAGAATAATAGGTTTCTTTTCATCACATAAAGTATCACCTGTAGTAGTATTCTTTAAACCAACTGCAGCAGCAATATCTCCAGTATAAACATCAGATATTTCTTTTCTGTGGTTAGCATGCATTTGAAGAATACGACCAATTCTTTCCTTAGTATCTTTTGTAGAGTTTAATACATATGATCCACTAGTTAAATGTCCTGAATAAACTCTAAAGAAAGTTAAACGTCCAACGAATGGATCTGTCATAACCTTAAATGCTAATGAAGCAAAAGGTTCAGAATCACTAGGTTTTCTTTCAGTTTCATTTCCATTTAAATCAGTTCCTTTAACAGAATCAATATCTAATGGACTTGGTAAATAATCAATAACTGCATCTAATAAAGGCTTAATACCCATATTACCCAAAGCAGTTCCACACATAACTGGGAAGAATTCAGCTTGTAATGTACCTTTTCTAATAGCAGATTTAATCATTTCTACTGTAACTTCTCCACCATCTAAATAAGTCATCATCATGTCATCATCAAATTCAGCTACAGCTTCAATTAATTCTGCTCTCTTTTCTTCAGCAATATCTTTTAATTCGCTAGGAATTTCTATTTCTTTAGCAGTTTCATCTTGCTTACCATCGAATTCTAATGCTTTCATAGTAACAAGATCAATAACTCCTCTAAATGTATCTTCAGAACCAATTGGCCATTCGATAGGTTTAGCATTAACTCCTAAACGATCTTTAATAGTTTTTAAACTATATTCAAAATTAGCTCCCATCTTATCCATCTTATTTGCAAAAATAATTCTAGGAACTTTAAATTCTGATGCTTGTCTCCAAACAGTTTCAGTTTGAGGTTCAACACCAGCTTGTGCATCTAATAAAGCTACTGCTCCATCTAATACACGTAATGAACGAGAAACTTCAATTGTAAAATCAACATGTCCAGGAGTATCTATAATATTTAAACGATAACCCTTCCAATGAGCTGTAGTAGCAGCAGAAGTGATAGTAATACCACGTTCTTGTTCTTGAGCCATCCAGTCCATTTGAGATTCCCCATCATGAGTTTCACCGATTTTATGAGTTACCCCTGTATGGAATAAGATTCTTTCAGTACAAGTAGTTTTACCTGCATCAATATGAGCCATTATTCCGATATTTCTTGTCTTTTCTAAAGACGTATCTCTTGCCATTTTTTCTCCTTCCTACCATCTATAATGTGCATAAGCCTTATTAGCTTCTGCCATACGATGAGTATCTTCACGTTTTTTAACAGTTGCACCAGTTCCATTTGATGCATCGATTATTTCATTGGCTAAATTATCAGCCATACTTCTTCCATTTCTCTCACGAGAATATGTAGTTAACCATTTTAAAGCAAGTGCTTGTGCTCTAGCTGGTGTAACTTCAATTGGAACTTGATAGTTAGAACCACCAACACGACGAGACTTAACTTCTAATTGAGGTTTTATATTTTCTAAACAAGCATTGAACACTTCGATAGGATCTTTACCTGTTTTTTCTTTTATTTGCTCAAAAGCATCATAAACAATAGTTTGAGCTGTTCCTTTTTTACCATCAATCATGATGATATTAATTAATTTAGCTATAACTTTTGAATTATATATAGGATCAGCTAAAATTTCTCTTTTTGTTGCACGTCTTTTACGCATTTTTTAATCCTCCCTTCACTTATTATAAAATTAAAAATTATTCTTTTGGTTTTTTAGTACCGTATTTACTACGACCTCTTTTACGATCATTAACTCCAGCAGTATCTAAAGTACCACGAATAATGTGATATCTAACACCGATTAAGTCTTTTACACGACCACCACGAATTAATACAACGCTATGTTCTTGTAAATTATGACCAATACCTGGAATATAAGTATCTACTTCTCTACCATTAGAAAGACGAACACGAGCATACTTACGTAATGCAGAGTTTGGTTTCTTTGGAGTCTTAGTACCAACACGTGTACAAACACCACGCATTTGTGGAGAATTACCATCTATTTGTTTATTCTTAATAGAATTAAATCTATATCTAAGAATTGGACTTTTTGGTTTTCTTACTTTGTTTTTACGTTTATTGTGAACTAATTGGTTTATAGTAGGCATAAAATCAATCTCCTTTCTTAACACATACCCTAGTGTATCATTTTAACCTCTAAATAAAACTTCGTATAAATACAAAGTCATTTAATCAGCATTAATAATATATCACTAGTGATAATTAAAGTCAATAAAAAACAATTAATTGTTAGTTATTTTTTACAAAAATAAAAAAAGAATAAGAAGTTAGACTTCTTATTCCATAAATTGATCTTCTAGTTTTTCTAAAGGTTCTTCATCAATAAACTGTTTCTTTAGTTCATAATCAACATCTTTATATGCTTTAGAACCAGTACCAGCAGGAATTAATTTACCTAAAATTACGTTTTCTTTTAATCCAGCTAAAGGATCAACTTTACCCTTAATAGCAGCATCTGTTAATACTCTAGTAGTTTCTTGGAATGATGCAGCTGATAAGAATGAATCAGTTCCTAAAGCAGCTTTAGTAATTCCTAATAATATTGGTTTACCAATAGCAGGTTTTTTACCATTAATAATAGCATCTCTATTACCAGCAGTAAATTGATTAAAGTTAACAACTGCTCCAGTAATAAATGAAGTATCTCCACCATCCATGATTCTAATCTTATTAATCATACGTTTAGCAATTACTTCAACATGTTTATCACTAATTTCAACACCTTGAGAACGATATGTATCTTGGATTTCTTTTAGTATATATTGTTGTGTAGTAATAGGGTCAGTTACTGCAAGTAATTCTTTAGGACTAATTGCACCTTCAGTTAACTTATCACCAGGTTTAACCTTATCACCTTTCTCAATACATAATTTAGCTCCATAATTAGTAACATGAACTTTAGTTTCAGCTTTATTTGTAACTGAAATATCATATTTACCACGTTCTTCTTTAATCTTAGAAACAGTTCCTTCAATTTCAGCAATAGTAGCTTTACCTTTAGGATTACGTGCTTCGAATAACTCTTGAACACGAGGTAAACCTTGAGTAATATCTTCAACACCAGCAACTCCTCCAGAGTGGAAAGTTCTCATTGTTAACTGAGTACCCGGTTCACCGATAGATTGAGCAGCCATAACACCTACAGCTTCACCAATCTCAACTAAGTTACCTGTAGCTAAGTTTCTACCATAACATTTTTGGCAAATACCATTATCACAACTACAAGTTAATATAGATCTAATTTCAACTTCTTTTACTCCAGCTTTAACAATTTTATCAGCAAGAGAATCAGTAATCATTTCTAATCTATCAACAATAATTTCTTTTGTTTCAGGATTAATAACTTTTTTATTAGCATATCTACCAACAATTCTATCTCTTAAACTTTCAATTACTGATCCAGTCTTTTCATTAATAAAGTCTTTAACAACAATACCTTGATCAGTACCACAATCTTCCTCACGAATAATAATATCTTGAGAAACATCAACAAGTCTACGAGTTAAGTAACCAGAATCTGCAGTCTTAAGTGCTGTATCAGCAAGACCTTTTCTAGCAGCATGTGTAGATAAGAAGAAGTCAGATACACTCATTCCTTCAATAAAGTTTGAAAGAACTGGAATTTCAACGAAACTACCATTTGGCTTAGTCATAACTCCACGAATACCTGCAACTTGTGAGAAGTTTGAAATATTACCACGAGCTTTAGAATTCATCATCAAGAAGATTGGATTATCTAATGAATTATTAGATATTTCTTTTAATTCATCTTGAATCTTAGAAGTTGCTCCTAACCAACAATCTATTACTTTAGAATATCTTTCTTCATCAGTAATAAGACCACGTTTATATTGTTTATTAATCTTATCAACAACTTTTTGAGTTTCTTCAATTACAGCATCTTTAGTTTTACTAGTAACAACATCAAACATACTAACAGTTAAACCTGAAATTGTAGAATATTTAAATCCTAAATCTTTAAGATTATCTAACATTATAGATGTTTCTGTAGTTTTATAACGTTTAAATACTTGAGCAATTACCTTTTCTAAAGTGCTCTTATTAAATGCAGAAACTAAAGGCATCTTCTTAATTTCTTCAGGAATATTAGATCCCATAGGTAAGAAGAATTTATTTGGAGTAATTCCACTAATATTATCACTAGAAGGTTCATTAATATAAGTAAATGAATCAGGTAATATCTCATTAAATTTAATCTTACCAACAGTAGTAACTAAATATTTATCCTTTTGATTGCTTGTAAATAATTTATGTCTAAAGCTATT
Source organism: uncultured Bacillota bacterium (assembly GCA_900317975.1). GTDB lineage: Bacteria > Bacillota_I > Bacilli_A > RF39 > UBA660 > RUG343. Next base: position 12,424 of record ONIZ01000005.1, read on the forward strand.
TACAGGAATAGCAATTCTACTATGTAGAGAAATTTCTTTTCTTTCATAAGCCATTAAAGCTTCATCAGCATTTTTGAATACTCTACCTTCTCCTAAAGCACCTTCTTTTTCCATAGTTATGTAATAATTACCAATAACTATATCTTGTCCTGGAGTAACGATAGGGTCTCCACTCTTTGGATGAAGAATATTGTTAGAACCTAGCATTAATAATCTAGCTTCTGCTTGAGCTTCTTCACTAAGTGGAATATGAACAGCCATTTGGTCACCATCAAAGTCAGCATTAAATGCAGCACATACTAATGGATGTAAACGAATAGCTTTACCACCAATTAGAACAGGTTCAAATGCTTGAATACCTAATCTATGTAATGTAGGTGCACGGTTTAATAGAACTGGATGTTCTTTAATAGCTTCATCAACAATATCCCAAACAGCAGGATCTTGAGTATCAATCATCTTCTTAGCTGCTTTAATATTATGAGCTAATTCTTTTTCAACTAAACCATGAATAACATGAGGTTTAAATAACTCAAGTGCCATCTCTTTAGGAATTCCACATTGATACATTTTAAGTGAAGGTCCAATTACGATAACTGAACGTCCAGAATAATCAACACGTTTTCCTAATAAGTTCTGTCTAAAGCGTCCTTGCTTTCCTTTTAACATACTAGAAAGTGACTTAAGAGGACGATTTCCGGCACCAGTAACGTTTCTACCACGACGACCATTATCGAATAATGCATCAACAGCTTCTTGTAACATACGTTTTTCATTTTGAATAATGATACCAGGAGCTCCTAAATCAATTAATCTTTTTAAACGATTATTTCTATTAATAACTCTTCTATATAAATCATTTAAATCACTTGTAGCAAATCTACCACCATCTAATTGAATCATTGGTCTTAATTCAGGTGGAATTACAGGAATACAATCAAGAATCATCCATTCAGGTTTTTGATTAGATGAATAGAAAGCATCTAATACATCTAATCTCTTTAATAATCTAACTCTCTTTTGTCCTGTAGCATCTTTTAATTCTTCAGTTAATTCATCGATTTCTTTCTTTAAATCAACTTTCTTTAATAATTCTTTTATAGCTTCAGCACCCATTCCTACTTTGAATGATGTACCATATTTTTCATAATAAGCTCTATATTCTCTTTCACTTAATGTTTGTTTATTTTCTAAAGGAGTATTTCCTTTATCAATAACAACATAACTAACAAAGTATAAAACTTCTTCTAAATCTCTAGGGCTCATATCAAGAACTAATCCCATACGAGAAGGAACACCTTTAAAGAACCAAATATGAGATACAGGTGTAGCAAGTTCAATATGACCCATTCTTTCACGTCTAACAGAAGAACTAGTAACTTCAACCCCACATCTGTCACATACTATATTTTTATAACGAACTCTCTTGTATTTACCACAAGCACATTCGTAGTCTTTAGTAGGTCCAAATATCTTTTCACAGAAAAGTCCATCTCTTTCAGGTCTTAAAGTACGATAATTAATAGTTTCAGGTTTAGTAACTTCACCATAAGACCATTCACGAATTTTATCAGGAGATGCTATACCAATTTTTAAAGCACTTATTTTGTTAATATCTATCATTAAAAATCAGCTCCTTCCTCTTCTGCAGAAATCAATTCGAGATCATCCTCATTTGGCATATCTTCTTCATATTCTTCTTCATCTTCATTATTATCATCAAAATATTCAGCTTCAACTACTTCATTAGTTTTATTTTCTTTTTCTTTAATCATATTATCAGCAGATTTTTCTACATCTGATAATGAAGTGTCATAATCTTCAGTATCTTCTTCAATTTCTTTCAAATCATGATTTTCACCATTTTCATCAATAATTGAAATATCTAATCCTAAAGCTTGGAATTCTTTCATCATAACTCTAAATGATTCCGGAACACCAGCTCTATTTATTTCTCTACCTTTAATAATATCTTCATAAATCTTAACACGTCCAACAACGTCATCAGACTTAACTGTTAACATTTCTTGTAATGTATGAGCTGCACCATATGCATATAATGCCCAAACTTCCATTTCTCCAAATCTTTGTCCACCAAGTTGTGCCTTACCACCTAAAGGTTGTTGAGTAACTAAAGAGTATGGTCCAGTTGAACGAGCATGTAATTTATCATCAACCATATGATGTAGTTTGATCATATACATAACACCAACAGAAATTCTATTATCAAAAGCTTCACCAGTACGACCATCATATAATACAGTCTTACCATCTTCATCCATCTTAGCTTCCTTCATAATAGCTTTGATGTCTTCTGTTTTAGCTCCATCAAATACTGGAGTTGCTATATGAACACCTAATTTCTTAGCTGCCATACCCATATGCATCTCTAATACTTGTCCGAAATTCATACGAGAAGGAACACCTTGTGGATTTAACATAATATCAATAGGAGTACCATCAGCAGTAAATGGCATATCTTCTTGAGGAAGAATAAGTGAAATAACACCCTTGTTACCATGACGTCCTGACATTTTATCTCCAACTTGAATTTTTCTCTTTTGAATAACATATACTCTAATTATTTTATTTACTCCAGCAGGTAATTCATCATTATCTTTTCTAGAATAAATTTTAATATCATGAACAATACCATCTCCACCATGAGGTACACGAAGTGAAGTATCTCTAACTTCTCTTGTTTTCTCACCGAAAATAGCATGTAATAATTTTTCTTCTGAAGTTAATTCAGCCATTCCCTTAGGAGTAACCTTACCAACAAGTATATCTCCTTCTCTAACTTCAGTACCAATAGTAACAATACCATTAGCATCTAAATTACGACGAGCTTCTTCACTAACGTTAGGAATATCTCTAGTAATTTCTTCATCCCCTAATTTAGTTTGACGACATTGCATTTCATAATCTTCTAAATGTAATGAAGTAAATTTATCATCTTTAACTAAATTTTCATTTAAAATAACAGCATCTTCATAGTTATAACCTTGGAAAGTCATGAAAGCAACTGTCATATTCTTACCTAATGCTAATTCTCCTTTATCAGTAGAGTTACCATCAGCAAGAATAGTTACATCTTTCTTAACTTTATCTCCAACTTGAACTATAGGTTTATGATGGAAACAAATACTTGAGTTAGCTAATTCGAAATTAGATAATCTGTATTCAACATCTTCTCCATCTTTAGTAGTAACAACTACTTTTCTACCATCAACATATTTAACTACACCATCTTGTTTAGCTATAACTTCAACACCAGAGTCTTTTGCAGCAATATATTCAACACCAGTTCCAATAAATGGAGCTTCAGTTCTGATAAGTGGCATAGCTTGTCTTTGCATGTTAGCACCCATCAACGCACGGTGAGCATCATCATGTTCTAAGAAAGGTATACAACTTGTTGTAATAGAAACAACTTGTTGTGGACTAACATCTATATAATCAACATTTTCAGGTTTTGATAAAACATTTTCTCCTCTATATCTAGAGTTAACGAATTCATCAATAATTTCATTTTCTTCATTAGTATTAATAGAAGATTGAGAAATAATATAATTTTCTTCTTCATCAGCAGTCATATATTTAACTTCATCAGTAATCTTACCATTAACAACTTTTCTATATGGACTCATGATAAATCCATATTCATTAACTTTTGCATAACTAGCAAGTGTAGTAATAAGTCCGATATTAGGTCCTTCTGGAGATTCAATAGGACAAATTCTACCATAGTGAGAAACATTAACATCACGTACTTCTACTCCAGTTCTCTCACGAGATAGTCCACCAGGTCCTAAAGCAGAAAGTCTACGTTTATTAGTTAACTCTGCAATTGGGTTAGTTTGATCCATGAATTGTGATAATTGTGATGAACCAAAGAATTCTTTCATAGCAGCAGTTACAGGTCTAATATTAATTAATGTTTTAGGAGTAACTTCATCCATTTCTTGAGTAGTCATTCTTTCACGAATAACTCTTTCCATTCTAGCAACACCAATTCTAAATTGATTTTGTAGTAATTCTCCTACTTGTCTAATTCTACGATTACCTAAATGGTCAATTTCATCAAAGTTACCTACACCATGTAGTAAGTTTAAATAATATGATGTAGCAGCATAAACATCACTAATAGTTAATCTCTTAACATCTATAGATTGATCGTTACCTATAACTATTAATTTATTCTTCTTATCATTAGGATCAATAATTTTAACCTCTTGAACTTTATCATAATCATCTAATTCAAGATTAGCTTTTACTTGTTTTAATCCATATCCATCAGCAAATAATTCAGCTAAATCATCTAAAATAGTTTTATCTATTTTAGTACCCTTAGCATATTTAACTTCACCATTCACTTTAATATCTTCTGCTAAAGTTTGATCTAATAATCTATCAACTATATTTAATTTCTTATTATATTTATATCTACCAACTTTAGCTAAATCATATCTAAATTCATCAAAGAAATGAGTAATAATTTGGTTTTTAGATGAATCTAAAGTAGCTGGTTCTCCAGGTCTTAGCTTTTCATATATTTCAATTAAAGCTTCATCAGTATTTTTAGTACTATCTTTTTCAATAGTATTCTTAATATATTCATCATCACCAAATAAATCTAATATATCTTGATCGCTAGAAAGTCCAAATGCACGTAAAAGAGTTGTTAGAGGAACTTTTCTAGTTCTATCAATTCTAACATAAACAACATCTCTTGCATCAGTTTCATATTCTAACCATGTACCACGAGTAGGAATAATTTGAGAAGTAATTAATTCTCTACCATTTTTATCAATCTCTCTATTGTAATATACAGAAGGAGATCTAACTAATTGTGATACAATTACACGTTCAGCACCATTAATAATAAATGTAGCACTATCAGTCATTATAGGCATATCACCTAAAAATATTTCCTGTTCTTTAACTTCACCTGATTCACGATTAAATAGTCTTACATTAACTCTTAATGGAGCAGCATATGTAGTTTCTCTATCTTTACTTTCTTTAATAGAGTATTTTGGTTCATCAAAATGATAATCACCAAATTCTAATGATAAAGTACCACTAAAATTTTCTACAGGGAATAAATCTTCAAATACTCCTTTTATACCTTCATGAATAAACCAATTATAACTTTTCTTTTGAATTTCTAATAAGTCTTTTAATTCATAAGTATTTCTAATACTAGAATAATTTCTTCTTTTTCTAAAATCACCATATTTAACAACTTTATATGACACTAAAATTTCACCCCACTAACTTTCTTTGAACACTTAATAATATAGTATCCTTTTTTCTTCTCAATAATTTCAAGATTATACTCCTTTTCTAAATCACTCATCATAGATTTAGCTCCTTGTTGTTTTCTAATGACAAAGTAAAGATTACCATCATCAGTTAGATATTCTTTAGCATTAAACAACATATCATATATTACTTTCTTACCAGCTCTAATAGGCGGATTAGTAACAATTGAAGTATATTTAGTATTAATATTTTCATAAACATTACTTTCAAAAACATTAATATTTTGACATTTATTTGCTGCAACATTCATCTCAGTTAAATGAAGTGCTCTCAAATTAACATCTACCATATCAACATTTGCTCCAGTAAGTTTATTAAGTACTATACCAATAACTCCATATCCACATCCCAAATCAAGAATTTTGCCTCCAACTTCCTCAAGGGGGATGAAATCAAGAAGAAGTCTACTGCCAAAATCCACACCGTTCTTAGAAAAAACGCCATTATCACTGTTAAAAGTAAATTTTTTGCCTCTTATAAAACAATCAATTTTGGTTATATTACTAGGTAAATTTTCATTATTAAAATATTGTCCCATTTAACCCCCTTCTTTTTGAGAAAAAAAGAAGGAGAAAACTATAATTTAATAACTAGTTTTCTCCCTTTCGAAATTGTATAGTACACCATATAAAATAAATTGTCAATTGATTTTTTAAAATTTTACAAAAATTTTATATAAAAAAAGAAGTTAATTACTTAACTTCTACTGTAGCTCCAGCTTCTTCAAGCTTAGCTTTGATTTCATCAGCTTCAGCAGCAGGAATATTTTCCTTAACTACTCCTTTGTTATCAACGATATCTTTAGATTCTTTTAATCCTAATCCAGTAATATCTTTAACAACTTTAATTACTTGAACTTTAGCAGCTCCACCATCAGCGATAGAAACTGTTACTGTACTAGGTGCAGCATCTCCAGCTCCAGCAGCTCCAGCAGCAGGTGCAGCAACTGCAACAGCACTAGGATCAACTCCAAATTCTTCTTTCATAGCATCTACTAATTCTTTAATTTCAAGTAAATTCATTTCTTTTAAACTATTGATAAAATCTTCTTTATTTAATTTAGCCATTTTATATTTCCTCCTTATTTATAAAATTAATTTTCTTCTTTTTGTTGACTATATAAATCTAAACAAATAGATAAGTCTTTGACTATACCAATCATACCACCAGCTAACATAGTTAGTAATCCATCTCTTGATGGTAATGTAGCATACTCATTTAATGCAGCACTATCAGCCAATTCTCCATCTACTAATCCAACCTTCATAACTAGAGAAGGATGATCTTTAGCAAATGTAGATAAAACTTTAATAGGCGCAATTTGATCTTCACTAAATGCTAAGGCACTTGGACCTGTTAATTGTTCAGAAAAATCAATTTCCATATCATTGAAAGCTCTATTCATTAAAGTATTCTTATATACTTTAAAATCAGCCCCAGCTTCTCTTAACTTAGTTCTAAGATCTTTAATATCAGCATCAGTTACACCATGATAATCGAATAAAACTACAGATTTAGATGAATTAACTCTATCTTTTATTTCATCGATAATCATTTGTTTCTGTTCTAATATTTTAGAATTTGCCATAAAACACCTCCTTCTATGAATACCAAAAAAGTCCTCGAATTACCGAGGACTTTAAATACAATAACGTATATTTGTTAAAGTTCCTCGGTAGGATTTAAAAACCTACTGTCTATGGCACTCATAAACTTCAATTATTATAACTTAATAATTATTATTTGTCAAAATTATTTTCAACTTTTATACCAGGTCCCATTGTAGAACTAATTGATATACTCTTAACATAATCACCTTTAACAGATGCAGGTTTAATTTTTAAGATAGTTGAAACAAAAGCATTTAAATTAGCAAGTAAGTCTTCTTCACTGAAAGATACTTTTCCAATAATAGAATGAATAATACCAAATGAATCAGTTCTATATTCAACTTTACCAGATTTAACATCTTCTACAGCTTTTTTAACATCCATAGTTACTGTTCCAGTTTTTGGATTTGGCATTAAACCTTTTGGTCCTAAAACTTTTCCTAATTTACCTAAAGCAGGCATCATATCAGGAGTAGCAATGATTGTATCAAAATCGAACCAGTTTTCTTTTTCGATTTTATCTAACATATCAGTATCTCCAACATAATCAGCTCCAGCTTCTTTAGCTTCAGTAGCTTTTGGTCCTTTAGCAATAACTAATACTTTTGCTGTCTTACCAGTTCCTTTAGGAAGTACAATAGCACCTCTTAATTGTTGATCTGCCTTCTTAGTATCTAAGTTTAATCTAATAGCAACATCAACAGATCCATCAAAAGAACTAATAGAAGTTTCTTTAACTAATTTAACAGCTTCTTCTTTAGAATAAACTTTAGTCTTCTCTATTTTAGATAAAGCTTCAGTATATTTTTTACTTCTTTTCATTTAATTTTTCCTCCTTATGTGGTTTAAGCGGATTTAATTCCTTCCACGTAGGTAAAACCTATATGAATAAATTATTCTTGAATATTAATACCCATATTCTTAGCTGTACCAGCAACAATTTTCATTGCAGCTTCTACATCGTAAGCATTTAAATCAGGTAATTTAATTTCAGCAATTTCTCTTAATTGATCTTTTGTAATAGTAGCAACACTATCTTTACTACCATTAGCGCCACCTTTTTGAATCTTAGCATACTTCTTTAATAAGAATGATGCAGGTGGAGTCTTAATAACAAAATCAAAACTCTTATCTGCATAAACAGATATAACTACAGGTAAAACATCACCCATCTTATCTCTAGTAGCATCGTTAAATTGAGAACAAAAATCTCCTAGATTAATTCCAACTGGACCTAAAACAGTTCCAACTGGTGGTGCTGGTGTAGCTTTGCCAGCAGGAATATTGATTTTAATTTGTTTAATTAATTCCTTTGCCACGAAAAACACCTCCTATAATAGTTTTCGCGAGTGGTCATAATAGCGATTACCGCTTAAAATCGAAATCTGCCTCCCACTTATCTATATCAATAAAAATATAGCCATTAAATAATAACATACAATTAAATATTTTACAACATTTAATCTGCTTTTTGAATTTGATTTAACTCAACTTCAACTTGTGTATCTTGTCCAAACAAATCAATTGTTAGATCAACAACACTATTATCTAAATCGATAGTATCAACAGTACCAACCATTCCATTGAATGGTCCACCTACTACTTTTACCTTCATACCAACTTCAAGTTCAGTTTGAACATCAATCTTATTAAGACCCATAGTATCTAATATTTTTTGAACTTCTTCAGGTTGTAAAGGTGTAGGTTTAGCACCTTTTCCACTTGATCCAATGAAACCTGTAACACCTTGTGTATTACGAACAACGTACCAAGCCTCATCACTCATAACCATTTCAACTAATATATATCCTGGAAATAATTTCTTAATTTTTTCCTTTTTTACTCCGTTTTTTTCTTCAATAATCTTTTCTTCAGGAACAATAACACGAATAATATTATCTTGCATTCCCATAGATTCAGCTCTCATCTCTAAATCTTCTTTAACTTTATTTTCATGACCAGAGTAAGTATTAACAACATACCATTCTTTTTTTTCTTCCATAATGTCCTCCTATGCAAATAAAGCCTGAATAGCAGCAAAAATAATATTAATTAAATAGAAAAATACAGATAAAAATAAAACAAAGCAAATAGTAGAAATAGAATATTTAATTAACTTTTCTTTGCTAGTCCAATGAACTTTTTTGAATTCATCTTTAACACCATGACAGAAAATCATAAATCTATCCCATAAAGTCTTATTATTATCTTCCTTTACTACTTTCTTTTTCTTTTCAGTTTTAACCTTTTCCACTTTTTTATTCTTTTTAGTTACTTCATCAAGTTTATACTTATATTCATTATTATTTTTTACTACTTGAGCCATATACATATCTCCTATTTTTTTAAAATAAAAAACACTTCAAAGTGCTTGTTCAAAAATAAAATAGCACATCAAAGTATTTTTGTCAACTTTTTTGTTGAATTTATTAGTTAAAATGCATATATAGAGCAATAAGACAAATTAAGAATCCTACAATAGAAATAATAGTAGGTAAAGCTATAGTCATAGCATATGCTGCTTCTCTATATAATTTCTTATTTATTTCATCGTTATTAGGTCTAGGAAGCATTGAAGGATCAACATCTCCCATTAAATCTGTATCTCCATCTTTCTTACTTGCATCACTTAGTTTCTCTAAATCCATCTTTCTTTTTTGATAGTCAAAATCACTAAAATATACAGATGCACCTCTTTCAACAATTCCTTGATAGTAAGGAACATCCTCTGTAGGAAAAGCAAAAGAAAAATCTTTAAAATGACTTTTCAAAAAATTATCATCTATTACATCACATGGATACAAATATAAATATAAAGCTAGTTTAGCTTCATCATATATATTTGATCTAGTATCAGCAGGCGTAACAGACCCAATATTATTAATAACATTGAATTTAATTTCTCTTATATTATCATCTACTATAAAAATATCGTTAAAATCAAAAGAATCAACTTTTATACCATTAGAATTTAAAAATTTAAGAGCAAGATCTGCATTAAGTAAAAACTCTCTCTTTTCTTCCATACTATCATGCATAGATACCCAATCAGCTAATGAGATATAGTTTCTTTGATCAAGATTATCATTATTCATAGTATCACCTACTATAATATTAAATCAAAAATTAAAAAAATACAAAAAAACTAATAATAAGAACGTAAAGTTTTATTAATTTTACTAATTCTTCCACTAATAGTACTAATAGGAACATCTAACAATTTAGAAATTTCTCTTATTTTAAATCCATTTAATTTTAATTCAAAAACTATAGAACACTTAAATGATAATAGATTTTTAATATTTACGAATACTCTTTCTTCATCAACAAAGCAATACCTATCATAATAATCAATCAATAATGATTCGCACTCATCTATAGAAATACTATTATTAAGATAATAATTCTTTTTAACATTCATATTTCTACAATAAGTATTTAAATGGTTTCTAATACAGGTTAAAGCATATGTATAAAATTTGACATCACTATATTCATTAAAAGAAGAATAAGCATTATATAAGCCAATATACCCTTCTTGCATAAGATCACTAAATTCTATTCCAAGTCTTTTTCCAAAAACATAAAAAGAATTAGCAACACTAGTAACTAAAGGTTTATATTTTTCAAATAACCTATTAATAGCGAAATCATCACCATCTCTAATCATATATATTAATTCATTATCATTTACTCTATATTCCATAATCCTACTTTCTATTTCTAATTACTTCATATATCATAATTCCAGCTGCTACACTAGCATTTAAACTGTTAGTTTCGCCATACATTGGAATTTTTGTAAGATAATCACAATTTTTGGTAACCAATTTTGACATTCCTTTTCCTTCATTTCCAACAATAAGACAAATATTTCCAGAATAATCAACTTCTCTATAGTCAAGATTTCCTTCTAAAGATGTACCAACTATCCAATAACCATTTTCTTTTAAATAATTAATAGTATCAACAAGATTAACTACTTTAATTATTTTAGTTTGAAAAACAGTTCCAACGCTAGTTTTAACGACTGTCGGATTTACCTCAATTTCTCTGTCACTAGGAATAATAATCGCATCAACTCCACTAGCTTCACAAGTTCTAACTATAGCTCCAAAATTATGAGGATCTTCTAAATGATCTAACATAACAACAAATTTATTTTCACCAAGCACTTCATCTAGATCCATGTATTTGTAATTAGGAATAGATAAAATTATACCCTGATGAACCCCATCTGCCAAATCATTCATTTTATTTTTTGGTAAATAATTTATCTTCAAATTTTTATTTTCTATTAAAGAAATTATTTCTTTCTCACTAAAACCTTCTTGTAAATATATTTTTGATACCTCTATATTACTTTCTAAAACCACTTTGCATGAGTTTTTTCCATATATAATCATAAGTCTTCTCCTAATATCTTCTTCATTATTTCATCAATTCTTTCCTTATTATCAATTAAATCTAGATAACCAATTAAAGCTTCTAAACCAGTTGCAAGCTTATACGTAATTATATCAGTGTTTTTAGGATGAGCTTTACTAGTATTATTTCTAGCTCTTTTAATTACATCAAGTTCTTCTTCACTAAAAAAATTTTCATCAATCAACTTAGTCAAAAACATGCTTTGACTTTTAGCACTAACATATTTAATAGATTCAGTTTGCAAATCATTAACATTAGCAAGGCCTCTTCTAATTAGATATCTTCTAATATAATCTTCATATATAGTATCTCCCAAATAAGCAAGAACTAATACATTTATATTTCTAACATCCATATATCCTCCTAAAAAAGATTTAGTAAAAACTAAATCTTTTCATATATAGTTCCATCTTTAGTATCAATTAATTTAATACCAAGAGATAATAATTCATCTCTAATTTTATCTGCCTCTTGATAATCTTTATTATCCTTAGCACTCTTTCTAGCATTAATCTTATCTTGAATAAAATTCTCATCAACTCTTTTTTCTTCATTTACTTCTTCTTTAATAACACCCTTTTTCTTAGGATTTTCTTTAGTTAAATTTAATGATAAAACTGAATCAAAATCTTTTACTAATTCCAACTTAGAATTACCATTTAAATTATTATCTTTAAGAACTTCATATAAAACACTAAGTGCATTAGATGTATTTAAATCATTTTCTAATTCAGAAGCAAATCTAATCTTATATTCTTGAATCTCATTTTCAAGTAAATCTCCATCTTTATCAATACTTCTAATTTTATTTCTTAATTTAAATAAAGTATCTTGAGCTTGTTTTAAACCATCAAAAGTAAATAATAATTGTCTTCTATAATGAGAATTTAAACACATAAATCTAAAAGCTAAAGGATCATATCCATCATCTTCTAAAGTAGAAACAGTTAGTATACCACCCTTACTTTTACTCATCTTCCCACCTTCATCAATAAGATGTTCATTATGGAACCAATAATTACACCATTTATGACCTAAATAAGACTCACTTTGAGCAATTTCATTAGTATGATGAGGAAATATATTATCTACTCCTCCACCATGAATATCAAGCTTTTCTCCTAGGAATTTAATACTAATACCTGAACATTCAATATGCCATCCAGGATAACCCTTACCCCAAGGAGAATCCCATAATAATTCATGATTTTTAAATTTACTAGAAGTAAACCATAAAACAAAATCAGCTTGATTCTTCTTATTACTATCTTCTAATACCCCTTCTCTAGCACCAACAACTAATTCATCTTCTTTGCTATTAGTTAAAACATAATAATCTTTTAACTTAGAAGTATCAAAATATACATTACCACCACTTATATAAGCAAATCCATCATCAAGTAATTTAGTAATTATTTTAATATACATAGGAATATTACTAGTAGCTGGACTAACAATATCAGGTACTCTACAATTAACTTTTTCAAAGTCTTCAAAAAATGCTTTTGTATAAAATTGAGCAATCTCCATAGCACTTTTATGTTCTCTTTTTCTAGCAACTTCCATCTTATCTTCCCCAGAATCTCCATCGCTAGTTAAATGGCCAACATCGGTGATATTCATACATCGAGAAACATCATACCCTAGATATCTAAATGTCTTATCTAAAACATCATGACCAATATAATTACGAATATTACCAATATGAGCATAATGATAAACAGTAGGACCACATGTATAAAATTTAACTACACCTTCCTCATTAGGAACAAAATCTTCAACTGTTCTACTCAATGTATTAAATAATTTCACTTCTTTCACCACCTATACGCATATTATAGCATAAAAAAACTGCTAAAAGAATATTTAGCAGTTTAATATTATAATTTTTTTGTAATAGCAAGTACTATTAATAATATAACAGCTAATGCAGCAATTATATAACTAAATACATCACTCCAAATAATTAGAATGAATAATACTAAGATTAATAGTGCTAATACTAATTTCCAAACTGATTTAAACCATTCTCCAAAAGGAATTCTTAAATATGATAATACAATCATTAAGATTAAACTTGTTGGAGCAACTAACATAGTTAAACCATACATAGATTGGAATAATACAAATACTTTACTGTAGTTAGTAACATCAGTAAATACAGAAGTAAAGTAAGGTAATACACTTTGAGCAGAATATAATGGATCAGCATTAAGTGTACTTGCTAAAATAGCAACGATTGATGTAGTAAATACATTGAACTTAGTAGTCCATCCAAGTACAAATTTATAAATCATAGCTTGGAATGGATGATAAGTAACTAATACTAATACAGTATAAATTAAGACTGTTACTAATGCAGGAACAAATGCTTTCTTGCATCCTTCAACAAATCCTCCAACTACATCATCAAATTTTACTTTATATACTAAACATAAGAATAGTGTTACTACAACTAACAATGGAATCAAATCAGTAATAGTCCAAGATCCAAATGCATTAATAGTTCCAAATAAAACTCCAAAAATGTTAATCTTATCATTTAAGAAAGTACCAGTTTTACCAATATGGAATCCATATACTGATAAAAATGCAATAGTAGTTAATACTACATAAGTACAAATTCCAATTATTAATGATTTACGTTTATTCTTTCCAAGGAAAGAACAAGCAATAACTATTAATAATCCAATTAGTAATCCTGACCAAGCAGTAATTTCTAATGAAGTTACTTTTTCAGTAGCTGTAGTAAATGCTGTAGAACCAAATGCAGATTCCCAAGGGATAAATGCAAGAACTAATACAACAAACATAACGAAAATACTTAATACTATTGGCCAAACTTTATGTGTACCATCTACACGTATAGGAACAAATTCATCAGTTCCATTTTCTTTAATAACAATAACATCTTTTTCAACTAGATCATTCTTATTATCATTTCTCTTTTTAGAACCAGATTTAGATCCTTTCTTACTAGTAGATTTACCTTTTGATCCACTCTTCTTTGTAGAAGATGATTTAGTGCTCTTAGAAGTATTCTTCTTAGTTTTTTCTTCTTTTTCTTCAACTTCTGTTGTCTTTTCAACAACAATTTTTTCTTCAACAGTTCTAACTGTTTTTTTAGCTGCTATATTTTTAGAACCAACAATTGCATGTTTTTTAATATAAGAAAGTGTAGTCATTATAACTCCAACAACTCCTATTAATAAAATAGCAATTCTAGTTCCAATATGAGTATTTATATCTACATCTCCTGTAGATAAATAAGATAGTAAAACAGAAATATTACTATATGCTGTAGTTGTTCCCATCATACCTATCATAGTAGAGCCTACTAATGTGAGAGCAACGACAATCTTATCATAACCAAGTAATAAAATTATTGCAGCAACAAATGGGAAGAAAATTAATAATGCTAATTGAACTCCACATAATGAAGTTAATACAGCAAATACAATTACAGTTACTACTAAGAATAACTTTTCATTTCCCTTTAGGTTATCAACAATCTTATCCAATAATTTACGATAAGCTGGAATTCTATAAAGAATACCATAGAATCCTCCAACTACTAAAATAAATAATGCAATATATCCAAAGTAAGATAAAGCAGTTACAGGATAATTAAATAGATCAAATAGACCCATTCTAAGTCTTCCTTCTTCAACTAATTCTGTTTGGAAATAAGCAGCAGGTATTATCCAAGTAAGAATAGCTAAAACAATAATTGCAATAAGGATGACTTTAATTGAATTATGTTTCTTCATAATTAACCTCCCATAATAATTATAACTAGTATTTCTTTATTTTACAAGGAAAAGCACTATAATTTTATTATTTTTAAATAAAAAAGATTTAAGAAATAACTCTTAAATCATTAATATACTATTTATCTGTACCCTTACCACCTAAAGGTTTCATTAATGGGAATAAAATTACATCTCTAATAGATTCAGATTCAGTAAAGAACATAACCATTCTATCTATACCATAACCAATTCCACCAGCAGGAGGCATACCATATTCTAAAGCTTCTACAAAATCCATATCAATATCATTAGCTTCATCATTACCCATTTCTTTTTCTTTAAGTTGAGCTTCAAATCTTTCTAATTGATCGATAGGATCATTTAATTCAGTATAAGCATTAGCACATTCATGTCCAGAAATAAATAATTCAAATCTTTGAGTAAATCTTCCATCTTTTGGATCTTTCTTAGTTAAAGGACTAATCTCAATAGGATGTCCATATAAGAAAGTTGGTTGAATTAATGTTTCTTCAACATATTTTTCAAAGAATAAATTAACTATATGACCAAATTGTCTTTCGTGTTCTTCTAATTCAATGCCATGCTCTTCAGCTAACTTAATAGCTTCATCAACATCTTTAATCTCTTTAAAATCAATTCCAGTAGCTTCTTTAATAGCATCAGTCATACTAACTCTTTTCCATTTACCAGAAATATCTATTTCATGACCTAAATAATTAAATGTAGTTTTTCCACAAACTTCATTAGCAATAGTTTTATACATATTTTCAGTTAAATCCATCATACCATCTAAATCACTATATGCTTGATATATTTCCATTAAAGTAAACTCTGGATTATGTTGCATATCCATACCTTCATTTCTAAAAGTACGTCCAATCTCATAAACCTTTTCCATTCCACCAACAAGTAACCTCTTTAAATGTAATTCAAGCGCAACTCTTAAATACATATCTAAATCTTGTGCATTATGATGAGTAACGAATGGTCTAGCACTAGCTCCAGTAAGTAATGTTGATAAAATTGGAGTTTCAACTTCTACAAATCCTTGCTCATCTAAAAACTTTTGAATAGTACGAATAATCTTAGGTCTCATCATAGCTACTCTCATAGCATCATCATTCATTATTAAATCAACATAACGTCTTCTATATCTTTCTTCTTTATCTACAAGACCATGGAATTTTTCAGGCAAAGGTTTCAAAGCCTTAACTAAATGTGTATATTCTAAACATTTAATAGTAACTTCACCAGTCTTAGTTTTCATAATTTTACCATGAACACCAACGATATCACCTAAATCAGCAGATTTAAATAAATTATATACTTCTTCTCCAACATCATTAATAGAAATATATATTTGAATAGAACCTTTTCTATCTTTAATAGTAAAGAATGAAGCTTTACCCATCTTTCTAATAAACATAATTCTACCAGCAACAGTAGCAGTATCATCCATTTTTTCAAACTCATCATGATCTATATCTTTATATTTTTCTTTAATATCTGCACTATATGAATCTCTTTCAAATCTATGTCCAAAAGGATCTAATCCTAATTCTTCTATCTTTTTTAATTTCTCTCTTCTAACTAATTCTTGTTCACTAAACTCTCTCATCTTTATCACTTCCTATTTTTCTTATAATAATATAACACAAACATATAACAAATAAAAATAAACAATTTAAATATGCTTGAGTAACAACTTGATTAAATAATCCCCCTCTATATAATGCAAAATTTGCTAAAGCATGTAAAATCATTGGAATAACTAAAGCAAAGATAATATAAATAATTTTCTTCCATATTTTTTTACTTAAAATAAATTTACCTAAAAAGTAGCCCATAACAATACCAAACGATACATGTGTAGGTGTAGTAGTCATAGTACGATTAAGCATTAGAATAAAAGCATTACCTTTATCTAAAAACTTAGGTAAATAGAAAAATATACTCTCTGCCATAGAAAATCCCAAAGCAACAAAACTACTTAATACAATAGAATTATATATATTTTTAATTTTATATTTAAATATAAACACTAGTGTTCCAATAAACTTACAACTTTCTTCAAATATAGCAACTCCAAATAAAGCATATAGAAAAGATTTAAAATAACTAGTAGCTATAAAACCTTTAAAATATGTACCAAAATGCATATCTAATCTATAAGCTATATAAAACATGAATGCTCCAACCACAAAAGAAAGTGCTAATAATAACAACTTCTTCTTTGATTTATCAGAATCAAAATAATAAAGTATTAAACCTATAATTATTGCAGGTATAAAACATACAATAATACTTAAAATAGAACTATTTATCACAATTAACTACCTTTGTATTACAAATAATATCATGAAGTCCTCTATTATCTTTTCTAAAAATAATCATAAAGAAACTAACAAACAAAATAAAATAATAAATCATATGTAATGTAGATGATGCAACTAAATATATTGAACTACTTGCAAATACTAAGAACACTAAATCAACAAATGTAAATAATAAACAATTTATAATTAAACATCTAAATAAAACTTGATTTAAAGTTAATTCACCATTATTAGAATCCAACTTTATTTTCATAATTTTTTTACCTAAGGTTTTACTTGTTTTATATTGATATATCCCATAGTATGTTATTCCCGCAACAATCATTAATAATGAATATATTCCCATTTCTTTACTAAATTGGTATTCAATATTATTTAGTTGATCAGTATACTCTTCAATAGAAATTTTATCATTGGTATAATCTGTTATTATTGATTTTGTATCATCACTTAATTTATTTATTTTATTACTATTTAAAAAAGGCATAGCAATAAAAACACAAATAAAGCTAATAATAAATGAATCAATAATAAAAGCTAGAAATCTTTTCCAAAACAAAGCACTATTCCCCATATAAACTCTCCTTAAAATCAATTAATATTTTATTTATAGTATTAATATCAGTAGTTTTATATATTTTATCTTTAATAATATTTGCTCCATTAATACCTTTTAAATACCATGCGATATGATTTCTAATCTCCAAAGCAGCTACTTTTTCATTTTTAAATTCTTTTAAATAATCTAAATGATGTAATGCCATATTTATTTTATCTTCATCAGTTGGCTTACAAATTTCTTTTCCATCGAGATATGCAATAGTATTCTTAATAAGCCATGGATTTCCAAGTAACCCCCTGCCAATCATTATAGCATCACATTTAGTTTCTTCTAGCATTCTTTTTGCATCTTCTGGAGTCTTGATATCTCCATTTCCAATAACAGGAATAGAAACATTCTCCTTAACATCTTTTATAATAGACCAATCAGCTTTTCCAGAATAACCCTGAGATCTAGTTCTTGGATGAACTATTATTGCACTAGCACCGGCTTTTTCACACTCTTTAGCGATTTCAACTGCATTAATATGTTCCATATCCCAACCACTTCTAATCTTAACAGTAACTGGAATAGAAACAGCATCAACTACAGCTTTAACTATTTCATATACCTTTTTAGGATTCTTTAATAAAGCTGAACCTGCTTGAGCCCTAAGTGCAACTTTAGGTACAGGACATCCCATATTAATATCTAAAATATCAGGTTTCATATTCTCTACAATAAATTTAGCAGCATAAACAAAAGACTCTTTATCACTACCAAAAATTTGTTGAGCAATTGGCCTCTCCTCATCTCTCATATATAAAAGATCAATAGTCTTTTTATTCTCATAATAGATTGCTTTATCACTAACCATTTCAGCATATACTAAACCAGCACCCATTTCTTTGCAGATTCTTCTAAAACTAGAGTTAGAAATACCTGCCATGGGTGCTAGAATAACTTGGTTAGCAATCTTTACATTACCAATATACCATTCCATATTATTTTTTATTTTTCAATAAATCTCTTATTTCTGTTAATAATTTAACATCATCAGCAAGTTCAGGCTCTTTTTCAGCTTCTTTCTTCTTGAACTTTTCGAATAATTTAACAACTAAGAATATACAGAATGCAACTATTAAGAAATCTACTATAGTTTGAACAAACATACCATATTTTAATGTAGCACTACCAACTTTAATACTTAAATCAGAAAAATCAATTCCTCCGATTATCATACCAATAATAGGCATTAAAATGTCATCTACTAAACTAGTAACGATTTTACCAAAAGCAGAACCAATAATTACACCAACAGCCATGTCTACAACATCACCACGTGAAATAAACTTTTTAAAGTCGCTAGCTCCACCTTTTAACTTATTTTTAGCTTCTTCTTTGTCAATAATTTTCTTTGCCATAAAAATTCCTCCTACGCATATTATAATATTTTTTCATTTATTTTCAAGTACAAATTAAAAGACTAGACTACATTGTGTCGTCTAGTGCTTTTAATAATTCACTTTTACTTAATTTATCAGAATCTTTTATACCTTTTTCTTTAGCAAGTTCTCTAAGTTTAGTAATAGACATTTTTTCTAAAGCAACATCATCTTCTTCAGGCATCTTTTTATGTTCAACTAAGTAATCAATTTGTTCTTTAGTTAATGTTTCATATTCTAATAAAGTTTCAGCAATTAATTTTAATAAATCTTTATTTTGTTTAATAATCTTAGTAGCATCATCATGACATTTATTAATGATTTTTCTCATTTCCATATCAATCTCATTAGCTACTTCATTTGAGAAGTGTTGAACTTTATTATAATCTCTTCCTAAGAAAACACTTCCTGAATCACTTTCCAATTGCATAGGTCCTAAATCGCTCATACCATACTCAGTAACCATAGCTCTTGCTATCTTAGTAGCTTTTTCAAAGTCATTTTGAGCTCCAGTAGTAATTTCTCCAAAAGTTACTTCTTCTGATGCTCTACCACCAAGTAAACCAGTAATTTGTTCTAATAAATCATTTTTAGTATTACATAATTTTTCTTGAGGAAGCATCATATTATATCCTCCAGCAGTACCACGAGGAATAATAGTAACTTTTTCTACATCACTAGCATTAGCAAGTTTTAAACCAACAACAGCATGTCCAGCTTCATGGTATGCAACTAACTTTCTATCATTTTCAGTATATTTTCTAGAAGTCTTTGCTGGTCCCATAAGAACACGGTCTGTAGCTTCATCAACTTCACTCATTGTAATCTCTTCTTTATTACGTCTAACTGCAAGTAATGCAGCTTCATTTAACAAGTTTTCTAAATCAGCACCACTGAATCCAGGAGTACGTTTAGCTAAATTTTCAAGAGTAACACCTTTAGCAAGTTTTTTATTTCTAGCATGAACTCCAAGTATTTCTTCTCTTCCTTTGATATCAGGTAAACTAACAGTAATTTGTCTATCAAATCTACCAGGACGAAGTAATGCAGGATCTAAAACATCAGGTCTATTAGTAGCAGCAATTATAATAATTCCTTCATTAGCACCAAATCCATCCATTTCAGTAAGTAATTGGTTAAGAGTTTGTTCTCTTTCATCATGTCCACCACCAATACCTGAACCTCTTTGTCTACCAACTGCATCAATTTCATCAATAAAGATTAAACAAGGTGCAGTTCTTTTTGCTTGTTGGAACATATCTCTAACACGACTAGCTCCAACACCAACAAATAATTCAACAAAATCAGATCCAGAAATAAAGTAGAATGGAACATCTGCTTCTCCAGCAACTGCTTTAGCTAACAATGTTTTACCAGTACCTGGAGGACCAAATAATAAAACTCCCTTAGGTATTCTAGCACCTAATTTTTGGAATTTTTTAGGACTTCTTAAGAAATCAATTAACTCTTTTACTTCTTCTTTTTCTTCTTTAAGTCCAGCTACATCTTTAAATGTAACTTTATTATCTTCACTATTTAATTTAGCACGGCTCTTTCCAAAGTCCATTGAACTCTTTCCACCAGCCATTTGTCTATTAAAGAACCAGAATCCAAAACCTAAAACAATTACTATAGGTAATAAATTAACTAAAATAATTAATAATGAAGATGATTCAGGATCAGGCTCTACTGTTAATTTAAAATCATTTTCATCAGAAGCAGCCACAATCTTTTTCATAACTTCATCACTCAAAGGTAATACCGCAACAAAAGTTTCATTTTCCTCATAATCACTTAATTTACCTTTAATTTGATAAGTATAAGCACTACCTCTAGTAGTTACAGTCATTTCAGTTACTTCTTCACTATCAAGTGCTTTCATAAATTCATCATAAGTTAATGTATTTACTTTATTATTAGCAAAATTAATAATTAAAAATATAGCTAAAAACACTATAGCAAAAAATATATAAGGTAATATACTTTTTCTTAAAGTCTTTCTATCAATTT
The DNA here is from genome assembly GCA_900317975.1 of uncultured Bacillota bacterium. Classification (GTDB taxonomy): domain Bacteria; phylum Bacillota_I; class Bacilli_A; order RF39; family UBA660; genus RUG343. Next base: position 33,895 of record ONIZ01000005.1, read on the forward strand.
TTCTATTCACAAATTCTCCTCCTCTATTGATATTTCAATATAATATCATAACTATCATTAATACTTTTGTCAAACACAGATTTCTTAATTCCAGGCACCCATAAAATGTTATTATCAGAGTCTGTCACAATAGGCCAAGAACCCCTTAATATAGAAGGTATCTTACTATCTATAAATATATCTTTAATCTTCTTTTTACCATTAAGATTTTTAATATAAATAAAATCACCTTTTCTTCTATTTCTAACAATAATTGGTAATTTAATCTCTTTACTATTAAGTCTACAAATATAATTAGAATTAGATTCTTCATTATCAACTTTAATAATAGTATGACCATTATCAATTAATATTTTATCATTAAATTCATATTCATAATTACTCTTTTTTTCATCTTTACACAAATAAAAATAATTATACTCTTTTATAGCTTTAACATCATCAGGCAAGTCTAAATAATTGTTAGCTTTTTCACTATAAATCAATTTAATAATTAAATCAACATGCTTGTCATTTAATAAGAATAAATCATTATCATAAAACTTATCAATCAAATAAGAAATAATATTCTTTTGAATATATTCATCTTCTAGTTTAAACTTATCAATAATTATTTTATTATCAACATAACACCTATCTAATGCTTTATCTCTTTCTCTAGAAATAAACTCATTAGCTTCAACTAAAGTATCACTATATTTAATAAATTTCTTATGAATTTTTTCATTCTCTTTTTTTAATAAAGGTAAAATATTCTTTCTAAATCTATTTCTAGTATAATTAACATCATCATTAGATTCATCTATATAATATTTTACTTTATTTTCATCACAATAATCTATTAGTTCTTGTTTTGTGTAATATATTAATGGTCGAATAATTTTAAAATCATAAATTTTGATTTCTTTTTTAAAACCAGCATATCCATTTAAATTAGATCCTCTAACTATTTTCATCATAATAGTTTCAATTAGATCATCACCTTGATGAGCAGTCATAACATAATCTAATTTATATTCATTAACGAGTTTCTTATAAAATCTATATCTTATTCTTCTTGCTTCAAACTCAAAATTATCATTAGAATAACTATCTTTATTAATATTTAAATATTCAAATACCAAGTTATTATCCTTACAATAATCTCTTACATAATTAGCTTCAGTAGTAGAAACATCACGTACATTATAATTGACATGAGCAACTACAATAAAAAGATTATATTTGTCTCTAATTTTTACCAAAGAATCCACTAAAGCCATAGAGTCAGGCCCTGACGAGCATCCAACTACAATTCTATCATCTTTATGGAATTCAAAGCACTTTTCAATTTCAACCATAAATATCACCAAACAAATATATTATAACATATTGATAAAAATAAAAAGAGAAATCTATTCATTCTCTTCTTCATCTGGAAGTTTAATAATTAACTCACCATCTTTAGAATAATAGTATTTCTCTCTTGCATATCGAGCAACATAATCAGAATCTTGTAACTTAGAAGCATCTAATTTTAGTTCTTTTTCTTTCTCTTTTAACTGAGCAAGTTCTTTTTCTAATTCTTTCTTCTCTTGATATTTATCATATATATCTTTGCAATAGTTTACTGAACTAATAAGTGTACCAATGATAACAATAGCAATAATAGCATAATACAATAGCTTACTATTACGCTTTTTCTTTTTACGCTTTTTTGCCATATTATCACCCACTTTCCTAAAATAATTATAGAAAGCAAATTATTTATATTCAATAATATCAACAAACAAAAAATTTTAATTTACATCTACTTAACAAAAAAAACTAGTCAAACGACTAGTTAATTAGTTAAATATAACCTATTCTTCTTCTTCAGATTCTTCTTTTTCTTCTTCATCTGGAGCGTTCTTATATGCTTCTAAAATAGCATCTTCAAACATAGATCTAACTTCTGGATTAATAGGATGAGCGATATCTCTATATCCACCAGTTGCTGTTTTTCTACTAGGCATAGCTATAAATAATCCATTATCTCCTTCAATAATACGGATATCATGAACAGCAAAACTATCATCTAATAAAACAGATGCAATTCCTTTCATACGAGAACCTTCTTTTTCAATTTTGCGTACATTTACAGATGTAATCTTCATATGTAATTTTCCTCCCTCTAAAGTTTTCACTTTATAAATATATTTTATAATAATCAACAATAAATTGCAACTATTTTAATAATTATAAAGAATTACTTAAATCAATAAAGGTATCAACATCAATTTCTTCAGCACGACTATTTAGATCATAGCCATGATTTTCAAGAACCCCTTTTACTATATCTAAATCATAATTAAATAAATTATTCTTAATAGTTTTTCTTTTAAATTGAAAAGAATTATTAACTAAACTTCTAAATTTTGTATCATCAATACATTTATTAGTTCTATTTTTAGGAGTAAAAGAAATTATTACACTATCAACATTTGGTACAGGAATAAAGTTACCCCTTGAAACAACAAACTCTTTTTTAATATCAAAATAGTATTGTAAAATCACAGAGATAGCACCATACTCTTTTGTACCATAATTACTTGAAAATCTATCCCCAACTTCTTTTTGAACCATCATGACTATTTTATTAAAATAAACCCCACTATCAATTAGTTTTAAAATAATTGGACTAGTAATATAATATGGAACATTACTTATAAAATATAATTTTTTATAGTCATATTTTTTAATATCGTTATCTATATCACATACCAAAAAATCATTATAGATAACATCAACGTTATCAAATTCACCAATTCTACTATTTAATTCATCTTTTAAACTATCATCAATTTCATAACATAAAACATTATCAAAAGATATTGCTAATTCCCTAGTCATAATTCCACCACCAGGTCCAACCTCAATAACTAAAGATTTTTCCCTATCTTTAACAACATCAACAATTCTTTTAACAATATTCACATCTTTTAAAAAATTCTGTCCATATTTCTTTTTAAATTTTAAATCATATTTCTCCAAAGAAATCACCACCAAGGTATTATATCAAATAATTATAATATTTCAATTTCTTCTTTTCTTATTTTATTTATCTTATTACTAATAAAATAAATAGAAATAGCAATTAAAACTAAAGGTAATAATAAAATAATAAACATATTATAAGGCTTAATAATGAAGTTTCTAAAAACACCTAAATTAGCTATTTTTAGAATTACTTTACCAAATATATTATCAAAAGGAACAATAGCAGTATCCTCTAACTCATTATTATCTCCTTTTGTTCTATAAACAACAGTACCATTTTCTAAAGTTTCTTTTCTAACTATTCGATGAGTAATATCCATGCCATAAGTATCTTCATTAATAGAATCAAAAGTTATAATATCTCCTAATTTCAAATTATCTTCTCTATGTACAAAAATGCCATCATTTATTTTTAATGTAGGATACATACTATTACTAACAATAATAAATGCACTAAACATTGGATTTTTATAATTACCACTTTTTACATTAATAAAATAATCACCAAAATATACTATTCCAAGTAATAAAAACCCAAATAAAAATAATAAAACAGAGATTAATAATGCTCTCAAAATAAAGAAACAAAAATATTTTACCTTTTCTTTAAAAGGTAATGAAGGATCAATTAAATGAATATTTCTTTTTATATTTTGAACAATCATAATAACACTCCTAAATATATTAAATTAAATTATATTATAAAAAGAAAATAAAAAGAATAATCTAAACAAAATTAATAATTACTTTACAAAAAGAAAGGCTATTTAGCCTTTCCATAAACATCTACATTTAAAACAATTTTATAAGTAACACTTGCATCAATAGATGGATCAGGATTTATCCAAGCTCTAAGTCTATAGTTATGATAAGTACTCTTTTTATCTTTGCCTTTGTATATAACCATAGAACCACTTTTAGTACCTAGTTCTGTTTTTTTAACAATAGGTTTAAATAAAGCAGGATCACTAACTTTTACATAACTTCCATCAATCATTTCTTCTAAATAAACTTTAATCAATTCACAATTAATAGTAGTTTCTTTATTACAAATCACGCCTAGTTCATAGTCCAATTCATTAGCATCAACAATATCAGTAGTTACAGTAAAATCAAAATATTGATCTGCAGCTATATTACTTATACCATCTTCATCACTTTTAGGAACAACTTCTTCTAGAACTAAGTTTGATGAATCATCAACATAAGTTAATATAACACTTCCACCCTCAAGTTGTTGTTTTTCAACCTTAGGTGGTTGTTTAAAGTAAATAATTATTAAAACAATAAATAAAACTATTATTACTAAACTTATTATCAATGAAATATGTATACCCTTTTTATTCATTAATACCTCCTAATAACTATAAATAACAACTTCACAATCAAATACCTTATTCAAATCATCTTCTTTATACTTATCACTTATCCATAATCTTAAGGTATAAGAATCTTCTTTATTTTCACCTAAAGATGATTTATACAAAACATAATAATCATCTTCTTTTTCTAAATAATCAAGTGTTAAATAACTATCTTTATCATATTTAGATAATATTTGATCTTCATCATCTGATAATAATATCTTAACATATTTATCATCTATAGAATTATCATGTTTATTAACTTTTAATAACAATTTATATGTACTATTCTTTTCACTATAATTTTTAATTCTAAAATTATAATAAATATTTTTCTTATCTTTACTTTTCTCAGTCAATTTACCAGCATAATCAGTAATAGGAAAAACACTTTCTATTTTTAAATTTTCACTAGGATCAACAAATCTAACATAATTCATATTTTTAGAATCATCTTTATAAGAAAATAATAATATTATAAAAACTATTAATACTACTATAAATAATGATAAAAAGGCTCTATTCTTATTCATATCAATACCTCTACTATAATAAAGAATATCAAAATTACTATTTCAAGTCAAACAACTTAATAGCGTTATCTCCAGTTATTTTAGATACCTCTTCATAAGGTTGTTTAGTAACTTCACTTATTCTTTTTGCAATAACAGGAATATATTTAGAAGAGTTCTGCATTCCTCTAAAAGGATGTGGAGTAAGATAAGGACTATCTGTTTCTAATACAATATAATCTAGCCCAATACTTTTAACAACTTCAAACAATTTAGAATTCTTAAATGTAACAACTCCACCAATACCTAAAAAAAATCCCATTGAAATATAAATATTAGCAGTTTCTATACTTCCACTAAAAGCATGAATAACACCAGTTACTTTATATTTTTTTAAAGTATCTATTGTATCTTTAGTAGCATCTCTAGAATGAATAACTACAGGCATTTTCAATTTTTCAGCAAGACTCAATTGTTTTTCAAATAAAGCAATCTGTTCATCATGATTATCATCAACATAATGATAATCTAATCCAATCTCACCAATACCAACAACTTTATCATTACTACATTTTTCTTCTAAAAATAATAAATCTTCATCACTTACTTGATCAACTTGATCAGGATGATATCCAATAGTTACATAGATATTATCGTTTTTTTCAGCAATATCAAGACTCTCAATAATATCTTTCTTACTACATCCAGAAATAATAATTTTATCCACTTCTTTAAAATCATCTTCTATAATTTTTTCTATATCATCATAATCATCCTTAGAAATATGACAATGTGTATCTATTAACATATATACCTCCAAAAAGAGTAGAAATAATTCTACCCTTCCATTTTAGATTTATCAATTCTTTGGAATAAAGGATGAGCTTCACCTAATTCATATTTGTTATTCTCATTATAACCTAAAGAATTATCATCAATATTTAATTGTTTTAATATTTCTTTACTAGTATCAGGCATAAAAGGTTCTAAAATCAACCCACATACTCTAATAGATTCAAACAAATTAAATAAAACTGTTTTTAATCTATCTGATTTTTCTTCATCCTTAGCTAAAATCCAAGGAGTTGTATCATCTATATATTTATTACTTGCTCTTAAAACATCAAATATTTCAGTTAAAGCATCACTAATATGTAGAGAATCCATTTGTTCTTCCACTTTCTTATCAAGCGAATTAATTAACTCAATAAATGGTTTATCAACATCTTCAACAACTTTTTTATTTTCAATCTTTCCATCAAAATATTTATGTCCCATTGAAATAGTTCTTTGAACTAAATTACCCAATGTATTAGCAAGTTCACTATTAATTCTATCAACTAATAAATCAATAGTTAAATTACCATCACTAGAGAAAGGTATTTCATGTAATAAGTAAAATCTAACAGCATCCACACCAAATTTATCAACTAAATCATCTGCATAAATAACATTTCCTTTACTCTTACTCATCTTATCATCACTAGTTAACAACCAAGGATGTCCAAATATTTTCTTAGGTAATGGAAGACCTAAACTCCATAAGAAACATGGCCAATATATAGAATGAAATCTAATAATGTCTTTACCAATTAAATGAAGATTGCAAGGCCACAAACGATTGAACTCATCGCTAGAATTATCAACGTCATAACCAATGTTAGTAATATAGTTAGTTAAAGCATCAAGCCAAACATAAACAGTATGATCAGGATCAAAATCTACAGGAATACCCCATTTAATAGAAGTTCTAGAAACACATAAATCTCTAACTCCAGGTTTAATAAAGTTATTTATCATTTCATTTCTTCTAGCAGCAGGTTCAACAATCTCAGGATGATTTTCAAATAAATCTTCTAATTTATCTTGATATTTACTTAATCTAAAGAAATATGCCTCTTCACTTTGATTAACTACTTCTCTACCACAATCAGGACACTTACCATCTACTAATTGAGATTCAGTCCAAAAAGATTCACAAGGAACACAATATAATCCTTCATACTTATCTTTATAAATATCCCCGTTATCATACATTTTCTTAAATATATGTTGAACAACTTTAACATGATTTTCATCAGTAGTTCTAACAAATTTATCATAACTAGTATTCATTAAATCCCAAATACGTTTAATTTCACCAGCTACATCATCAACAAACTCTTGTGGAGAAACTCCCTTATCAGCAGCTTTTTGTTGAATTTTTAAACCATGTTCATCTGTACCAGTTTGAAAATAAACATCATAACCTTTAAATCTTTTGTATCTTGCTATAGCATCAGCTAAAACAATCTCATAAGTATTACCTATATGAGGTTTTCCAGATGTATAAGCAATTGCTGTACTAATATAATATTTTTCTTTCATATTAACTCCTCCAATCAAAAAAGATTATTACATAAGGGCGAAAAACCGCGGTACCACCTTATTTGTAATAATCTTACCAACTCATTATTAGTTAACGCCTAATTGCGAATATACCTACATATCGATATATTAGTTCAGAAGCCATATTTTATAACCATTCATATCTATCTCACACCTACATAGACTCTCTTTAATGAATTCAAGTCATAAAACTCTTCATCAAAACATTTAAACTGCAACTATATTATCATATATATTAAAAATATTCAAATACTAATTAAATAGATGAGAATTATTAAGAGTAAATTGATATCTTTCTGTTTGTTCTTTAATACTATTAATTAATGTAGCATCTTTAACTAATATTTTAATATCAACATTCTCAAGTAATTGTTTTAAATATGTTTTATTAATAAACTTATTTAAATCAGAATTAATTTTTGGATCATCAATTTTAAATATATTAACAGCCTTCTTAATTATTAAAGAATCTGTATTATCTTCAATTATCTTCTTAATATCTTTCTTCATTTTTTTATTATAATTACTTAAATCCTTCTTAAGAATTTTAATAGTAGTAGAATCATTTTCTCTTTTGATGTTTGTAACTAAATTAGTATAAAATGTAGTTCTTGTTTTAATAAAGTCATCAAACTCTTTAATAACTTTCTTTCTATAATCATCTAATATCTTATCCAAATTATTATTATCAATTACAATTTTATTTTTTTTAGCTAAAGCAATTAACTTATTTTTTAATAAGTCCATAGAATCTAATGGAGGTTTATTAATCAAACTATATAAATCCTCTTTAACTAAAATTGTAGAATTATTTTCTATATTAGCAATAACAGCATTTTTATAAGTATTAAAATGTTCTTCTTTTAATTTTTCTATATCTTCATTCAATTTAATCACCTAGCCTTCTTTTAATATAACACAAAATCTTAATCAGATAATATTATTATAATATTTAGTGTAAATACCTTCTAATAAATCAACTAAATAATAAACTGGATGTTTATCAATCCTAATAGTATTAAGGACAATAACCATATCATTTCCTCTACTCATAAATTTGAATCTATCGCTCAATTTTACAGCAAATACAAATATTTCTTCTACATCAAGTAATTCAAGAATATCTCCAGAAAAAATAATTTCAGTAAAATTACGAGTCTCATGAATAGTATTAATATGAAGTTTTTTACATAGATTATCAAACCATTTAGCATACATATAGATAATAACATCTTCATTTAACTTACCAAATCTATCTTCCAATTCAGTTTTAATTTTATTAAATTTACTTTTATTATCAATAGTATTAATAAGTTTATGAATTTCTATTTTTAATTCATCTTCTTCAGCCATATTATCACTAATATGAGTAGAGACATTTAATAGATTAAGATTTAAATCAGTTTCTTCATCTTCTTCTAAATCAATTGTATTATTTCTTTTAGCTACCTCATCATTTAACATTTTCAAATATAAATCAATACCAACACTATCTATAAATCCTGCCTGTTCTGAACCCAAAATATCTCCAGCACCTCTTATAGCAAGATCTCTATTAGCAATACTAAATCCACTACCAAGTTCTGTGAATTCTTTAATAACATTAAGTCTCTTTATAGCAGTATCAGTTAATTTTTTATAAGGTTTATACATAAGATAAGCATAAGCAAACTTATCACTGCGACCAACTCTACCTCTAATTTGATATAGTTGAGATAAACCAAATCTATCTGCATCAAAAATAATCAAAGAATTAACATTAGGAATATCAATACCAGTTTCAATAATAGTACTACATAGTAACACATCGTATTTATAATTAATAAAATCATCAATACGTGATTCTAAAATAGATTTTGGCAATTGTCCATGAGCTATAGTAATACGAGCATTAGGAATTAATTTAGTTAATTTATCATACTCATAATCAATAGAGTCAACCCTATTATAAAGAATAAACGTTTGACCTTTTCTAGCAATTTCTTTATTAATAACATCTTTAATCAAAGCATCATTTTCTTCAATAACATAAGTTTGTACAGGATATCTATTAATAGGAGGAGTCTCAATTAAACTTAAACTTCTAATTCCAGTTAAACTCATTTGTAATGTTCTAGGTATAGGAGTAGCAGTTAAAGTTAAAACATCAACATTAGTCTTATATTCTTTTATGATTTCTTTATGTTTAACCCCAAATCTTTGTTCCTCATCTATAATTAATAGGCCTAAATTCTTCGGTTTAATGTATTGAGATAACAATTTATGGGTACCAATAACAAGATCCATGGTTCCGTCTTTTAAACCTTCAATAATTCTTCTTTCTTCTCTTGGAGTAGTAAATCTATTAAGATTACCAATATTAACAGGAAAACCTTCAAATCTCTTTAAAGCGTTCTGATAATGTTGATTAGAAAGAATAGTAGTTGGACATAAAATAAAAACTTGTTTAGAATCGAGAATAGCTTTAAATGCCGCAACAAAAGCAACTTCTGTTTTACCAAAACCAACATCACCACATAGTAATCTATCCATTGGAATAGGCTTTTCCATATCTTCCTTAATTTGATCAATCGCAACTTTTTGATCCTTAGTTAAATTATAAGGAAAAGACTTTTCAAACTCTTTTAATAAATCATTATCTTTAGAAAAAGCAAACCCTTTTCTAATACTTCTTTCACTATAAAGTTTAATAAGCTGATCTGCCATATTATTAACTCTATTAATAACTCTATTCTTAGTTTTAATCCAATCAGAACCAGATAAAGAATTAATTTTAGGAACTGTACCCTCTTTACCAGAATACTTATATAACAAAGATATTTTTTCCACAGGAATATATATCTTATCAGAACCAGCATATAATATTTCAATATAGTCTTTTGAAATATCATTAGAAACTAAATTCTTAATACCATTATATATACCAATACCATGAGATTCATGAACTACATAGTCACCAACATTTAGTTTAGATAAATCAGAAATATTAGAAGAATATCTAAACTTATTTTTATATTTATTATTAACAACACTTTCCTTAAATAACTCTTTAGCAGTCAAAATAACGAATTTATTATAAATAAACCCCTCAGAAAGAGAACCATTAATAAAATTAACTTTATTATTCTGTAATTTATCTTTTTCCACAATGCAAAAAGGAACTTTTAATTTACTACTTATACTTTTAATTTGATAATCTTTTAAAAATATAACTATAGTAAATCCCTTATTCAAATATTCATTTAGAAAGTCATGAATAAGATCAATGTTTTCATAAAAATAATTAATAGTCTTAACATTATAATCAACAATATCAGAGATTTTATCATTTTTAATATTGTTAATATTCATATAGTAAAGAGAAAAAGAAGGATTAATTTCATCAAAAGAAAACATATATTTATTTTTAAACTCAAAATCTTTTTCAATCTTATATTCTTCACATTGTTTAAATAAATCATTAGAAGATATATTTAATTGTTCATAATTTTTAAAAACAGTAATATTATCATCTAAATAATCATAAATAGAATTAACATCTTCATACAAAGGAAGATATTTTTGTTTAGAAGATTTATCATTATCCACAGTCTTAAAAGTAATAAACTCAGTACAAGGTTTAATTACAATATCATCAATATCTTCAATACTTAATTGAGTTTCTGCATCAAAAAATCTAATTGAATCTATTTCATCACCAAAAAATTCAATTCTTACTGGATTATCATATTCTAAAGGAAATAAATCTACAATAAAACCACGTAATGCCATTTCTCCAGTATTATTTACTACACTATCTCTTTTATATCCTAAAGAATATAACTTATCTTTAAATCCATCTAAATCAATTTGATCTCCTTTTTTTAATGAAATAAAACTATTTTTATAAGTAGAAACATTAGGTAAATATCTAAGATATCCCATCAAATTACATATAACTATATGTTTTGAATTTAAAGATTCTTCTTAGATAGTCTATTTATTTCCAAATCAGGAGAAATTGCTAAAGCTTCACTAGTTAAAAAATCATCCATAGGAAATAATAAAACATCATCTGTTAATTCAGATAAAGAAGAAAACAAATTATTAGCTTCATTTAAAGTATCAACAACAACTAATATATTCTTATTATATTTTTCAAATAAATTATATAAATAAACACAAAAAAACTCATCGGTAATACCAGTGATACCCATGCCATTTTTTATATTAATATCTATAAAGTTATTGAAAATATTCATAAATCACCTATTCTTTTGATTGTATAGACTCATAATTTTAGAAAAATCATATACAAAACAATCATCAAGTACTTTTATTAAAGAATCAAAAATATCAAACAATTTATTTTTTTCTTCATCTGAAAACTTACTTAAAACATAATCTTTAGTATCATAATCTTTATTATTAGAAATTCCAATACGAATACGCTTAAATTCATTTGTACCAAGCATTTTTATAATATTATTTAATCCATTATGTCCACCACTAGAACCTTTATCTTTAATTTTAAAATTACCTACAAACAAATCTAAATCATCACAAATAACAATAATATCTGAAGAATCAATTTTATAGAAATTAGCATATTTTGAAACTACTTCACCACTAAGATTCATATAAGATTGAGGTTTTAAAAATATTACTTTTTCATCATTAATAACATTTTCATAAAACAATCCATTAAATTTAGATTTCCAATTTATGTTAGTATATTTTTTATCTAAAAAATAATCTAAAAACATAAAACCTGTATTATGTCTGGTATTATCATAATTCTTACCAGGATTACCCAAACCAACAATTAATTTCATATTATCACCTACTTATTCTTATGATAATACTTATATATTTCAGACTTAGGAACATTTCTATCACGAGCCACTTTCTTGATAGAATCCATTTCACTTAATCCATCAGAAATATATAAGTTAACATGTTCTATAATATCTAATTCACTATAATTAATTATATTCTTATTTCCTTCAACAACAAGAACAAATTCACCTTTCAACATATCAATATTGTCTACAAACTCACTTATAGTTCCTCGTGAAACATCTTCATGAATCTTAGATATTTCTCTACTTATAGCAATCTTTCTATCTCCTAATATATCTAACATTACTTTCAAAGTATTATTTAATCTATGTGGAGCTTCATATAAAATAAAAGTAAAAGGATAATCCTTTAAAATATTTAATTCCTCTTTCATTTTAGATTGTTTACTATTCAAAAAACCATAAAATAAAAAAGGAGAAGGTTCTAAACCACTACTTGTTAAAGCAGGAACAAAAGCAGTTGCTCCAGGTAAAGAAATAACATTATATCCTTGTTCAATAATAAATCTAGATACAATATAACCAGGATCACTAATAATAGGAGTACCTTGATCTGTAATTAAACCAATATTCTTACCATTTTTTAATTCATTCAAAACATATTCTTTAATATTTGATTCATTAAATTCATGACAAGCAACTAATTTTTTATTAATATCATAATATTTTAATAATTTTATACTTTCTCTAGTATCTTCACATAAAATAATATCAACCATTTTCAAAGTATTTAAAGATCTATAAGTAATATCTTCCATATTCCCTATAGGTGTTGGTATTAAATACAATGAAGGAGAATCATCATAACTAATTTGTCTCATTTTAAAACCTCCTCAGTTATTGTGGAATATTCTTCAGTATAAGAGTTATCTTCATTATATACAACAAAAGGTTTTTCAATTTTCAAACCAACATTTCCATTCTTTTGACCTTCAATAAAAAACAATGTAGAACCCTTAGATAACTTATTATAAATAAACATAATTCTTTTAGGTTCAATATTATATTTTTTAAAAGCAAATAAAACATCTAATAATCTATCAGTTCTATGAACCATTGCAAGATTTCCACCACTTTTTAATAGTGAGCTACTTATTTTAACAACTTCTTCTAAATTAATCAATACTTCATGTCTAGCAACAGTTTTTTCATAACCCAAATTAATAAAACTATCTTCAGAATATTTAAAAAAAGGTGGATTACAAGTAATCAAATCATATTTTTCACTATTCTCTTTATTTAAAAAATCTTTAATATCACAATTAAAAAAAGATATTTGTTCAGATAAATTATTTAATTCACAAGATGAAACAGCTAAATCAAATAATTCTTTTTGAATCTCTACTCCATCTATATGACAACTAGATCTTAAAGACACAATAAAAGGAACTATTCCATTACCAGAGCATAAATCTAAAATATATTTATCTCTTTTACGAATAGAACAAAAATTAGCAAGAATTACACTATCTAAAGAGAAAGAAAAATAATCATCATTCTGATAAATTTTTCTATTCTTATAACCTAAAATATCATTAAGATTAACCATCTAAATCAACTATTCCCTTATCATCAGTTTCTATTCTATATTTATTATTTAAAATATCTAAAGAAATAACTTTACCTTTAACACCATTTTTATTAATGATTTCTCCAACTTCAGGAAGTTCTTTCCTCAATTTAGAATAAACTTCATCTTCATAAGATAAACAACAATATAATCTTCCGCAAAGTCCATTAATCTTTGAAGGATTTAAAGCTAGATTTTGATTCTTAGCCATATTAATAGATACACTATTAAAATCAGTTAAAAAAGTATTACAACATAAAAATAATCCACAAGGTCCAATACCACCTATACGTTTAGCTTTATCTCTAACACCTATCTGTCTTAATTCTATTCTAGTCTTATATTTACCAGCTAATTTCTTAGCTAAATTTCTAAAATCAATTCTATCATCAGCAGTAAAATTAAAAATCAATTGATTTTGATTTAAAGTATAATAACAATCAACAAAATTCATATCTAATTCTAATTCTTTAGCATAGTTTTTTGCATCACTTAAAGCTTTATCAGCCTTATTCTTATTGTTTTCAAAATTCTTTAGATCATCTTTATTTGCAACTCTTTCAATAGTAGGTAAAGGTAATTCTAAATCTTTTTCATTACATTCTCTACAATCAGTAAGAACTCTACCAATTAAAGAATCAGAATCAACATTAAAAACAACAGTATCATTAATTTTAAATTTTTCATTATATTCAACAAAGTATTTTTTTCTACTTAATTCACATAATACTATCATATATTTAATCATAATTACCTCCTATAATCTTAGAATATAAAGAATCTAACCACATCTTAGAATTAACATTATATTTTAATTTAACTAATTCTCTCTGAATAATATCAACAATAAATAACAATTTATTTTTATCAACATTTTCTAAAAACTTAAATTTATGATTATCAAAATCAGAATAAAAAATACTTATTAAAATATTACAAACATTATTAAAATGATTAACAATTTTACTTTTAAGTATTTTTTCATTACCATCTTTATCATTACCAAGAAAATAATCATTAATAATAGAATCATAATTAATAAATAGATCATTACCATTAATTAAATACTTAATAAAACCAATATATAAATCAGGATTATCCACAATTATATCATTAGATTTTAAAGAAATAATTTGGCACCTAGAAATAATTGTAGGTAGTAATTTATATCTATCTTTAGTAAGTAATATAGCAACAATATTATCATTTGGTTCTTCTAAAAACTTAAGCAAAGTATTAGAAGAACTATCATTCATTTTTTCAGATTCTTTAATAATATAAATTCTTTTATTTTTTAATAAAGATGTATTTTTAAAATCATCTTCTAATTTTATTATTTGCTCTTTTTTTATAAGATTATTATCACCTTCAATTATATACAAATCAGGATAATTATCATTATCAATCAAAGAACAAATATTACATTTATCACAATTTAATTTATTAACATCATCAAGATCTTTATTTTGACAAAGTAACGCTTTAACTAAAGTTAAAACATCCTTAAAATTATTCTCATAATCATCAATCTCAATTAAGTAAGCATGAACAAAATAATTGTTTTTTAGACAATTATTAATTAATTTAAAATAATTTTTCTTACTTAAATTAGAACTCAAATTATACATCCTTTCTATCAGATAAAGCTCTCTCTAAAGTTAAATTATCAACATATTCCATATCAGCTCCAATAGGAACACCACTAGCAAGCCTAGTAACTTTAACATCTAAACCCTCAAGAATCTTTTTAATATATAAAGATGTAGTTTCCCCTTCAATACTAGGTTTTAATCCAAATATTATTTCCTTAAAACCACCTTTAGATATTCTATCCACAAGTTTTTCTAAACCTATATCTTCAGGATTAATACCCTCTAAAGGATTAATTAAACCATCTAAAATATGATATTTACCATGATACATATTCATTTTTTCAAATAAGAAAACATATTTAGCATCATCAACAATAAATAAAGTATCTTGATTTCTAGTATCATCCTTACATATAGAACAAATATCATCATCAGTTAAACAATTACATATAGAACATTTTTTGATTTTCTTCTTCACTTCATTTAAACTTTCAGAGAAAAATTCAACTTGTTCATCTTCAAGATCTAGTATAGAAAAAGCTAATCTCTCAGCTGTTTTTTCACCAATACCAGGTAAATATTTAAAAGATTCTATAAGTTTCTTTAAACTATCAGGTATCATTAGAATAATCCAGGAATATTGCCGAATTTAGCCATTTTCTTTTCAGTTTCAGCATCAACTTTCTTATTAGCTTCATTTACAGCAACCATAATCATATCTTGAAGCATTTCTAATTCATCTTTTTCTAAATCATTAGAAGAATCTATTTCAACACTTAATACTTCTTTTTTACCATTAACAGTAACTTTAACTAAAGAACTTTCACCAGTAAATTCAGTATTATCAATTTCCTCTTTAATTTTCATCATATCTCGTTGCATATTTTGTGCTTGTTTTAACATAGCTTGCATATTCATAATAAATCACTCCTTTTTAATTTGTAATTTCCACAATAGAATTATCAAATAAATTCATTGCACTACTAGATATTATATCATCATTTTCT
>ONIZ01000064.1 GCA_900317975.1 uncultured Bacillota bacterium
T
Organism: uncultured Bacillota bacterium; assembly: GCA_900317975.1. GTDB lineage: Bacteria > Bacillota_I > Bacilli_A > RF39 > UBA660 > RUG343. The sequence goes on from ONIZ01000064.1 coordinate 2, forward strand.
ATCATAATAAGAACCTAAATCATTCTTAGATTTATTAGTATTAAGCCAAATAATATGATAATAATCACTACTAATAATATCATTTAAAGCATCTAAATTATGACCTAACTTAGAATTAAATACTTTTTCAATATGATCATAAAATTCTTCCCTATTATTAAATTTATTACCATTAATAACAATTTTATCAAATATCTTAATTTTAGTTAGATATTCATTCTCTGTTTCACTATAAACATAAGCTCCACAATTAAGCATAACTTTTAAAGAATAATAATTATTTTTATGAAGAGACATATGAATATCATCTTCTCTAATAATTTCCCTACACTTTTGAATAGCTAATTTCAAACCAGTAGTAGCATAACCTTTATTCCTATATTCTTTTAATATTCCATAACTTAAATTTCCACCAGATACTTTTAAATTATCATTAAGATAATGTCTAATTTTAAATAAACCAACTATTTTATTATCATCCCATAAAAAGAAATAAGTTTCTGGAACTTTTAAAGGAGGTAAATTAATCCCATTAGAATAATTTATTAATCTAGGAATTATTACTTTATAAAATGAATCTTTGCTTTCATAATAATATGGATTTAAAAAACCATTTTCATCTTCCGGTAATCTTTTTATAAAAAGATATTCTTCTTTTCTATCTTCAAAATTAGTTTCTTTTAAATAAATCATTTAATACCTAATATAAAAGTAGAACAATGTTCTACTTATCAATTATTTCTTTTAACTTATAATATATATTTAAATCATTTTTTATAAAACAAACATTACCATTACTATTAATAGTCACACTATATAGTGAACCTTCTTTATCTTCATTACTAAATTCATGTCCAACTATATTCTCATTTATAAAAGTAACTAATTCATTCATTTTTTCTTGTCCAATAGGAACAGCATCAGATATTCCTTCTTTAGAAATATTATTTTCTCTTAAGTTAGCTGTTTCATAAGTATAATTATGATAGTAATAAGCATTACCATCATTAGAAACTATAGTATAAAAACTACCAGCATTATTTCCTATTTCACTCCATCTAAACAAAGTTAAAAAAGCATTTGATTTTAATAAGTTTAATTTTTCCTCCATATACTCCTCCATATCTTATTCTATTTTATCATAATTTTGTTTATAATTTCAATTTACAGATACTATACTTTTAAAAAATATATAAATAATAGGATAAATCCAATAACAACAATACCAGATATTAAATATACTAATAAAACACCACCATATTGATTATTAACTATATTTCGATTATATTTAACCCTAAAAACTTTATTAATCTCATCAGAAATTAATTCATCTAATACTTTTTTTTCACTTTGAGAATTAATAGTTTTTTTATTAAAAAGATTAATAATATTAGAAATATTAATATCATCTAAATTTATATTGTATATATTTTTTAGGTATTCAACTCTATTCTTAACATAATCTTCAATATGTTTATCGCTATTATTCATCTATATCCACCCTAATTAAATATTAACATAAAAAAGAGATTATTAAAATAATCTCAACTAACATAATTTATAAATGTGTTAATATCAGTAGTTTGTCTAATTTGATATCTAGGAATACGATATTTGTCATCACTTCTACTAGCTTTTCTTCCACCACCGATGAAAGCTAATTCAAAACCAGCTTCTTTTACTATACTAATAGAATTGTCATCATATGCATAGAAAGGAAAACAAAATGCTGTCTTTGATCCAGTAATCTCAATAGATTTTTTTAAGTCATTTAATACTTCATCTCTATTAAGACATAACATTTTAGCTCCTCTAGTTACACCTTCACAATATCTTTCAGTATGCATATCATTAGTATGTGATTCTATATCTAAATATGGAGATTGATAATTACCAATATCCCACCATCCAGTAATTAAGAATAATGTCGCATGCATTTTATATTCTTCTAAAATAGGAATTAATTTATTACCATTATGTAAACCAGTTCCCTTAGCACCATCATCTACAGTAATTAATACACTTTTTTCAGGTATTTCAATAACTCCATACATCCAATTTCTAAATTCTTCCATAGTAAGAGTCTTAAAATTATTATCTCTTAAATAATCAAGCTGTCTTCTAAATTCATTAACATCTTCACAATTACCATCTCCACAAATTTCTTCATTAGGATCATAAAAGAAATGATAATTCAAAACAGCTACCTTGCCATTACTAGGTAAAGTATTAATAACATTAACTATTCTTTTAGCTGTACTTTTATTACCGCTACTATCACTAACTTCATAATTAACTTCATAAGTACCAATAGTATTTTTATCTATATTATTAGTAGAAGTAACTTTACTAGTAAGATCTCCATCATAATTATCATTAGCACTGAATCCAATCTCAGTATAATCATTGCCTACAAATAAATTAACAGATTCAGCTCCAATATTAATTTCAGGAGGAGTAGTATCAACTACTTTAACTGTTCGAACAGCCCTCTTTATAACCTTCTTATATTTAGCAATATATTTAATCTTATAAGTACCTATTTTTTTATTATCAACGCTACCTTTAGTTCTAATATTTTTAATAGATTTACCCTTATAAGTAGCATTAACACCTTTATCTTTATATTCATTACCTACTTCTAATTTAATGGTACTTTTACCATTAATCTTAATCTTAAGATTAGTACTAAGTCCATGAACATTAGCATATAAAACAAAACCTATTAATAAAATAACTATTATTATAGGAACTATAAAAACCCATTTTTTTAATTTCAATTTATTCTTTTTCATAAACTCTCCTACAATTATTTTTTATATTTATTTAAAAGTAATCCAATAGGATAAGTAATACCAACTATTGAAATAAACCATAAAATAGATTGATATACAGGCTGAAATTTAAATCTTAAGAATGCATATGGTCCATCGACAATTCCTTTTATATTTAAAGTAATTAGTATTATAGCATATATCAACGTAGGAACCATATTAAAAATCAACTCATAATTATTTATCTTAATTTTTTTATCATATATAAAATATATAAATAATAACAATAAAGGACAAATAACATGAAATATTAAATTACTACCATAAACTCCCCAAAATAAGAATTGAAGTGGAACCATAAAAGGTAATACAAATAAAACTACTAAGAAAGTTATCATTAAAGAAACTAAACTCATAAGTCTTAATAAATAAACAACTTTATTAATCTTTTTATTTCTACATACAAAATACAAATATACTAATGTTACTATTAAAGCAAATAGATTACTATCTACTGTATAATATTCAAATAATAGCCTATTTGTACTTAGCATAATAATGCCCAAGCCAACAAGTTCACATATCAAGAAAAGAATATTAAAAACAATAATTTTCTTTTTCATAAATACCACCTCAAAATATTATAATTACAAAACAATTAATCTTTTCTAATTAAATGTTCTGGAACCCCATTTTTATAATATTGCTTTACTTCTCCCATAATTAGAGGTCTTATGTAATCAATTAACTCATCTTTAACATAATTATTTTCTTGATCTATCCATTCTAATGGAACTTTCTTTTCTAGATTAGCAATATCATGAATATTGTTAAAAGAAGAATATTTAATTTTATAAGGATTATTATTAACTCTCTTCATAATAACCATTTTTCCAGTTTCACCATTAAATGCAAGTTTAGCTCCATGCTTACCGACTTTTTCAGCTTCTCGTAAATCAGTAAGAGATGCTACATGAGCTGCTGCTCTTTGTAAAGATGATAAGATGATAGGTCTAGTCTTAAGACCAGTCTTTTCTTTTATTAAATTAGCAAGTACATCAGCACATCCATTTAATTGCTTATGTCCAAAAGCATCTACTCCAACATCATCTTTACCCATTTCACAAACGAATTCACCACTAGTAGTTTTAATACCCTCAGATACTACAATTACAATAGCTGGCTTTTTCTTTGCTAGAATTCTAACTTTATCAACAAATTTATCTAAGTCTAGTGGTACTTCAGGTAAAAATATAGCATCTACTCCTTCACAATCATCACTTTTAGCTAAAGCAGCTGATGCTGTAAGCCATCCAGCGTGTCTACCCATTACCTCAACAATAGCAACAGTACTATGTTTAACACCATAACAAACGCTATCTCTAACTATTTCTCTAATAGATGTCGCTATATATTTTGCAGCACTACCGAAACCAGGACAATGATCTGTAATAGGTAAATCATTATCAATAGTTTTTGGTACACCTATAAAATTTTGTCTTCTTTTATTAATTATAGCATAGTCACTTAAATTCTCAACTGTATCCATTGAATCATTACCACCAATATAGATGAATGAATCAATATCATATTTATCTAGAATATCAAATATTTTTTCATAAATATCAGGATGATCTACATAAGTACCTAACTTAAATCTACATGTTTGTAAATAACTAGAAGGAGTTCTTTTTAATAACTCTAAGTTTTTCTTATCAGCTAAATACTTATCTAAATCAACAATATTTTCTTCTAATAAGCCTTCTATACCATTAATCATTCCATATACATGGTTATAACCTAATCTCTTTGCTTCTTCATAGACACCTGCCAGCGAAGCATTTATTACACTAGTAGGTCCGCCTGATTGTCCAACAATCAAATTCTTCATAAAATACCTCCATTTGTCTACCAAATTTATTATATCA
>ONIZ01000100.1 GCA_900317975.1 uncultured Bacillota bacterium
AGATAAAGAGTTCACAGTACCAAAAGGAAATGAAACACTAGAAGTAGAAATGTTAGATAATAAGACAAAAGTAAGTTTAATAAAACTAGATATGAAGAGCAGAAGACCACTAGCAGGATCACACTTACAAGTACTAGATAAAGATAATAATATAATATTTGAATTTGTTTCTACAGAAGAAAAAGTAGTATTAGAAGGATTACTAGAAGTAGGAGAGACGTATCATCTACATGAAGCAAAAGCACCAAATCTATATCAAAGAAATGTAGATGTAGAATTTAAAGCAGAAGATACTGATGAAGAACTGGAAGTAGAAATATCTGATGATAAGACATTATTAAGTATTGAAAAAACAGATGAAAAAGGAAATAAAATATCAGGAGCATTATTACAAATAATAGATAAAAGAATTCACATCAAGTGAAAAAGCGGAAGAACTATATGGAATATTAAATGAACTTGAAATATATACATTACATGAAGAAAAAGCACCAGAAGGATACTTAAAAGCAAAAGACATAAAATTCAAAATAGATGAAGAAGGAAAAGTAAACATCTATGAAGGAGAAGAATTCAAGCAACAAGAAGAAAATGTAATAAAGATGAAGGATGAAAAAATAAGAAGAATTCAAGCAACAAGAAGAAAATGTAATAAAGATGAAGGATGAAAAAATAATAAATCCAGAAACATCAAATAAAGGAATTTTCATAATAATAATGATTTTAGTAGTATTATTTCCAGTAATAAAAATAGTTAGCAAAAAAATAAGTACAATATAAAAAGTCGATTTACTCGACTTTTTATTTTGCAATCGTAATTGTATAAGTTTTACCAGTACATGTTTCTAATACATCACCTGGCATTATACCTGAAATAAAGCTTCCTGGTGTAGCACCACTAGTAGAATCTCCAATAATCTTTATAGTTACATTGTCAAATTGACTTTTATTAAAATATGCACTTAATTGACTATAAACAGAATTATAACTTTCAGGATTAGAAAATATATTATTTAATTCTCCACCCACAGTAACAGTACCAGGAGTACATGTATTTGTTGGAGTAGATGGAGTAGTAGGATTAGTAGTACTAGAATTATTATTGCTACTACTATTATTTCCATTATTACCACTATTATTATTGTTATTGTTATTACCAGTATTATTATTTCTAGATTCCGTTTTAGCTTTACCTGAACTTACAACAATAGTTACAGTAGTATTAGAATCAATCTCACTACCAGCCCTAATACTTTGACTAATAACAACATCTTCTTCTACGCTATCACTTGATTTGTAAGTAATATTATATTTTATACCAGCATTCTTTAATTCTTTAGTAGCTTTATTCTTAGTCATATTAGTAACATCAATCATTTTTATCTTTTTACCAAGAGAAACAGTTACAGTAATAATATCTCCATTTTTAATAGTGTCACCACTCTTTACTGAATAACTTATTACTTGTCCAGCATCAACACTATCACTAAATTGGCTTTCTACAACATATTCAATATTATATTTAGATGCCCATGAATAAAAATCATTTATATTATCAAAATTTTCCATCTTTAATTTACCTAAAGATACATAAATTGTTACAGTGTCCCCTGATACTAAAATATCATCTTTATTCTTATCAGCTTTAATAATGTGATTTTTGTCTATAGAATCATCATATTGATCTTCTATTTTAATTTTTAATCTATTTGAAACAACCCATTTAGTTACTTCATTAATAGTCTTATTTTTAACATCTATCATTTTAATTTCTTTACCACGAGAAATTGTAATTTTAATAGGATCACTATTAATCTTAATCTTAGTACCAGCATCAACTGACATCTTCATAACAGTATCTTTATCATATTTAGAAGAAGTTCCTTCATCAAATTCATAATTAATATGATTTTGTTTTAAATAAAACATTGTTCTAAATTTACTCATGTACTTTGTTCTATAACTGTATTTTCTTTTTCATCACTTTGTACAAATTCTACTGAAACATTTCTTAAGAAATTTTCTTCTACAAAATTTATAACTTGTTCATCAGTCCAACCAGACATATCAGGAATAACTACTAACTTTTCAGGATTAGCTCCATCACTAATAGATATTTTTACTTTTTTAACTTCTTCAATAGGAGTATTACTATCTATATCTTGACTAATAACATAGTTAACAGGAACTATATCACTATATTCATATATATAATCAAATTCTACATTATTTTTAGTAGACCAATCAATTACTTTATCTATTTTCTTACCACTAAGATTAATAAGCTTTTCATTAGAAACATTATTAATAATCTTATTAACTAAATTGTACCCATAAAAACCCATTAATAATAATGAACTAAGTACAATAATTCCACTTTTCTTAATATTACTTCTAAATCCTATAATTACAAAAGTAATAGTAAATAATACTAATATAAAATTATTAATAAAATTATTTATATTATTATCTATATTCATAATAAAATAAAATAATCCAATAAATAGAGTAATAACTAATAATATATTTAAAAATATACTATTTTTATTTTTCTTCTTTTTGATTATTTTATCTAAA
>ONIZ01000095.1 GCA_900317975.1 uncultured Bacillota bacterium
TAGTATCATCTTTTTATTATTCTAAGTTTTCTTTATAATAACTTTCGCAAGTAAGATTTATATTTAGCTTCTTTAATGTAGTTTTATCTCCATTTGTAACAATATATGTAGCATGAGCATCACATCCATTTAATTTAGGAATATTTGTTAATGCTTTTTTAATCATATCATTTGTTGCTGAGCAAATTCCTAATGCAATTAATGTTTCAGTTAGATTTAGTCTTCTATCATCATTCATATGTCCTTTTAACTCTTGCATAGGTTTTAATACACTAGGTGATAATAATTTAATATCATCAGGAATTTTACTTAAATATTTGATTGTATTTAGTATTACACTAGCTGCTGGAGTAAGCAAGTCTGTTTGTTTTCCTGTAATTATTTTTTTATTAATTTTTAGGGCTATTACAGGTAAGTTTTCTTTTTCACTTTTATCTAATGCACTTTTTGTTACATCTAAGTAGTTTTCATCTATATTTAATTCGTTCATTAATAATTTTATTTTTTGATATGCATCTTCATCACTTAAGCCTAATTTATAATTCATTAATTCATTATAGTATCTTCTTACTATTTCTTTTTTAGCAGCTTCTTCTACTACTTCGTTATTAGTAATACAATATCCTAACATGTTTACTCCCATATCAGTAGGAGATTTATAGATGTCTGTTTCAGATATTTTATTCAATATTGCTTTTAATACAGGAAATAATTCTATATCTCTGTTATAATTTACTGCTTTTTGGTTGTAGCATTCAAGATGAAAGGGGTCAATCATATTTACATCTTTTAAATCAGCTGTTGCTGCTTCATATGCTAAATTAATTGGATGTCTTAGAGGTAAGTTCCATACAGGGAAAGTTTCAAATTTTGCATATCCTGCATTAACGCCTCTTTTATTTTCGTGATAGAGTTGTGATAGACATGTTGCTAGTTTTCCTGAACCTGGACCAGGAGCATTTACTAGAATTAGTTTTTTACTTGTTTCAATATATGGATTTGCACCATAACCTTCTTCACTTACTATAGTCTCTACATCAGTAGGATATCCTTTTGTAAAAGTGTGTATATATGTTTTTATACCATTTCTATTTAATTTATTTATAAATTTATCTGCATTTACTTGATTTTTATATAGAGTAATAACAACACTATTTACTGTGAATCCCATTTCGTTAGAATAATTAATAAGTTTTAATACTTCGTTGTCATATGTATTTCCGTATTCACCTCTAATTTTATTTCTTTCAATGTCATTAGCATTAATACAAAAGATAATTTCTAAATCATCTTTAAGTTCTTTAAACATATTTATTTTGGAATCTTTTTGAAATCCAGGTAATACTCTTGTAGCATGAGAATCATCAAATAATTTACCACCTATTTCTAAATACAATTTATCAAATAATTTAAATCTTTCTCTTATTTTTTCACTTTGTATTTTTAAATATTTTTTATTATCAAATCCTTTTTTCATTCTATTACCTCATACTTTCTTTATAATTTAATTATATAATATTTTTAGTTTAAATAGACGTTTGTTGACACAAAAAAAACTAGTAGTTTACTAGTTTTTATTCTAAGACCCAAAGTGTTCCCATAATTCCATCTTCATAACATGTGTACATTATTAAATCTGAACTCATATTATAGAAAGAATTATTATTGATATCTATTAAATCTGGTCCTGTATTATATCCTTTTGATTTATAAATTAGTCTATATGTAAGAATATTTCCATCACTTAATTTTATATATGCTTTATCTCCTGGATTTAATGTAATTAATACTTTGAAACCTTGATAGTTATGATCTGCAATTACTTTTCTTCCAACGTTGTAGTAATATGCTGCACTATCTTGATTATCTACTAAAGTTTGTAAACTTTGGCTTGATGTAGTGTTAACATTATAATCATATAAAGCTACATTATAATATGATACATATAATCTTCCATAAGTTCCTGTATTAGAATAATCATTTCTAATATTTGTAATAGGATCATTTACTACAGGTTGTTGATAATTTGTTTCTACTACA
>ONIZ01000021.1 GCA_900317975.1 uncultured Bacillota bacterium
TATTATTTTATAACACAGATAGATTAAAATCAAAACAGATTAGAAAGTAATTCTAACCTGTTCTTTTTTTTGTGTGAACTATTTGGGGTTCACTTCATTTTCAATTCTTTTTTTTATTAAATTACATTAAAGTAAAACCTATTACTATGATATAATAATAATAGGAGAAGATTTAAGAGTTACAGCAACTAGAGAGGCATTTGAAGAAACAGGAATAAACATAAATCCAAATGAAATAAAACTAATTGATACTTTATCAGGAGAATCAAGAAAAAATAGTTATCCAAATGGAGATATTGTATATAATAATACATCTTTATACCTAGCAGATGTATCAATTAATGATGAGTCAAATTTAAAAGGCGATTCTGAAACAAAAAGATTAAGATTCTTTAATCCGGAAGAAGTTCCAGAAAACTTAATGGATGTAGACTTAATAAATGCATATTTAAAATATATAGAAAAATAAGACAATGAAAGGAATCATATAAAATGAAAAAAAGAATTTTATGTAGTATTTTAATAATGATTCCATTATTGATGCTTGTAGGATGTAATTTTAAAAAAAATCAAACTAACGACAAACCAAATAATACGAATGAGGTGACAAAATTTATGAAAGCAATAATAAATGAAGAAGAATACATAATTGAACTAGAAGATAATGAAACAGTAAAAAGATTTATCGATATATTACCTCAAGAATATGAAATGAAAGAATTGAATGGAAATGAAAAATATGTTTATCTAGATACATCATTTCCAACAAATTCAACAAATCCAAAGACAATTAATGCAGGAGATATAATGTTATTTGGAGATAATTGTTTAGTATTATTTTATAAATCATTTGATACACCATATAGTTATACTAAAATAGGACATATCAATAACATAGCTGATTTAGGAAATGATGATATAAAGGTAAGATTTGAAAAATAAATTTATATATAAGTTTAGAAAGGGAAATATATGAAAAAAACAAAGTTTATATTAATTATTATTTTTATACTTTTTCTTACAGGATGTAGCTCAAATTATGATTTAAACCTTGATACAGACTCAATTGATGAAAAACTTACTATTAATATGTCTAAAGAAGAGTATATGGAAAACTATGATACACTTATTTCAAATAAGAGTGTTTTTGATGATAATAGTGTCTTTTATGATATAGATATTATAGATAATGTAGATAATTATTTAGTCACATATAGTCATAGTTATAATCATGAAGACTATTTTAATTCTTTAAATTTAAATAGTTGTTTTAATGAGATATATCATGATATTGATAGTAACCAAGAAACTATTAATCTTGTTGGTTTTAATTGTTTGCAAGGAGACAGTTTAAGAGTAATAGTTGATAGTAAATATAAGATTTATAATAGTAACGCTCATATAGTTAATGGTAATAAGAATATATGGGATATAGATTCAAATAATAAAGATAATATTAATATAAGCTTTGTAGTTGATTATAATAAGACATATTTTAATAAAGATTTAGTTCTATCTGTTATATTAATAATAGTTTTAATATGTTTAGTTGCCATCTTATTTAAAAAGAAGAAAAAAGTTAGGAGGAAAAAAGTATGATTTTATATTCGTGTAATGATTATGCTATTCTCCCATTAATAAAAATATTGAAAAATATATTATTAGTAATACAAATATTAGCTCCAATCTTATTAATAATTAGTGCTAGTATGATTATTCTTAAATCTATTGGTTCTGATATGAATGATGAAAAAAAGAGTAAAAAAAAGATTTTTAATGCTTTCATTGCTTGTATAATAATATTTTTGATTCCAACTATAGTTAATATTACATTAGACGCAGTTGGGAATGGTATTGGAGGTCTAAACTTTTCTGTAGCTAATTGTTGGGCAGCAGCAGAAAATTATAATATTAAAGCTACTCCTAGATATATCAAAAAAACAAATAAAGACAATGGTAAAGAACCAACTAAAGTATATATAGACCCTGAAGATTATCCTAAAGGTAGTACTGGTGTAAATCCAAATAAACAAGGATTAAATGGTAATTATCAACAACAACTAGTTCAAGTAGCAAGAAGCCAAATAGGAGTTGGTTATCACACTATGCATTATGGACCAAAAGGATCAGGCGACGAAGGGTTTGGTTGTGCTATGTTTGTTTCATACTGCTATAACCAGGTATTTTTTGGAGGAAAAAGCGGACAAGACAGAAATGAAGGTGCTTTCTATGGAAGTACTTATGAGTATTGGGGTAATGTTACCAGAGATGGATATAATCCATGGAACAAAACTTTTGTAGAAGTAAGCTATTCTGAAGCTCAAGCAGGAGATGTAATGGCTTTTGTTAACTGCAGTGATCCATATAGTAGTTATTCTTGTTGTTATCATGTAGGATTATATATAGGAGATGGACATTATATAGATTCTTCAGGTAGTGGAACTTCTGGAGTAGGAGTTTCTGAGCATGATAGCGTTCCATCTAGTGGAGTACACTATTTGAGATATACAGGAGTGTCATAAAAAAATAATAAAAAAGACCAATTTGGTCTTTTTTGATATAATTTTTACTAAGGAGATAAAAAATGAAAAAAATATTTATATACTATTCATTAACTAATAATGGTGATGTTGTAGCAGATGTATTTAAAGAAAAAGGATATGAAATTAGAAAAGTAGTAACAAAGAAAAAATATCCAAAAAATAAATTTCTAATGATAATGAATGGAGGATATAAGGCAACTTTTAATAAGAAAGATAAATTATTAGAATTTGATAGTGATATATCAAATTACAACAAAGTAGTAATTGGCTCACCTATATGGAATGATAGATTGAGTGCACCTATTAATAGTGTAATTAGCTTATTAGATTTAAAAAATAAAGACTTATCATTTGTATTTTATAGTGCAAGTGGTAAAGGTGATCATGCTAAAGAGAAAGTTAAAGACTTATTTGGAGCGGATTCAATTATCTTAAAAGAACCAAAGAATAATAAAGAGGAATTAAATAAACTAAAGATATAAAATAGAGAAGACAATAATATTGAAATAATTTTTCTTAGAAAAATCATCATTTAGTTATGTTATAAGCACAAAAATTAGGATTAGAGAGAGTACTTTTAGATTGTGATGTTAATAATGTTGCATCAGATAAAACGTTAAAAGTACTAGGTGGAGAATTAGAAAGAACAGAAGTAGATTCTTATGATGGATTATAACAAATATTAATTGGAATATTGTTAATGATATATTTTATCATTAAAAAAAATATCTAAAAATCAAAAAAAACTTTAAAAATACATAAAAATTGATATAATAAAAGCAAGATAATAACAGGAGATAGAATTATGTTGAAAAAAAATCAAATAATTGCTTTTGTAGCTTTTATATTATTTATTCCTATGTTGTTTTTAACAAAAACAAATATTTTTTCTTTGAAAAACATTAATAAAAAAACTGGATTATATGATATAAAAGACTATTTAGTAAATGTTAATATTGATGCACCTAAAAATTTAGAGGGTGAATATATTATTGTAAGCGGAACTCAATATACAGTTAGCTTAAGATTTGAAGAGAAAAAAGGCAAGCAATTTCCAAATGATGGAGAAATGTATTATGAATTACCTAGTGGCTTAAATGTTATAGAATCACAACAATCAAGATTCTTTGATATAATGGTTCGAAGTGGTGATGAAAATATTGTTATACATAATAACAGTATTAGAATAGAAAATGGAAAAATATATATAAGATGGGCAATGGAAGATCCTAATATAGAAGCATTATTCAATAAGAAAAATGTATATTTCTATATAGATTTTAAATGTATGTTTGATGAAACAACACAGATAATAAAATTCAATGATAATATAGATGTTACACTAACTTTTGATAATGAAAATAATATTTCTATAGATAAAGAAAGCATAGTATCAAATTATGAAGAAGGTAGAATAAAATATTATGTTACCATTGAATCTCACGGAAATAATAGAGACGTTATCATAACTGATAATTTAGTTGGCAATAATTTTGAACTATTACCATATAGTTTTACTGCAACTTCCAATTTAAATTCAGGTGACCAATGGAGCCATTCAATTGTTGGGAATAGCTATAAATATATTATTCCATCTATGAGCAATGGAGAGGTTATTACAATTTCATATGAAGTTATTGTAAAACCTTCAGTAAGAGAGATTTCTTTAGAACAACCATATCTAATTGAAAAAATACATAATGATGTTAGTGTTAGAAGTTCTACAAATGATAATGTTAATACTGATAGTATAGAAAATGAAATAACATTTAGACCTAAAATATCTAAAACACAAGGAAGATTGTTATCTAAAGAAGAAGATAAAGAAATTGTAGAGTGGAATATAATAATTAATGATGACAATTTATTTGATATTACAGGACTAACAGTAAAAGATATTATTAATGTGCCTGAACGTGAATATATGAAAATGTCAGGTGAAGGAATAAGAGTATACGTATATGATACTAATTCTCACTTAATAGATACTTATGAAGTACCATGGGATAATGATAGTCTAACAAAAAATGATTATAGTTGGGAATATATGATACCTGATACGTATAATGATGAACTATATTCATATACAATCAGTTATATAACTGAAGTAGACAAATCAGAAATTGAAGAAACAATAAGATTATACAATACTGCATATTTTGAAGAAGAAACTAGTTCAAATTATTATGAAACTATTAAATCTTCAACAAACATATTAGAAATAGATAAGAATGCAAAAGAAATAGATCTAAAAAATAATGAAGTAACATGGGAGATTAGTATTGATGTTCCTGAAAATGGTATATCACCAGCAACTATGGTTGATACGCTGCCTGGAAAATATAATACTTATACATCATCATTTATGTATGATGATTATATAGATGGTAGTTTGACCGTTGACAACTTGATTGGTGAAGAAAATTATGATTTATCTCTAGAGGGAAATAGACTAACAATTGATTTTTATAAGGACAGAGAAAAAACAGAAAAAGGCTTATTTGGATTCCCTAATGGTAGAAGAATTATAATAAGATTAAAAACTAAAATAAATCAAGAATGGGTAAATATGGTTAATACAGCTAGTGACTACTCAGGACACACTAACTATGTTGATTTTGAAGGTAAAAATGACAATGCTAGTGTTATAATCTCACCTAAAAAACTTGAAAAGAAAGTTGAAAAAGTCAGTGAAATTATAGAAGGTGTCGAATATGAGGCATATAGATATGATATAATTTTCAGCAACATTACTGAGGATACATTTGAAATAGAGGATATATTTGATACTGAGTTGCTAGGCTTGTTAAAAGAAGGATACATTGGAAAAATATCTGTATGTGGTGGAAATATATATTATCAAGGCGATTGTATTGATAACCAAATTAACTATATTAATACTAGTTCAGGTATAAAATTTATTTTTCAGCCTAGTGATTTAAAAAAAGATATTAATGGTAATTATTACCCATCTTATAGGCTATCTTATTCTTTGATTCCTAAAAATTCAGCTGCAATAAACAAATTAAATGAATATGCTGCAAAAGAGGTAGATGGAATTTATAATATACAAAACACTGCAGAGTGGGGTGGATTAACAGCAACTGCAAATGCAGAATACATATATAATGGCTTTTCAAAGCAATTAGAAGATGATAATAATGGTGAAGATGATTATTATACATTCACACTAAATATAAATCCTAGTGGAAAATATATGAATAATAAAAATGAACTTGAAATTCATGATATATATGAAAATATGAGTGTTGATTTTAGTAGTATTAATATAAATCCATCAGAAGGAGTCAGTTATTATAGTAGTGGTTATGAGTTAATATTTACTATACCTGATGGACAACCGACTACAATTACATATAGAGCCAAAGCACTCTTTGATGAGGGGGCAAGTGAAGGCGATAGCGTTAGAATATCTAACACAGCATATATTAAAGACTTAGGATATGAACAGTCTACATCAAAAGTAGTAGAAAAGTCTATTTCTGGTGGAGGAGGAGCATCTGACTATTATCTAGACATAATCAAAGTAGAAGGAGAAAACTTTTTAAATAGACTAGAAGGTGCATCATTTGATTTTTATGATTCTGATCATAATTACATTACAACACTTACTACTGACAATGACGGAAAAATAAGAATATTATTTGAAAACACAGACTTTTACGATTTTGAGGTTGATAAAAATTATTATTTTAAAGAAAAAACACCTCCAAGAGGTTACAAGAAGATTAATACTGAATATAGATTTAAAGTTTCAAGTGATGGCTATATTAATTATTCTGATTATACATACACTTCAGGAGATTGGGTAACTGTAAAAAATTATAAAGAAGAAATGACAGAATTAACAATAATAAAAGAATGGGACGATGACAATAATCAAAAAGGAAAAAGACCAAACAGCATTGACATGACATTAAGTAATGGTGATATAGTTACATTAAGCGAAGCAAATGGATGGACAAGTACAATTGAAGTACCTAAATATGATTCTAACAATAATTTAATTGAATATACGTGGAGTGAACCTATTATTAGTGGTTATGAAAAGGTAGATGAGAAAGTAGTTGGAGGAATAACTACTATAACAAATAGTCTCTTAGATGAAAAAACATCATTCTCCATAGAAAAGATAGACTCATCTGACTCAGAAAAATTTTTAGCAGGAGCAGAGTTTGGATTGTATATTGTCAATCTAGATGATGATGCTAATATTGTAAGTGATTCTCTATTAGCAAATGGAACTACACAACCGGATGGGACTATTACATTTAACGACTTAGATATGTTTACTGAAAATAACAATGGGCAATTATATTATTTTGTAGAAACTAATGCTCCAGAAGGATATGAACTAGATGAATTAAAATATTATTTTATATTGTATGATGGGGGAAGTACTACCGCACAACAAAGGGCGTGGGTATTTGATGATACAGTATCTATAATAAACGATATTGTTGTTAGAACTTTCACTAATGATTATACTTATACTTTCCCTAATAATATAAAACAAAATACAGTTGCAATAGATGTTAATAAGATATGGGCTGATAATAATAACCAAGACGGAATCAGACCAGAATCAATAACATTCACATTGTTAAAGAATGGAACTACTATAGCTGATAAAACTTGTACAGCAAATGCATCAAAGAGTTGGTCATGCACAATAGATAATTTAGATGAATATGAAAATGGTGAAAAAATTAATTATTCCATCGGTGAATTAGATTTAATTAATGGATATGAAACAGGTAGTGCTGTATCTATAGGAAACAACTCATTTAGTATTACTAATGTACATGAGCCAGAAACAACAGAAGCTACAGTAACTAAAGTATGGGATGACGCTAATAACCAAGATGGTATTAGACCAACATCAATCACAATGCAATTATTAGCTGATGGAGAAGAAGTAGAAGGAAAAACAGTAACCCTAACAAATGATAAATTAACAGATACAATAAGTGGACTTCCAAAATACAATAATGGAGCAGAAATAGTGTATACATGGGGTGAAAGTACATTACCTGAAGGTTATGAAATGACTTCAAATGTAACAAACGAAGAAATAACTACAATAACAAATACACACATTCCAGAAACAACAGAGGTAACAGTAACTAAAGTATGGGCTGATAATAATAACCAAGATGGAATCAGACCAGAGTCAATAACATTCACATTGTTAAAGAATGGAACTACTATAGCTGATAAAACTTGTACAGCAAATGCATCAACGAGTTGGTCATGCACAATAGATAATTTAGATGAATATGAAAATGGTGAAAAAATTAATTATTCCATCGGTGAATTAGATTTAATTGATGGATATGAAACAGGTAATGCTATTTCTATAGGAAACAATTCATTTAGTATTACTAATGTACATGAGCCAGAAACAACAGAGGCAACAATAACAAAAGTATGGGAAGATGAAGACGACCAAGATGGAATCAGACCAGAATCAATTACAATGCAATTACTAGCTGGTGGAGAAGAAGTAGAAGGAAAAACAGTAACCCTAACAAATGATAAATTAACAGATACAATAACAAGTAACCCTAACAAATGATAAATTAACAGATACAATAACAGGATTACCAAAATACAATAAGAGTACAACACCAATTGAATATACATGGAGTGAATCTACATTACCTGAAGGTTATGAAATGACTTCAAATGTAACAAATGGAGAAATAACTACAATAACAAATACACACATTCCAGAAACAACAGAGGCAACAATAACAAAAGTATGGGATGACGCTAATAACCAAGATGGTATTAGACCAACATCAATTACAATGCAATTACTAGCTGATGGAGAAGAAGTAGAAGGAAAAACAGTAACCCTAACAAATGATAAATTAACAGATACAATAACAGGATTACCAAAATACAATAAGAGTACAACTCCAATATGGATTTAATTGAAGGTTATGAAGCAAGTTCTGCTGTTTCTATAGGTGATAATTCATTTAGCATTACTAATGTACACACTCCTGCAAAAACCACATTCAATGTTAATAAAATCTGGGCTGATAAAAACAATCAAGATGGAAAACGTCCTAATTCCATAACAGTACATCTATTAGCTGATGGAACTGTTATAAAAGACTATACACTAGATGAAAGTAATAATTGGATGCATACATTTGAAAATTTGGACAAATATAATAATGGTAAACAAATTGTATATTCCGTAATAGAAGAAAATATTGATTATTATTCTACTTCTATTTCAGGAGGAACTATAACAAATACTTATGCTCCTGAAAAAACATCTTATACAGTCATAAAAAGATGGGAAGATGCAAATGATCAAGATGGAATAAGACCAGATTCTATAAATATTGCATTGTTAGCTAATGGAGAAGAGGTAGAAGAAATAGAACTTACTTCAGAAAAAGGATGGACACATACTTTTTCAAATCTAGACAAATATAGTAGTGGAGAGTTAATAGAATATTCAGTTAAAGAAAAAACATCGATAAATGGATATACTTCAGAAATATCAGGAAATACAATTATTAATCAGCACACTCCAAAATTAATAAATATATCAGGAAAGAAAACGTGGGATGATCAAGATGATTATAGAAAACTAAGACCTAAAAAAATAACTATATGTTTATATGCTGATGGTATTAAACAAACATGTAAAGATATATCGATTGACGATAATTGGGAATATACATTTAATGATTTACCAAAGTTTAATAGAGGCATAGAAATAAATTATTCACTAGTAGAAGAACCTGTCGAATACTATAAAGCCGAAATAGATGGATATAATATTACAAATAAATACACTCCAAAGGAAAATTCAAATGATAATAGGCCTTCTATAAACAACCCTGTTACAAAAGATAAATCTATTATAGTAATAATAATTACTTCTATTTCATATATTGGCTATATTTTATTTAGATTTAAAAAGAAATTGGTTAAATAGTTATTATACTAAACAAAAGAGATTCATTTATGTGAATCTCTTTTTGATATTTTAATACTAGTTATTAAAACAACTATTAAGTTAATCATTACAAATACATAGAATGATACCCCTCTATGTAATAATAATGCATTATGTAATAATACTTCAGGATATATATATGAATAAATTAATAAGAATACTGTTTCACTAATCCCAACAGATCCAGGTAAAGGAATACAAGACACAGTACAGAATAGTATTGCTTGTAATGAAATAACATATAAAATATTAAAATCATTTAATCCAAAAGATCTATATATAAAGTATGCAACACTATAATTAACTAGAACTTGTGATATAGCAATCAAAATAGCTTTAACAAATTCTTTTTTATGTGTTTTTATATACTTAGAACTCTTATGAAATAGTTCTAATTCATCATTTATTTTCTTATCTATTTCTTTATAATTTTTAAGTTTAAATAATTTTAGTATTTTTTTAACTAAATTAACTAATTTATTAGTGATTCTCTTAGAAAATATAAGAACAAAATATAAAAGTAAAACAATCAAATCAAATGATAAACCAATAACAAATAATAATACTATTTTAGTTTGAAATATAATTGGATTAAGTATTGCACATATTATTCCTATAGAAACAATACTAAATTGATGACCTAATAAATGTATTAATAATGCTAATGTAGAATGAGATACTTTAACTCCATCTTTCTTAGATAAATAATACACCTGCATTGGTTGACCACCACTCGAAGCAGGAGTAATAGCACTAAAGAAAGCGCCAATTAATGTTGAATTAAATGTTTGCTTTAGAGTAATCTTTTCACCAAAAGAATTCAAAATATTTTTAACATTTATAGCTTCTAATAAATAGAAACAAATCATCAATAGAAAACCAATAAAAACATATATCAAATTTACATATTTTAAATTATCTATCAATGAATAAATATCTTGATCTTTAAAAATAATATAATATGTTCCAATAAATAAAACCGAGAAAAAAATAAAGTTTATTATTAATTTTTTTTTGTCTTTCATTTGTTACACCGAAATAATTATAATATATATTAATATTTGTTTTCAAGTTCTATGTATTAAAATTAAGTAAACCATTTAATAATTAACACTATCCTTTTTTTGTAAATAAAAGTAAACAAAATAAAATGATAGACAAACAATATGTAAAAATTGTTATAATAAATATGTAGTATTTTTATAAAAAATGCTAGAGGAGGGTTTATGTTAGTATTATCAAATGACGAATTAAGAATTATTATTATGAGTAATTGCAAGGAGTTAGGTAAGAAAATTGATGAACACATACAAGGTCTTAGAGGAAATACAAAATCTTATATAGTTCCTATTACTGAAGATAGATTTAGTAATGGGGAAGGTAAAATAGTAATAAATGATACTATTAGAAACAAAGATGTTTATATTATTTCAGACATAGGAAATCATAGTATTAAATACAAAATGTATGGTTATGAAAACCATATGGGACCAGATGAACATTTTCAAGATATTAAAAGAGTTGTCTCAGCTATAAAAGGACAAGCATCAAGAATAACTGTAATAATGCCTTTACTATATGAATCAAGACAACATAGAAGAAAAGGAAGAGAGTCACTTGATTGTGCATTAGCTATTCAAGAATTACAAAATCTTGGAGTTAAAGTAATAATTACTTTTGATGTTCATGATCCAAATATACAAAACGCAACTCCATTATTCTCATTTGAAAACTTTTATCCAACACATATAATTTTAAAAGACTTTGTTACTAAGGAAAATTTAGATTATGACAATTTATTAGTTATAAGTCCTGATACAGGAGCAATGGAAAGAGCTATTTATTATGCCAATATGTTAAATACTGATGTAGGTATGTTTTATAAAAGAAGAGATCTAACTAAAGTAGTAAATGGAAAAAATCCTGTAGTTCAGCACGAATATTTAGGAAAAGACGTTAAAGATAAAAATATCATCATAGTAGATGATATGATAGCATCAGGTGGATCAATGCTAGAAGTAGCAGAAGAATTAAAAAATAGAGGTGCTAAAAAGGTATATTTAATTGCAACATTTGCTATGTTTACAAGTGGATTAGAATCTTTTGATGAAGCATATAGAAATAAATTATTTGATAAATTATATACAACAAATCTTACTTATACTAACCCTCAAGCATTTAAAAAGAAATGGTTTAATAGTGTAGATTGTTCAATGTTTGTTGCTAAAATAATAAATGTATTAAACAATCATCAATCTATTTCTCCATTAATAGATGGAAAAGAAGAAATATTAAAATTAATTAATAGCAAGAAAAAATAGTTTCCACAATATTTGTGGATAAAAAAGAACTAACAAACAAACAGTTAGTTCTTATTTTGTAATTGTATTTGATTTAGATGTTTTAAATGCGTCATGAACACCTTTTATTTTTTTAGCTAATTCATTAACTTGATCTTGATCATAACTATAATCATCATTTTCTTTTAAACTAGCTATTTGCTTATCAACAATTCCTTTACCTGTTCCAATAAGAGCAGTTATAGCAGTAAGAGCAGCTTCATCAAGTCCAAACACTGGATCTGGAACTATTAAATCAATCGCTGTAATAACACCAGCTACCATTGTCGCAGTACCTAATACTTTAGATACTACCTCTAATCTTTCAACTTTACTACTTTTAATACGATTAATTGTATCTTTAGCTTCTTTTATAACCAAAGGCTTTCTCTCTTCGTTATTCATTTGAACCTCCTAATTGATTCTTAATTTCATTGTAATAAGCAATTACAATATTTTCCTCATTTGGAAGGATACCTAAGATTTGAATAGAATCATCATTTCTTATTATTTCTCCAAATAATAGTTCTCCCTCTGGATTGGAATCATCATTATCCATAATAGAATAAATAATATATTCTTTTCCTAATTCATCGATTTTAAATATTTTAATTGCTTCAATATTCATAACATTACCATTTTGATCAGTATAATTCATATATATCACATCCTATATAAAGAATAACATATTATTATTAATTAAATCAAACAACAATAATTAATATATACAAAAACATTACAATTTAGTAAAATATATATGAAAGTAAAGGTGAAAACATGCTACAAATAAAAAAATTAAGGAAAACATATGGAATTAATAGTAAAGATATATCTGATCATGTTCAGGCATTAAAAGGTATATCAATAGATTTTAGAGACAGTGAATTTGTATCTGTTTTAGGACCATCAGGATGTGGAAAAACAACTTTATTAAACATAATAGGTGGACTAGATAGATATACATCTGGAGATTTGATAATAAATGGAAAATCTACAAAAGAATATACTGATAGAGACTGGGATACATATAGAAATCACTCAGTTGGTTTTGTATTTCAAAGTTATAATTTGATTTCACATCAAACAATACTTGAAAATGTAGAATTAGCCCTTACTTTAGCTGGAATGAAACCAAAAGAAAGAAGAAAAAAAGCAAAAGAAGCGTTAAAAATAGTTGGATTAAGTGAAAAGATTAATAAAAAACCATCTGAATTATCAGGTGGACAAATGCAAAGAGTAGCAATCGCACGAGCACTAGTAAGTGATCCTGATATTTTATTAGCAGACGAGCCTACTGGAGCACTAGACTCAGAAACATCAGCTCAAATAATGGATTTATTAAAGAAAGTTTCTAAAGATAGATTAGTCATCATGGTAACCCATAATCCAGATATAGCTAAAAAGTATTCTACAAGAATAATAAAACTATTAGATGGAGAAATAACTGATGACTCAAATCCATATAACGCTACAAAAGAAGACTTAGAAAAATCTAATTATAATGTTTCAAACAAGAAAACTTTTATGAAATTTTCAACAGCTTTATCTTTAAGTTTTCGTAATTTAATGACAAAAAAAGGAAGAACAGCACTTACAGCTTTTGCTGGATCTATAGGAATTATAGGTATAGCCTTAATCATGTCACTATCAAATGGAATTCAAAATTATATAGATACAATTGAAAGAGATACTTTATCATCTTACCCATTATCAATTGAAAAAGAAACAGTCGATATCAATAGTATGTTAGAGACTATGATGGGTGAAAGAAATAAAGATTATAAAGATAGAGATTCTAATAAAATTTATTCTTCTAATGTAATGGATGATATGATGACAACGTTATCAGAAAAAGCCACAAGTAATAATTTAAAAGAATTAAAAAGTTTTTTAGAAGAAGATAATAATAAAATAGCTAACTACAGTAATGATATTCAATATTCATATAATCTAAATCTTAATATATATGAATCAGATACAACAGATGGAGTAAAAAGAGTTAACCCAAGTACTGTTATAGATAATATAAATACTACTGTAGATGCATCTGGTTTTTCAGCCATGATGACAGGAACTAATGTATGGCAAGAATTATTTACTAATGAAGAATTACTTCATAAACAATATGATTTAGTCGCAGGTAAATGGCCAAAAGAATATAATGAAGTAGTTTTAATAGCTGATAAAGATGGAAATATCAGTGATTATGCCCTTTATTCAATAGGAGTAAAAGATCAAAAAACAATAAAAGAAAGATGGAATAAGATACTTAATGGAGAAAAATTATCAAAAGAAGAAATATCTTCATACAATTATGATGATTTATTAAAAATAGAATTCAAACTAGTTTTAAATAGGGATTATTATAAAAAACAAAATAATATATGGCTAGATAAATCAGAAGACAAAGAGTATATGAAAAATTTAGTAGATAATGCAGAAACTATAAAAATAGTTGGAATAATTAAACAAAATAAGGAGTCAATTGGAACAACTACTGGAGGCATAGGATATACTAATAATCTAACAAAATATGTGATTAACAAATCTAATGAATCAGAAATTGTTAAAGAACAAAAAGCAAATGAAAATGTTAACGTTTTAACAGGAATGGAATTCCCAAAAGATATAAATGAAGAGTTTAATATGACATCTTTATCTATAGAAGAACAAAGGAATCTTGCTATGTTATCAACAGAAGAAATGACTAAATTAATAGAAGCATATAAAGAAAATAGTGAATCTAGTTATGAAAATAATTTAATAAAACTAGGAGCTGTTGATTTAGAAGATCCATATTTAATAAATATTTATCCAAAAGATTTTAATTCAAAAGAATTAATAATTGATGAAATAGAAAATTATAACAAAAGACAAAAAGCAAATGATAAAGAAGAAAATGTTATAAATTATACAGATGTTGTAGGAATAATGATTTCTTCAATTTCAAGAATAGTTAATATTATTAGTTATGTACTTATAGCATTTGTATCTATATCTTTAATAGTTTCTTCTATAATGATTGCTATAATTACATATATTAGTGTACTTGAAAGAACTAAAGAAATTGGTATATTACGTTCTATAGGAGCATCTAAAAAAGATGTATCAAGAGTATTCAATGCAGAAACTGTAATTGAAGGATTTGTAGCAGGAATATTTGGAATAGTAATAACTTTACTTATATCAATACCAGTAAATATATTTGGAGAAAACAAATTAGATGTATCTAATTTATGTCTACTACCAATTGCCGGAGGCATAGGATTAATTATATTAAGTATAATTCTAACTCTAATTGCAGGATTAATTCCATCTAGAGTAGCATCTCGTCAAGATCCAGCAGTTGCACTAAGAAGTGAATAAAAGACCCGAGGGTCTTTTTCTTATGATATAATGAAATAGAGGTGTAATTATGAATTTTAAAGAGTTAATTAATGATACAAAAATAAAAATAGAAAAAAGATTTAAAGAATACTATAAGAACGAAGAAACATCTCCGTTTTTAAAAGAAGCATTAGATGAATTACTTAGAATGAATAGTGGAGGAAAATGCATCAGAGGAACCTTAATTAGAATGGGATATATGGCTTCAGGCAATAATGATGATAAATATCTAGATCTAGCAATGGCATATGAATTATTTGAAACATCTATTCTAATTCACGATGACATAATAGATGAATCATCTCTTAGAAGAGATAAAACTACTATTCATGAAAAATACAAAGAAAAATATAAAAAAGATGATAAAACTGATAATTTTAATCATAAATTAAATAATATATCTAATTCAATGGCATTATGCATTGGGGATTATGGACTATTTGAAAGTATAAAAATAATAAATAACTATAATAATAAAGAATTGTTAGATGAATTTATACATATAGCACAAAATACTTCTAAAGGTGAAATGCTAGATATAATAATTCCTTTTCAAGAAGAATTTTTTGATGTAAAAGAATTAGAAAAAGAAATATTAAACATATATGAATTAAAAACAGCTTGTTACTCTATATTAGGACCATATAGGTTAGGTTTATTATTAGGTAATATGACTATAGATGAAATGAATAAACCCCTAATTAAAATAGGTATCGCATTTCAAATAAAAGATGATATACTAGGTATATATGGTAATAACATAGGTAAAACTACAACTGATATAGAAGAATATAAACAAACACTATTATATTCTTATGCAAAAGAACAAGATAAGGATAATTTAAAGAAAAACTACGGCAAAAAGAACAAAGAGGAAGAAATTAAGAAATTATTTGAAAATACTAAATCATTAGAAAAAGCTGAATTAAGAATGAAAAAACTATTCAAAGAAGCAAAAGAAGAGTTAGAAGATATAGATTTAAATAATGATTCAAAAGAACTATTATTAGAATTATTAGATTATTTAGAAAATAGAAAAAAATAATTAAAAAGGGTGTGATACTATTAAAAAAGGAATAAATAAAAACAAAAAGTTAATAAGAATAATAGTATCATTAATAGTAATACTATCAATAATTGTAATTATTGGAGTATTATACTCAGATGGAAAAACAGGAAACTTCATATGTGAAGGAAAAGAAGGAAACTTCGATACAAAATATAATTTGAAAATAAAAAATAGTAATGTTACAGATATTATTATTGAATTTGCCTATAACAAAAGAGAAAATTACACAATTAATGGAGAAAAATTATGTAAAACTTATTTAGATGCAAATATGTCTTGCAAATTAACTTTAGAAACGGATACTAAATTAGTTTATCAAATAGAAGGAACAATTGATGAATATAGAAAATCTCAAAATATATCCTCTACAAATCTAAAGTATAATGATTTTAAATTAGCATTAGAAGCAAGAGACTATACTTGTAAATTTAAAAAGTAATTATATAAAAATATAGAGAACATAAAGTTCTCTTTTAATCTCTAAAAGATTATAATATAATAGTATAAGTGAAAAAACATATGTACATAAGGAGAACAAATGGAAAGAAGAGATATAAAGGAAAACTTAGAGAAAAATTCTAATGAAGTAGAAAATCTATGGAGGAGACTTTGACGTCCCAAAGATAAAAGAAGAAATAGAAAGATTACAAAAAGAAACTGAAAAAGTTGATTTTTGGAATGACAGAGAAAGTGCAGAAAAAGTAATTAAAGAATTAAATGATAAAAAGGATTTAATTAAATCTATAGAAGACATTCAAAAGGAAATAGCTGATAATAAAGATTTATTAGATATTTTAGAGATTGAAGAAGATCCAAATACAGAAGATAAGTTAGAAAAAAATATTCTAAAAATAAATAAAGATGTAGAAAATCTAAGTATATTATTACTATTAAATGGTCCATATGATACAAATGACTGTATATTTGATATTCACTCAGGAGCAGGTGGAACAGAAGCTTGTGACTGGGCAGATATGATTTATAGAATGTATCTTAGATATTGTGAGAAAAAAGGATTTAAAATAGAAGTAATTGATTATCAAGCTGGAGACGAAGCAGGAATAAAAAATGTATCATTTAAAGTAAAAGGTAATTATGCATACGGATATTTAAAAAATGAAAAAGGAGTACATAGATTAGTAAGATTATCTCCATTTGATTCAAATAATAGAAGGCACACTTCTTTTGCAGCAGTAGAAGTAACTCCTGAAATTGAAAGAGATAATAATATTGAAATTGATGAAAAAGACTTAAAAATAGATGTTTATAGATCAACTGGAGCAGGAGGACAAGGAGTAAATACAACAGATTCAGCAGTAAGAGTTACCCATTTACCAACAAAAATAGTAGTAACTTGTCAAAATGAAAGAAGCCAAATTCAAAATAAAGAAGAAGCTATCAAAGTATTAAAGAGTAAATTACTATTATTAAAATTAGAGCAAGAAGAAAAAGAATTAAATGCTATTAAAGGAACACAATCTAATATAGAGTTTGGTTCACAAATAAGAAGTTATGTAATGCACCCATATTCTATGGTAAAAGACCATAGAACAGGAACAGAAACATCAAATGTTTCAAGAGTATTAGATGGAGATTTAGATGAATTTATAGAAAGTAATCTAAAAAATAATATTAATAAATAATTGTAAACAATGTAACAATTATGTTGATTTATTTAAATAATAACAAAAATATGATAAAATGATAAATACAAAGGTAGGTGATTATATGGACCTAATTCGACTTAAGAATGTCGAAAAGAAGTATAGCAACGGTGTAACAGCTATATATGATTTATCTTTAGCAATTGAAAAAGGATCATTTACATTTGTAATTGGAGGATCTGGTTCGGGAAAATCGACTCTAATTAAAATGTTATATAGAGAAGAAAAACCAACTAGAGGACAAATAATTGTTGGTGGATTAAATGTTGCTAAATTAAGAGATAGAAAAGTATACAAACTAAGAAGAAAATTAGGTATCGTATTTCAAGATTATAGATTATTACAAAAGCAAACTGTTTATGAAAATGTCGCTTTTGCATTAGAGGTTATAGGAGCACCTCATGATGAAATTAGAAAAAAAGTATTAATTGCTTTAGAAGATGTTGGATTAAAAAATAAGATCCATAACTATCCAGACCAATTATCAGGAGGAGAACAACAAAGAGTAGCAATCGCAAGAGCAATAGTAAATGATCCAAAATTATTATTATGCGATGAGCCTACAGGAAATCTAGATCCTGAGAAAAGTATGGAGATCATGAAAGTATTAGAAGATATTAATAAGCGTCGTGGAACAACAATTATTATGGCTACACACGACAAGGCAATTGTTGATAAAATGAAAAAACAAGTAATTACATTAAAAGATGGACGTTTAGTAAACTTCAAAATGAAAGGAACATATAACGATGAAGCCATTTAGAATGTTAGGAAGAAGTATTAGAGATGCTTTTAAAAGTGTTATAAGAAACTTTTCTTTATCTCTAGCTTCAATATCATGTATAACAATAACACTAATAATAGTAGCCATAGCACTAATTGCATCATTTAATGTTGAAAGTTTTACTAAAGAAATAGAAAGAGATTTAACAATTGTAGTTTTCTTAGAAAATGATACTACTGAAGAAGAAATAGCTGAATTAAAAAATACATTTGAAGATATGCCAAATGTAGATAGCATTGAATTTGAATCAAAACAACAAGTAAAAGAACAAATGCAACAAGAATCAGATGTATTCAATACAGTATTATCAGAATGGGATGATGAAGAATCTCCTCTAAGAGATACATATAAATTAAAAGTAAAAGATGCAACTAAAATTAGTAAAGATGCTAAAGAAATAAAAGAATTTGATAATGTTTCATCAGTAAGTTATGGAGAAGGAATGGTAGATAGAATGATTTCTGCCTTCGAATCAATAGAAAAAATAACTTATATCGTAGTAATAGCTTTAGTATTAGTAACTGTGTTCTTAATTATTAATACAATCAAATTAACTATTTCAGCAAGAAGTAGAGAAATATCAATAATGAGATTGGTAGGAGCAAGTAATATTACTATCAAATTACCATTTATTATTGAAGGAATGATATTAGGAATTATAGGTTCAATAATACCAATACTATTCGCAACATATGGTTATATAGCTTTCTATAATCACTTCGATGGACATTTATATTCAGAAGTAATTAAATTAGTTTCACCTTATCCATTTATATATCAATCAGCACTTATTGTTTTAATAATAGGTATTATAGTTGGTATGATAGGATCAGCTGGAGCTGTAAGGAGATATTTAAAAGTATGATAAAGAAATTATCGATATTCTTATTTATATTCATAATAGGAATAGCATTTATAATTCCAAAAAGTACTAATGCTCAAACAATCCAACAATTTGAAGATGAGGTAGCAAAATATACTGCACAACTACAAGCTAAGAAGAATGCAATAGCTAAAAATGATCAAGAAGTAGCCGAAATAGAAGAAAAGATTAAATCAATTCAATCAGAAATAAAAACACTTCAACAAGAAATAACTAATTTACAAGCAGAAATTGATAAAGCAAATATAGAAATAGAGAAAAAAACAGCTCAATCAAAAAAATTAATAGAGTATTATCAAGTATCTAATGGAGAAAACTCATATTTAGAGTATGTGTTTGGCGCAACTTCTATTACAGATATGATATATCGTATGTCAGTAGTAGAACAATTAACAGAATACAATGATAATCTAATGAAAGAATTACAAAATCTAATTGAACAAAATAAAATAAGACAGACTGAATTAGATCAAAAACAAAAAGATTTAAATGCTAAACAAAAAGAACTTGAAGAAGAACAAGCTAAGATAGAAAAAGATACAGCTGCAATCAAAGAATCAATGCCTTCTGTGGAGCAACAAATAAAATCAGCACAAGCAAATGTAAAATATTATAAGGCACTAGGTTGTGGACAAAACGAAGATATCTTACAATGTCAATATAGAATTGAACAAGCAAGATCATCTTCATCAGGAGGATCATCTGGAGGTGGCTCAATACCAAGTACTAATGGATTTTATAGACCAATGGAATATGGTTATGTAACACAAGGATATGGAGGATATGGTGGACATTTAGGAGTAGACCTATCAAGTTCAAATAAATCAATTCCAATTTATCCTATTGCTAATGGTCAAGTATTCTTCAAAGGATATGATTGTTATGGAGCTCTAGTAGTTAAAATTAAACATAATTATAATGGTAGATATATTTATTCAACATATGCTCATATGAGAAGTTTTGGAAATATATCAAAAGGACAATACATCTCATATGCTACAAGTATAGGAAATATGGGATCTACTGGATGGTCAACAGGACCACATTTACACTTAGAAATAACAACATGTGACTGGAATGCAGGTGGAGGATGTAGTTATGCTACATATAAGAAAAGTACAATTAATCCATTTAGTTTAATTAGTATTCCATCAAGGTGGACAAACAGGTAATTATTACCTGTTTTTTTATGAAATAATAAGTTATAATTATAATAGGAGATTGCTATGGATAATAATATGTTTAAAACTATAATGAATGAATCAATAGACTTCGTTGATAATGAATTAACTATCTATAATTATTCAACTGATATAAAGCATTTGCTATATATAATAATACCTGCGTTTATTATCAGATATGAATATAAAAATAAAAACAATATATTTCAAGTATTTAGAGAAGTACCATTAATTGAAACAACTGAAAATAATAAAAGATTCCAAGCATATTACACAAGTTATCCATATAAAAGCAATAATAAATTTTTAACAAGAAAATATATATTAGTAAGACATTATAAAGATAAACCATTAATAGAATTATTAGATAATATAATTCATGAGTACAATCATGCTATAAATTCATTTATAAATGAAATAAAACTAACAAAAACAAAGATTTATATAAGAACTGGCTTATCTTATGCATTGTTTGATAGAAAGACATTAAAACCATTAGGAATAGATGATAGGAATATATTAGAAGAGATATTAAATACTAAACAAACAGAAGAAGTAGTAGATATTATTAATGATTTTAATAAGTATGAATTAAATAATTTTGATATTTCAAATACACTATATTCAATAAATAATACTATAAACAACCAATATAAATCTAATGCATACTCATTACAAAAAACATTTACCAAAAATCTTACTAATAATAAGACTATAATTAATATTCTATCTAATATGAGATTTAATGGTAATATTGATGAAATACCTACTTTTTTTGATGACATAGTAGGAAAAGAAAATTCATATAATGATTTAATTTATATATTAAATGAATCATCTAGATTAGAAAGAGAGTATGCTAATTCAAAACTGTTTAAAAAGATTAAATTAAATAAAATTAGATCATTATATAAGAAAGCAAATAGAATAATAGATAATTTTAATAATAACTATCATTTTAAATAATATGTGGAGGACATATGGAAGAAGAAAACAAAGTAGTAGAAGAAGATAACTTAGTTGAAAATAATGTAGCTGAAGAAAATAATGTAGCTGAAGAAAATAATGTAGCTGAAGAAAATAATGTAGCTGAAGAAAATAATGTAGCTGAAGAAAATAATGTAGTCGAAGAAAATAATGTGGTCGAAGAAAATAATGGTGTTGAGGAAGAAAATATCGAAGTACAAGAAAATAGTTCAACTGAAGAAATAAATAATGTTGAAGAAACAAATATAGAAGAAAGTAATGTAGTTGAAAATGATAAAACTAAAGAAAACGAAAAAGAATCAGAATCAAAAGGATCTAAAGTTATATATATAATAGTAATAACAGTAATAGTTTTACTTATTTTAGGTCTAATAGGAGTATTAGTTTACTTTAATACATCGAATGAGATAAAAGATGATACTGTAACAGAAAAAAAGCCTAAAGAAGTTGTAGATACAAATAAGTATGAAGTATCTAATAATTGGAAAGAATATGTAGTTTCTGTATTTAATAAAACTATTAAATTACCAACAACATATGAAAGAGTAGAAGCTTTATCTGGATTCAAATTAGACTCAACTAATTCAAAAAACTACATGAGAGCAAATTCTAATGATATAGTAAATTTATATGTAGATGATAAATTAGCTTTATATGTATATGTTAAAAATGATAAAGATGAAGAAATTGAGTATACAAATTCAAAAGTCATAGGTATCTGGCAATCTAAATATGAAGTAGAAACTAATCATGTTGAGAAAATTGTATTTCCAGGAAACATAGTAGTTGGACAAGACATGAATAGAGATACATTAGTATCATTATTTGGAGAACCAAGTGATGTTAGAAATACTAATCTAGAAAACTATGTTACAGAAGATTATTACTATTATGAAGATGAAAAATCTATAACAGAAAAATATTATAGAATTACAGTAGTTAATGGGAAAATATCAGATATTTATTTAGTAACTGAAAAATAAAAAGTATTACAAATGTAATACTTTTTTTAAAATTCAAATTGATTATTATCTTTATCTACAAAACCTAATGTACACTTAACCCCGTATTTTTCCAAAATAGATTTAAATTCTTCTTGTAATTTCAAAATATTATCTTTATTTTGTACAAATCCATCTAAAGGAATAAAAGCATTAGTAATTGTTTCATCTACTTTACCATTTTCCCCTTGTCTCCAGATCCAACGTCTAGTTCTAACATCATGACCACTTACATAGATTAGTTCACCTTCATCAGGCACTTCAGCTTCTACCTCTCCAAAAGGAATAAATTTATCATCTTTATTAGCAAATCTAATTTTAATATCACCAGTAACTTTATCAATATCATGAATTCCTAAAGGTATTAAATATTTTAGTGATAAAGCATTTCCTAAATCAACTAAAGGGTTAATATGAGGAACCATTTTACTTTTTAGTGTTCTACTAACTAAAGCTTCTATAGAAGGCATATATTTATTAGGATTGATTTCTAAAGTTCTAAAAGCATCTCTATATAAACAAATATCTTCTATTTCTTTAGCTTTTTTATCTGAATACTTCTTAGTAATATTATGAATTTCTTTATCTAATAATTTACTAATATCAGGATATTCTTTAGAGTTATCTATATCTCTAGCAATAATAACTCCAAAACATACATCAGGAATAAGATCAAATAATTTCTTATCTACAATAAATTTCATACTATACCTCCTAGATTACAAATATAATAACAAAAGATATATATTTAAACAATAATAAATTTTATATGATAATTTATGCTATAATATGAGAGTAATTTATAAGTAATTCTTGAAAGAGGTGATTAGATGGAAGGTAAGTTTGAATTAGTAAGTGAATATAAACCTAGTGGAGATCAACCAGAAGCAATAAATAAACTCGTTGAAGGCTTATATGAAGGAAAAAAAGAACAAGTATTGTTAGGTGCAACAGGAACCGGAAAAACATTCACTATAGCAAACGTAATAGCTAAAACTAATAAAACTACTTTAGTATTAGCTCATAATAAGACTCTTGCTGGTCAATTATACAGTGAATTAAAAGAACTATTTCCAAATAATCATGTAGAATATTTTGTATCATATTATGATTATTACCAGCCAGAAGCTTATGTTCCATCTACAGATACATATATAGAAAAAGATTCATCTATCAACGATGAAATAGATGAATTACGCCATGCCGCAACATCTGCTTTAATCACATATAAGGATACAATAGTTGTATCTAGTGTATCTTGTATATATGGTATAGGAGAAGTTGAAGAATATAAATCTAAAATGCTAACTCTATCACAAGGTCAAGTAATAGATAGAGATGTAGTAATGAAAAAACTAGTAGAAATGTTATATGAAAGAAATGATTATGACTTCAAAAGAGGAACATTTAGAGTTAGAGGAGACGTACTAGAATTAATTCCAGCAAATCAAAATGAAACAGGATATAGAGTGGAATTCTTTGATGATGAAATAGATAGAATAAGTGAAATAGACGTATTAACAGGAGTAGTAAAACAAAATAAGAAAAATATTTCTATCTTTCCAGCAAGTCACTATGTAGTTAGTGATGAAAACTTAATAAAAGGAATCAATAGAATAAAAGATGAATTACAACATAGATTAAAAGAGTTAAGAGATGACAACAAGTTACTAGCAGCAGAAAGACTAGAACAAAGAACTAATTATGATATAGAAATGTTACAAGAAACAGGATTCTGTAGTGGAATAGAAAATTATTCTGCTCCTATGGCAGGTAGAAAACCAGGAGAAACACCAACTACATTAATGGATTTCTTTCCAAAAGATTATCTATTAGTAGTAGATGAATCTCATGTAACACTTCCACAAGTAAGAGGAATGTATAACGGAGATAGATCTAGAAAAGAAAGTTTAGTTGAATATGGATTTAGATTACCTAGTGCTCTAGATAATAGACCATTAAAATATGATGAATTTGAAAAAAAGATTAATCAAGCAATTTATATTTCAGCAACACCTGGAGATATTGAATTAGCCCATACAAATAATCAATATGTTGAACAAATAATTAGACCTACAGGCTTATTAGATCCAACAATAGAAATAAGAAAAACTATGGGTCAAATAGATGACTTAGTATCAGAAATAAAAGATAGATCATCAAAAGATGAAAGAGTATTAGTAACAACTCTAACTATTCGTATGGCTGAAGAATTATCCAATTATTTAAAAGAATTAAATATCAAAGTAGCTTATCTTCATAGTGAAGTAAAAACACTAGAAAGAATGCAAATAATTCATGATTTAAGAACAGGAAAATATGATGTAGTAGTAGGAATAAATCTATTAAGAGAAGGAATAGATGTACCAGAAGTAAGTTTAATCGCAATAATGGACGCAGATAAAGAAGGATTCCTACGTAGTACTAGGTCTCTAATCCAAACAATAGGTCGTTGTGCAAGAAATGCAAATGGACATGTCATTATGTATGCAGATAAAATGACCGATTCAATGAAAGAAGCAATAAATGAAACAAATAGACGTAGAGAAATCCAAGAAAAGTATAATAAAGAACATAATATTGTTCCGCAAACAATCAAAAAAGAAATAAGAGATGTAATAACAAATATTGCGGGAGGAAATACTAAGAAGAGTAAGAAAAACAATATTGCTGAGATTAAACCTAATATAGAAGAACTAGAACAAGAAATGAGACAAGCTGCTAAAGAATTAAATTTTGAAAGAGCTATGGAATTACGAGATATAATCTTTGAAATAAAGACTACATATTAAAAAAGTAGAAGTTCCAACACTTCTACTTTTTTTGTGTTATAATACAAAAGCGAGGTGTTCAATATGGATAAAATAATTATTAAAGGAGCAAGAGAGAATAATCTTAAAAATGTAGATATAGAACTTCCTAAAAATAAAATGATTGTTATGACAGGTTTATCAGGTTCAGGTAAATCTTCTTTAGCGTTCGATACAATTTATGCTGAAGGCGAAAGAAGATATGTAGAATCTTTATCAGCATATGCAAGACAATTCTTAGGAAATTCTAACAAACCAGACGTAGATTCTATTGAAGGATTATCTCCATCAATATCAATAGATCAAAAGACAACTTCTAATAATCCTAGATCAACTGTAGGAACAGTTACAGAAATATACGATTATTTAAGATTATTATTTGCAAGAGTTGGAACTCCATATTGTCCAAATCATAACATTCCAATTACTTCTCAAAGTGTAGAAGAAATGACTAATAAAATTTTAGAATATCCTGAAGGTACTAAACTAATAGTAATGGCTCCTGTTGTTCATGGTGAAAAAGGAACACAAAAAGATTTATTAGAAACACTTCAAAAAGAAGGATATGTAAGAGTAAATATAGATGGAGAAACTCATGATTTATCAGAGGAATTAAATCTAGATAAAAATAAAAAACACAATATATCAGTAATAATAGATCGTTTAGTAATAAAAGAAGGCGTGCGTTCAAGATTATTTGAAGCATTAGAGACATCAACTAAATTAGCATCTGGAAAAGTAGTAATTAAAACTATGGGAGACGATTCTAAAGAAATAGTTATGTCAGAATCATTTGCCTGTCCATATTGTGAATTTTCTCTTCCAGAGTTAGAACCACGTCTATTTAGTTTTAATGCACCATACGGAGCTTGTCCTGATTGTAAAGGATTAGGAGTAAAACTACAAATGGACCCAGAACTAGTTGTTCCAGATCAATCATTAAGTATAATTGATGGTTGCATTAAACCTTATGGAGATGAAGTAGAAAATATCTATTACATGAAATTATTATGTTTATGTAAGCATTATAAAATAGATACAACAAAACCATTTTCTAAATTAACAAAAAAAGAAAAAGAACTAATCTTTTATGGAAGTGAAGAACCAATTCATATTAAATATACAACTAGAGGAGGAAATACTACTGATACATATGATTATTATGAAGGAGTACTAACTAATCTAGAAAGAAGATATATGGAAACATCATCTACATGGGTAAGAGAATGGTTAGAAAGATACATGATTGAAACAGAATGTGATACATGTCATGGAGCAAGATTAAATGATGATGTACTACAAGTTAAAGTAGGAAAGAAAAATATTTTTGAAGTAACAAAAATGTCTATAAAAGATTTAATTCCTTTCTTTAATAATTTAAAATTAACTAAAGAAAAACAAGAAATCGCAACTTTACTTTTAAAAGAAATAATAGATAGATTAGATTTCTTATCAAATGTAGGATTAGGTTATCTAACACTAAGTAGAAGTGCAGGTACTCTATCAGGAGGAGAAGCTGAGAAGCTCAAAGAATTAGACTTGCTACACAAATAGGATCTCACTTAACAGGAGTACTTTATGTATTAGATGAACCATCAATTGGTCTTCATCAAAAAGATAATCAAAAATTAATTGATTCAATGTTAAAGATGAGAGATTTAGGAAATACATTAATCGTAGTAGAACACGATGAAGATACAATGAGGGCATGTGACTATTTAGTAGATATAGGACCAGGCGCAGGAGATGCAGGAGGAGAAATAATCGCAGCAGGTACACCTGAAGAAGTAATGAAAAATGAAAAAAGTATTACAGGACAATACTTAAGTGGAAAAAAGAAAATAGAAGTACCTAAGACTAGAAGAAAAGGTATAAAGAAGTATTTAAAAATTAAAGGTGCAGAAGAACATAATCTAAAAAATATTGATGTGGATATTCCTCTAGGAACATTTACTTGTGTAACAGGAGTATCAGGCTCAGGAAAATCATCTCTAATAACAGAAATACTTTGTAAAGCAATCTCAAAGGAATTATATAAATCAAAAGAAAAACCTGGAAAATACAAAAAAATTCTAGGAATAGAAAATATAGATAAAATAGTAGTAATTTCACAAAATCCAATAGGAAGAACTCCAAGATCAAATCCAGCAACTTATACAGGAGTATTTGATGATATTAGAGAATTATTTACTACTACAAAAGAAGCTAAAATGCAAGGTTTTGAAAAGAATAGATTTTCATTTAACGTAAAAGGAGGAAGATGTGAAGCATGTCGTGGAGATGGAGTAAAGAAAATAGAAATGCATTTTCTTCCAGATGTTTATGTACCTTGTGAAGTATGTCATGGTACAAGATATAATAGAGAAACACTAAATATAAAATATAAAGGAAAAAATATAGCAGAAGTACTTGATATGAGAGTTAGTGAAGCCCTTGAATTTTTTGAAAATGTTCCTAAAATAAAACATAAACTTCAGGTATTAAACGATGTTGGATTAGGCTACATTAAACTAGGACAAAGTGCTCCAACTCTATCGGGAGGAGAAGCAGAAAGAGTAAAACTTGCTAAAGAATTACAAAAGAAGCCTACTGGTAAGTCACTATTTGTACTAGATGAACCTACTACAGGTCTTCATACTGATGATATATCTCGTCTTATTGCAATTTTACAGAAAATAGTAGATAATAAAGATACAATCATAGTTATAGAACATAATTTAGATGTTATAAAAGTAGCTGACTATATCATCGATTTAGGACCAGATGGAGGAGATGAAGGAGGAGAGATTGTCGCAACAGGAACTCCAGAAGAAGTCTCTAAAGTAAAAGGTTCTTATACCGGTGAATACTTAAAGAAGGTATTGTAATAAATGAGAAAAAGAAAAAAGATAAACAATTTTAGTGAATGGATATACTATATGTTAGCTTATGCTTTAGTAATAATAATTATGACTAAAGCTTTTGATAGTGTTTATATATATCCAAAATACTCTTTTCTAGTTTGTCTTTTAATTGTTGTTTTATTATATGTATTAAAGAAAACAGTAAAACCATTACTTGTAGTACTAACAATTCCAATAACAGCTCTTACATTAGGATTGTTCTACTTATTTATAAATTTATTTATGTTAAAACTAGTTGATTGGATGCTTTTAGGTTTATTTGACTTAAATAGTTTCTGGGCTGCATTCTTTTTCTCAGTACTAATTTCAGTCGCAAATTATTTAGTAGATGATACTATAGAAGGAATTAGAAAGAGATGAATAGCGTAGCTTTAGAAGTTGGTCCAATAAAAATATATTGGTACTCATTAACTATGTTTGCTGCTATACTAGTCGCAACAATATTAATAGTAAGAGAATCAAAAAAGCAAAAAATTAATGATAATATTTTAATAGATTTAATATTCTATGGGATAATATCTGGAATATTAGGAGCTAGAATTTATTATGTATTATTCAACTTAGATTATTACTTACAAGATCCATTAGAAATAATAAAAATCTGGCACGGAGGAATAGCAATTCATGGTGCAATTATAGGTGGCCTAATATTTTTAATATTATATTCTAAGAAGAAAAAACTTAATGTTTTAAAAATGATGGATATTATAGCAGTAGGCTTAATAATAGCCCAAGCTATTGGAAGATGGGGGAACTTCTTTAACCAAGAAGCTCATGGTGTTGAAACATCTTTATCATTTTTAAAATCTCTTCACTTACCAAATTTCATAATAGAAGGAATGCACATAAATGGAGTATATTATCATCCAACATTCTTATATGAATCAATCTGGTGTTTATTAGGTTTTATAATATTATTATTAGTTAGAAAGAATAAAAAGATAAATATAGGACAACTATCCGGAATATATTTAGTTTGGTATGGTATAGAAAGATTCTTTGTAGAAGGATTAAGAACAGATTCACTTATGCTAGGATCTATTAGAGTAGCTCAAGTGGTATCAATTATTTATATAATATCCGGAATAGTATTATTCCTATTCTATATAGTAAAAAAAGACAATAAACATAAATATCATGAATTAAAAAAAGGAGATTAGTATGGATAATAAAAAAGTAGTAGTATTTGGTGGAGGAACAGGATTATCATATCTATTAAAAGGATTACAAAAATTTCCTATAGATATAACAGCTGTAATAACAGTATCTGATAATGGAAGGTCAACTGGAAAACTAAGAGAAGAATTTCACATTCCAGCAGTTGGAGATATAAGACATGTAATAACAGCTTTATCAGATATAGATGAACCAATAAAAAAGATGATGGAGTATCGTTTTAGAACAGATTCTGATCTAAATGGTCATGCCCTAGGAAACTTAGTACTAACAGCAATGTTAGATATTAATGGTTCATTAAAAAAATCAATTGATCAATTATCAAAATTATTAGATGTTAAAGCAACTGTTTTACCTATTTCAGAAAGTAGAGATATTACATTAGTAGGAGAAGCAGAAGATGGAACTTTAATTGAAGGAGAAGAACAAATTACAGAATCACCTAAAAAGATATCAAGATTACTATATAAGGAAGATCCTGAAGTATTACCTGAAGTAATAAAAGCTGTGAATAGAGCAGATTTAATTATTTTAAGTATGGGTTCACTATTCACATCTATTATTCCAAATTTAATTCCAAAAGAAGTAACTCTTGCTTTAGAAGATTCAAAAGCACCAATTATGTATGTATGTAATGCAGTAACTCAACCAGGAGAAACTGATAATTTCAAAGTATCAGATCACTTAAAAATGTTAAATAAATATTTAGGAAAAAGAAAAGTAGATGCAGTTATTGCAAGTAATAGTAAAATAGATAAAAAAATAGCTGAAAAATACTATACTGCAGAAAGAAAAGATCCAGTTCCAATAGATTATAAAGAATTAAAAAAAATGGGAGTAGAACTATTAGAAGATGATTTAATTATAATAGAAGACAAAATGATTAGACATAACTCTTTAAAATTAAATTTTCTTATATATGGTTATTTAATGAATAAATGTCATACACAACAGAAATAAAAAATGAAATAGCAATTAATAATAAAGATTATAGAAAACCAGAAGTATTAGCAGAACTATCTGGTTTTATAAGAAATAACGGAACTGTTGATAAAGATAAGATTATTCTTACATCAGAAAATATAAATATAATAAATAGAATAAATGATTGTATAAAGAAAAATTACAACATAGAAGGAACTATAAAGACAATAGATAATCTAAACTTTTCTAAAAAAGATTTATATGAATTAACAATTATTGATAACGATCATAATATTTTAAAAGATATTGGATATTTAGATGATAATGATAAATATTTAGATAATCCACCTAGTTATATATTAGATGATTTAGAAACAGTAAAAGCATATTTAAAAGGAGCATTCTTTTGTACTGGAAGTATTAATGATCCTAAGACATCTCGTTATCATTTAGAATTATTAATAAATAAACCTGAAGAAGCAGTCTTTATACAAAGATTATTAAATACATATGATTTAAATGCAAAAATACTAAATAGAGAAAAAGGCTACATGATATATATTAAAGAAGCTGATAAGATAAGTGATTTTATAAAGATTTTAGATGCTACTAAAGCAGTATTATATTATGAAAATATAAGAGTCTATAGAGATGAAAAGAATATGACAAATCGTCTAAATAATTGTGAACAAGCAAATATAGATAAAATTATTAGTACTGCTACACGTCAATTAGATGATATCAAAGTATTAGAAGATACAGCATCTATCTCTCTATTAGATGATAAATGTCAAGAACTTGTAAGATATCGTAAAGAATATCCAGAAGCTTCTCTACAGGAACTAGCCAACATAATATCAGATGATACTAAAAAGAAAATAACTAAGTCAGGACTAAATCATAGATTCCGTAAAATAACTGACTTAGCAGAAAAAATAAAGAAAAACCTAAAAGAAAATAGTAAAGTTTGATATACTAAAAATAATAAGGGGTAATAATATGATAGAAAAAATAGAAATCACAGTAGGAAAAAGTAAGATTAAAGTAACTAAAGGAACAACTCTAGAAGAATTGGCTCCAAATTATCAAGAAAATTTTAAATATAGAATCATTTTAGGTAAAGTAAATGGACAATTAAGAGAGTTGTCATACCATATAATAGATAATGCTGAAGTAGAATTCTTTGATTTAACTTCATCTCAAGGAAATAGAATCTATATAAATGGTTTAGTATTTATTCTTATTTATGCTATAAAATCTTTATATGGAAAGAAAGCAGATGTTTCTATTGAACATTCCTTAGATAAGGGATTATACTGTGAAACAAACTTTAAACTAACTCCTTCAAGATTAAAAGAAATATTTAATAAAATGAAAGAAACAATTGAATTAAATCTTCCAATAAAAAAAGAGTTAGTTGATAGATTAGAAACAATTGATTATTACAATGAAATAGGAGATTTTGAAAAATCAAAAGTATTAAGATATAACACTAATACTTATGTAACTCTATATAG
The DNA here is from genome assembly GCA_900317975.1 of uncultured Bacillota bacterium. Classification (GTDB taxonomy): domain Bacteria; phylum Bacillota_I; class Bacilli_A; order RF39; family UBA660; genus RUG343. The sequence continues at coordinate 32,175 of ONIZ01000021.1, forward strand.
ACTTGGAAATTTATATGATTATTTCTATAGTCAAATGCCTACAGAATCTTCTATGATCGAAAAATTTGAATTAACATATGTAGAAGACAATGGATTTGTACTTCGTTTTCCAACAATATATAGTCCAGATAAAATAACTCCATACGTTCATCATCCTCACATGTTTGATGTATTTAATGAATGTAGAGAATGGGCTAAAATAATGAAAATAACAACATCAAATGATTTAAATGAATTAGTATCAAAATACCGTGTAGGTGACTTAATTAAAATTGATGAAACACTTCAAAGTAATAGACTTTTAGGTGTCGCTGAAAAGATTAATGATAAAAAGAAAAAAGTAAAAATGGTTTTAATTGCAGGCCCATCATCATCAGGAAAAACAACAACATCAAAAAAACTATGTATGTATTTAGAAAGTTTTGGTCTACATCCAAAAGTATTATCAATGGATGATTTCTTTGTTGAAAGAGAAAACACGCCTAAAGATAAAGATGGAAAATATGATTATGAATGTTTAGAAGCAGTTGATCTAAAACTCTTTGATAAAACAATTGCTAATTTATTAGATGGAAAAGAAACTAAAATTCCTACATATGATTTTATTTTAGGAACAAAATCTTTTGTAAACACATTAAAAATGGAGGACAAAGATATTCTAGTAATTGAAGGAATTCACGCACTAGATAAGAAGGTATTAACTAATATTCCAAAAGATAAGAAGTTTAAAATATATATTTCTCCATTAACTGAATTAAATATAGATACTCATAATAGAATATCTACAACTGACTGTAGATTATTAAGAAGAATAGTACGAGATGCTAGAACAAGAGGTAGAAGTGTAGAAGATTCTATTAAAACATGGCCATCCGTAAGAAAAGGAGAGGAATTATATATATTCCCTTGTCAAGATGAAGCAGATGTAACAATTAATACAGCTCTTATCTATGAATTAGGAGTATTACGTACGTATGTAGAACCATTACTATATGATGTACCAATTGACTCACCTGTATATGAAGAAGCCAAGAGATTATTAAAATTTATTAGATTATTCTTACCTATACCAAGTGATGCTGTTCCTCAAGATTCAATATTAAGAGAATTCATAGGAGGAAGTTATTTTTATAATAAATAGTAAATATCCACAATAACTGTGGATATTTTTTACATTCAAAGAAAAAACTAAGTACATTTTATTGAATAAAATAAAAAAACTAATTATAATAAAAATATACTGAGGAGGAATATTAAATGGTAAGAGTAGCAATTAATGGATTTGGAAGAATCGGAAGATTATGTTTTAGATTAATGGAAGAAGATCCAGATTATGAAGTAGTTGCAATAAATGATTTAACTGATGCTGAACAATTAGCTTATTTATTAAAATATGATACTAATCATCGTAATTATAGGATAGATGAGATTTCATTTGAAGGAAATGATCTAGTAGTAGGAGAAAGAAAAATTCCTATTTATGCAGAAAAAGATCCTGCAAATCTTCCATGGAAAGACTTAGATGTTGATGTAGTAATGGAATGTACTGGTCATTTCACTGATAAGGATAAAGCTATGGCTCATATTAATGCAGGAGCTAAGAAAGTAATTATTTCTGCACCAGCAAAAGGTGATTTAAAAACAATCGTTTATAATGTAAATCATGAAACATTAACAGGAGATGAACAAGTTATTTCAGCAGCATCTTGTACAACTAACTGTTTAGCACCTGTTGTAGATGTATTAGACAAAGTAATAGGTATTGAAAAAGGATATATGACTACAGTTCATGCTTATACTAATGATCAAGCAACTTTAGATATTGCTCATAACAAAGGAATCTTTGCTCGTCGTGGTAGAGCTTGTGCAGCAAATATTGTACCAACTTCTACAGGAGCAGCATCTGCTATAGGAAAAGTATGTCCTAATTTAGAAGGAAAAATGCAAGGTCTAGCAATGAGAGTACCAGTTCCAACTGGATCAGTTGTAGACTTAGTATTAGAATTATCAAGACCTACTTCTAAAGAAGAAATAAATGCAATTCTAAAGAATGCACAAAACGAAACTTTACAATTTACAATGGACCCAATTGTATCAAGTGATGTAATTTCACGTAGATGTGGATCATTAGTAGATGGAGACTTAACAGATGTATTAGACGTAGATGGAAAACAATTAGTAAAAGTAATTGCTTGGTATGATAATGAAATGTCTTATACAGCACAAATGGTTAGAACAGCAAAATATTTAATGGAAATTTAAGAAGCATCTGCTTCTTTTTTTTATTTTAAAATAATGTTATACTTAAAATGAATAAGAATGGAGGTACCATGAAAACAATAAAAGATTTAGATATTAAAAATAAAAAAGTATTAATAAGATGTGATTTTAATGTCCCATTAAAAGATGGAAAGATAGAAGATGATAATAGAATAGTTGAAGCATTACCTACTATTAAATATGCCATAGAAGAAAATGCTAAAGTAATTTTATTATCACATTTAGGAAGAGTAAAAGAAGAAAGTGATTTAGAAAAGAATAATCTTAAAGTAGTAGCAGATAGATTAAGTGAATTATTAGGAAAAGATGTAATCTTTGTTAATGAAACTAGAGGAGAAGAACTAGAAGAAAAGATTAATTCTATGAATCCAAAAGATGTATTATTAATTCAAAATACTCGTTATGAAGATTTAGATGGTAAAAAAGAATCATCTAATGATGAAGAATTAGGTGCATATTGGGCATCTCTAGGAGATGTATTTATAAATGATGCATTTGGTACAGTACATAGAGCACATGCTTCTAATGTTGGAATTGCTTCTCATAAAGAAGGTAATTCTGCAGTAGGATTCCTAGTAGAAAAAGAATTAAAAGCATTAAGTGAACTAGATAATCCAGAAAGACCATTCATGGTTATCCTAGGTGGAGCAAAAGTATCTGATAAAATCGGAGTAATTGAAAACCTAGTTACTAAAGCGGATAAAATATTAATAGGTGGAGGAATGGCCTTTACATTCCTAAAAGCAAAAGGATTTAACATAGGAAAATCTCTTCTAGATGAAGAAAATATAGATTTTTGCAAAAAAGTACTAGCAGAACATGAAGACAAAATAATATTACCAGTAGATGTTAAATCATCTACTGAGTACTCAAATGATACTCCAATGAAAGTTGTAACTATAAATGAAATAGAAGAAAATGATATGGGACTAGATCTAGGTCCTCAAACAATAGATTTATACGAAAAATATTTAAGTCTTGCTAAAACAGTTATTTGGAATGGACCATTAGGAGTATATGAATTTGATAACTATAAAGCAGGAACAGAAGACTTATTAAAATATTTAGTAGATAATAATATAAAAACAATTTTAGGTGGTGGAGACATAGTTGCAGCAGCATCTAATTGTAATTTAAAAGATAAGGTATTTCATGCCTCAACTGGTGGCGGATCAACATTAGAGTATTTAGAAGGTAAAAAATTACCAGGAATAGAATCAATAAAATAGGTGATAAAATGTCCAGGGGGAAAAGAATTAATATTTCAGATCCAAACGATATAAATCAACAAGAATTGTTTAAAAGACTAGAAAAAAGAATAGGCCCTAATGCCCCTCACTTTCTAGAAGAAATACAACAATCAAATGATAATGAAGATAAAGTAATATTGTTCACGATTAAAGATAATGAAATAGATAGAATGTGCTTTATACATGGATATAAAGACTTAAAAAACTGTGATATATATTATAGTAATTATGATTTATCAAAAGATACAAGAATAATAGAAGAGTCAACTGCATATGCAGAACACTTTCTTTCTATGGTAAATATAAGAATACATATACCTGAAAATGATCACATGGTAGATAAATTAAAAGATGAAGGATACGAATTAATAGGCGATGTTGAAGGAGAGACAAGTATAATCTTATTAAGAGATACTCTAGCCTCACCTGAAAAAGAGAAAACAACATCTAAAAGAAAGAAAGGTTTATAAAGAGGAGATAAGCATGATAGTAATGTTAAATAATAAATGTAATTTAAATAAAGAAGAATTTTTAAATTACTTAGAAGATTTAAAAACTATTAGAACTGAAGAAGATTTAATAGTATGTCCATCAACAATTAATCTTAGTATGTATGATAATAATGTTTTTCCACTAGGAGCCCAAAATGTATCTAAATATATTACAGGACCTCATACAGGAGAAATATCATCAAAGCAATTAAAAAGCTATGGAGTTAAATATTGTATAGTAGGACATAGTGAAAGAAGACAAGAACAAAACGAATCAAATAAAGACACTAATGAAAAGATTAAAATGCTTCTAAATGAAGGCATTATTCCAGTACTATGTGTAGGAGAAACAAAAGAAGAAAGAGATAATAATACATATAAAGAAGTAATAACTAAAGAAATAAATGATGCTATAAAAGATTTAAATGAAGAAGAGCAAGAATCTATCATAGTAGCATATGAACCCATTTATTCAATAGGTACAGGAATAATACCTAAAAATAATGAAATAGAAGAAATATTTAAATTAATTAAAGAAATACTTCCTACAAATAAAATATTATATGGAGGAAGTGCTAATGAAAATAATATAGATGAATTAAAACAAACAAAAGAAATAGATGGCTACTTATTAGGTGGATTAAGCCTAAATATTACAAAATTAAAAGATTTTTTATCTAAATTATAATAAAAATAATATACCATAATAATTAGAGAGAATAGAGAGGTTATTATGGTAAGTGATTTAGATGATGAAGAGTTAATAAAGTTAATAAGAGAAGGAAATGTAAAAGTTTCCTTCTTTTTAGGAGATAAAACAATAGATAGAAACATTCAAATAAACAATTTTTTAAAAAGGTTAGGATTACCAGAACATTTAGAAGGACACAAACTGTTAGAAGAGATATTTAAATTATGTTTAGAAGATGATTCATATCTATATAATATGAAAAACAAATTATTTAAAGAACTATCAAAAAAATATAATAAGAATTATAAATGTATAGAAAAATGTCTAAGATATTCAATAACTATATGTTGGGATAATATGGACTATGAAGATAGAGATAACTTATTTGGATATAGTATTAACTACAATAAGGATAAACCAACAACGAAACAGTTTATATATACAGTTACTAATTACTTAAAAAACACTCTCGTTAATATTGACTTAAGAGATATTAATCGATATACTTAATTTATAAAATATGTGTTAGGGAGGCAATTTATGGAACGAAACATAGAAAAATATTTGTTAAGTTGGAAGAAAGATCTTATTAGAAAACCATTAGTAATATATGGACCTAAACAAGTAGGTAAAACATTTACTGCCATAAATTTTGGAAAAAAAGAATATAAAAACATTGCATATTTTAATACATATAATAATGAAGCACTAGTAAACTTATTTGCTAAAGAAAAAGCAATAGATAAAATAATTCTCAATTTATCATTACTAGCAGATGAAACAATTCTAGAAGATGATACATTAATCATTTTAGATAATCTAACTGATATTAATATTATTAATGGATTAAAGTTATTTGGAAGTTCTCAATCTAAATACAATATTATTGCTATAACATCAAAAAGCTTATTAAATAAATTTAAAGCAGAAGAATTACAATTTAGAGGGATGTTCCCTATGAGTTTTGAAGAATATCTAATAGCTCATAATGAAAGAACAATGGCAGAACTAATTAGAGAATCGTACAATAAAAGGAAAACATGCCCATTCCATAAAGTAGCCTTAGACATGTTCCAAAGGTATTTAATAACAGGAGGAATGCCAGAAGTAATAGATGCAGAACTAAGAGGATTCAGTGATAATGAATTAGATGCTATTAAACAGAAGATAATAGATGTCTATGAAAAAGAAGTAATTAATAATGAAAAATTAATAGATATACCTAGATCAATAGAAATAATTGATTCAATTCCTAATCAATTATCAAAGAAAAATAAAAAGTTCCAATACGGAACTATTAAAACAGGAACTAGAAAGAATGACTATAAATCATCAATTGATTATTTAATAGAAAATCAATTACTATATCATTCATATAAAATAACAACAGTAAAGTCTCCACTAAGTTCATGTAGACATAAAGATAGTTTCAAATTATATGTACCAGATGATGGACTACTATTTACAATGTTACATCTTAATTATAAAAAGATGATTACAGATGAAAATAGTAAAGAAATATTATATGAAAATCATATAGCAAAGACTCTTACAGAATTAGGTTATTCAATATATTATTATCAATCAGAAGGAAAAGCAGAAGTAAATTTTGTTATTCAAGATAGAATGGGTACAATAATACCTATAGAAATCACAACAAGAAAAGATTCTAAAGCAAAGTCATTATCTGTATTTATGTCAAAATATATTGTTAAACAAGGAATACGTATAACAGAAAATAACTTTTCAACAAAGAAAGATATTAGATATATCCCAATATATGCAGTATTCTGTTTAAATGAAACAAATTAATACTAGAATTTCTAGTATTTTTTT
>ONIZ01000003.1 GCA_900317975.1 uncultured Bacillota bacterium
GTAGAAGATAGATTAATATTATTACCAGCAAAAAATGATGTAGAATTAACCTCCTCTTCTGAGTTAATAGTATCTCCTGCTTTAAATGCATTCTTATCAGTAGCAAACACAGGAATTGTAGCAATTACCAATAAAAAAATTGTTATTATTACTAATTTTTTCTTCATATTCCGTCTCCTTCCTGACTAAATTATAATATATATTTTTTCAATAAAATAGCAATTTTATTTAATTTTGATTTTTTTATTCACTTTCAACATATTTTGAAGTATATAAATCACTGTTTTCATCAACTTCTTCAGTATTTTGTTCAATAAACTTGGAAACATCAGGCAACTCTTCAATAGAAGATAATCCAAAATAATCTAAAAATTCATTAGTAGTTTCGTACAAAATAGGTCTTCCAGGTAAATTACTTCTACCACTCTCTTTAATAAAGCCTTTCGCAACTAACTTTCTAATTATTTGTACAGAACTAACTCCTCTAAGATTATCTATTTTCATTCTAGTTATAGGTTCATTATATGCAATAATTGCTAAAGTCTCTAATGCTGCTTGACTAAGTTTGTTAGACATAGGATTTTCAATTAATCTTTGATAATAGTCTTTATGTTCTTCTTTAGTAGTTAATTTAAATCTATTGCCTAAAAAATCTATTCTTAAACCACGAGATTCATCTTCATAATCAGATTTTAAATCTTTAATTAACTCTTTAGAAGCATTTTCATCTATATTTAATATATCCATTATTTGATCAATAGTTAATCCATCCTCACCAACTACAAATAATAGTCCTTCTAATACTGCTTTCATTTACACACTCTCCACAACTATGTCTCCAAAAGTATCATCTTGACTAATAGTTAACTCTTTATTTTTACACATCTCAAGAATTGCTAAAAAAGTCACAACAATATAATCTTTACTATTATATTCAAACAATTTAAAGAAAGATACTTTTTTATTACTTTTTAATACATTCCTAATATCATCACACCTTTTTGTAATACTAATTTCATTAACTGTTACTTTTGTTTTTAAAGGTTTATTCTTTTTATTTCTTTCAAGAAACAATTTAAATGCATTAACCAAATCATCTATTTCACCATTTTGTTCAATAGGTTTATCATCAATATAATTATTAATATTTTCAGGTAACTTAGTATAAATTAAACTCCTATTTTCATTTTTTTCTTCTAATATATTACTAATTTTTTTATAAGCATCATATTCAAGTAATCTATTTATTAATTCTTCTTTAGAATTAATCTCTTCTTCATCTTCTGATTCAATAGTCTCATTAGGAAGCAATAATTTACTCTTAATATGTATTAATTCACTAGCCATAACTAAATATTCAGAAGCCACTTCTATATTCATCTTCTCTAAAGAATTAATATAATTGACATATTGATCAGTTATCTTCTCTATTTGAATATTCATAATATCCATCTCATTAATTTTAATAAGATGAAGTAATAAATCTAATGGACCTTCAAAGTCATTTATTTTAAAGTCATAATTCATACTTTTCACCTAAATCATTATAACATAAAAAAGTAAGACTAGTCTATTTAGACTAGTCTATGAGAGAATATGAAAAATTCATAGTAAGCTCATCACTTACAAATTAATCATATCATATTTTTTCTACATTTCAAGAGAGATGTTGCTTTTTTTATTAAATTTTACAAATAAAACAATTTATCTTTCCTTTGATTGATTACTTCCTCTATAGCATTATTAGCCATAAAATAATTAGAAAACACCCCATTATACTTACTAAGTAATGCCGGATAATTATTAGTAATCTCTCTACAAATAGATATTCCATATCCCTCTTTAATATAATTACTAATATTTGTAACATTAATATCCTTAATACTAGGAAACTCACTTATTTCTTTATTGTAAGCACTAATTATAGCATTAATAAACTCTTTTGCTTTCCATCTCTTATATCTATTTAATTTATATATTAAACCTGCTTCTTCCAAACCTAAAATATCATCAATACTATATCTAGTTAATAATTTAAAATATTCAATTTTTTCAAAGTAAAAATGTTTACCCATTAAAACCCTAAAGGCTTTTAAGGTATCAAGATAACCCAAATTAATATTATGATCAATCTTCTCTTTATTAAATTCAAAAGTACCACCTAAATCTTCAGTAGGCTTAATTACTTTGAAATAAACGTCATCACCCATAGTTCTTCTAATCATACCTATTCCATTAATATCAATTAATATAATATTTTTATATCCTTTATTAATTAACATATTAATAGGCATATTATCATATAAACCACCATCTAAATATACGTTACCCCCTATTTTCTGAGGTTTAAAAATAGGAAAACATGATGAAGCAAGTATATAATCTATCATCTTATCTTTAGGTATATCTTTTTTAAACAATTCAATACCTTCTTCATTTTTAACATCATATGTCATGATACCAAAATCTATTTTAGATTTATATATTTTATCCAAATTGATATATTTATTCAATAATTTTCTAAGAGGCTCATTAGATATACCTTTATTACGAATATATTCATTTGCTATTTTTAATATATTATCAGGACTTAACAGATTCTTAGAAACATTTAACTTATTTTTTTCACTAATTTCCATAATATCTTTCATTTCTATATTATGATATAAATCTTCTAATAATTTTAAATCACCTTGTACAAATAAAGCACCATTAATAGAACCAATAGAAGCGCCTGAAACAGCCCCTATTTTTATATGCATTTCTTTTAATGCTTTTAATGCTCCTACTTGATAAGCACCTTTAGTTCCACCACCAGCAAATACCAATCCATATTTAGTATTATTCATATTATCACCAATTTAATATTATCATAATAATAGAATTAATGATATAATTTAGTTGGTGAAACTATGAAAAGATTTAATGAATTAGATGAAGAATTTATTTGTCTAAATTGTGGAAAAAAAGTAAATAAATTAGAATACTCATCTAGAGACCATTGTCCATATTGTCTATATTCACTACATGTTGATATAAATCCAGGTGATAGACAAAATAATTGTAAAGGTCTACTAAAACCAATAGATCTAGAAAAATTTAAAGATACATATAAAATTATATATAAATGTGAAAAGTGTAATCAATTACATAAAAATATCATGGCAAAAGATGATAATTATGAAGAAATAATAAAATTAACAAACAATAAATAAAACCTACTTAGTAGGTTTATTTTTTATCTGTTGAACCAAATCCTCCAGCTCTTTCTCCACTAGCATTATCTCCATCACATATTAAAAACTTTGTAAACATAACTTGAGCTATTGCATCCCCTTTTTTAATATGTATAACTTTATCACTACAATTAAAAACCTGAACCATAAAATGCCCATCATTATCTGGATTTTCATAATAATCTGCATCTATTAATCCCAAACCATGTGGAGTCAAAAGACCCTTCTTTGGTCCTCCAGATCTATTCATCAAAAAATAACATTCATCGTCTTGACAATATGCTTTTAATCCAGTTGGAATAAGAGTTGGTTTAATCCCAGGTTTAAAAACAGGAATATCTATATCTTCAGCAGCTTCTATATCATAAGCAGCAGATCTTGCTGTTTTTCTAACAGGTATATTAATATTTTTATCTTCCCATCCTTTAGCTATTTCAAATCCTCTAGTCTTCATAATAATTACCTCCATCTTTATAATAACATATTTTATAAATAATAAAAAAAGATAAAAGAATACTCTTTTACCTAGGAAGTAAACTTAAGTTTACTTTTTCTTTTTCTAAATTAATATCATCAACATAACAATCAACTATATCTCCTACACTAAATAAATCACTTGGATGCTTAATATATTGATTAGATAATTTACTAATATGAGCTAATCCATCATTGTGTAATCCAATATCTATAAATAAACCAAAATCTACTACATTTCTAACAGTACCTTGTAATTTATCACCTATTTTTAAATCTTTAATATCTAGAACATCACTTTTTAATATTGGTTGAGGCATTTCATCTCTAGGATCTAAATTAGGCTTCTTTAAACTAATTATTACATCTTCTAATGTATAAGTATCTGTTCCTAATTCTTGAGCCATACTATTTACATCAACTTTACCTAATTTTTCTTTAATACCATCAGTACCAATATCATTCAAAGTACATCCTATTTTATCAAGTAATTTTAAAGCAACATCATAACTTTCTGGATGTATTGCGGTAGAATCAAGTATATTATCACCATCAGCAATTCGTAAAAATCCAATAGCTTGTTCATAAGTTTTATCTGTTAATATTTTTTTCTTTTTTAATTCTTCTCTAGAATTAATTCTACCCATTTTTTCTCTATATTCAATAATCTTATCAATTGTTTTCTTAGTAATACCAGAAACATATTTTAATAATGATTTAGAAGCAGTATTAATATTTACTCCTACACTATTAACGCATTTTTCTACTACAAAATCTAAAGAAGTTGATAACTTTGATTTTTGAACATCATGTTGATATAAACCTACCCCTATTCCTTCAGGCGGTATCTTAACAAGCTCTGCAAGTGGATCTTGACACCTTCTACCAATACTAACAGCACTTCTTTTTTCAACAGCTAAATCAGGAAATTCTTCAATTGCTACATCACTGGCTGAGTAAATTGATGCTCCTGCTTCACTAACAATAATATATTTACATTTCAAATTATTTTGTTTAATCATTTCAGCACAAAACTTTTCACTCTCACGAGAAGCAGTACCATTACCTATCGCAATAATATCAACATTATATTTATTTACTAAATCTACTACTACTTTCATAGAAGATTCTTTTAATTCTTCTTCTTTTCCTTTTAAGAAAGGTTTTATAACAGTAGAATCTAAATATTTACCTGTCTTATCAATAACAGCTAATTTACAACCATTAACAAAGCCAGGATCAAACGCTAAAATTATTTTCTCTTTCATAGGAGGAGTTAATAATAAAGCTTCTAAATTCTTACCAAAATTATCTATAGCAGCAATCTCACCTTTTTCAGTTAAATCACTTCTAACTTCTCTTTCTACACTAGGTTCTATTAATCTCTTATAAGAATCTTCAATAGCCTCTTTAACATAGCTAGCTACAAAACTATCTTTATTCTTAATAATCTTACTTTCTAAATAACTAATTATGTCTCCTTTTTCTACATCAATACTAACATTAAGTACCTTTTCATTTTCTCCTCTGTTCATTGCTAAAATTCTATGAGGCTTAACAGATTTAACAGCCTCACTATAGTCATAGTACATTTCATAGACTTTACTTTCATCTGAAGCACCTTTTTTTATTTTAGATACAATAACTCCATTTTTATAAAAATATCCTCTAATCCACTTTCTATAATAAGCATTATCACTAATCCATTCAGCAATAATATATTTAGCACCTTCTATACATTTTTCTTCATCCAAATCTTCTTTTATAAATTTAGAACAAATACTTTTAATATCTCCACTTGTTGGAAAAGACATTATGATTTTTGCCAAAGGTTCTAATCCCATCTTAATAGCTTCAGTTGCCTTAGTCTTTTTCTTTTCTTTATAAGGTCTATATAAATCTTCTACTTCAACCAACTTAGTACAATTAATTATTGAATTCTTTAATTCATCAGTAAGTAGTCCTTTTTCATCAATTAATCTAATAACATCTTCTTTTCTCTTTAATAAATTAACTTGATAGTCATATACTTCCCCAATTGCTTTTATTTTTTCTTCATCTAATCCACCAGTAGCTTCTTTTCTATATCTAGCAATAAAAGGAATAGTATTTCCTTCACTTAATAAATTTAATACTGTAGTAGCTTGTTTATCACTAATATCTAAATCTTTACTAATATTTTTAATTATGTCTTCATTCATCTTAATCACCAATTTCTATTATATCATTAAAAAAGTTTTGATTAAATCAAAACTTAATATCCATTTCTAATTACATTATAATTAACATTACTTATTCCATATTGATAAGCTTCTTCATTACTATTAACTAATATATCAAATACTCTTTTCTTATCAGTTCCTATCATGCCACCTCTATCAAGACATATTCCATTAAAATCACCCAAAGGAGTCCCACTAATAGTAATAACTGTTCCATATGAATATTCCCTTCCACAGGCCATTGCTCTAACATAACCATATGTAGGATCATTATAAAACACCCCATCTAATGCAGCTCCACTTCCAAGATTACCACTACAACCAGAACATTGTAATGAATAATAACTTACTTTACCTGATGCTACACCATCACTAGAAATATTAAATTCAACAGGAGCACTACTATTTATAGAAACATTTCTAACTTTTTCTTGTTCTTTTTCTTTCTCTTTTTCTTCTTCCTCTTTTCTAAGTTGAACATCATCAATTTGATTAATAAGATTAGTATTTAAAAATTTATCAATTCGATTATTACCTAAATTAATATACGAATATTTAATAGGTTTTAATAAAAACAAACCACTAAATACAAGAAATAAAGATAAATAGATAAGTACATAGCCCATCTTTTTCATAATAATTACCTCTATAAAGATAATACCATAATTAAAAAGGATTAACAATGTTAATCCGTATACATATATTTTAAAGCAGGTTTAAGTATTTCATAACAAGCAAATCCAAATAGATTAATTATAAGTACTAATAATACATATTTAATTGGAATTATTTCTATACTTATCAATGCTCCTACAGGAGTAAGGAAGAATATTACTTCTATTATCAATAATATAAATAATCCAATATTCATAGCTCTATTAGAAAACATATTTTTAAGATTAATATGCTTTTTTAAATTTCTACAAGATACAGCATACATTAATTCTTGGAATACTAATGAAAGTAAAGCAAGTTCTAACTCATAATTACCAATATTGAATTTTGCAAAGAAATAAACAAATAGTACAAAAATAGTTTCTATTATTGCTGAAGAAACAATACAAGATATTACAAATGGAGTAAATATAGGTTTCTTTATATCATTAGGCTCTTTATCCATAATACCATCTTCAGCTTTTTCAAAAGATAAAGCAATACTAGGAATAGAGTCTGTAACTAAATCAATAAATAGAATATGTATAGGTAATAATATTACATTACCTGTAAGCATACCTATAATAACAATTAATAATTCTGCTATATTAGAACTTAATGAATATACAACATTATTTCTAATATTTGAAAATATCTTTCTACCTTCTTCTACAGCAACAACAATAGTTCCAAAAGATTCATTTAATAGAACTATATCTGATACATTTTTAGTAACATCAGTACCAGTAATTCCCATACCAATACCTACATTAGCATCTTTTATAGCAGGAGCATCATTAACTCCATCTCCTGTCATTGCAACTATTTTACCTTGTTTTTGTAATGCATGAATGATTCTAAGTTTATGAGTAGGACTAACTCTAGCATAGACATTATATTTAGAAACAACATCTATTAATTCATCATCACTATATTTATCTAAGTCACTACCTAAAATACCCTCATCATCATTAGAAGTAATGCCTACTTCTTTCGCAATCGCAATAGCTGTAACTAATGAATCACCAGTTATCATAATAGGTCTAATAGAAGCATTCTTACATGTTTTAACAGCATCTTTAACATCACTTCTTGGAGGATCAATAATACCTACATATCCAGCTAGAATTAAATTATTTTCTTGTTCTAACACTTCATTAGAATTAGCTGGAATCTTTTTTAATTCTTTATAAGCATAACTCATCACTCTAAGAGCTTTCTTAGCCATATTATTTCCATTTTCCAATATTTCATCTTTTTCTTTTTTAGTTAATTTTTTATTCTTATCACCTAAATAATCACATCTATTTATAACATTAGAAAAAGATCCTTTAACTAACAAATAGTATTTACCATTAATTATATTTACTGTACTCATTATTTTTCTATCTGAATCAAAAGGCGCAGCTTCTACTCTTTTATTAGTAATTCTCATATTAAGTACATCAATTTTTTTATTATTTAAGTAATCATATAAACAACTTTCAGTAGGATCACCAATTAACTTATCTTTATCAATTAATGTATCATTACACAATCCAAATATATAATGTAAAAATTCTTCATTATAAATAATATCCTCTTTAATAGTCATTTCATTTTTTGTTATAGTACCAGTCTTATCAGAACAAATAACGCCTACATTACCTAAAGTTTCTATCGCACCCATCTGTCTAACAACAGCTTTTCTCTTTAATAAATCTTGAGTTCCGTTAGATAAAGTTATTGTTATGACAGCAGGAAGGCCTTCAGGAATAGCTGCTACTGCTAAAGAAACACATAACATGATTGTTTCTACAATACTATTTTTCATAAATACACTATATAAAAATATTAAAACTAATATTACAAATATTAATTTAGTAATAGTGATACTAATCTCTTTCATTTTCTTTTCAAGAGGTGTTTCTACTCTATAAGGAGTATTTAAACTAACAGCTATTTTTCCAAGTTCTGTATTCATACCTGTAGATGTAACAATAGCCTCACATCTACCATTAGTAATATTTGATCCAGAAAATAACATATTATTTTGATCTTGTAATTGTAAAGTTCCATTTAAAGTCTTTTCAGCTTTCATAACAGGAACACTTTCACCAGTTAATTGAGACTCATCAACATATAGATTATCTAATTCAATAATTCTAGCATCTGCTGCTATTCTATCTCCTGCTTGTAAAACTATAATGTCTCCAGGAACTAATAAAGAAGAATCAATAACCTCAAGTTTACCATCTCTTTTAACAGTACTACGACGAACAATATAACTCTTAAGACCATCCAAAGTAACCTGAGCTTTTGCTTCTTGTAAAAAACCCATAAAAGCATTAATAAGAACAACTACAGCAATAACAATAGTATCTGTATAATCACCACTAACAAAATATGCATAAATACCCATCGTAATTGCAACAATAATTAGAATAATAATCATAAAGTCATTGAATTGATCTAAAAAAATTCTAAACTTAGATCGACTCTTAGCTTCAACTAATTCATTATTTCCATATTTCTCTATTCTATTTAATGCTTCATTAGATGTTAACCCATCTTTAGAACTATTTAATTCATCATAAATATCATTTAAATTCTTATTATACATAATGCTCACCACCTAAAAAATGTTAGCTGTAATTAACTAACTTTTTGACAAGTAAATCCACCAGCTAACATACTTTTTTCTATTTCATTGATATTATCATCTAATTCAAATTCAGGATATTCAACACCAGCTTCAGTATAAGCAGATTTTAATTCACCCTTATCTATTGTATTATAATCAAAAGTTTGTGTTTCAACCACTTTGTCATCGCCTTCAACATAACTACAATCTATAACAATACCAGTTAGATTATTTATTCCAACTGTTTTGCTTAAATTATCACATTTACCATAAATTTCCTTGAATTTTCCAATATCTTTAGAAGCATCTCCCTTAGTTTCAACACTATAATTAAATGATTGCAATTTATATTTTTTAAAACTAAATGTTTCATTATAAGTAATATCAAAATCATCTGTACTTCTATCTAGTGTACAAATAAGTTTACCTGAAGAAATCTCTTCTTCTTCAACATGAGTTTTATATTGAATATATAAATCCCTAAGATTAGGTAAAAATATAACAAAAGCAATTAATAGAATGAAAAATATTAGCATTCCTACTCTTCTTCTAGAATAACCTTTTTCTTCTTCAGCAGTATGAACAATTTCTTTCTTTTCTTTCTTCTCATGATGTTGATAAGCATCTAAATGAATATGACCTTCTCCACCTGTTTCAGTTTCAATTCTAGCAGCCCCATCATTTGGAGTTTGTTCAGGAGGTTCTTGTTCAGGAGAAGCTTGTTCTACAGAATTATCACCAACATTTGACTCAACAGTATTAGTTTGTTCAACACTAGGTTCTTCAGGAGTTAAAATCTCATTACTATTACTAACAGGAGTAGTAGGTTGTAATTCTTCAACAGGAGTACTTTCTAATATTTCAGGATTAGAATTATCAAAAGTATTTTGAACATTTCCATTATTTAAATTATTTTCTTCATTATTCATATAAGTCACCCCTTATTATATTAATTATAACAAAATTATCTTAAACTATCTATTTTATTTTGAAAATTATCACTCTTTACAATATAACTACCAGATACAACCATATCACAATCTACACACATAGATTTAGTATTATTATTTACTCCCCCATCTATATTAATAATTATATTATTAAGTTTATATTCTTTAAGCAAATGTCTTATCTCTTTAACTTTATCATAAGATGAAGGTATAAATTCTTGTCCCCCTTCACCAGGTTCAACACTCATAACAAGTATCAAATCAACATAAGGTAAATAAGGAATAATATCTCTAATATTAGTATTAGGCTTAATCGCAATACCAGCTTTTATATTATATGATTTTATTAATCTAATATAACTTGTAATATCTCCAGGTATCTCTGAGTGTATAGTAATATATTCAGTATTTAAAGATGAATAATTCTTTATATATTTAGTTGGATCACTAACCATAAGATGAACATCTAATCTCTTATCAGTATATTTATATATGTTTTTCATCTCACTCCAAGGCATAGTCTTATTCTTAACAAAAATTCCATCCATAATATCCACATGAATATAATCACAATCTGTATCATTTAATTTTTTTAAATCTCTAGGAATATTATCACTACTTAAAAAAGATACACTTACTTTCATCTTCTATCATCTCCTACAAATTTTAGATAATTATCATATCTACTCTTAATTATATTATTATCTAAAACAGCTTGAATTACACCACAATTCTCTGTATTAATATGAGAACAGTCTCTATATTCACAAGGATAATTATTAAATTCAATAAAAGCAGATTTTATTTCTTCTTTAGAATAATTATTTAAATCTAATGCACTAAATCCAGGAGTATCAATTATATATCCAGAAGAAACTTCATACATAGAAGTTTCTCTAGTAGTATGTCTTCCTCTACCAAGTGATATAGATACATCTCCAGTTTCTATATCATATGAATCATCTAATTTATTAATTAATGTACTTTTACCAGCACCAGTTTGTCCAGTAAACACACTAATCTTACCATCAAGCAAACTCATTATTTTATCTATTTCAGTATTATAAATGACTTCATATCCAATTTTTCTATAATAATTAAATATCTCTTCAAATTTGCTCATATCATCAACTAGATCAGTCTTAGTAATAATAATTATAGGTTTTACTTTATGAAGTTCCATTAATACTAAGAATTTATCTAATAAATTAAGAGAAAAATCAGGAATAACTAAACTAGTAATAATAAATGCCTGATCAATATTACAAACTTTAGGTCTATCAAAACTATTTTTTCTAGGTAATATTTCATTTATTATCAATTCATTTTCATCAAAAAGAACATATTCACCCACTAGTGGCGTGATATGTTCATGTCTCAATATTCCTCTACATTTACAAGGATAAATCTTATTATCATATTTTACAAAATGTAAATCACTTATTATTTTAACGATTTGTCCTTTCATTTAATACCTCCAAATATTATAGACTATCCCTCTACCTCTTCAGGAGTAGTAGTTGGAGTAGTACTAGGAGTTGGTTTTGCTTTAGGTTTAACTGCTACAGTAAGAGTTAAATTTGTTCCCTTAGTAATAGAAGAACCAGCTCTAATACTTTGTTCATAAATAGTTCCTTCTTCATAAGTAGTATTCTCTTCTTCAACATACTTACATTTAAGTTCATATTTAGTACAGAATGCATCCACTTCATCCTTAGTCCAACCTTGCATATTAGGGAATGTATCTACTTGATTAGCAACATACAATGTGATTTTATCCCCTTTCTTAACCTTAGTTCCAGCAGGTAAACTCTGTTCAATAATTGCATCAGGATCATCTACAGCAGTAGTTACATCTTTTTTCTCTATAGTAACTTCTAATTCATATTTAACCTCTAATACAGCTTTTATTTCATTAGAATTTTTACCAACATAATCTTCTAATTCTACAGTTTCTGATCCAAGAGATTTATAAATTGTAATAGTTGTTCCAGTTTTAACTGTTCTTCCTGATTCAGGATTAGTCTTTACAACTTTATTCTTATCAACACTATCTGAATATGTAGTTTTTATTTTAGTCGCAACTTCTAAATCTTTTTCATGAAGAAGTTGTTCACATTTACTAACAGTCTTTCCTGTACAATCAGGAATAACTACATTTTTCTCAGCAGTCAAAGCTGGATAAATAACAAATACAAATAATAATGTAAGTAAAGCAATTGATAAGATTACAGCAAGAATAATAATTAATACTTTACTTTTCTTATCTTCAATTTCATCTATCTTATTAACTATCTCTTTTGTATCCTCTATATCACTTTCCCCATCTTTAGGTAAATCTTCTATTTTCTTTATCTTTTTAGTTTCATCAGTCTCATGTTCAGGATACTTAAATTTAATAGGAGGTTCATTTATTCTTTCTTCATTAAGAGCAGTTAATAAATCCTCATGCATACTTCTAGAATCTTCATATCTATTTTTTGGATTCTTAGCAGTAGCTTTAAGAATAATATTTTCTATACTTTGAGGTATTTCATCATCTTCTTCTCTAATACTTGGAAAAGGATCTCTCATTTGTTTTAAAGCTATTTCAACAGCATTTTCACCCTTGAAAGGTAACTTTCCAGTTAATAATTCATAAAAGATTATACCCATAGAATAGATATCACTCTTTACAGTTGCTCCCTTACCACTAGCTTGCTCAGGTGGTAAATAATGAACACTACCCATTACTGAATTAGTTTGAGTAAGTTGAGTAGAATTTAATGCCATTGCAATACCAAAATCAGTAATTTTAATTTGTCCATCATCCTTAATCATTATATTTTGAGGCTTTAAATCTCTATGAATGATATAAGAATCATGTGCATGTGCCATACCATCAGTAAGTTGTAACATTATATCTATAGTTTCACTTAATGTTAAAGTACCACGTTTCTTTAATAATTGTTTTAATGTAACTCCATCAATAAATTCCATCACTATGTAATAAAGTCCATCATCTTCTCCGACATCATACATTTCAACTATATTTGGATGAGCCAAACTAGAAGCTGATAAAGCTTCACGTTGAAAACGCCTAACAAATTTTTCATCGTTAGATAAGTCACCTCTTAAAACTTTAATCGCTACATTTCTGTCAAGAATAGTGTCATATCCAAGATAAACATTGGCCATTCCACCTTCACCGATAGATTTTATAACTTCATAACGATCATTAATTTTTTGACCCTTAGTTACCACTAGTTTTCACCTGCCTCGCGCACTAAATAAGCAACCGAAATATTATCTGTCCCACCCCTGTTATTGGCTTTATTTATTAGCTTCTTAACTTTCTCTTCAACAGAATCTTTAGTTAATAAAACTTTATTTATTTGTTCTTTATCAAGTAAATTAGTTAACCCATCACTAGATAGTAATATTTCACTAATATCCATATTACAATCAAAAATATCTACATCTACTTTTGCACTTGCACCCAAAGCTTTCATTAAAACATTTTTCTTTGGATGATTAGAAGCTTCCTCCTTAGTCAATTCTCCTGCACTAACAAGTAAATTAACTAAAGTATGATCATAAGTAACTTTATGTAATACTTTATCTTTCATAACAAAACCACTTGAGTCTCCAACATTTCCAAAAAGTAAATACTTTTCAGTTAAAATAGCCATTACTAAAGTTGTACCCATACCTTTACTTTCAGGATTATTCTTTTCATGTTGAAAAATCAAACCATTTATCTCTTCATAAGCAGCTCTAATCCATTTAACAGCATCTACTTTACTTAAATCAAAAAATGTTTCTTTAAAATGTTTTCCTAAATAGTTTATAGCAATTGATGAAGCTACTTCACCAGCACGATGACCACCCATTCCATCAGCAATAGCCATTAACTGACATCCATTTGCTTCTACAATAACTACACTATCTTCGTTATGATCCCTCACTTTACCAGGATCAGTCAAATAAAAGGATTTCACTTTAACTCCTCCTTACTTCGAAGCTGTCCACAGGCAGCACTAATATTACCGCCAAACTCTCTTCTTATTGTAACATTAATATCATTCTTCTTAAGTATATCATAAAAACTACTGATTTGTATCATTTTACTACGTTTAAACTGAATATTTTCTGTCTCATTGTAAGGAATAAGATTAACATAACAATTCAAACCTTTTAATAGTTTAGAAAGTTCCAGTGCACATAGATCACTATCATTAACTCCATCTAACATAATATATTCCATAGTAAGTCTTCTATTAGTCTTAGAATAATACTCTTTTAATGCAGGCATCAAAACATCTAAAGGATAAGCTTTATTAATAGGCATTATCTTATCTCTAATCTCATTATTAGGAGCATGTAAACTAATAGCTAAATTAACCTGTAAATCTAAATTACTAAATTCTTTAATTTTAGGAACAATACCACAAGTACTAACAGTAATATGTCTAGCTCCTATAGCAAGTCCAAAATTACTATTAATAATCTTAATAAATTTAACTATATTATCATAATTATCAAAAGGTTCACCTATACCCATAATAACAACATGACTAATCCTATCACCTAATTCTTCTTCAATTAAAAGTATTTGTTCTACCATCTCATATACTTCAAGAACTCTAACTCTTTTTCTTCTTCCACTCTCACAGAATTTACATCCCATGTTACAACCAACTTCAGAAGAAATACAAACACTCTTACCATAATCATGTATCATTAAAACCGCTTCTATATGTTCTCCATCTACAAGCTCAAATAAATATTTTCTAGTATCTTTATCTTTTTCTACTTTAATAATTTTTATCTTTTCAAAAGTAAAATCAGATTTAATTTTCTCAACAATATCTTTTTTTATATCAGTTATTTCATCCATATCTTTAATCTTTTTTTCATATAACCATCTAAATAGTTGTTTACCATGAAATTTCTTATCGCCTATAGATTCAAAATAACTTTCAAAATCATCTAAATTATAACTATAAATATTAGACATCTAATCACCTAAAGATATTATACCATAAGAAAAAGACTATAAAGCCTTATATCTGTTTATTAATATCTAATAAAATATCTAAATGTTCTTTATAATCTTCTTTATAATTTAAATATCCTCTAATTATTTTTTCATTATCTTCTTTAGTTAAACGATAACTATCACTTAATTCAACAAATTCCTTCAATTCACTCCTACTAACGCTAAACTGTTTATTATTTCCATTATAAAAATCTTCTAAAATTTTAGATAATTTTCTATGTTTTTTCAAATCAATAAAATCATTTCTAAAATTCCTATAATCAGTAAATAAACTTAACGCTATAACATATGAATTAATTTTAAATTCATTATAATCAGTATTATATAAAAAGTGATATAACACTTCTTTATTACGTTCTTTTTCTTCAGAAATACTAAAATAATAAATATTTAAGAATAACATCTTTTCTTTCATCTATGACCACCTCCTAAACCTCCGCTACTATGTACACCACTACTTGGCGAATAATTAAAATTAGGATTTAGCATTGCTTCTAATTGAGCATCCTGAGGAGCCGAAGAAGAACCAACATAATTTGTATTATCTCTATCTAATGGAAGATGTTGAAATCTATAATCAACATGAATAGTAATACCAACTCTACTTTTTCCCCCATAATTATGATATTCCACTTTCTGATTAGGATATACATGAGAAGGTACTAATTGATAGTTTCCAAATCCTCCAACATCTTTCAATTCTAAATAAACACTAGTTCCAATATTTGGATCAGTACCAGGTATAAACATTATAAAGTTTTCTACAGTATCATAAGAATAAGAATCTATATAATGATTAGTATTATTACCAGTATCACTATAATATAAATCTTCTACAGCAGTCATTATTTTAACACCAGAATTATTATCAATTACACTACCTAAACCTTTCAAACTATCACATTTTTGAGTAATTCTAGATAAATTAAAAACTTCTTCTCCATTAATAAATTTACTAGTAAGTTCCCTCATACATTCAGGTGTATCAAAAATAGCATTTAAAATATCTAAATAATTACCACAATCATATGATTCAAGTTCCCTCATCGCAGCATTTAAATTAGTTTTTCTTAGTAATACATCTTTAACAATACTAGAAGTAACTTTTCTTTTTACTTCTATTAAATCACTAATATTATCATTTCCACTTAAATATCTAGATTTAACATATTCAACAGAAGGTAAAGGACTAATAATATCATGTTTATAATCTTTAAAATCCCCTTCATCTAAACCAATATAATCTAAAACATCAGAATAATTATTTGGACTATTAAAACCAATTCCAATATGAGACAAAGAAACTTTTCTTACTATATCATTAGAAATTAAATATGTTAATCCTCCACAAAAAGAAACATCCATAGGATCCCCTTTTCCTAAACTTAAATCATCAATAATTTCAAAAAATCTATTAGTAATAACTTCATCCATAGAAAAGTCTTCACTCAGATTAAATCTATCAATAAATAAATCTCTAATTTCATTATAATTATCATCATTTTTATTTTTTTCAAAATAATATTTAAATTTCATTAATTCATAAATTGAAATATCGTCTTTAAAAATAGTATCAGTTAATTCATCAATATCTAAAGGATTAGAATTTAATGATTTAGATACTCTCTTATAATAATTAGACATTGAACTTTTAAGTCTAGCAGGAATATCTATTCCAAACTTATTTGAATCAAGAGTACCATCATGATACATCTTTAATGATTTTAAAGTTGCAAGACGCAAATATTCTCTCTTACCATTTTTTATTAAATCATCTACATTTCTAGTACCAGTATAATGTTTAGTGGCATGACTAGTTACATAATCAACTAATTCTTGATTAGTAGGATCATCAAAAATACTCTTATATAAACCTAAGTTTGATTTCCTTAGATTAAATATTTCATAGGCCATATCTCTTTGAATATCTTCTGGCTTAGATAATTTAACCCACTCTAAATCAAATTTTTGTTCTCTATAACTAAAATATAATATTTTATTAATCAAACCTAGTGTTTGCAACTTGATATTAAAATCATTACAATCTATCAATCCATCTAAAGCAACATTTCCATATTCATCATTTGAAGATAAATAATAAAAGAATGAAGCTATGGAAGAATACTTTTCTGGAGTAGTAGCAGTAACATCTAATCGATCAACAATACCACTAAAACTTTTAACAAGATTATCATAATATTGAACTTTACTAGCATCAGATTCAACTAATGGTTGTGTATTATTACGAACAACATCTACTAATTTATACAATAAATCTCTAGAAGTATTTGTTTGAGAAAAAGTAGGAAATCCATATCCATGAATTATATGTTTTAAATTCAAAGGGACAGGACCACCTGGAAAGGAAAAAGAAGTATTTCTAATAGGTAAATATGTAAATACAATATTATTTGCTCCTAAAGTGCATAATTTTAAATATTCACGATAAGCAGCATTAAAAGAACTACTAAATTGTTGTAGTTGGTCATTGTACTCAACAATATCATCATTAGTAACATGAGAGCTCTCATCATATATGACAGATCCCTCTACCCTTCTAGCATCCTCTAAAGAAGAATATAAACTAATATGCCCTGCCATCATTCTCACCTATTATAATGATATCAAAATACATTGACAAATTCAACGGAATATGATAAAATATACACCGAAAAAAAGGAGACTAGTAGTATGAAAAGTGGTATTGATAAAATTGATAAAATAGATAGAATAAAAGCTAAAATAGATGAAATAAGACAATGTA
The DNA here is from genome assembly GCA_900317975.1 of uncultured Bacillota bacterium. Classification (GTDB taxonomy): domain Bacteria; phylum Bacillota_I; class Bacilli_A; order RF39; family UBA660; genus RUG343. The sequence goes on from ONIZ01000003.1 coordinate 17,965, forward strand.
GTAATGATGAAGCTGGAACAAAAAAAATGCTAGAATTACTTGATTTAAATTATGACGATTACAAAAAAGCATTAAGTGAAACAGGAGATCAATTAACAGCACAATTACAAGCAAAAAATAGAAATTTATTAGGTAAAGAAGTTTCAGATACAATAACATTAAATGGTAATGTTATTCCAGAAGAATTGTATGATCAAATATCACGAGCAGCACAAATTGCTATTACTTTTAAATATAATAGAATGTCTTTAGAAAATGCCATCTCATATTTAAAAGAAGGTAATAGTATTTTATTAACACCAATACAAATAGCACAATTACTAGTTAATACAGAACCTGAAGATAAAGAATTATTTGATAATGAAGATAAAGAATTAATAAATGAATTGTGTGCAGAAGCACAAATATATACACCAGAAGAAGCAAGAACACTATTACAATTCCTACAACTTAAAAGATTATCAACTAAAGAAAATACAGATTTATATAAAAGAATTGTAAGATGTTTAGAAACTAATTATGACTATAGTCTTTTATTAACAGAAGATGGAACTCTACTAAGAACTAGTAGTCAAAATATAGAAGATAAAAAACGTGAAGATGAGGCAACTCCAGAGAATAAAGGAATTATTAAAAAAAGAGAATTTCAAAGTCCAAAAATGAACAGATCATTATAATCTGTTCATTTTTTCTTTTAAAAAACTAATTATTATCTTCATTTAAACTTATAGGATTTTTAATACCTTCAATTTTTCCTATATCGTTATATTCCAATTTAACATCAAAATTATTAGTACATAATCCAATAGTACGACAATAATTGCTAAACTTATAATTAACATGATCTATACTATTATCAGCTTTAAATATAACTTCTACTTCACTAGGAATATCATCATAATCAGTAACATTACCATCTAATAACTCATTAATAGTATTAGTGCTAATTAAGAAATTATAAATAACTTTTCCACTTTCATAATCTGTTTTATTAGTAAAAGATGAATTTTTAACTATCTTATCCACATAATCTATATTAGTAAATTTATAAAAATTATTAGGATTATCACACATAATCCAGTTACCATCTGAATTAATTAGAAAACTATCAATACTTCTAAAATATTCCCTTACTTCATCACCAGTTGTTATAGTAAACTTCTCATTAGTTTCTTTTATTTTTCCTTCTATTATAGTCTCTACTCCATCAATATTTATTGTATATTTATAACCGTAATTAGCAGCTAATAACTCCTCCCATGAAGAATCATTAGTAATAGTATTATAGTATTCTTCAGGATTAGTAGTCCCTACAGTTCTAGAAAATATCGCAATAAAAACAAGAAATAAAAGAAATGCAAAAAAGAAAATTATAGCTTTTCCTTTAGATGTAGATCCAACTTCATTAATATTTTCAATAAAATTCTTCATTACAACACCTTATTTATTAATTTATTCTTATCTATACCATTCAAATAACTAGAAACATCCATTTTTTTCTTTCCAAAAGGCTGAATTTCTTCTAAAATAATTTCTCCATCTCCAGTACTAATACCTATACCATCTTTATATAATTGAAAAATTACTCCAGGCCTATCATACTTATTAGTACCTATTCTACTTTTATAAACCTTAGTACGATTATCATCCATCATAAAATATGCTCCAATACTAGGAGATAATCCTCTAATTAAATTATATATTTCTAAAGTTGATTTATTAAAATCAATAACTTCATCTTCAGGCTTAATATTATAAGCATAACTTACTTCATCTTCGTTTTGCTTCTCTCTACCATTAGTACCATCTATTATTGAAGGTAATACTTCTATTAATAATTCACTACCTAATTTACTTAATTTATTAGATAATGTTTCTAAATTATCATCCATCTCTATTGGAATAGATCTTTTACTAATCATATCTCCAGTATCCATTCCAACATCCATATACATAATAGTTATACCAGTTTCACTATCACCATTAATTATAGCTCTGTGAATTGGAGCACCACCCCTATATTTAGGTAATAAAGAAGCATGTACATTTATGCATCCTAATCTAGGTATATCTAATACTTCTTTTGGAATAATCTGTCCATAAGCACATGTAACAATTAAATCAGGATTCCATTCTACAATTTTTTGATAATCATTTCTAATCTTTACAGGCTGAAATACTTCTATATTATTATTTAAAGCTAATTCCTTAATAGGTGTATTAGTTAATATTTTCTTTCTACCAACTTCTTTATCAGGCTGACTAACTACTCCAATAACTTCATAATTATCAATTAAACTTTGCAATATATTTGTCGCAAAAACAGGCGTACCCATAAAAACAATCTTCATATTATCACTCCTAAGTAGCTATAATAAATTATTTATGTAATAAAATCAAATAATATTTATTATTACTAATAATAATCCTACAGTTAATAGAATTACTCCTAATAACATTAATAATGAAACAATACCATGATTACCAACAAAATCATCATATAAACTAAATTCATTATCCTCTATTTTATAATTAGTAGATTTAACAAAATTATTAGAAAAGCTAATTATTTCAATATCATCATTCTTAATATCATACTCATATTTATAATTAGTATAATTATTATTAACTAGCCTATCAAAAATAATATCATAATTCTCAGATTTATATTTTTGGGTAAATCTGTCTAAATCAAACTTATCCATTTTTAACTTATCTCTTCTTATTAACATAATAGATGAATTAACACTATCATTATTAAGAAGTTCCCATTCTTTATTAAATAAGTCAATTATCTTATTGCCTAAATCAGTAGAAATATAATTACTACTTATAACCTTCTTAATATTAGTTAAACATCTCTTATAATTCTTTTTTAAATAAGCATCTTTATATTTAACTAAATCATCATTACATATTAAATCATAAAAGTAATAAGGACTCCTAACAGAATAATAATAAGCAGTTTTCATATTATCAGTTAAATATATAACTTTATCATTAAAATCTTTATCTATAATATTAATATTATCATTTAATAAATCTACTTTTAAACTATTAAAATCATTATATAAATTTTTATAATTATCTATAATAAATCCATTCTTATTAATCTCATCAGTATAAATATCACTATAAGCATGCATCATATATCCATTAACAATATATTTATCATAAATATATTTTATAAATGATTCTTTACTATTATATCCTAATTTAGTAATAACAATTTTACTAAGTAACTTATTTATACCATCATTAATATCATCCATTTTATCTAACTTTTTAAATAAATATTTTAATTCTCCAAAGTAACTATCAAAATACATTATATTATCAACAATAATACTATATTTAAATAAAGCATCATAAAAGATACCAATCAAATCATATTGATCAGCATTTACTTTATTATGATATACATCTTTATTATATAGATCAGTAATAAAATTAATAATATCCTCTCTTCTTAATAGTTCTTTAAACATAAAATCTCCTAATTTGTACCTCTACTAATATAGAAAAATGCCATAACAGCAATAAAAACAAATAATGCAATTAAAATAATTTTAACTACAATATTATTTTTATCATAAAAATGACTTTTATCAGAAGTACTATTATTAATTAATTCTCTATATTCTTCTTGATTTTTTCTATTTACATCAACACCATTGTCACCATCATTAAAATTAAAATTTTGTTCATTCTGTTCTTCACTATAGTTATTACCCTTATTATCAAAGAATTCCATAACTATTCACCTCTATTCTTACTTATATATTATCATAAATATTAATAAAATCCTACATTAATGTGTAGGATTAAAATCTATATCGACTTTTATATTATTATTATTTTTATAATGATCAATAATTTTAGATAAAATATCTTTAATATTATCAATCTTTTTATATTTAATATATATACTATATCTATAAGTATTATTAATTCTAAATAATTCAGAAGGACCTAAAATAATATTATTATTTAAATTTCTATCTAAACTCCTTTTAATCTTATTAGATTCATTAAATACAATTGAATTATCTTTTCCACTAATTTTAATAAAACAAATATAATAATATGGAGGATATTTTAATATTCTTCTAATATTCATTTCTTCTTTATAAAAGCCTAAATAATTATTATATTTAACATACTTTATAGCATAATGATCTGGATTATATGTTTGAATTAATACTTTTCCAGATTTATCACTTCTTCCAGCTCTACCACTTACTTGATTAAGTAATGAGAAAGTATTTTCACTACTTCTAAAATCTGGAATATTAAGTGATGTATCAGCATTAATTACTCCAACTAATGTAACAAGAGGAAAATCAAGTCCTTTACTAACTATTTGAGTACCTAATAATATGTCATATTCATGATTACGAAATGAAGTTATCATTTTTTCATGCATACCCTTACGACTAGTTGTATCATAATCCATTCTAAGTATTTTACCAGTAGTAAGTTTTTTTAATTCTTCTTCAATTCTCTCAGTCCCAACTCCTAAAGGAGAAAGTGATTTTTCACCACATTCAGGACAAACAATCTGTTCCTTAGTAGCATATCCACAATAATGACATCTTAAAGTCTTACTACTTTTATGATAAGTAAGAGTAATATCACAATTAGGACATTTAAATGTATATCCACAATTCTTACAAGATACAAATGAAGAATATCCCCTACGATTAAGAAGTAATATAACTTGTTCACCCAAACTAATTTTATTATTTATTTCATCAATTAAAATTTTACTAAAGTGACCAACGCTTCTTTTCATTTCATTATTCATATCAATTATTTTAATTTCAGGAAGATCTTTACCATTAACTCTTTTATCTAATTTTAATAAATGATAAACTCCCTTTTCAGCTCTAGCCATAACTTCAAGAGAAGGTGTTGCTGAACCAAATAATACTTTAGCATTATGATATTTAGAACGAATTAAGGCTACATCTTTAGCATTATATCTAGGATTAGAATCACTTTGTTTATAAGAATCACTATGTTCCTCATCAATAATAATTACTCCAATATTTTTAAGAGGCGCAAATATAGCGCTTCTTGCTCCTATAACAATAGTAGCTTCTCCTCGCTCTATTCTTCTATATTCATCATATCTTTCTCCATCACTTAAAGCAGAATGTAGTGCAGCAATCTTATTACCAAATCTATCACTAAATCTATTTAATAATTGGTGAGTTAAACTAATTTCAGGAACTAAAACAATTGCTGTTTTATTAAGCTTTAAATAATAATCAATTATTTCCATATAAACTTCAGTTTTTCCAGATCCAGTAACACCAAACAAAAGTGTTGGAATTAAATCATCATAAGAAATAAATTCATCATAAACAACTTTTTGTAAAGGCGTTAATTTATGCACAATTTTTTTCTCATTAGAATGATCCAATCTATAAGTTTCAATCTTTTCTTCAATTAGAATGTTTTTATTTTTTAAAGTATTTAAAGAACTAATACTAATATCAATTAGTTCACTACGTTTAACTTTATCATTTCCACATTTATTAATAATTTCTAATTGTTTATCATTAAACTTATAATCTTTTAAATCTATATCTTTATTTATAGAATAATAAGTATCATATTTTTTATTAATAGAATTATCATGAGCCTTCAATGCTTTTGGAAGCATTACTTGATAACAAGATATTAATGTAGATAAAGTCATTTCTTTTAATTGTTTTCCTAATTCTAACATCTCATCATTTAAAATTACATCTTTAGAAACAATAGAATTAATATATTTTAAATTATCTATTTCACTATCATTTTTTATTTCTAAAACAAAACCAATTATTTCTCTTCTTCCAAAAGGAACATTAACTTTAACTCCAACTCTTATATCATTTTCTAATTCTTGAGGTACAAGATAATCAAAGCACTTATCAACATTGCTACTAGAAACTTCTACTAAAACACTAACAACCATACTTATACCTCCTTAAATTTATTATACACTAAAAAAGAAAAAAGACTATTACTAGTCTTTTAAAAAGATTCTTCACTAATCAATTTAGCATGTACTACTTTTCTACCTTTATTATCCTCTGTACAAGTAGAAAGAGTAATTATTTTATCACTTGCACTAACAGATTCACCAAATCCCATTGTATCTTTACTAGCAAGTCCATTTAACCAATTTTGATATTCGCTATCACTATAGAAATCAACTTGTAAATAATCTACTACAGGTTCACTAATATAAACACTAAATATTTTATAAGTATATTTTTTACCTGGAGTCAAAACAACAATATTATGAGAAGTATTATTAAACCATTTCTTAGTAAATAATTTACTAACACTACCAAACCCACCTTTATTCAACAGGTTATGCCCATAAAATATAACATTATTATCACTCATAGGTCTATTTCTATAATCCATAAAAATCCAACCGTTATGAGTATATTCCTTAGTAAAATTATGAGTTAAATAGAAATCATTATCAGAAGTTAAAACAACAGGATAATTAATATTAGTACCATCTACACTAATCCATGCAACAGTCTGTTCATTAATACTTTGTAACCAAGAAAAATCAACTTCTCCTAAACTCATTTTACTAAATCTAGCATATGAATAATCAGCAATTACAGGCTCTTCTTGAGGTGGAGCCTCTTCTACCTTTTCTTCAACTTTAGGAATTTCATCATTTTTAGATAGATCTACAACTTTTTGTCCAGGTGTATATACTAAACTAAAAATAGTAGTAAAACTCAAAACATAAATACAAGCAAGTAATATAGCTTCTGGTCTATCCTTTTCAAGTAATTTATTAATAGGTTTATCAAACTTATTTTTAAATATCTTATTTAAAACTTTTAATATAGAAATAAGAATTGTACTAATACCTGTATAAATAATGTTAAGAATAAATGTAAAACCATTCATTGTAGTATTAAAAAGATATGCTAAAATTTTAAACATTTATATCACCACATTTCAAATAATATCATCACTGTTTTCTATTTCTAATATCTCCAATACTATAGGTTCTTCAGTTTCCATCGGAGTTAAAGCAATACCCGTATTATTGTCTAATTCCTCTATTCTAGGAATATTTATATCAACAATTGTCTTCCCTTCTAAAATAGCTTCATCTCTTACGGCATTTTCTTTAATTATCTCATCTAATTTTTCTTCATATTGCCCTGCAATGTCACTATTACTATTCTTTTTTATATTTCTACCATGATATATATCAATTACATTAATAACAATACCAGTTATAAAAGAAAGGACAGCAATAATAGCAAGAACAATAATCTCAACTTTAATCAACATAAAAGCTTCCCTCCTATCTTCTTAAATTATACAATAAAAGTTAAACAAAAAAAAGACATAATAAACTAAAATAGTCTAATTATGTCATGAATTGTCACATATAACATGAGTATCATCAGTAATATCATACCTATTGTATGAATATAATTTTCTACCTTTGGATTAACCGGCTTACCAAATCTTAAGATCTCAATTAATATAAATATAATATGTCCACCATCAAATGCTGGTAAAGGAAGTAAATTAATAAATCCTACATTTATACTTAAATAAGCCACTAAGAATAATACTGATTTTAATCCAGCTTCTCTTTGTTGACCTACTATAGAATAAATACCTACAGGCCCACTTAAATCGTTTATTCCAACAACACCTGTAAATAAGAATTTAACTGTATACCACATTTGTCTAAATAAGGAAGCCCCTTTATGAATCATATAAGATAGACTAGCAACAAAACCATGAGTCTCTTTTTGTTCTAACGCTATACCATATACATATGATTCTTGCCCATCTACTTTAACTTTATTAGGTTTTACTTTATAAGTTTCTTCTTTACCTTTTCTATCTACAACAATTGTAGTTTTTTTAGTAGGATCAGAAACTGCTAAAAATAAAGATACATCATCACTATAAACAACTTTAGTACCATTAATTTCAACTATTTTATCATTCTCTTTTAACCCTACTTTTTCAGCAGCACTATCCTTTACTACTTCAGTAATAACAGGATTCATAGTATTACCACCAAAAATTAAAGCTATGAAAAATAATATAAAAAATGCACTTAAAAAGTTATTTCCAGCTCCAAAGAACATTATTAAAAATCTTTGAAAAGGATTCTTATCTTGTAATCTTCTATTCTTAGGAATTTTCTTTAAATCATCATCTTCAACATCTTCACCAGCTAAAGCACAAAATCCACCGATAGGAATTGCTCTTAAAGAATATTCTGTCTCTTTACCTTTATGACTCCATATCTTAGGACCCATTCCAATAGCAAATTCATATACATAAACTCCACATATTTTAGCCCAAGTAAAATGTCCAAATTCATGGATAAATACAATAAAACCAAGAATAACAATAAATAATAATATATTAATAATAATTGTCAAGTTACCCCTCCTATATTAATTCAATTATAATTATAAATGCTAATGCTACAAATATTAAACTATCTACTCTATCTAAAACCCCACCATGTCCAGGTATTATATTACCAAAATCTTTTTGATCAAAATATCTTTTTATAGATGAGAAAACTAAATCTCCTAATTGACCAACTAATGATAATAATACTGTAATAGGAATTATATAATAAAGTGAAATCGAAGTATTTATTACAGTTAAGTAGAATGCTACAGCAACAAAAGTACCCATTATAGTACCACCAATAGCACCTTCTACTGTCTTTTTAGGACTTATTTTAGGACATAATTTATGTTTACCTATAAAATATCCTGTAAACAATGCAAACGTATCAGTAAATATAGTAATAAATACTAGATATAAGAAATAATTAATATCATAATATCTAATTAATATTAATAAATTGAATGCAAAACCAATAAATACTGTAATACCAGTTAACCATATCGCATCCATAAAACTATATCTATCATTATCATTAATGAATATGACAGGTACTAAAAATAAGAATATAACCAAAGCTATTAGCTGATAACTAACAGTATAATAGTTAGTATGAAATGAAGCATTATTTAAACAAAGAAATATATAAGTTAAATAAGCAAATATTTTCATATAGATAGGTACTTTATTCTTCTTATCTTTAATATGAATCATTTCATATAAAGCAAGTAATCCTAAAGCAGTAAGGACTACTTTAAATACAGTTCCACCCATTACTAAAACAGGTACAAGTACAACTATCATTATAATAGCACTAATTATTCTTGTTTTCATGAATACCTCCAAATCTTCTATCTCTATGATTATAAACTAATAAAGCTTTATCAAATTCATCTTCATTAAAATCAGGAAATAATACTTCAGGAAAATAATATTCTGCATAACTAGCCTGATATAACATAAAATTACTAAGTCTTAATTCACCACTAGTTCTAATAACAAAATCTAGTGGAGGTAAATCTTGATACAAATTATGTTGTATAAATTCAGGATCAATATCATCCAATTCAATTTCTCCAGCTTTATACATTTCACATATCTTTTTAGTAGTATCAACTATTTCATAAACAGAGCCATAATTTAAACAAATATTAAATGTTAGTCCATCAAAATCTTTAGTATTTTCCATTATTTTATCCATAGTTTTAAGTACTTTATCAGATAAAGGTTCTCTTCTTCCAGAAAAAACTACTCTAATTTTATTATCCATAAAAAAATCAAATTCTTTATTAATGACACTAAAAAATAAATTCATTAAAAAATCTACTTCAGCTTTTTCTCTTTTAAAATTTTCTGTTGAAAAAGCAAATACAGATAAATATTTAACACCTTTATCAGCAATATGAATACATAATTTCTTTAAATTATCTGCTCCAGCTTTATGCCCAGCAGTTCTCATTAAACCGCGTTTAGTTGCCCATCTACCATTACCATCCATTATTATTCCAACGTGATTAGGTATTTTTAATTCTTCATTCATACAATTACCTCTATTTAATTATATAATAATAAAGAAAAAATTAAAAGAGCATTTAATTCCAACAAAAAGACAAAAAAAAATAACTAATAATAGTTATCTTTATATATTAAAATTTATCAATATTGATTTTTATATATTTATTATCTTTTAAAGCACTACTAGCTTGAACTAGAGTTCTAATAGCATTAGCACATTTTCCGTTCTTTCCAATTACTCTACCCATATCATCTTCTGCAACTACTACTTGAATAACCATAGTATTTTCATCTTCAGAATCAAATTCTTTTACACTAACAGCTTCTTCATCATTAACGATACTTTTAATAATAAATTCAGTTAATTCTACTAAATCCATAATTAATTATCCTTCTTATCTTTAGATTCAGCAAATTTTTTCATAATACCAGCTTTAGATAAAATACTTCTTACAGTATCTGAAGGAATTGCTCCTCTATTTAACCATTTTAATGCAACTTCTTCATCAATATTAACTTTACTATCATTAATAGGTTCATAAGTACCGATTAATTCGATATATTCTCCATCTCTTTTTCTATGAGAGTCTGCTGCTACTATTCTATAAAAAGGTCTTTTTTTAGCACCCATTCTTTTTAATCTTAATTTTACTGCCATTTCATTTCCTCCTTTCAAATAACGATAATATTATATATTATTCACTTAATCTTGTCAACCATTTTTTATTAACAAAAAAAACAGCTATTTTTTTCTAGCTGTCCCTTTTTCATTAGTATCTTCTGGTCCTTTAAAATCAAGCATTGTAGATAAAACAGGACTAACTCTATCTCTAAGTCTTTGTCCAGCAGTTTTAGCAATCGCTATAGCCCTTGCTCCTTTTATACCTACAAATCTACTATTTTTTAAATTTTCTAATACATCCTTGTCAAACGAAGCTTTCCATTCACTAGCTCTTCTTCTAACCTCTAGAACTTTATCAACAACTAAAGCATTAAGAAATTTATCATCATCAAGATTATCTTGTTTTTTAGCAATATCAGCAGCTTTCATTTCACTTTTAACTACTATAGCTTCTTGTTTAGCAATCATTTCACGTTTTAAAGATTCTTTTTTACTTTTCTTTAATAAAATACTTCTTTGTCTATTGCCAAACTTAATACGTTTGCTTCGTAAATCTTCCAATCTAATAGTTTTAGCTCTAGCGTCAGCTAAAAGTCTACCTTTTTCTAAAGAATCTGTAGTATTTGCAGCTGCTTCATTTAACGTACTAATTTCTTCTGTTAATTGTTGAGATTCATCAATTACTTCAGATAACTTACTGTCTATTTTAGTCACTTGACTCTCTTTCTCTGGAATCATACTAAATTCATCATTTTTTGCTTTTTCAATTTCTTGCTTAACCTGATCAATTTGAGCAGTAAGCATTAATTCTCGCTCAGTAAAACGATCACTCATAAGTTTAGACTGAGTAGCCATATATTTAACTTGAGGAAGTTCAGACTGTAATCTAGATAATTCTCTATTTAAGATATCAATATAAATGTTTTTAGTATCTATACTAGCCATCATCCTCACCTAAACTCTCCAAATTAGCTTGAATAGTTTTATTAACAGCATCCCATTCTTTTTCATCACTAATTTCGACTAAATTATAAGAATCATCAGTTTGAGTAACTCTAGATACATATACTCTTTCATTAGAATCATCTACACTCTCACCAAAAGAATACATAATATAATCGTTATCATCATATCCTTCTACTTTAAAAATATCCAAAACTTCAGCTCTATATTTCTTACCTTCATCATCAGTAACAAAAATATGATTATCTATATTATTATTATCTATTTTCTTTTCTTCTGTACCCATGTTACCACCAACCTATTCTATATAAATTATACATTTCAAAAAATAAATAGTCAATTAAAAACGAAGATATTAATCCTCGTTAATAACTCTATAAAAGTAATTATTTAATTCATCATTAACAAAACTAATCATCTCATTAACCTTCTCTAAATTATTCATATAATTGTAATATAAAGGTTCATTATTTAAATCTTCTATTAATAAATCTAATTCTTTTTTTATAGATAAATCATTACTTTTAATATACTTTTTTTGTAATACTTTTACTTTATTAATTTTATCCATTAATTTAGAATTATTACTCATCTTATCTTTTAAACTAATACACTTTTTATATTCAGAACTATTAGTAATATAATCAATTATCTTATTTAACTCTTCCATCTAAGCTCCAAGTATGTACTTCAGTTATAACAACATTAACTATATCACCAAGATTAAGTTCATTATCACTAGTAAAATTAATAAGTTTATTAGTATCACTATATCCATAATACATATTTTTCTTATCACTTATTCCTTCAACTAAGACAGGCAATTCAGTGTTCAATAATTTATTATTATTTTCTAAAAAATAATTATTAACAACTTCATTTAATCTTTGAAGTCTATCTTCTCTAACTTCCATAGGAATATTATTTTTTAATTTACAAGCAGGAGTACCAACTCTCTCACTATAAATAAAAGTAAAAGCATTATCAAACTTACAATAATTAACTAAGTCCATAGTTTCTAAGAAATCTTCTTCCTCTTCTCCAGGAAAGCCAACTATTATATCAGTTGAAACAGAAACTCCAGGAATATTATTCTTAATCTTATCAAATAATTCCAAATAAGACTCTTTAGTATATCTTCTTCCCATTAATTTAAGTATTCTATTAGAACCACTTTGAACAGGTAAATGTATACTAGGCATAATATTAGGATATTTTGAAATAACTTCAATCATCTTATCAGTAAAATCCCAAGGATGAGATGTCATAAATCTAACTCTAGGAATCCCACTCTTCGCAATATCTTCTAATAATTCTCCAAAATGATAATCATCATATAAATCTTTTCCATATGCATTAACATTTTGTCCTAATACAGTTATTTCTTTATAACCATCATCTACTAAAGATTTAACTTCTTTTAAAATATCTTCTTTTTTTCTACTTCTTTCTCTTCCCCTAGTATAAGGAACTATACAATAAGTACAAAATTTATCACAACCATAAATAATATTAACATATGCCTTATATTTATTACTTCTAATAACAGGCATACCTTCTACTAAATCTTCTTCTCTAGATAAAACTTCAATTTGTTGTGAATTCTTAGCAACTGCTTCATCTAATAATTCAGGTAGTCTATCTATATTATGAGTACCAAATATTAAATTAACAAATTTATAATTTTTCATTATTTCTTCACAAACATTTAATTCTTGTGCCATACATCCACATAAACCAACAATTATTTCAGGTCTTTTTTCTTTTAAATGTTTAAATCTGCCTAACATCCCAAATGCCTTATTATGAGCATTTTCACGAATACTGCAAGTATTAAGTAATAATAAATCTGCTTTAGTATAATCTTTTTCTTCACTAAAACCTAAACTCTCTAGTATCGCAACTAATGTTTCAGAATCTCTCTCATTCATCTGACAACCATAAGTTTTTAGAAAAAAAGTTTTTCCACTATATCTGTTAATATCATCATCTTTTAATTTAAAATCTCTAGTTTTATATATTTTCTTATAAACAGATCCTTCTTCCCTTTGATCAGGTAAAAGCATATTATCACCTCATTTTCTCATAATAAAATTTACTATAATTACTCATACTAACATTAAACTTATCATAACCATCTTTTTCTATTAATGTTTCCCTTCCACTAAATAAATCAGTTCCTAAACCTAATCTATCTCCTTCAATTTTAACATTCATTGCAGATAAAGTAGTAGGAAACATATCCATAGTACTAAAATCTCTATTAGTATTATAAAAAGTACTCTTAGTATTAATAAATAGATTATATATAGTTCTAGAATCCTTTTCTTCAAAATAATTATTTTGCATAGTAATATGATCTCCAGTAATTACAATTACTGTATCATCATAATAATCAGTAGTTTTTAGCCATTCAATAAATTCATTTATCTCAGTTGCTGTACAATAAATAGAATTAGAATATTTATCTTCAAATTTAGTAGAACAACTCTTATCTAAATAACCATCTTGTACATGTGTATTACTAGTAAGTATCTGTAAATTAAAATTATCCTTTTCAGAAAGTTTTTCTAATTCAGATTTCGCAATTTCAAAAACTTTCCTATCTTCAACTCCCCACCATTCTTTATAATCAGCTGGTATATATTTCATATCAATCATTTCATTATAATCTAGTATTTTGTCATATGCCTCTCCTTCTAATAATAAGTCTCTATAACCAAAAGAAGCATCACTTCCCATGATAAATTCATTATAATATCCATTATCATGTAAAATATCTCCAATTGAAGTATATTCTTCTAACATATCAGAATTATCAAGTCTAAGTTTTAAAGGAAGTCCTGTACTTTGAGCAGTCATCGCAGCAGTAGTCCAATTAGTTTCAGATACATCTCTAGCTCCACCAAATTTATCTGAATTAGAAAAATTAATATTATTTCTAGTTAATTGAGTTATAGGTTCTAATAAATTATCTTCTTTAACTCCACCCAATTCTTTACTAAAATAACTAGCTTCATATGATTCAACATAAATATAAATTAAGTTTTTCTTTTTTTCAGGAAACTTAATAGAAACTTTTGAAGGATCTACATAATTATTCTCAATATAAGAAGATTTAGTAGTTTGAAGACTAACATACTTAAAGAAATCAAACTTATTTAATGCATGAACAACATCAAATATAGAAAAAACAATTATAAAAACTATCACTACTATTTTTAGTATCCTCTTATTATCATCTTTTATATATTTAAATAATAAACTAAATAGAAAGAAAACTATCAATGAAATAATTATACTAGGTAATAAACTTTTTAAGAAAAAGGCATTCATTACAGATGATTCTGTAGCAGCCAAAGGAGATCTTAATTGAAATAAGATCTCCGAAAAGTTAACATCGCCAAAATAACTATCTGCCCAATCTGAAACAGATTCTATAAAAACTAATAAAAATGTAAATAAATATAATAAGATTTTTTTCATTTTATAATTCTTTCTCGATAGCTTTTTCTATTGTCTTAACTATTTTATCAGTACTTATATTAGTAGAATCACTATCTCTTCTTAATTTAAATTCTACTTCACCATCTTTGAAAGCTCTACCTACAGTAACTCTGAAAGGTATTCCAAGTAAATCCATATCATTGAATTTTACTCCTGCTCTTTCATCTCTATCGTCTACTAACACATCAATTCCAGCTTCTTCTAGTTCTTTTTCTAAACTATAAGCATAGTTAAGTGCATCTTCATCTTTAACATTAGCAACAACTATACATACAGTATATGGAGCAATACTGACTGGAAATATTATACCATGTTCATCATTATTTTGCTCAACAACTGAAGAAATAACTCTAGCAGGTCCAATACCATAACTTCCCATAACAACAGGATTAGCTTTATTATCTTTATCTAGATAAGTTAATCCTAATGCTTCAGAGTATTTAGTACCTAATTTAAATAAGTTACCAATTTCAATACCTTTCTTAAAGTATAATTTTCCACCACAATCAGGACAAATATCTCCTTCAATAACATTAGATATATCTCCAGAAACATCATACTTAATATCATCAATATTACAATTAATAAAGTGATAATCTTCTTCATTAGCTCCAACTACAAAGTTATGCATTAATTTAACTTCTTCATCAATAACAACTTTACAATTTAATCCAACAGGACCAGTAAATCCCGGACAAGCATTACTTGTTGCTATTAACTCATCATTAGCAAAGTTAATTTCACTAACTCCTAGTAATTTACAAGCTTTACTAACATTAAATTCTCTATCTCCTCTTACAAAGAAACAAACAAACTCATCATCAACATTCATAAGTAGTGCTTTAACACTTTTTTCAACAGGAACATTTAAGAAATTGCAAACATCTTCTATAGTCTTGCAATTAGGAGTTTTTACTTTTTCTAACTTTTTAGGTTTATCATTATCTCCAACCATCTTAGTAGTCGCAACTTCTAAATTTTCTGCATAATCACAACCATCACATAAAACAATAGTATCTTCACCAATATCAGTAAGCGCTTGATATTCTTCAGATAAATCTCCACCCATAGCTCCTACATCTGCTCTAACAATTTTATAATCAATCTTCATTCTATCAAAAATTCTACAATAAGCATCATACATTTTCTTATATGATTCAGGTTGTGTTTCAGGAGTATCAAAAGTATAAGCATCTTTCATAATAAATTCACGAGTTCTAATCAAACCATATCTAGGTCTAGGTTCATCTCTAAATTTATCAGCTTGTTGATATAAATTAAAAGGTAAATCTTTATAACTTCTAACCATCTCTTTCGCAGCTA
Organism: uncultured Bacillota bacterium; assembly: GCA_900317975.1. GTDB lineage: Bacteria > Bacillota_I > Bacilli_A > RF39 > UBA660 > RUG343. Next base: position 34,316 of record ONIZ01000003.1, read on the forward strand.
ATGCAAACATTTCTTCATGAGTAGGTCCTAAACAATAGTCTCTTAGATTTCTATCTTTAAATTTAAACATACCATCTCCAAATGCTTCAACTCTACCACATTGTTCATATACATCAATTGGTAACATACTAGGCATTACTAACTCTTGTGCTCCAGATCTATCCATTTCTTCTTTAATGATACCTTCAACTTTTCTAAGCACTCTAAGACCCATAGGCATAAATACATACAAACCAGATCCAGCTTTCTTAATCATTCCAGCTCTAGTTAATAATGATCCACTTCTACTAGCATCATCACTAGAATCTTCTCTTAAAGTATAGAAAAAACTATTTTTAATTCTCATATAAAATCCTCCCTTTTATAAAATAAAAAAGAATGGCCCAGGAAGTGCATAATGCACGGTACCATTCCTTTTTTTACTTAATTAAATAACGAGTTTCCCCGGATATATTTTCATATATCATCTCCAAGGTAGGAATCATTTACAATAATATTTCTTTTCACCAACCAGAAACTCTCTAAAATTATTAATAAACAATCATGTCCTCTTCATCAATCTGCTCATAGTATACACTATTTTTTAAGATAATTCAAATATTAAATAATAACTTCATTAATCGTAGTATTAATAATAGAAGTCACTACATCTAAACTATCATCCATAATATTAGCTCTAATAGCTTCTCTATTATCATACATTCTATCAACTAATTTCTTCATATTAGGTTGTAATTCTTTTTTATTAAGCGACTTAATAATAGAGTTAAAATTACTAACCTTAGAGTACTTCCCATAATAATCATTATTAATACTAAGATCAAATAGACCTTTAAAATCATATAAATCTATTGAAGTAAATCTTTTATCTTCTAATATTTTTAAAGAAGAAATTAAATAATTATTATGTATTGCTTTATCAAGTAAAGTTTCCCCTTTATTATTTCTAATATTAGGAATAAATCTTTTCTTATTTAGTAATGCATCAACAACTTTTATAGAGGAAGCACTATTGTCACAAGCTAATATGTGCCCAAAAGTATCTCCATCAACATTTTGATGATTAACATTCCAATTTCTTTTCTTAATATACTTCAATACTAGATTATATTCTCTTACTTTTAATAATCTAACTAAAACATCATTACCATTCATATCAACAGTATTAATACTTACAATTCCCTTATCAAGTAAATAATCTACTGTATCGAACTCCCCCCTATTAATTAAAGGGAAAATCCCCGAGGGTTCTTCCTCACATGACTTAATAATATTCTTATTAATATTTAACATAAATACTCCTCCCAGAGTCGTGTAAAAAATATATTACCAAGAAACAAATATATTGTCAAATTTCAGGAAATCAAATAATACCAACAAATTATAAAAATAATGTAAATTTTACTCTTTAATTTCAACAATTATAAAAATTAAAAAATATAAATAAAAAAATCTGCATAAAGCAGATTTTAATTATTATTAAACTAATTTAGTTCCACATTTAGTACAGAAGTTTCCATTATTTTCAGCTCCACATTGTGGACAGAATTTCTTTTCTCCTGCTGGTGCTTGATCAGCTTGAGGTGCTGCTTGAGCAGTAGCTCCTGCTACAACTCCTGTGTTATATGGATCAACATTCATTGTTGTACCAGGTGTTTGATTATTAATAGCTCCACCCATAGCTCCACCGCTAGCAATGTTAACCATTCCAACACCCATCATACCATTAACTGCTCCCGCTTCATTTTTAGCAGCATCTTGAACAGCTTGAGCATAAGCTCCAGTAAGTGTACCTTTTTGCATGAATGTATTTGAAGAAAGTTCATAGTTATCAATTTTCTTTTGACTTTCATCACTTAATGTAACAGATTCAACAGCAAATCCAACAATAGACATACCACGATCTCTAATTGGTTGGTCAAACACTTTTTCATCCATTACTTTCTTAATTTCATCAGTTTGACTAGGAAGTTCTAATACTGGTACTTTGTGAGCACTAGTTCCTAATTCATTTAACACATTTTGGAATGAAGCAATAACTTCACTTCTCATTTGTTCAATAATTGTATCTTTCTTATATTCTTCTGCAGTACCTGCAATCTTACTCATAAAAGTAGATGGATCAGTAATTTTAAATGTATATTTACCAAAACATTTAACATCTACTCTTAAAGGAGTAACTGAATTTGTCATTTGATTTGGAATTGGATGTGACCAATCTTGGAATGGAATAGGTGCTGGAGTACCAAACTTATTATCAATAATTTCTTTAGCATTGATAAAGAATACAGCTTGTTCCTTACTAACTCCTCCTCCATATGTAAAACGATTCCACATTTCTTTAAATACAGGTCCAAATTGTCCTGCAAAGAAAGATGGTGATGTAGAAGAATCAAATGTATAAATTCCTTCTTCTGCAGTTGCATCTAAAATTTTACCACTGTCAAATATAACAGCAATTTGTCCAGGTGCTACCTGAACAGCACTATCCTTAGAAACGATTCCATTAGGTGTAGAAACACGTTTCATTAGAATATCATTACCTAAATCTTCACAACGGATGAAATCTTTCCATTGATCATGTAGAGTACTACCTGCTGCCTCTACTGCAGCTTTAATTAATCCCATATTTTCCTCTCCTTCTTAATTAAAACTTATGTCCGCCACCAGTATGACTAGAACCGCTACTACTGATGTGTCCACCGCCACCTCCACTGAAGCCACCGCCATGTGAACTTCCAGTATTGTGATCAATAGCATGCTTTGTAACATGATGCCCAGTTACAATATCTTTTATTTTTTGAACACCTTTAGAGTTTTTATCATAATACTCCTCAGATGTAGTAGCCACTTTTACTAAATCATTTCTCTTTATTAGAATGATTATACCTATAATAGTAGATATACTAGAAAATATTAATACATACAAATAATTTACATCTGCAGTATTATAACTATATTCATCATAATCACTATCATCATTATAACTTATTTCATAATAAGTATCCAGTTTTTTTGTCATTTGATAAGTACCATCATAATATTTTTGATCACTAAAGTATGTATATACTTCTTCAGTAAGCATATCACATTCTTTATCAGGATATAGAGACTTTGCTCCTCCAGTAGCTGAAATATAAATATATCTATTTTCCATATCTACTAAGAATAAGACCCCATCTCTATCAGGTCCATAACCAAAATTATTATAATCAAAGAAATCATCAGCATATTCTTGTGTACTTTCAAAATTATCATTAATAGTAACAATAACTAAATCTAAATTTCTTCTTTGATAAAAATCATATACTGCACTATATAGATTCTTTTCTTCCTCATCTGTATATAAATCAGCAAAGTCATATATTTTTTCTTCTTCATTAACAGAAGGTGTATTTAAAATATTATCCTTATTATCTTCAGTAACTGTAATCCAAGAATTAATTCTTAAATCATCTTCTGTCCTAGGATAAGTATTTGTACTAGCAAAACTAACTATAGGAAGTAAAAATATAATTAAGCTTAAAACGATCTTCTTCATAAGCACCTCCTATATTATAAACCTAGCAAATAGAAATCCTATTAAGAAAAATATAATTAGGAAGATAAAAATCCAAAGTATAGTTTTTCCAACACTAACAGGAATATCTCCAACTATTTTCCCAGTATCTCCATTCATAGCAAAAATATAATCTTTATTTCTATATTTAATTGAAACCATCCATACAGGAAGTAATATATAGTAAGTTTTTTTATTATTAATACTTAAGTCATTTTTAGAAACAACTGCAGTACCATGTCTACAGGCACTTCTAGCTTTACTAATAGAAGTATTCATAACTCTTTGACTTGCCCTTGTAAAAGCAACATCATTATTAACATCATATTTTTCAGCTAAAAAGCCAGATAAATAAGCATGATTATAATCAACTAAATGTCCATAATCAAAAGGCTCTAATGAATCCATTAAATCATCAGGGAATCTACTCGATCCATCAGCAAGAACTTTATTAAAATCCAAATCACAATCCACTGTAGTACTATAAGTTGTAGTTTCAGTATAATGATAATCATAAGTATTCCAACTTCTTACATCCTCACAATGAAAAGTAATATTACCACTACTTTTAATATCATATGCCCAGAAAGGTATATAAACACCTGATATCTTCTTTATATTATTAACATCTTTAAATGCCTTAGGAGTTAAAGGTCTACCTTTAAACAACTTAGTAAAAGCATCATAAGTAGATTCTTTTTCATTTTTAAAAGGAATAATATAATTAGGAGAAATTCCTGAATTAATCTTTTCTTTTAATATTGCAGTACTTCCACAATAAACACAAAAAGTTGCTGTAGTATTTTGATCAGCAATAATTTCTGCTCCACAGTTTTTACATCTATATACATCTAATCCATCTTTAGAAGTAATCTTATTGAAATTTTCTTCTACTTTATTATTTTCTAAAGAAGCAGCAGTATTATATTGTTGCATTTGTTCTAAAGTAAATTGAGAAGCACAATATTCACACTTAAATTTCTGTTCTGTTGGATTCCAAACAGCTTTGGCATTACAAGCAGGACACTTATTATCTAAAGCAGTTATATCAGCCATAACATCACATCCTATGATAATTATAACATAGTTTATATATTATAAAAGAAGAAAAATCATAGACTTTTCTTCTTACTTTTATTTTACAGGTTCTATCTTAGTTTTACCACCCATGTATGGTTGTAAAACCTTAGGTATATTAATACTTCCATCCTCATTATAATTATTTTCTAATAAAGCAATTAAACCACGAGGAGTAGCAACTACAGTATTATTTAAAGTATGTAAATAATAAGTTCCATTATCACCCTTAGTTCTAATTCCTAGACGTCTTGCTTGAGCATCTCCTAAAGTAGAACAACTACCTACTTCGAAATATTTTTGTTGACGAGGACTCCATGCTTCAATATCACATGATTTTACTTTTAAGTCAGCTAAATCTCCACTACAACATTCTAATTGTCTAACAGGAATATCCCAACTTCTAAATAAATCAACAGTTAATTTCCACATTTTTTCATACCAATCCATTGATTCTTCAGGTTCACAAATAACAATCATTTCTTGTTTTTCAAATTGATGTACTCTATATAATCCTCTTTCTTCTAAACCATGAGATCCACCCTCTTTTCTAAAGCAAGGTGAATAACTAGTCATATTTATAGGTAACTCATCTTTATTAATAATTTGATTCTTATATCTACCAATCATACTATGTTCAGAAGTACCTATTAAATATAAATCTTCTCCCTCAATCTTATACATCATTGCTTCCATTTCAGGGAAAGACATAACTCCTTCAACAACATCACCATGAATCATGAATGGAGGAATTGCATAAGTAAACCCAGCATCAATCATATAATCTCTAGCATTAGCAAGCATAGCTTCATGAAGTCTAGCAACATCTCCTATTAAATAATAGAATCCTTCACCTGAAGTTCTACCAGCAGCTTCCTTATCAAGTCCACCTAATCTAGCAATAATATCAGCATGATGAGGAATTTCATATTTAGGTTCAGTAGCCTCACCAAATCTTTCTACTTCAACATTTTCACTATCATCTTTACCAATTGGAACACTAGGATCCATAATTTGAGGTATTACAAGCATCTTCTTTCTAATATCTTCTTGTATAGCAGGCAATTCTTCATCTATTTCAGCAATTCGACTACTCATATCAGCAATCTCTTTTTTAGTTTGTTCTGCCTCATCTTTCTTACCATCTTTCATTAAAACGCCAATACTTTTACTCAATTTATTCTTATTAGCTTTTAACTCATCACCTTCAGTTTGTAAAATACGAGCTTTCTCATCTAATTCTTTTATTTCATCAACTAAAGCTATTTTTTCATCCTGAAATTTCTTCTTAATGTTTTCTTTTACTATATCAGGATTTTCTCTTATTAATTTAATATCTATCATAATATAATCTCCTTTTAATTATTTTTAACTTCTTCAAATCTATATTTTTGTTTAATATCTGGATATTTTTTCTTATCAACTAATGAATTAAACATATCATAAGGTCTAACCCATACTTCTTTAGTATCAACATTCTTATAAACTACAACTCTCGACTTCGATGGATCTTTCTCATTATAATTCTCAGAATCATAAGCAATTGCTATAACTTTATAAATATGACCCTTAAAATGTTTGTAAATATTATCTATTTTAATCTCTCTTTCCATAAAAACCACCTTATACAAAAAAAGAATGGTATAAGGAGTGCATAAGCACGGTACCATCCTTTTGTAACTCATTTTGAATAACGGATAAACTCCGGGTATTATTATACCTCTATAGGGTAGATAAATAAGTATTTATTATCGTTTTCATCAACCACGAATTTTCTACAAATAAATAATCTTATTATTAGTCCTAATCATCGAACAAACTTATTATATCACTGATTGTTTGAAAAAACAAATGGTTTTTCACAAGACATAGGATCAAAATGATCAAGGCCTAGAAAAGTAAATAATCCAACATCACTAGCATCTAGTTCATTAACATTAACATTATTTATACCCATAACACCATCAGTTAAAGTAACAAATACATCTGTTTTACCACTGTCATAGTGTTCTATTCTAATATACCCCTCTAATTTTTGATTAAAGAATGGAGAACCAAAAGAATCACCAAATTGTTCTTTAGAATTATAAATATTAAAATAGTATTGATGAGAAATATTAGTAGTACATTTTTGCCCCTCTTGACTAAAATATGTTTGTACTTGAAGAGCTATATCTTTACCCCTATTAGCATAAGTTTCTCTCTTATCACTAAATGAACCCTTTGTACCAGGTAAAAAATGTATAACTACCATAATAACAATCCCAATAATAACAATATCTAATATAAGTCCAATTATTTTATTAAGAAGTGTTTTATTATTAGCATTAATATACTTAGTATTATAGTTAGCATTGCCATCATTTTCAGGAGATACATTATAATTAAAATCAGAATAACCAGTTGTTTTAGTTCTATTTTTTCTTACCCCATAACTAAAATCATTATTTGGTTGACTATCATTTTCCCCTTGAAAAATACTAAGATCACTATTATCTATATTAGATGTATCATTAGTTATATCATTACTTGAACCTATATTTTTCTTCTTCTTTTTTCCTCTAAAGAAATCCCCAAATATAGATCTTTTCTCTTCATAGCCTTCTAATTCATCATCTTTTATTGAATTATCATTGTCATTTTTTCCAAACACTAATATCACCTACCTACAATCGCTATCAGTAATAGTATCTAACTCTACTCCAAAATAAGGTAAGACATCCCAAGAACTAACTTTTTCAATATTCTTCTCTTTAATACCAAACTGATCAAATTTCATATTAATATAATATTCATATTTATTATCAGTTTTTACTATTTTAACATACCCATTATAATTATGATTTAACTTAACGTTGCCCATTCTTTCAATAGACTTAGTATCAAACACTATATAATAAGCACCATTAATTTCATTGCAAGAACTAAAATTATCATTATATTTATTCTTAATTATAGAAACAATTACATTAGCATCCTCAACTACCTTAATTTGATAACTTTTAATTCTACCAATAACTATACTAAGTATAATTAAGAAAACAGCTAAAACAATCCATTTTGCAAATTTATTAATAATAGTAAAAAACCAACCATTTACTTCATGAACTTTTTTCTTCTTTTCTTTAGTCTCTATATCAATATATTTATTTTTCCTTTTTAAGAAACTGAAAATACTCTTCTTATTATATTTTTTTAAATATTCATTTTGAGTATTCTCATAATTAATATATCCACAATGAACACAAAATCTATCATTAACTTTCATCTCAAATCCACATTTTGGACACATTATAGATGGAATACGATCTTTATCATTTGTATCCATGCAAATCACCTCTACTCAAAAAACTCACTCAAAGTCATAGTAACAACACTATAACCTTCTTCATTTAAGTTTAATCCATCTTTACTATATTCTTCTTTTAAATAACCTTCTTCGTCAATTAATAAAGAATATAAGTCTATATAATTAATCTCATTTTCTTCACATAGAGCTTTAATACTTTCATTTAAATTAGATATAGTTTCATTATTTCTACTCTTACTAGTTTTTCCTACAGGAAGAACTGAAAGAACATAGATATTAGATAAACTTCTATTAGTCTTAATTTCATCAATTATACCAGTAAGATTAGTAAGAATTTCTTCATTAGTTAAACCCTTAATATAATCATTACTACCAGTAGAAATAAATACATCACTAGGATTATATACTAATACTCTATTTTTAATATTTTTAAGTAATAATTCACTAGTATCATCTTCATCAGAAGAATTAACTACTTTATCTTCACTAATATACTTAGTTAAATCATAATTAGAAAATACATGATCACCTAAGAAAACATAATTCTTATCAGTAACCTTTACTTCTTTCTCAACTATCTTTTCTTTTACTTTAACTTTATTAATATCTTTTCTAAAATATAAATATGTTAATAAAGCCCCTAATAATAAGAAAAATATACATAAAAAGATTTTACCTAATACTTTACCAAAACTATGTGTTTTGATAGGTTTATCAGCTTTATTAAGGTCATCCTTCAATTCTTTAGATTTAACTTTTCCTTCAACAAAACTAGTATCAAGAGATTGTACATCTTTTAGTCTTTTCTCATCAAAATCAAAATCATATAAATTTGTATCTCCTGTATCTTCTTCATTTTTTATTTTCTTAACAATTTCAGAAGCATCATCATCATTTATAATTCTTTCATCATTATCATATAAATCATCATCAATAGAATCTTCATATGACTCAGTCTCTCTTGAATAATCTAAATCAGAAGAATCATCCTCTTTTATATCATCAATTATTTCTTGTGTATAATTCAATTCATTCTTTTTAACTCTACTAGTTAAAATATCTCTATCTTCATCAAGAACTCTTTCTCTAGCTTCTTCTATTAAATCTTTAGTATCATCTATGTTTTTATCAACTTTTTTAGCTACTACTTTTTTAGTAGTCTTAGTACCAGTCTTCTTAGTTGATCCTTTCTTTTTTGTTGTTTCTTTAGCCATATTTGCACCTCCAGACACAATCTTAATCATAACTACATTATATACTATTTATAAATAAAAAGATATAAGTAACAAAAAAGTTTACAAAAAAAAAGAAATTAATCAAATTTCTTTTTATAATATAAAAATAATTTATAAAACATAGTATAGATAAACCAAATAAGTAATAAGAAATTACTAATTTGAACTAAACTAAGAATTGTATTATTTGTATATAATTGTTTCATATCACTTAATTCAATTCCATTAGAAGCACTAAGAGTAACGAATAATAAGAACAAGAAATATATACCAACAAAGAAAATATAATTAAATATCTTCTTAAACTTAGTCATTTTCTTACTAAATATAGTTACTATTATCATAATAGATATAAATAGTATTATGAAAAAATAAACTATAGTAGACGGAAAATATATATATCTCATAATATACTTGAATAGTGATCTAAAAGAATATGAAACATAATCTCCATAACTTAGAAATACTCCTAAGAATAAACCAATAAATATTGCAAAAAAGCCAATATTTATAAATATATTTTTTCTTTTTAAATTAAGAATTAAAAGAATAAATAAAAGTAAACAAAAAACAAACAATTCTAAAGTAATATATGAAGAAAACATATATTTAATAACAAACCACATCTTATCAAGTAAAGAACTGTTCATAATTTCACCCCAATTATTCTAATTCTGCAACATAAATAGTTTGATGATTATCATCATCTTTAGTACATGTAATTAAAGTAAGACAAGTCTTAGACTCATTTCTAACTACATCAACCCATCCCACTTTATCAACATTATATATATTAACAATTCTATAATTATATACATTTCCATTATAAGTCACACTTGCTGTATCTCCAATATTTAATCTATACAAATATCTAAAATATGAATTGTAACCTGTACCTGAATGAGCAACTAATATCAAATTACCATTTTGTACATCAGGTAAATCAGATCCAGGTAAAAACATAACATTATACTTTATATCATTATATTTATTATCAGTATTATAAAATCCTCTTTTTAAATGAACTCTAGGTATCTCTAAAACCCCTAAATATTTACTATAATCAATTGGCTCTTCAACGACAGGATCTTCCACAGTTGTAGCAACATCTTGAGTAATAGGAACATTTTCAACTACTTCGACATTCTGATCAGAAAATAATATTAACATATCAGAATAAAGGTCATTCCTAATATCAACTAATTTAGGCCAATTAAGAACAACAATTCCTCCAAAAACAAGTAAAGAGCCAAATAACATTATCTGGCTCCTTTTTAATTTGTTTTTATTATTGTTGTGTTTGTGTTTTTTGTTTTCTAACATTTATATATAAGATACCTAATCCAGATAACAATACAATTAAACCAACAACATAAATTGTTCCAGAGATATCAGTAGCAGTATCAGGTACTTTTACAATTGTAAAGTCTAAACCTTTACTAACTTCTTTTGGTATAGTGCCTAACATAGTTACAGTTTGATGTCCATCAGCTTTATAATAATAACCACTAATTACATCAAATTTATAATTAAATACTACAGTAACATTTTTCTTTTCAGTAGAAACTGCATCTTTTGGAACATAAACTCTAAAATGATCATAATCTCCTAGAGATATATTACTTAAATCAGTAATTTCTTTGCAATCACCACTAGCAGGGCAACCATATAATTTAGCTTTATCAATTCCACTTAATGAAGCAGACACTACATTACTACTAGAACCTAAAGTTTCAACTGATATTTTACCAGTTCTATAGAAATCTCCAGATTCAACCCATTGAGAATTTCCTTCATTAGCAACTCCTAAATTAATAGAAACATCATCTAAAGTTCCTTGTTTAGTTAAAGCTTCACTAACAACATCAGTAACCCCATAATGATTAAACCATGTATCTCCACCAGGGCATGTATAACTTTCACCTGCTGTAGCATCACTATCAAATACTACAGTAGAATTTATAGTACCATTATAATCATAATAAGTATCTACAGAACTATCTGTAATTTGTCCATATATTTCAGGATTTGAAGGACCAAGTTTTTGTGCTTGATATGCCCAAACAGCATTTTGTCTTACCCATGCAGCAATATCTTCTCCACTACAAGTAGTTTGAGTACAACCAAAATTATTATTTGAACTATAATCGCTTTCAATTTGTGCACCTATTTCATCTAATCTTTGAATTAAGTATATTAATCCAACATCGTTAATTTCATCGCCATCTTTAGTTAAAGTAACTTGTCCACCATAAACTACAGCACTCTCTAAACAAATACCACGAGCTGTCGCATTATTTTCACCATACTGTAACTTAAACATAATAGTAGTATTAGCAGCCTGATTACCTTGTAAACGTTTATCAAATCTCAACGCATTAACACTTTCAGGTAATGTATCAAGCTTCTCATATGAATATGATGGTTTAAATGCAACTACTAATAATATTGATGCTACAGCAATAAAAGCAATTGCAAAACTTAAACCAACTGTTACATTTAACATATTAAATGTCTTTTTTTGTTTTTGGTTTTGATTGTTTTCCATATAAATCTTTTCCATAAATTCACCTTACCTTATGAAAACATTATAACATAAATTTTCATTAATCAAATAGTTTTTAATAAAATTAGTTAATTTCAATTAACTCCTTTACACTTTTAATTCTCATATCTTTATTAATATACAATGTAGCAAGCAATTCTCCTCTTTTTACACTATCTCCAAGTTGTTTATTTAACTTAATTCCTACACCATAATCAATCTTATCATCTAACTTAGTTCTACCAGCACCTAACTTAACTGATAATTTACCAAATTCTAAAGCATCAATCTTAGTAATTTTACCGCTCTTATATGCTCTAATATTCTTAGTCTTTTTAGATACTTTTAATTTATTAATATTTCCACCTTGAGATTTAACAAAATCTAAAAATTTTCCATAAGCTAATCCACTATCAATAGAATTTTTAACTTCTATTAAAGCCTCTTTTTTACTTATTTTCTTTCCAAGACTAATCATTTCACTTGCTAAATCATAGCAAACTTCAACTAAATGAGTATTTTCTTCTCTTCCCCTTAAAACATCCATAGCTTCTTGAACTTCTAAAGCATTACCAATGTTATAACCTAGAGGTGTATTCATATCACTAATTATTACACTAACTTCTTTATTATAAATTTTTCCAATTTCTATCATTAATTCTTTTAACTTATTAGCATCTTTCATATTAGAAATTAATGCACCATTTCCAACTTTTAAATCAATAACTATTGAATCAGCACCACTTGCTATTTTCTTACTCATAATAGATGATGCAATTAATCCTATACTTGAAACAGTTCCAGTAACATCTCTTAGTGCATAAATCATCTTATCCATAGGAACTAAATTAGCAGTTTGACTACTAACAACAATACCTATATCTTTAGCTTGTTTTAATATTTCTTTTTCACTTAAATCAACTCTAAATCCAGGAATAGACTCTAATTTATCTATAGTACCCCCAGTATAACCAAGTCCTCTTCCACTCATCTTAATAACATTAACACCACAAGCAGCAACTATAGGAGCAACAATTAAAGTAGTTTTATCTCCAATACCACCTGTTGAATGTTTATCAACTATTGGTCCATTTAATTTATAGTTAAGTACATCACCACTATCAATAAAAATTTTAGTAAGAGCATAAACTTCTTCATCAGTTAATCCATTAATACATATAGCCATTAATAAACTACTCATTTGATAATCAGCTATTTTTCCATCTAAATAACCTTCGAAAAAATCTCTTAATTCAACAAAACTTAATTCTTCCCCCAACCTTTTCTTATTAATAATATCTACTATCATCCTAATTATTCCTTTCAAATACATTTGTATTATAAATTTCAAATCCTAATTCAGAATACATCCTATTGGCAACCTCTTTTTTGGGATTAGAAGTTAATCTAATTAACTTACAATCACTACATTTCTCCATTGCAAAAATCATCATCTTTTTACCAATACCTCTTCCTCTACTATTAGGATCAACACAAACAAAATTAATCCAAGCATACTTCATATTCCTAACAACATCAAAGTCTTTTGTTATATTCAAATAACCAACAACTTTCCCATCATCTTCATAAACAAAACTTTCTACATTAGAAGCTTGATATATATTATCTATATTTAAATTAAATGAAGTATATATTATATTCTTTACTATTGAAAAATCATTATCATTATATTCTCTTATCATATAATCACCTATAATAATTCTATCACACAAATAAAAAAAATAAGAATTAATCGTTCTTATTTTTAACAAGTTTTTTAACTTTTTTTAAATAACATCTAGGACACATAGATTTATAAGTAACTTCATCAAAACCATCTATCGCAACTTGATCTCCATCAACAGTAAATTTATCATTTACAAATCTAGCATTCATTGTAGCTTTTTTCCCACATTCACATATTGTCTTCATTTCTTCAATTGAAGATGCTAATTCAAGTAATCTAGTTGCTCCGGGAAACCCATTTCCTTTAAAATCTGTTCTAAGTCCATAACATATAACAGGAATATCTTCCATAGCAGATAATTCAAACAAATCCTCAACCTGCTTTGGTTGTAAAAATTGAGCTTCATCCACCAATATGCATGATAGTTTTTGTTTTTTTTCATTCACATCATCATGTACTAAATCAATAATAGATTCATCAGGAGTAACTAGATAATCTACCTCTCTTGAAGAACCTAGCCTAGAAACAACACTTTTTCCACCTTTTTTATCAATAGATGGTTTCAATACTAATACATTCATACCTCTTTCTTTATAATTATAAGCAACTTGTAAAAGTGAAGTTGTTTTTCCACAATTCATTGCTCCATATCTAAAATATAATTTTGCCATTTTATCACCTAAAAAAAATATATCACAAATAATTTTTCACATCTTATAAATTTACATATTAAATTAAAATATTTTTTCAATTAATCTTTTTATATATGGAAAAACAGCAATTGCATATAATGTCCATTTACATTTATCATTTTATCAATTTGTCAACAACTTTACTGTGCGGTAGTATACACTTTCGAAAGGAGGTGTAAATATCCTTAATCAAGTAATATTAGTAGGTAGATTAACTCGTGATCTTCAAGTAAATAAATCTAAAAATGGCATTAAAGTAACAACTATTCCTCTAGCAATCCCTCGTAGTTTTAAAAATATAGAAGGAGTTTATGAAACAGATTTTATAGATTGTCTAGCCTTTGATAATATTGCAGAAAATACTGAACAATATTGTAAAAAGGGAGATATTATAGGTGTCAAAGGAAGACTACAATCAAGACAAATTGAAGAAGATGGAGTTAAGAAAAATATAACGGAAATAATATCAGAAAAAGTAACATTCTTATCTAGTAAAAGTAAAGATGAAAAAGAAGAAAAAGATTGAAATAAATATTCATAAAAGACATTACTTTATTTTTTATCCAAACGATAGAAAACATAAAGTATATACAGTTTAAGAATTATGTCAACACCCATTCTATGAATCAGATTTAAACTGAAAAAGATAACACTTTTTCAGTTTTTTAATAAAAAAAGTCCTGATTAGGACTTTTTATAGATTACGTTTAATTAATTGATTTAACTCAACAGCATATTCCATAGGAAGCTCTTCTCTAAATTTTTCAATAAAGCCAAGTACTATCAACTCTTCTGCTCTATCTCTACTTATTCCTCTACTCATTAAATAAAATAGGTTTTCCTCACTAATCTTCGAAACAGTAGCTTCATGTTCTAAAAAACTATTAACATTTTGACAGGTATTATCAGGAAAAGTATCACTTTTACTCTTTTCATCTAAAATTAAAGTATCACATTTAATACTAGCTTCACTATAATCAGCATTTTTATCTATATAAACCTTTCCTCTATAAGAAGCATTTCCACCATTTCTAGAAATACTTTTAGAAAGTATATTACTCTTAGTATATTTACCTAAATGAATCATTCTAGCTCCACTATCTTGATTCTGACCATTTCCTGCGACACTGATTGTAATACAGGTACCTCTACTATAATTTCCTTTTAAAACACAGCAAGGATATTTCATAGTAGCAAGACTACCAATATTACCATCAATCCACTCCATAGTACCATTCTCATCTACTAAAGCTCTTTTAGTAACAAGATTATATACATTATTAGCCCAATTCTGAATAGTAGAATATCTACATTTACTATTCTTACCAACATAAATCTCGACAACAGCAGCATGAAGTGATGAATCAGAGTACGTTGGAGCAGTACATCCTTCTATATAATGTAAATCACTATCATGATCAACTATAATTAAACTTCTTTCAAATTGACCCATATTTTTAGCATTAATTCTAAAGTAGCTTTGTAAAGGTCTATCTAATTTAGTATGAGGAGGAACATAAATAAAACTACCTCCTGAAAAAACAGCTCCATTTAAAGCAGCAAATTTATTTTCTTTATTAGAAACAATCTTCCCAAAATACTTTTCAACAAGTTTAGGATAATCCCTCATAGCAACTTCAATAGAAGTAAAAACGACCTTTTTCTCTTCTAATTCTTTTAACATAGAATGGTATATAACTTCACTTTCATATTGAACTCCCATTCCACCCATATGAGTTTCTGCTTCTCTTACACCTAAATCATCAAGTTCATCAACAATAGGTTTTAATACATTATTCCAATCATTTTGAATAACTTCATCACTTTTATCATTTTTATAATAAATTATTTTATCAAAATTAAGATCTATTTCAGGGCCAAATTCAGGCATAGAAAGATTTTTAAAATTATTATAACTATCTAATCTAAACTTAGTTATCCAAGGCTTCTCTTTTTTTACTTCGGAAATCTTCTTAATTTTATCTTCACTTATACCTATTATTTCCATATCTATCTCCTAAATTTCAAAATATTACCTCTTGTATTAGTTCTTCTATTAAAATCATAGCAACCACGTTCCACAAAATAATCAATCATTTCTTCACGCTTCTTAGAATCTTCAAAAATAACTCTTCTAGACCACATATCTCTCATACCTCTTCTATTCATAATACGAGTTCTATCCTTAAAATATCTACTTGAATAAATTATCATGTTTTCTATATCTTGAACAGGAATATTTTCCATTCTTTCTCTAGTTAAAATAAAGCAAGGTCCTTCCTTCATAGTTGTAGATTCTTGTATTAATTTACAACCAACTTGGTGTTCTTCACCATCAGCATCATAATAATATTGTCCATATTTATTAGACCTACTAAAAGCAGGATATTCTTCATTAGTAAATACATTTACAAATCTTGTATATGTAAGCCCATCTTCAAATCTCTCTTCCTGTTTTTGGACAACAACATAAGAAGGCACTTCTCCCGTTTCAACCCTATTTCCATCTGTATATTTTAATTCAGCAACGTAACATTCATTATTACTCATTCTCCAAACCTCCTAACATTTTATCTATAGCAGTCTCTGGCAACAATGCACATTTAATTCTATTAGGTTGCTTATTGATATTGTCATAAACATTTAATTCCCCTAATAATCCCTCATCATATTCTTTACCTTCAATCATATTTTTATAATTGATTAATATTTTTTTAGCTTCATCAACACTCTTGCCTATCAGTAATCTACTCATAATACTAGAAGCAGAAGTACTAATAGCACAAGCTTCTCCATCATAACGAATATCTACTATAGTATTATTCTCTATTTTCATCATAAAATCTAAATTATCGATACAACTCTCACTAGCTTGATTAACTTTTAAATAACTATCATCATCAATTAATTCTTTATTTTCAGGATTTTGATAATTATCTAATATAATTTCTCTTTTTAAATTCTCATCCATTAAATAACCTCTTTTAATATATCTTTATTACTTAGAGCCTCTACCAATCTATCTACATCTAAGAAATCATTATATAAATATATTGAAACTCTAACAGTATTATGTTCACCTATTTCTTCATGAAGAAGTTTTGCACAATGATTACCTGCTCTTATAGCAATTTTATATTTATTTAAATAAATAGATATATCTTGAGCAAAAATACCATCTACATTAAATGAGATAATACCAGAAGCACTAATTGTATTATATAATCTAATATTTTTCATTTTCTCTAATTTAGAAACTAAATATTCTTTTAATTTCTTTTCATGTTCATGAATATTTTCCATACCTATTTTTTCTAAATATAAAATAGCACTTCTAAGACCAATTACTTCTCCAATAGGAGGAGTGCCAGCTTCAAACTTAGTTTCATCAGTATGTAATTCATATTTACCATCACTATAGAAATCTAAGTTCATTCCACCTCCTAAGAATAGAGGATCCATTTCATTAAATAACTCACCACGTACAACTAAACATCCAATTCCAGTAGGTCCTAGCATCTTATGACCAGAAAAACTTAAGAAATCCATGTTTGATTTACTAAAATCAACAGGTAAGTGTGGAACACTTTGAGCTCCATCTACACAAAAATAAATATTATTTTCTCTACAAAACTCACCTATCTTTTCTACATCTCTAATATCACCAATTACATTAGTAACATGAGCAATACTTACTACTTTAACTTTATTATTAACAACCTTCTTTAAATTATTAATTGTTAATTCATAATTCTTATTTAAAGGAATATATTGAATATCTATTCCAATTTCTTCTTTTAACTTAAACCAAGGAAGTATATTAGAAGCATGTTCACTCTTAGTTAATAAAACAACATCACCTTTTTTTAGATGACTTTTCATAAAAGAAAATACAACCATATTAATACTCATAGTAGTACCAGAAGTATAAATACATTTATCTTCACTTCTAGCATTAACAAATTCTTTTACAGTATTTCTAGTTTCATCAAATAAAGTATTTGTCTCAATCGCAGCATCATAGTCCCCTCTATGAATATTGGAAGTAAACTCACTATAGTATTTATCCATATCTTCAATCACTTGAGTAGGTTTTAAAGTAGTTGCTCCATTATCAAAGAATACTAAATCCCCTTCTAACATAGGAAAATCTTCTTTATTCATAATACACCTCCTATAATTTATTTATTTCATCTACAAATTCACTAATTTTTTCTTTATCAATACTATCAGTATTTAATAAAAATCCACTTAATAACAATTTATAAGCACTTTTTCTACTAATCCCTCTACTCATAATATAAAATAAATCTTCTTCCTTAAATTTACCTATATAGGCAGCATGATTAGCATTAACATCAAAATTATCAATTAATAGATTAGGCCAAATCTTACTATTACCATCACTAATATTAATAATTTGATTATCCTGATTACAATCACATCCATTACTATTCTTTGGAACATACCCATCAACCCAGTAATGTAATTTAGAATTATTAACATTTACTCCATGATTATATACAAAACTCTTAGTATTACTTTTATTATGATTAACTCTAATCTTATAATTATTATCATTATAATTAATATTATTGTAATAATAATATAAGGTAATATCTTCTTTATTTAGATTAATAGTTATATCACTACTTTTATCTATAGAAAAATGATAAATAATAGTATCTTCTTCTAAATTAAACTCTTTATGTTCTTCTCCATTTAAATAGATAACATTATTCATTTTCTTCTCCAATTATTTGATAACCATTTTTCTCTATTTCTAAAGCTAACTTCATATCTCCAGTCTTCTTAATATTTCCATCTTTCAATATATGAACATAATCAGGCTTAATATATTCTAATATTCTAGGATAATGAGTAATAATTAAGATAGAACAATCTTTATTATCCTTTAAATATTTATTAATATTTTTACTAACAATTTTTAAACTATCAACATCTAATCCAGAATCCAACTCATCCAAAATAATAAATTTAGGTTTCAATAGTTTCATTTGAAGAATCTCATTCTTCTTTTTTTCTCCTCCACTAAAATCCTTATTAATAGATCTATGAATCATATTAGAATCTAATTTTAAGTCATCTAAAGATGATTCCATACTCTTAATAAATTCATATAGATTAGTTTTAGATCCATTTATTTCATTTTGAGCAGTTCTAATAAATTCACTATTACTAACTCCATCTATTACAGTAGGATCTTGCATAGAAAGAAAAATGCCCAATTTAGCTCTTTCATCAACAGAAAGTTTTGTAATATCTTTACCATTAAATTTAATATTACCACCAGTAACTTCATATTGATAATGACCCATTATAATTTTTGCCAAAGTACTCTTTCCAGTACCATTAGGTCCCATAATAGCATGAACTTCTCCATTACCTATTTCTAAATTCAATTTATTTAATATGTTAATATCACTATCTATAACTTTTACAGATAAATTATTAATATTAAGCATAGCATCACTCCTAAAACACCAATATAATATCATAAAATAGTCAAAATAACTAGATAAACCTAATAATAGACATAAAAAAAGGATGTTTATAATACATCCTTTAAAAAATTTACTTTCTAAATTTTCTTATAATTTTTTTATTACGTACAGATATTCCTAATATAACAATTGAAAGGAATGCAATAACTAGTAATGTTGTAGCACCATGACCCGTTACAGGATTATTAAATGGTCTAATATAAGTATTTGTAACAACAACATCTATTGGAGAAAAATCTTCAATTAATCCACTCTTATTACTAATCTTAGTTTCATAACCTTCATTAGAATAATCTTCTTCTTCAATTGTATATTTCATACCCATAGGTAAATTATATAGATTTACAGTTTCTCCATCACCTAGAGTAAATTCACCAACACCATCTACAAATTCAATATCACCATATTTAGTATTAAGTAAATCTAAATCCTCAATTTCATCAGCTAACCTATAATGTTCCTTAGAAGTAGTAGGAGTATTTTCAAGACCATTGTTATCTTCAGTTGAGTTTACATTAGGAGTATCACTTTCAACAGTATTTTCATCCTCTATAGGAAGAGCTAAAGTAACTTTAAATTTAAATTTCTTATGTTTATCTATAGCGATTTTATCATATTTAGCATCAACTTTCTTAGTTATACTAATATTTCCAGCTGAACTTGAGTGATATGTTTTTGGTGACAATAGTTCATATTTAACTCCATTAAATCCTTCTAATCTAGCTTGATTAGTTATTAATTCTTTATTACTTGTTGTAACAGTTACAGGAATTAAGATATGTAACTCTTCTTCAGCCAATAATTGTTTAACATTAAAATTCATCTTTCTATTGTCATTGTCAAATTCAACATCAATAGCACCATCTTCACTTAATAATCTATATTCATTTATACTTCCTTCACCAGCTTTATAATAAGCAAGATAATCAGGATGAACTAACACAGCTTCAGATACCTCATCAGTAACTAAAACATCAGAATAAGATTCAAAAGTACTATCATTTTTAACGACAACATCATATATTATTTTTTCACCCTTTTGAACAATAGCAGGATCTACTTCTGTTCCAGAAGACTTAAATGATTGTTTATCTAGAGAAATTGGAACATCATGTAATAAAACTTTTGTCGATTCGTATACAGAATAACTAAAGTGTGGAGCCTCATTTCCTTGTTGAGTTGTACCTTTCCACCAAGATGCATTCTTAGCAGTTGCTCCAGCTTCTTCTAACTCTTTAGCATTATCAACAGGAGCTTGCATTGTCATAGTAATTGTTAAACTCTCTTCAGATTCTAAAGTATAATCATTACCATTTCTATCTTTAGATAAATCTATCGCAATAGCAGTTACACTAGACATATCTTCAGGTGGTTCTGTAGACCAAATAGATGTATCAGTAATATCAGTTACACTAGGTGGATCTTGATCCGCAACAACTTTACCTTTCTCATAGAAATTCAAATCAGTCTTAGTTGTATAGTAAACTACAGGCTCTATTCCCTTAGATTTAGGTTGAATAAGATTAATATCAATAAGTTTACCTTTCCAACTAGGAGTTCCATCATCATAAGTTTCTAATTGATCATATATAACTAATCCAGTAGATTTCATATTCTTTTGAGATTGATAACGTAATTGATATGTATAATATCCTCCTGCATTTGCCACAACATCACCTTGATGTCCATCAACAAAATCAGTCATACCAGCCGTCTTAACTTCTTTTCTGAATGAAGCATCAGAAGCAGTATTAAATGTAAATGACAAACCAGTTTGAGCATATACAGTATCTTTAATTGTTCCTTCTGGATTTCCATCTTCATCTAAATCAGACATATAATCTTTATCTGCAATAGTAGAAGTAGAAATACTAGAACTATCATCCGGATAACCATTACTTAAATTTCCACTACCAGACTTATATGCAACAGTATTTACTAAATATGAACCATAATCAGCAATACTATCCCAACTATAATATGCCTTAAATGTTAATTGCATACCACTATAAGTTTGACTAGAAGAACTATATCTATTGGTTTCATTTTCATCTACTTTAGCTTTAACAATCAGCATATCTCTACCAGTACCCTTCCAGTTAGATTTGACTGAAGATGTAACCGGTATATTTTTACCATTTAAATATCCAGTAACTTTAACTGTACTTAAGTCAGCACTTACACCTATAGGTAATAAATCATAGAAAGTTCCAACCTTTTGTTCATTAATGATTTTATAATCATAAATATCGTCCGCAGTTAATACTTCTGAATCAAAATTACGATATTCATAAGCATAAGCAGTATAATTCGCAACTACTCGTCTATTTAATACATCATTACTATAAGTAACACTCTTAGATTGATAAGTAGTTCCACCACTAATTCTAGAATAATCCATATAATCATATTCATGTGCAACATCATCAAGACCATATCGTTCTTGATCTAAGTCATGAATAATTTGACTAAAATTGCTTCTTAAACCATATCCATAGCTATCATCAGTATAAATATTTCCATCTTGTTCAGCATACATAGTATTAACATTATATATACGAAGAGTATCACTATCTTCGTAGATACTTTGAACTTTATCGCTATTTATTAATTTAGCTTTAAAATCCAAATATAAAGATGTCCTATAACGATTAGTATCATAAGAAGCTTTTATTCCTGTAGTTCCAGCAGGTAAATCAACCAAGTTTGATGAATTAATTGTCTTTTCATTACCATCATTATCTATAAATTTATATGTATTATTAGCAGTTATCTTAATAATTCCTAATTTCTTCCAATCACCATTGGTTTTATAATATATATCTATTTCTGGATAACTACTATAATCATAATTTGACGCTTCTCTATATCCAGAATAATGAGTAGTAACTTTAGTACTTTCATTATAAGATGTCCAATTTTGATATGTATAATCATATTGATAAAAACTATCAATATAAAAACTAGTTAATTCATAATCACCATAACCAAGTTTGACATAATCAGTATCAGCATTAGATGCAAGAAAGTCTTCATTAACTAAATTAACTTTATATTTTTTTACACCATAATTATCTAAATCTGCAATACTTCCTGTTCCGCTATAAGTAAGATTATAACCCTGGAAAGATCCATAATTTGACCAGTTCCTATAGTTATAAGCATTCCCCCCCAATCTAACCTTATAATCACTGTCTGAATTAGACAAAGTATTTAAACCACCTCGCATAAGAGCATACGAATCATGATAATAACATGAAGAATAACTACATCTACCAGTCAATGAATTACTACTCCAATCATTAGCATAAGCCATATCATCATATAGCGTACCAGACCTAACAGGTACAACACCTGGATAATCAACCCAAACATCAGTTGGCTCAATATAAACATATTTATAATCAATTGAACTAGTTGCTTCCTTAACATCGGTTGCTCCATCAACACCAGTTAACTCAACTATTGCTTTATTCTTTAAAGTATGAGTCTCACCATCTTGTAAAACACTTTTAGGATATTTAACCATATAATAATAATAATAATATTGCTCGTAATCAGAAAAAGGTTCTTTAATACTAGCAGTCAATGGTTCAGCAATAGCTTTGTGAGAACTATTTCCTGAATACCAACCTCCATTATAACCATAACTATAAGTAGTAGAATTACCAGTACTAGTCTTTGAAAAGCAATTATTATCATAAGAATTAGTAGCTGAACTAGAAGTTCCATAATCTCTATATCTACAATAACCAATTATTTCTCCACCCAAATCATCAATTACTTCACTTTTAAATTTTAACTCATATGGCTGAGTAGCATAACGGACTTCAGTACTTGAATACCATATAGCATAAACATAATCAGACGCATTTTCAGGTTTAATTGAATCACTCCAATTATTATTCCAGTTTGAATATAAATTAACATAAGTAGCACTTTCTGGATCACGATGTTGACTAGTTCTTTCATAAAGGGAATATATTGAAGCATGCGAATGATTCTCAAAATTTAATTTATTAGAATTAGCTAAAATATCTATTAAACCATCTTGTTCAAAATCAATACTAACTTCACCTTGAATTTCTTTTGTATATCCATCTGCCAATTCTGAAGGAGTAATTAATATCCAAGTAATTGAACATTCAAACAAATATGATGCAGATATTTCTTGATTATTTTCTAAAACAATCCAATCAACTCCATCATCGTCTTTCTCATATCTCCAATTAAATCCAGTTCCACCTTCATTAGGATATTCAACTAATGGAATATCAACAACTTGATTAGTCAAAGGTTTTCCATCTCTTCCATAATATAAATATCTAGGAATTTTAATTGTTATTGAACCTGCTGGTGCATTTTTAGAACCACCCATATTTAATACTAATTGATATGTAGCGTGTCCTCCACCACCTGTATTAGATGACGCATTATATACTTTATTTTGAACAGCGTCCATTATAAACCTTGATGAATCATTTTCATCAACATGACCAGCATTATTTATTGTACTATTAGTCCATGCTAATTGGAATTGTCCAATTTCATTTGAAGCAGTAGGACTTAATCTAACATTCTTATTAACCTTATGATAACTTTTGAATAATCCTATAGATATAACAAAAGTAATAATAACTAATCCAAATACTACAAGAAACAATTTTTTAGATAGTTTTAAACTTTTCCCTTTAAAATTTTTCATTTTTCTACAGCTCCCCTTTAATATGCATTTACACCAAGTCTACCATTAACATAAGTATAACATTTTTTAAGCATTCTAGGCAATCTTAAGAAAAGTAGACGCGCACTTTACAGCCTGTCTACTTTTTATAGTTTTATTTCTTAATTATATAAAAATTATTCACCTAACAAACTTTGTGCATCAGCAAGAACTTTAGCAAGATTATTACTTCCTTCTACTTGTGCTCTTAAATCAGCTAATTCTTTAGTTTGATTTTTAATAGTAGATTCTTTTTCATTAATCTTACTTTCAAGCGTTTCCATTTGAGCTTTTAATTTAGTAATTTCAACCTCATAATTTTGAATTGAAGATTTTACCTTCTCACGATCACTTCTTGCTTTATCAACAACTTTTTTATTTAAATCAGTTAACTCAGTAACTTGATTTTTATATTGATTTAATTCATCCTTTTGATTCTTATTAGCCTCTATTAATCTAGTAATTGTATCAACAGCATTATTCATAATACTAGAACTATTAGTAGAAATTGAATCTTTTTTAGGAACATATCTATAAGTATCATCTAATACTGATGAAGTATCACTATTTAAGAAATCATCGATTTCACTATCACCATTTAATAATTCATCTACAGAATCATCATCTATCTTAGCAGGCTCATCATCTATTTTTACAGCTTCCTCTTCTTCTTTATCTTCAGTTACACCTTCTTGAACATCTTCATCGTTTTCTTCAGAAGAATCTTCAACATCAGTAACTTCTTCATCAGATTCTTTCTTAGAATCAATACCAGCAGTTAAATCAGCTAATATGTCTTCAGAATTTAAATCATCACCAAATTCTTCGGCATTTTCATCTTTTTCTTCATTTTTTTTGCTATTTTCTGAAGTTTCTTCTGAACTATCGTCCGCTTTAATCTCTTCTTTAGATTCTTCAGCAGATTTGTCTTCAACATCAGTAGACTCATCACTAGTTTCATCTTTAACATCTAAAGCACCAGTTAAACCAGCTAATAAATCAGCAGCACTTACATCTTCTTTAGGTTCTTCAACATCATCTGCTTTCTCTTCAGTTTCTTCTTTATCTTCAGAAGTCTCTTCTGTACTATCTTCTTCTTTAATTTCTTCTTGTTTTTCTTCTTTATCTTGAGAATCTACCTCAGTCTCATTATTATTTGTACTCTCAGAAGCATCTTCTTTTTCTATAGAAGTATCAACAACAGAGTCTATACTAGTTGGAACTTCTCCATCATTCATTTCATCTATTGCCTTTGCAGGAATGGCTGTATAACCATCTTCACTATCTTCTTTTCTTGCCTCAGTCTTCTCTTCTACCTTTTCCTCATTAGCAGCAGGAGCTTCATTAGTTTCCTCTTTAGCCTCTTCAGATACAGCATTCATTGGAGGAACTACTACTCCAACAGGAACAGAAGGAGTACTTTCAATTGAAGAATCTTCAGGTACTTCAGGAACAGCAGGAATTTCAGGTACTGCAGGACCCAATTTAGTAATGTTTTCATTCATAGCATTATCAATATTTTCTTTATTAACACTAGCATCAGTAACATCTAACTTATTATCAGAACTTAAATTACTAGGAATACTAGCATCAACATTAGTAGTATCATTAAATTGCATTGAAGTTAATGATAAACTATCTACACCAGAAGTTTGAACATTATCACTTAAATAGATAGTGTCCCCTCTTTTATTTAAAGCTATAAAACTATAATACTTATCATTTAATAAATTTTTACCACTAATATCAAATAAAGATGCTTCACTAAATTGATCATTAAATATAAATCTAGCATCACTACCCATCTGAGTAGTCATCTTCTCTTTTATAGCAGCACTATTACTAACTAATTTAGTTGCAGCAAGCGGATCTTTTCTATTCTTTAGAGCCTCTACAACACTAGGAGATGTCGGATTAGCTTTTTCAACCAAAAGAATATCTTTAGTAATTAACTTAATTGATTTATTAACACAATCAATAACAATATTTCCATCACTATTAATTACACCTATATTAGCAGGTACAACACTATGATCTATAGCTTCTACTAAAGCAGAAGTTACAATAATATTATTATTAGATAATTTTCTATCATTTATAAAATAATATTGTTTTCCTTCATCAGTAATACCATATGTACAAACAATATCACTACGATCTTTGTATTTTACTAATCCCTTTTGTATCTTCATTAAAAACACCACCTAAATATTCTTTTCCTATCATAACAATAATATCACAACCAAAATACTAAATCAATAAATTTAAGACATTTTGGTTGAAATAAATATACCATTTCGATAAAATAATGATGGGTGTTAAAATGAAGAAATTAAAAATACAATATACTATATTTGTAATGTTCATATGTATAGCATTTGGATCAATAATCTTAACAGAAAAGTTAAGACCTATAAGAAATGGTGATATAGATAAAAAATTACAAGTATATATAGAAGAAAAATATAAAGATTTAAAAGAAGAAATAAAAACAGAAGATACATACTACGCTAATTTAAAATATAATAAAAAAGTAATAAATAAAAATAATAATTATTATTATTTTATGATTTATTATGAAAATAAAAAAATAACTGATACATACAAAAAAGATTATGTTGAAGGAAAAACTTTCTTAAAACATATTGAAAAAGAAATAAAAAAACAAATAAATGAAAAAGTCAAAGGAAATTATGAAGTAACTATAAATACTAAACTAAATAAGTTTAATGATGAAATCAAAGAAAAAATAATAAAAGAAGATAATTTAAAATCATTAAAAATATATAATTTAGAAATTAAATTTAAAACTCCATTAGAAGAACAAAATGTAACAAATCAAATAATTGCTAAAATGGATAAACTAGAAAAAAATGGCATTTATCCTAAGACATATTCTATAATAATAACTGATAAAGAAGATAATACAAAATCAGTGAAAATATCAGGCTTAACTAATGAAATAATTAAGAGTGAGAACTTTATTAACATAATAAGCGATATAATTAATAACAATATAGATAGCGAATTAATAAAAGAAAATAATATTCAATATGAATATTTAAATTAGGAGGTATATATGGAAGATTGTTTATTTTGTAAAATAATAGAAGGTGAAATTCCTTCAAAAACTATTTATGAAGATGAAATTGTTAAAGTTATGATGGATATAAATCCTATATCAGATGGTCATTTGCTAGTATTACCTAAAAAACACAATAAAGATTTATTAGATTTAGATGATGAAACAGCTCTACATATTAAAAAGATCATTGTAGAAATACTAATTCCTAAATTAAAGAACAAATTAAACTGTGAAGGAGTAACTATTTGTCAAAACAATGGATTAGGTCAAGAAATAAAACATTTTCATGTTCATCTAATACCAAGATATGAAAATGATAATATAAATATGAACAGTAAAGAAAATATTGAAAATTTAGAAGAAATATATAATAAATTAATGGACTAAAACTAAAAAATTTGTTAGTATATAATATAGTTTATTAAACAGGGAGGATATATGAATAAGAAAATATTATTAGGAGCAGTTGCTACTCTAGGATTATTAACATTAACTGGATGCGGAAAAAGCGCTGAAGTTGATAGCAAAAATATTATAGAAATGGATGGAGCTAAAGTAAGTGCTCAAGAGTTCTTTGATGATATCAAAGAAAAACATATAAAAGAATTAATTGATAAGATGGATCATAAACTATTAGATGATGAATATAAAGAAACAGATGAAGAAGACAGATATGTTGAAGAACAAATTAATACATTAAAAACAACTTATGCAAATGGTGATGATGAAACATTTAAATCAATAATATCTAGTTATTTTGGAGTAGATACAATAAAAGAATTAGAAGATAATATTAGAATTGAATATAAAAGAGAACAAGCAATAAATGATTATATTGAAAAAAATATAAGTGATAAAGAAGTTGAAAATTACTATAACACTTACACTTCAGGAGAAATAACAGCTTCACACATTTTAATCAAATCAGATGCTAAATCAACTGATTCAGCTGAAGCACAAGCTAAAGCAGAAGAAAAAGCTAAAAAAGAAGCAGAAAAAATAATTAAAGAGTTAGAAGATGGAGCAGATTTTGCAGAATTAGCTAAAAAATACTCAGATGATGAAGCTACTGCTAAAAACGGTGGTTCTCTTGGAAAATTCTCACCTGATGATATGGTTGAACAATTTGCCGCAGCAGTTAAAGAATTAAAAGTAAATGAATATACTAAGAAACCAGTAAAAACAACATATGGATATCACATAATATTAAAAACAGCAGAAGATGATAAACCAGAATTAAAAGATGCAGAAAAAGATATAAGAGAAAAATTAAGAGAGCAAAAATTAAATTCAGATAAAACATTATATTATAAATCATTAAAAGAATTTAGAGAAAGCAAAGGTCTAAAATTCGGAGATACAACAATGAAAAAAGCATATGATGATTATATGGATACCTTAATTAAGAATGCATCTGGAACTACTGAACAATAATGAAAAAAGCACTATAAGTGCTTTTTATTTTTCGTATTTATAAATATAATATCCATCTTTACCCTTATAAACAGGTTTATAATGCTCATTATTTTTAAGATAAATAAATATCTGTTGAGAATCATTAACTAAATAATAATCAAATTTATATTTAGAAATTAACTTTTCATATTCACTATGACATATTGAAATATCAATATAATCTTTATAATTATAGTCACTATATAAATCTGCTCTACCATCAATGAACACTTTAATATTATTATAAATTAATTCTCCCCCATCCCCATATAGATTAAATAATCTATCAGGTTTAATCTCCTTTATCTTATTAATAGTTTCTTCATTAATTTTTTTCTTATTAACATTAGTAACAATTCTATCAAAAGCAAATATAAATAATAATAAATAGAGCGAAGCCAATCCTATAAAAATAAATTCCGTAAATTTATCATCTTTTCTAGCTCCAATATAATAAAATACTATAAAACTCATAATAATATATGTATATGACCAAAATCTAATACTTTTTAATCCTAAATAAATAGATATTAAAAATAACATTAAATCAATAAATCTTATTTTCTTTTTACTAAGTATAAATATCATTAATATAAAGAAAATAAATATATAATACATTAAATGAGAATTATCACTTAAACTAGTATTTCTCCATTCACTTATAGTACTAATCATTAAACTATTACCCATATTAATATATGGATAAATAAACATCTTAAAACCATGAGGATTAATATTAACACACAACATACAAACTAAAGCTATTAATAAAAATACAATTCTTTGTTTAATAGTTTTCTCTTTGCTTTCAATCTTAGTATAATTAAAATCCATAAATGAGATTATAAAAAACAATATCGAAAATACATAAGGAAGATTACTGCTTCCACCATGAAAGTTTGCCCATAAAATAGTTATTAAAGGTAAAAAATAAATTTTCTTAGAATCAGGATTATCATAATAATCCAGTAAAAAATAAATAGTTAATCCAAGTAATAAATTACTTATCAAATGAGGTCTAGCAGTCATAAAACTAGATAATAGTAACATCATAGTAAACCATATTAAAGCAAACACTTTATTAGAATGAATTTTATCTTTATTAACAAAATATATTAATAACATCAAAGGTACCAATAAAATAAGGCAAAAAGCAATTACATGATATTTACCAAATATATTATAAAAAATACCGATTACAACCTCACTTAACCATTCATGACTCATCCAATACTTTCCATTAACAAACCAAGAAAAAATATCATGAGATAAAATCGTATGATTTTCTAACATATATTTTCCAGCAGTTAAATGCCAAAAATGATCAGAATCACTTCTAGTAAATATCATCATACCAAAACAACTACATATAATAAAAAATAAAAATATTAAATCATATTTATTTTTTTTAATAAATTTTTTAATCTTCATAATACATACCTTTCTGATATAATTTTTGTTTAATCTTATACTCCAACTCATTTCCTTCATATTTTCTTGATAAACTTTTATATGTTTTGTTATATTCTCTTTGATAAATCTCTTTATCAACTTTAAAATCATATTTAGATATTTCTTCTTTAATAATAGAAGTATAATAACCTAAATTAATAATGCTAGAAGTAATCTTATTCTTAAGAATAATTCCACCCTTAGTTCTATTATTTTTAATAAGTTTTTCAATTATTTTATTAATTCTATCTCTTTGTAAAGTTTCATCAAAGATTTTTATATTTTCATCAATAATAGATTCATCTATTCCTTTTTTAATTAACTCATTTTTGATCTTATAAGGTCCCCAATTAGTAGTAATAATTTGATTATTAATATAACTAATAGAATAATTATTATCATTTAGATAACCTTGATTAATTAAATTATCTACTACTTTATCAATAGTTTCATTATCATATTCTTTACTATAAAGATATTTCTTTGTTTCTTTAATACTTTTATATTTAGTATTAAGACTTTTTAAAGCACTATAATAAGCATCATAATAAGAATTATCTTCACGTATTTTAGGAAGTAATTCATCAGAAATATCTTTTTTAATTAATAGTTGATATTTTAATATAATATCTTCATATAAAGTTAATTCAACATTATTTTCAAGTATAACTTTATATCTACCATTAGTTAGCTTCTTATATTTAATTATATTCAAGAGAAATCACCCTAATAGTATTATAAACTAAAAAAAAAAGAAGATAAACCTCTTTATTTTTTTATAACTTCTATCAACTGTTCATTAACTTCTTCTAATGCTCTACCAATATTCTTTTTACTCTTATACTTATTTTCTGGCATTTGTAAAAAACCAGTTTTAGAAATTTCTTTACTTCTATGAGCTGCTATTAAAACCAATTCATATTTAGAATCAACAATATTAAGTAGTTTATCTATAGATGGAAATATCAAAATATCACACTCCCTAATATAATAATAGTTTGTAATATTTTTATAATCAATATTATTTACGTAATTAGACAAAAAAACACTAAATAATTTAGTGTCTTATATTCTAAAATGGCATTTTAAAATTACCATTAGAGAATTGTTTCATCATCTTTTTCATTTGCTCAAATTGTTCTAATAATCTATTTACTTCTTGAACAGAAGTACCACTACCTTTAGCAATTCTAGTCTTTCTACTAGCTTTAATAATATTAGGGTTACGTCTTTCCTCAATAGTCATTGATAAAACTATAGCTTCAATTCTACCCATTTGTTTAGGATCAACTTTAACTTTATCTAGACCAGCCTTCCTTGCACCAGGAATCAATTTAATTAAATTTTCAAGTGGTCCTAATCTTCTCATTTGTTTCATAGAAGATAAGAAATCTTCTAAATCAAATTTACCTTGTTGCATTCTTTTGGCAGTCTTCTCAGCTTCTTTTTCATCTATAGATTCACTAGCTTTTTCTACTAAAGAAATAACATCTCCCATACCAAGAATTCTTCCAGCCATTCTTTCAGGATCAAATGTATCAAGACCATCTAATTTTTCACTAACACCTATAAATTTAATAGGAACATTAGTTAAATGTCTAACAGATAAAGCGACACCTCCACGAGTATCACCATCTAACTTTGTTAAAATTACTCCAGTTAAGTTCAACTTTTCATTGAATCCATTAATAACATTGATAGCATCTTGTCCCATCATAGAATCTATAACAAGTAATGTCTCATTAACTTTAATACTATCTTGAATATTAATTAACTCATCCATTAACTCTTCATCTATTTGTAATCTACCTGCAGTATCTATTAATACATAATCAAAACCATTTTCTTTAGCATATTCTAAAGCATCTTTAACTATTTCTACAGGATCTTTCTTACCCTCTTCAAACACTTCAATATTAAGTTCTTTACCAAGTTGTTTTAATTGATCTATCGCAGCAGGTCTATATACATCACCAGCTACTAATAAAGGTTTCTTCTTTTCTTTCTTTCTTAGATATAAACCTAATTTAGCAATAGTAGTAGTTTTACCAGAACCCTGAAGACCAACTAACATTAATACACTAGGTTTACCAGAAACATATAAAGGTGAAGAGTCTCCTCCAAGTAATTCAACTAGTTCATCTTTAACTATTTTAACAAACATGTCTCCAGGATTAATACTCTTTTTAACCTCAGTACCTAGAGCTTTTTCTTTAACAGAATTAGTAAATTCTTTAACTACTTTATAATTAACATCTGCTTCTAAAAGTGCAAGTCTAATTTCTCGCATCATAGAATCAATGTTATCTTCTGTAATCATTCCATAGCCCTTAATTTTATTAAGAGCATTTTGTAATCTATCTCCTAAATCTTCAAACATAAAATCACCTAGTACTTATTATAACTGATTTTTTAACAAAGAAAAAGTAGAAGATAAACTTCTACTCATTGAATTCATCAAATCCATTATCATTATCAGAATCATCTGTTTCATCTAAAGATAAATCAGTTCCACTCTCTTCACTTTTTGCAGGAGCTAATAATAATTCAGGCTCAGCAAAAGATTCATTAGAATTATCTTTTAATAATTTTGCATTTCCTTCTTGAATACTTCCTAAAGAAGTAGCATTTAAATCAAAAGCGTTATTCTTTTTATTATCATTTGAATTGCCACTTCCATTTACATCTACCAAAGGAACTCCTGTATCAGTCTTAGGTACATTTTCTAACGGAGTAAGTGATGGTTCACTAGAATTACCACCATTTTCAGGTAAATCAATTAATGGTTTTTCTAATTCAACAACAGGCTCATCACTACCTCCAACTAATGGAACTCCCGTATCAGTCTTAGGCATATTATTGTTATTTGGAACACTAGATCCTCCAACTAATGGAACTCCTGTATCTGTAGTTGGAACACCATTATTATTAGAATTATTATTTGAATCTGTCTTTACATCCACTAGAGGAACTCCTGTGTCTGTAGTTGGTCCACCATTAGATTCACTCTTCTTAGTATCTTCTTTTAAAGCAACAAATTCATTTTGTACAACATCAACTAGATTAACATTAGCATCTTGAATACCATTCATATTAAATCCAGTCTTTAAATCACTAGGAATTGTTGGATTAAGAATAGTTCCACCACCATTTGGACCACCAGCACTTCTAACGTTATTAGAACCATTACCCTTCCAAATCTCAACTACATTAGCATTTCCACTCCATGGAGCAGGATTAGGCATTTCCATCCTAACTATTAAAGGAATTCTAAATCCTAGACCAAACCCTAAACAAGTACCAGATTGTAAAGTTTTTTGCTTTTCAACAATTTCATCACTAATATTAGGAACCATCTTTCTAATGTATTCAACATCTACAGGGTGGTTCATCTTAAATATTAAGAAATTACTACATTGAGAAATAACAGTATCTGAAAGTTCTACAGGTCTTTGAGAAATTAATCCTAAGATAACTCCATATTTACGACCTTCTTTAGCAATTCTTTCAAATATATTATAACCAATTAAGAATCTATCTGTATCGTTTTGAATATATCTATGAGCTTCTTCAACAATAATATGGAATGGAATAGATGCTCTATTCTTTAATCCTTTAGCAAATTCAAAAACTAATCTTGAATAAACCTTAGTTATAACTTTCGCAAAATCATCATCTACATCATCTAAATTTATATTAATAATTTGATATTTCTTACCATTATTTAATATTAATGAACTTAAGAAATCTTCTAATGAAACATATTCCTTAACATCAAAGAATTTAGCATTAGTACCTACTATTAATGCATGTAATCTAACTCTAATAGTTACAGCATCACCATAAGTATTAGTATTTCTTAACCATCCTTCACTAATTAAAGTAAAGTTTAAAGCTTTTTCTAATGTATCTAGCGTGTAATAAACACCAGGCTTAGGCTCATAATCATCAAATTTTTCATTTATAAATGAAGTAACATACTCAGTAAGTAAAACACTCTCACTAAATTGTCCTTTATTATCAATTAAGAAACATTCTCTAAATTTTCTTGTATAACCAATTCCTGCTACAGGTGCCTCTAAATTAAATTGAGGAGTTGAACAACTAGCTAAAATAGAAAAGATTTCATTTCTCTTATTAGGACTAGTCTCATTAGTATAAAGAATTGTCATAATAGCTTTTGCTATCAAGTGATTTTTATATTTATTAGCATCCATATCTTTTTGACTAAAGATTAGTGCTAATTTTAACATTCTTTCAATTATAGGTAATTGTGAATGTGAAGTACATTGTAATAATAAAGCCAAATCTTGAGCATTCAATAAATATATAGGAAGTCTTAATTTTTCACCTACATTATCTGTTTCATTAGTAGTGATAAATCTATAATGATAATTAGGATTAATAGTACTTAAATTACTAAATGCATTGTAATATTCACCAGAAGAATCAAATAGTAATATATTAGCTTTATATGGATATAATCTTTGATCATGAAACATATTTTGAAATAATCTAGTTACACCACAAGATTTACCTGATCCAGTATTACCAAATATAGCAAAATGGTTACTAAAGAAATTATTAACATCTAAATATACAGGAAAACCATCATAAAAAGGACTATTTCCTAGTTTCATAAATCCATCAGTATCATTACCACATACCATAGGAATTTCATTTTGTTCAATAACTCTAACTTTAGAATCAATACTAGGTTTTCTAAGAGTACCAGAAACAACTTTATTATCGACAATTTCTCCTAAAAATCTAGCTTTAACTAAATCACCATCTAAATCATCTACTTCTCCTAAGATTTTCTTTTTATCATCTTCAAAAATAAGATGTAAGTTCATTAAGTTCATAGTAATATTAGCTGCATCATTTAGTTTTACTGTACAACCTTTATCATCAATAAAAACAATCCTATCAAACATAGACATTCCCCTTTTTACTATACTCTATAATAAATTATAACTTTAAATAAGAAAATAAACAAGAAAAAATAAAATAAAAGACCAAAAACTGGTCCTTTATTTTAAATAATTTTATCTACAATAATTGTTCTAATTCTTTTACAATCTTTTCATCATTAATATTACTTATTAATTCTTGTATTTTAGTATTTTTTTCATATATATGTAATATACTCTCTAATTCTTTTAATTTATCTGTTCCATATTTTAATTGCTTAAATATAGCGTTTCTACTTACATCATACTTTGAAGCTATTTCACCATAACTAAGATTATCAAAATAATAATCTCTAAAATAATCTTGTTGTTTATCAGTTAATAACTCCCCATATATATCAAATAAATCATTTAAATAAACTACTTCATCCATAAACAATCTCCTATACTAACATAAATATAAATATTACAATAAAGACAATTGAAAAAAATAAATATAAATAGGTAATAAAACTTCTTCTTTTAAGAATCATATTATTTACAAACATAAAGAAAAATGAAATACCAACCATAAATTCAAATGCGCTAAAATATTTAGAATTGAAAAAATACATAACCGCTAAAACAAACGTTGCTAAAACAACTAATATTTGAGTTACAAAAAATATATTACTAAAAATTTTCTTCATTTAAATCATATCCTTAAATAATCCATATATATAATTTTCAATATCAAAACTAACTAAGTCTTCTTCTTTTTCACCTAAACCGATATATTTTACAGGTATACCAACTTCACTCTTTATCGCAAGAACGATACCACCTTTCGCAGTTCCATCCATCTTAGTAAGTACTATTCCAGTAATATTCGTAATTTCTTTAAAAGCTTTTGCTTGAGATATGCCATTTTGTCCAGTTGTCGCGTCAATTACTAGTAAAGTTTCACAACAACCTCCGTCAACTAGTTTACTAATAACGTTATTCATTTTTTCTAACTCATGCATTAAATTAACTTTATTTTGAAGTCTTCCAGCAGTGTCAACTAATACTACATCGCAATCTTCTTCTTTTGCTTTAACTATACCATCATATAATACACTAGAAGGATCATCTTTTTCATTACCTCCATAAAAAGACGTTCCAACTCTCTCACTCCACTCTCTTAATTGTTCAACAGCACCAGCTCTAAAAGTGTCTCCTGCTACTAACATTACTTTTTTATTCTCTTTCTTTAATTTAGAAGCAATCTTCGCAATAGTAGTAGTTTTACCTACTCCATTAACTCCAACAAATAAAATAACAGAAATATCTTTATCATTATAATTGATTTTATTAGTTAAAATTTCATCATTAACATAAATAATAAACATTTCATCAACAAGAACTTCTTTTAATTCTTCAGGATCAGTAATCTTATCATCATTAACACGCTTCTTTAACTTCTCAATAAGCTCCATAACAGTATTAACACCGACATCAGCCATTATTAATATTTCTTCTAATTCATCAAAGTAATCTTCATTAATCTTACTATATCTACGAGTTAAATCTTGTAATTTAGAAACAAATCCACCTCTACTCTTGCTAAGACCTTTATCATAAATTTTTACTTTTTCTTTCTTTTCTTCAGTTAGAGGTTCAACTTCTTCATCTATATTATCTTCTTCAGTTATTTCTTCTTCATCGTCTTCTACTTCAGAATCTTCTAAATTCTCATCATCTATCTCTTCTTCAGATTCAAGTGTTTCGTCTACTACCTTTTCTTCTTTTTCTTCTTCTGTTCCTCCGAACATCTTTTTTAATTTACTAAATATTCCCATAATATCACCCAAAGATATTATATCATGTAAATTTACGAACAGAAAGAGTAAGAAAAAATATTAAATAAGTCACATATGATATACTAAATTCGTATAAATGGACAATAAAAAAGCACATACTAACTGAATAATTGGACATTTTACGTTTTTTTTAGTATAATTACTAAGTTAGTTCTTACATTAAAATTTAGAAAGGAGAAATTATGAATATTGAACCTAATGAAACAAAAATAGTTGTTTTAGGTGGTTTAGGAGAAGTCGGAAAAAATATGTATTGTGTAATGCATAACGACGCAATTGTTATTATAGATGCCGGAGTAAGTTTTCCTGAAGATGACTTAAAAGGTGTAGATTACGTTATACCTGATTTCACTTTTTTAAAGGAAAACGAAGATAAAATTAAAGCTTTATTAATTACCCATGGACATGAAGACCATATTGGTTCCATTCCATTTTTATTAAGCCAAGTAAATATTCCTGTAATATATGCACCAAATCACGCAAAACAATTAATACAAAAAAAATTAGAAGACAGAAATATAAGATATGATAATTTAAAAGTATATGATGACAAGACTAAAATAAAATTTAAAGAAATAGAAGTAGAATTCTTTATAGTAACTCACTCCATTCCAGATTCACATGGAATATCTATTAAAACACCAGATGGAAGAATTATTACTACAGGAGATTATAAATTTGATTTAACTCCTATAGGACCAGATGCAGATTTATATAAAATGGCTAGTTTAGGTCATGATGGTGTAGATTTATTAATAAGTGATTCTACAAATGCTTTAAATGAAGGCTTTTCAAAATCAGAATCAATAGTAGATGAAACTTTAGGCGATATGTTTACTAGATTTAAAAACAATAGAATTATAATCGCAACTTTTGCATCAAATATTTATAGAATTAAACACATATTTGAAACATGTTATAAACATAATAGAAAAATATGTATCTTCGGAAGAAGTATGGAAAACAATATAAGTATTTCAATTGAAGGTGGATATATTGATCATAAAGAAATACTTATAAATGCAGAAGAATTAAAAAATCTAAAACCAAATGAAGTTACTATTTTATGTACAGGAACACAAGGAGAGCCATTGGCTGCCTTGTCACGTATGAGTGCAGGAACTCATAAACAAGTAAAATTAACTCCAAATGATGTAGTAATATTCTCATCATCTGCTATACCTGGAAATGCTTTAAGTATTTCAAAAACCATAAACAAATTATATTTACAAGGTGTAAAAGTATATACATCATCTTCTCTAGCAGACTTACACACTTCAGGTCACGCTAACGAAGAAGAAATTAAATTATTAATGAAATTAATAAAACCAAAATACTTGATGCCATTCCATGGAGAATATAGAATGTTAAAAAAACAAGCAAATATAGGAATAGCTTGTGGAGTAAAAAAAGAAAATACATTTATAATCAAAAATGGTGAATCATTAATATTAAAAGATCATGTCATAACACGTGGACCAATATATTCTGGACAAGATATATATGTTGATGGTTCTCGTATAGGAGAAATAGGATCTGCTGTAATAAAAGATAGAAAAATAATGGCAAGTGACGGAATCTTAGTAGTTATAGTAAATGTTAATATGAAAGAAAAGAAATTATTAATAAAACCTAATATAACTACAAGAGGCTTCATATTAGTAAATGAAAATGAAGAACTAATAAAGAAAATAGAAACAAAAACTGAACAAATTATTAATGAAGCTTTAAAAGATAAAAAGATAAACTTTATCTTATTAAAAGAAATAATCACTGAAAACTTATATCCATATATTAACTATCTAACAGGAAGAAAACCTATAATCTTACCTATAATATTAGATATTAAAAAATAGTTATTAACATATTTTGTTAATAACTTTTTTGTTATATAATAAATATATAATAAAGAGGAGTAAATATGAAAAAGCCATCTATTAAAGATGAAAAACATTCTATTAATAATAGTTTTTTCAATAATAATAGTTTTTATAATATATCTATGTATAAACCCTGTAGTATCACTATCATATACAAATGAAGCAAATACTAAATACAAATATTATATTCAAGGAGATATAGTAGTTGGTTATGTATCAAATTATTGTAGACAAACAAAAAATAAAGATATTAAATGTAAAGATGAAAATCTATTCAAAGCATCATTACTAACTAATGAAGAAAAAGAAATAATTAAAGCTATAAATCTTGAAATAAAAAATAATAATAACTTATATTTAGAATCAGAAACATGCAAAGCACTATCATATGTATTAAAAAAGAATCAAGTAATCTCAGAAGAAGGAAATGTTGATTGGGATTTATATAATTCATATGATACAAACAAAGATAAAAAAACAACATACTTAGAATATGGCGATGAATATTTAAGATCAATATATAATGGAATTTAATTCCATTCTTTTTTTATAAAAAAAGAAGCTATTATTTAGCTTCCTCTTGAACTCTTGTTTCTCTAACTACTGTAATTTTTATAGTTCCAGGATATTTCATATTTTCTTCAATTTTTTCTTTAACTTCACGAGCAATTTTATGTACTTCCATATCATCAACTTCTTCAGGTTTAACAATTACTCTTAGTTCTCTACCAGCTTGAAGAGCATATGCCTTATCAACACCTTCTATATTATTTCCAACTTCTTCTAATTGTTCTAATCTCTTGATATAATTTTCTAATGAATCGTTTCTAGCTCCAGGACGTGAAGCAGAAAGTGCATCAGCAATAGCAACAATAGTAGAAATAACTGAAGTAACAGCAATATCTCCATGATGTGATGCAATAGCATTAATTACTGTATCATTTTCATGATGCTTCTTAGCTATTTCAACACCTATATCAACATGACTTCCTTCAATTTCATGATCGATTGCTTTTCCAATATCGTGTAACAATCCTGCTCTTTTAGCAAGAACAACATCTTCACCTAATTCACCAGCAATTAATCCTGATAATCTACCTACTTCAATAGAATGATCTAAAACATTTTGACCATAACTAGTTCTAAAATGTAATTTACCAACTAATTCTATTAATTCAGCATCAAATTTTGTAAGTCCTAATTCAAATATAGCATCTTGACCATATTGAATAATTTCATTTTTCATATCTTTACATACTTTATCATATACTTCTTCAATTCTAGTTGGATGAATTCTACCATCCTTGATTAAAGTATCCAAAGTAACTCTAGCAATCTCACGTCTAAGTGGATCAAAACTAGATAAAACTACAGCTTCAGGAGTATCATCAATAATTAAATCAACACCAGTAACAGCTTCAATAGTTCTAATATTACGACCTTCTCTACCAATTAATCTACCTTTCATTTCTTCATTAGGTAAACCAACAACAGTAACAGTTTGATCATTTGCTATATCAGCAGCATATCTTTGCATAGAACTAACAATTAACTCTCTTGCATTTTTATCTGCCTCTAATTTAGCTTCATCTTCTCTTTCATGCATGTATTCAGCAATTTCCTTATTCATTGCTTCTCTTACTTGCTTCATAACTTGTTCTCTAGCTTTTTCTCTATTAAAACCAGAAATTTTTTCAAGTAAATCTAGTTGCTCATTTTTTATTTCTTCCACCTTACTCTTTTCATCTTGAATTTCAGCTAAACGAGCATTAAGTTTTTCTTCTCTTTCATCTAATGTAGATTCTCTTTTTTGAATTAGTTCATCTCTCTTATCTATATTAGATTCTCTTTGCATAAGTCTGTCTTCAGCAGCCTTTGCTTCAGCTTTTTTCTCACGAATTTCTTTATCTAATTCCATTTTTGCCTTATGTTGATCTTCTTTAAGTTGAATTGCGGCATCTCTCTTAGATTTTTCAATTTCTTTATTTGCTTTATTAATTAAATCTTCGGCTTTCTTTTCAGCTTTATTAACTTTTAAATTATTTACAACAACTGCAATAACATAACCGATTATTAATCCAAAACAACCAAGTAAGATGGAGATTAAAATACTATTCATAAACTCCTCCATCTAGATTAAATTAATTAATCTAATTATATTTTAAAAAGAATTAAAGACATTGTCAAGAAAAGTAAAAGAAACAGATTATGCTGTTTCTTTCTTATTAACTTTATCTAAATTAATATCATAATAATCTCTTACTTTAGTTTCTAACTCTTGAGTTAATTCAGGATTATCCTTTAATAATAACTTAACATTTTCTTTTCCTTGTCCAAGTTTTTCACCTTGATAAGAATACCAAGCTCCTGTTTTATCTATAATTCCAGCTTCAGCTGCTAAATCGATAACTTCCCCTTCACGAGA
This sequence comes from uncultured Bacillota bacterium, assembly GCA_900317975.1. Taxonomy (GTDB): domain Bacteria; phylum Bacillota_I; class Bacilli_A; order RF39; family UBA660; genus RUG343. Next base: position 75,720 of record ONIZ01000003.1, read on the forward strand.
TACACCTTCACCATACATAATATCAGCCTCACATGATCTAAAAGGTGGAGCAACTTTATTCTTAACAACTTTAATAGTAGTTCTATTACCAACTACACCATCACCTAATTTTAATTGTTCTTTCTTTCTAATTTCTAATCTAATTGAAGAATAGAATTTTAATGCTCTACCACCAGTAGTAGTTTCAGGATTACCAAACATTACACCAACTTTTTCTCTTAATTGGTTAATAAATATAACAGTAGTATTAGTCTTACTAATAGTACCATTTAATTTTCTTAATGCTTGAGACATTAATCTAGCTTGTAATCCAACATGAGAATCTCCCATCTCACCATCAATTTCTGCTTGAGGAACTAATGCTGCTACAGAATCTATAACAATAATACTAATAGCATTACTCTTAACTAAAGCATCACATATTTCTAATGCTTGTTCCCCTGTATCAGGTTGTGATAATAATAATTCATCAATATTAACACCTAATTTTTTTGCATAAACAGGGTCAAGAGCATGTTCTGCATCAATAAATGCAGCTCTTCCACCTAATTTTTGATGTTCAGCAATTGCTTGTAAAGCAAAAGTAGTTTTACCAGAAGATTCAGGACCATATATTTCAATAATTCTTCCTTTAGGATAACCACCTACTCCTAAAGCAATATCTAGTGCTAAACAACCACTACTAATAGCATCTACATTTAAATGAGAATTTTCTCCTAATTTCATGATAGACCCTTTTCCAAATTGTTTTTCTATATCACTTAAAACTTGATCTAAAGTTTTATCTTCACTTTTTGTACCTTTCATAAAGACCTCCCATAACTTATAAATCAATTGTAATACATTATATTTTAAAAAGCAAGTCTTTTTCGAACATTTGTTTTTAGTTAATTTTTACTTTACAAAATAAAAAAATAAATAAGTTCTTCTATGAAAAAGAACTTATTTAATTAAAATTATTTTTGAATTTTATTTATTTACTTAAGAAATATTTTCTGTTCATTACAAAATATTGAACTCCAGATACAATACTTAATATACAAGCTATATATAAAAGTAATGCAGCTACATCAAAACTCATAAATAATGCAAATGGTAAATTATAAAAATATGCAAAAACTATACCAAACATTAATGTAGCAGTTTTATATTTCCCACTCTTTATAGCAGCAACTACATCTCCTTGAGAAGCAGCTTGCATTTTTATAGCATCAACAAATGTATCTCTTAATACTATAATTACAGGTACTATAACAGGAATATTTCCATAAAAAGCTAATATAATTAATGATGAATTAACTAATATCTTATCAGCAATAGCATCTAACATTTTACCAAGATTAGTAACTTGATTATTTTTACGAGCTAAATAACCATCTAAGAAATCAGTTAAACTAGCAATTATAAATATAATTCCAGAAATAATAAATTTTAAACTAACTGCAGTTTGTACTCCTGAAATTGAATAGTTTGGAAATTCAAACCCAACACTATGCCAAGGAAATACTAATAGTATAATTACTACAACTGTCAAAATAATTCTAAATAATGTTAATTTAGTAGGTGTATTCATCTAATATCCTCCTTTATTATAAATAATTCATCTACTCTAGTAGGCGTTGTATCAATATTACTAAATATCAAAAATACAATTATTAAAAGTAAAAGAACAATTGATATAAAAATAATAATTGGTAATGGCTTTATCTTAGTCCCATAAGTTAATGTATAAGGAGAACTAACTTTCTTTTTTTCTTCAGTTTTATTCTTTTCTTTTTCTCTAGCCATTCTAATATCATCTAAACTAATCTTAGAAGTCTTTTCAAATAAAAAATCATTAAACTGTTCATTTACTTTATCAGTTTCTACTCCTAAATACTTTGCATATTTTTTAATGTTATCTCTTAACTCATAAATATCTTTAAAAGCTCTAACGTTACCAGATTCAATATTTTCAAGAAGAGCAGTAGAAAGATTTAAATCTTCACTAACTTCAGTTAGACTAATACCATTTTTAATACGTGCGCTCTTTAAGTATTCACCTAATTCTTTCATACTCCTCCTTTTTATTATTAAATGTATATAAGCCTTGTTCTGTACCTATTTCTAGGTGACAAACATCTATCTAGCATATTGCTCTTTGATTTTATTCATTTCTAAAATTCAAAACTCCCCTACCAAATTTTGGGTTTCTCGTTCGCAGGGTTTACCACGTTTCACTCTTCCATTTCTAGAAGCATCGTCACTGCGGCACTTCAGTACTCCTCATATCAAAGACTTAGATTCATACTGCCGTCAGTTAAAAAACTGCTATAGGTTATTTATTCCCTATATACGATCACTACTATCATCTCAGATAGTACGAGCAAGGACTTTCCTCAAGGAACTCAAAGATTCCCAGCGTTTGTCAATACACTTAATTATTGTTCTCTTCTTCCTCTTTTTTCATACTATAAACAATTTTTTCTAATTGAGATAATCTTCTAATTATATCAACATTACTAAAATCATTAGATTCATTACTCTTTTGAGCCTCAACGTCTAACTTAGTATTTCTAAGTTCTTGTTTAAGATTCATATTTTCAGTAAGCAAATCAGCTTTTTCTTTTTCTAAATCATTAATAATATTAAGAAATTGCTCATAGTCTCCAATAACTACATCTAAAAATTGATCGACTTCTTTTAATCTATATCCACGAGTATCAATTTTAAATTCCTTTTCAAAGATCTCTTGTGGAGTTAAAGTTATCTTATTTTGATACATATTATCACCAATCCCTTATAAATATATATTATCACATTAAAGGTATTATTTGTCAATTTAGTATACCAAATAATTATTAATAAAATTATAGAAAAATATTTCTTTATATAGTATAATTAACAATAGGTGATTAGATGAATTACCCAGGTGGAATAAAACATAAAATAAAAAATGATAAAACAACTACAATAAACACTAATTATGGTAATAGAGGTATGACATTAGAAAATGAACTTAATTCTTCTAATGATTACTACAGATTAATAGATAAAGCTATTATCTATAAGAAACCTACTCCTATTAAAATAACTAATGTAGATTACCCATCTAGAGATAAAGCAGTTATAAAAGAGGCTTATTTCACTGTACCATCAACTACTGATTATAATGGTATTTATAAAGGAAAATATATAGACTTTGAAGCTAAAGAAACAAAATCCACAACAAATTTTACTTTAAGAAATATCCACCCACATCAAATTGAACATCTAAAAAGTATTGAAAAGCATGGAGGAATAGCTTTCATAATAGTAAGATTTACTATTCTAAATGAAACTTATCTAATGCCTATCAATAAATTAGAAACGTTTTTAGATAATAACAATAGAAAATCTATTCCAATAGATTATTTTAGAGAAAAATGTTACTTAATAAAAGATAATTTAAAACCTACGGTTGATTATCTTAAAATAATAGATAAATTAATGGAGGATAAAAATGGCTAAAATAAAGAAGAGAAAAAATGTAAAAAAAACAACATCTAGTATTTCAAAGACAGAATCTAAAAAAACAACAAAAAGAACTCTAAAGAAAAATGCGGTAATGTTACCTTTTATAATAGTTGCTATAGCTCTTACTATATTAACAGTAATTATATTAGGTTTAGACTTCGCTATATTGGTAGCAGCATTACTTGCAATAGTATTATGCTTTATAGCAATGTTAAATAATATTAAGAATAACAAAAGAAGACGAAGAGTAATGAATACAGTATTAATATTATTACTAACATTTGCCATAATAGGAGTTGTAGGATTCTGTGCATTTATTATTTATATTAAATCTGTAGCTGATCCTAAATTTAAGACTAGCAAATTAAATACATCAGAAATATCAATTTTATATGATAAAGATGATAAACCATTTGCAGAATTAGGTTCAGAACAACGTGAAAAAGTAACTTATGAAGAATTACCTCAAGTATTAGTAGATGCTATAATTGCTACAGAAGATTCAAGATACTATTCACATAATGGATTTGATACACCAAGATTTATTAGAGCAGCTCTTGGACAATTAATAGGTAGATCTGATGCAGGTGGAGCTTCTACTCTATCAATGCAAGTAGTTAAAAACTCATTCACTGATGCAAAAGCCACATCAGGAATTGGAGGAATTATAAGAAAATTTGAAGATATTTATTTAGCTGTTTATAAATTAGAAAAGAAATATACTAAAGAACAAATAATAGAATATTACGTAAACAACCACTTCTTAGGTGGAAATATATATGGTGTTGAAGAAGCATCTCAAGCATATTTTGGTAAAAGTGTATCTGACTTAAATTTATCAGAAGCTGCTACAATAGCTGGAATGTTTAAATCACCAAACTATTATAGACCAACTGTTAATCCTAAAAATGCAACAGCTCGTAGAAGTACAGTATTATACTTAATGGAAAAACATGGTTACATAACATCAGAAGAAGCAGATCTTGCAGATGCTATTCCAATGGAACAATTAACAAATGCAACTTCTGCTCAAGAAAGTCCATATCAAGGATATATCGATATGGTAGTAGAAGAAATAAAAGATACTTATGGAGTAAATCCTTATACTACATCACTAAAAGTTTATACAACATTAGATAGAAGCAAACAAGACGCAGTAGATAGAGTTATGAAAGGACAATCATCATTCCAATTCGCAGATGATCAAATAGATACAGGTGTTGCTGTACTAGATGTTAAGACAGGAGCTATTCAAGCAGTAGCAGCAGGACGTCATAGACAAGATGGAGCTAGTATGTGGAATAATGCAACAGACATTCGTAGACAACCTGGTTCATCAGCAAAACCATTATTCGACTACGGTCCAGGTATTGAATATAATAACTGGTCAACAGCGCAAACATTTGTAGATGCACCTTATACATATTCAAACGGACAAAGAATTAACAACTGGGATAATTCATATATGGGAACAATGACACTAAGACAAGCACTAGCAAAGTCTCGTAATATTCCAGCATTAAAAGCATTCCAACAAGTAGATAAAAAGAAAATAATAGAATTTGTTACTAATTTAGGAATTCAACCAGAAATAGAAAACGGAACAATTCATGAAGCACACTCAATTGGAGCATTTACTGGAGTGTCTCCATTACAAATGGCAGGAGCTTATGCAGCATTCGCAAATGGCGGATATTATAACACTCCATACTCAGTAAGAAAGATAGAATATCGTCTATCAGGTGAAACTGAAGAACATAAATCAGATGAAAAGAAAGTTATGTCTGATGCAACAGCATTCATGATAACAAGCGTATTACAAGATGTTAAATTAAATGGTAATGGTGGAACACCATATAACGTAGCTGTTAAAACAGGTACTACAAACTATGATGATGCTACTAAAGCAAAATATGGACTAGCAGCAGATGCTATTCGTGATTCATGGGCAGTAGGATACTCAACAAAAACAGTTGTAGCTATGTGGGTTGGATACCAACATATAGATTCAAATTATTATGCACACAACTTACCAGCATCTATAGCAAAAGATTATGAATATAGAGCATTCATTAATGAAGGAGCTATGGAAGCAGATAGAGAATCTTTTGTAGCACCAGCAAGTGTTGTAAAAATTGGTGGAGAATACTACAAAAAAGGTTACGAACCAAAAGAAGAAATAAAACAAGTCCTAGGTGCACCTGGTAATATTAATGCATCATACTCAGGTGGAACATTAACAATATCATGGAATCCAGTAGGAAGATTAGAAAATGATGGAGATTACGGAGAATTTGGATACAAAGTATATAGAAATGGAACTTATGTAGGATGGACTACAAATACATCATATACATTCAATACTACAAGTCCAGATGGAACTTATAAAGTACAAGCTTCATATAAAGGATATAGTGGTGTAACATCTAATTCAGCAACTTATGTATACACTACTCCTCAAACAGAAGAAATAATTGAAAAACCTGAAAAAACAGAAGAACCTGAAACACCTGAAGGTGGAGAAGGAGGAGAAATAATTACACCAGGAGGAAATCCTGAAGTAAATCCATAGAATAAAAAAAGAAGAATTATTTCTTCTTTTTTTCATTACAAATATCTTTTAATTTACAATCACTACATAATGGAGATATAGCCTTACATTTATATCTTCCAAACAATACCATTTGTAAATGTCTCCTAGCCCATAAACTCTTATCAAACTTCTTTTGAAGTTTCTTTTCGATTGTTAAAACATCATCATTCTTTCTAGCTAAGCCTAATCTTTTAGAAACTCTACTAACATGAGTATCAACAGCAATATAAGGCTCATTATAATATTCTGATAAAAATACATTAGCTGTTTTTCTACCTATTCCATTAATCTCTACTAATAAATCATGATTTCTAGGTACTACACCATTATATTTAGTAATTAATGTACTAGCAATATCTTTAATATATTGACTCTTTTTTCTAAAAGAGCCAACACTTCTAATAATATTTTCTAAATCATCTATATTTGCCTCATTTAAAGCCTCTAGGGACTTATATTTATCAAATAGTATAGATGTAACTTGATTAACCCTTTTATCAGTAGATTGAGCACTTAACATAATAGAAATCAATAATTCATAATCATTACTATAATTAAGTTCACATTTAGGTCCAGGAAATAATTCATCTAAATAAGAATTAATTAAATCAATCTTCTCCATCTTCAAACCAATTCCAATCTAAATCTAATCCTTCTAAATCAACTTTCTCTTTATTCTTATTATCATTAAATTTCTTCTTATTTTTAATAACATCATCTTTATTTTTAATACCCAATTTACCCCATTCATATAAGATCTTATCAATATACCTTAAATTAGATACTCCATTAAAAGTAGCCTCTCTTAAAGCCTCTACTATTAATTCTTCACTTATATTATTAGATAACCAACTCTTAATAATTTCATATTCCATAGGTGACAAAGTTCTACCAAATTCTTTCTCTATAGTAGAATAAATATCACTATCAGTAACATCTTTACTATTAACTTTATCCATAACTAATAAACTAATCTTAGAATAAAAGCCATCTAAAGAAATAACTTCTTCAATAACACCTTTATCATTCTTTTTAGTTTCTACATTAATTAATTTCTTATCAGTTAAATTACTAATATAAGTAAGAACTTCACTATTTTTAATATTTAATTCATCACATATCTTTTTAGGATCAAATATAACATTATTACCTTGATTATATAAATACATAATAAATACAAACTCATCCATAGTAAGAGCAAAATCTTTATAATATTTTAATAAATATATAGGAATAACTATATTACCAGTTTTTAATAAATCTAATAATTTACTACTCTTCATTTGCTCCTCCATAATTTTTCTTAATATATTCTACTAAGTCTTCTCTATTATTTTTAATTCTTCTATATAATACTAAATTCTCTAAATCATTAAAAATATCATTAATATAAGGACCAGCCTTCTTATTAACAGTTTTAATAATAGTTTTAGAATCTATATCTAACTCTTTCCTATTTTTAATAATTAAATTATTATAACTCTCAGTTATCTTAGTAATATCAATACCCTTCATTTCACCAGCAACACTATTAACATATAATCCATATCTATATAATGTTTCAGGATCCATATTATTCTTATCTAATACAATATTAATATTCTTAATTAATTCTTTTTCACTCTTAGTAAAAGGATATTTACTACTAACATTTAATAATGCTCTTAGTAAAAGGATATTTACTACTAACATTTAATAATGCCCAAATACCAATCAAACAATTAGTTTCTTTTACTTTATTTAGATTATCTATTTCTAATTCTTTATCTAAACCATATTCTAATAATAATGAAATTCCTCTGCCTACATTCTTAGAAGTAAAAATCTTATCTAATTCTTCTTTTTTTCTATAATAAGAGATATTTTTAAGTAATCCCTTACACTCTTTAATACCATTAAGAGTATTATTATCTATTTCAAAATTTAATATTGTAGCAAATCTAATAGCTCTTAATATTCTTAGAGCATCTTCATTAAACCTAGTCACAGGATCACCAATACATCTAATTATCTTATTATCTAAATCACCTTTAGCTGATAATAAATCTACTACTTCCCCATTATTATCAATGCATAAACTATTAACAGTAAAGTCTCTTCTAATTAAATCATCATATAAACTATCAATATATTCTACTCTATCAGGCCTACGATTATCAATATAACCAATATCCTTTCTAAATGTAGTAATTTCAAATAAATCTAATACCATGAAATATAACAGTTAAAGAACCATAATCTATTTTAGGTTCTACTCCATCTTTAAATATATTCATTAAATCTTTAGGAGTAGCATTAGTAGTAACATCTATATCATTAGATTCTAATCCTAATAAATAATCTCTAACAAATCCCCCTACTATATAGGCTTTAAAACCATTATCTGTAATTTTATTTATTAATTTAAGTGCCTCATCAAACACAATATCACCTGCCATTATTGTCAGTTAAGAAAACTCTAATCATATTCTAACAAATCAAATAAGATATGTCGAGCAAGTATAAGAAAAGAAGGCCAAAGCCTTCTAAATATTTATATTAGTTAACTGAATCTTTTAAAGCGCTTCCAGCTTTGAATGTAACAGCATTTCTAGCAGGAATTTTAACAGTATCACCAGTTCTAGGATTTCTTCCTTCTCTAGCAGCTCTCTTAGCTACTCCGAAAGTACCGAATCCAACAACAGGAACTCTGTCTCCTTTTTTAAGTGCTTTAGTGATTGCTGCGAAAGTAGCATCTACTGCCTTAGCAGCGTCAGTTTTAGTTAATCCTGCCATTTCAGCAACAGCTTCAACTAATTCAACTTTTTTCATAAATATTTACCTCCCTATAAATATTAAGCACAATTCTCGTATGCTTACAAATTAAATTTAACATGAATTTGCTTGGAAATCAACATATTTGTATATAAATTGTCATATTATTTTTCTAATTTATCAGAAATATCTGTCAACAAGTAAATAATGTGTCCTAGTCCAAAAAATGAAATACCCATAGTAAATCCACTAAACCAAACTAGAAACATTACTGACATATTAAATTCCCTGTTAACACAATCAACATTGTAGAAATTACCAGACACATCACAGGTACTAAATATATTACCTAGAATAATACCTAACACAAATGAAATAATCCAAATCGCAAAACCAAATTTTTGATAAGTATTTAACTCATATTTAGTTAATTGTTTAGTAATAGTATTTATTTTAGGTAATTCTTTTTTCTCTCTACTAATCTCATCAAACATATTCATTATTTATCACCTTTTTTCTTACTATTACTTGATTTAGAATCATCTTCTTCTAATCCAGTATTCATTCTCTTAATAAAATCATCTTTACTCTTCTTAAGATTCTTTTTAATTTCATTTTTATCTATATTTTTAACTTTTTTAACTGCTTTCTTAGAAACATCTGCAATCTTATCCCCTGTTTTATCTAGGCTTTCTCCAACATCTTTAAGAGTACCTTGAATCTTCTCTTTATTTAGATTCTCACCTATAGCATCTCTAAATTTATCAAAATTGCCCAAATTATCATTATCTTTATCATGTTCATCTAAATATCTATCATATAACATAATATATCTAGAAAATAATATATAAAATATAGTAACAAATAAAGTTAATACCACTCCAGAAAATTCATCAGTCATAATTAAATTTAAAGCAAGATAAATAATTGAAATAATAGATATTATATAGAAATGACTTTCTCCACTGATCTCATTAAATGGACTATTATTTAGTTTAAATTCTTTCCAAAATCTAGTATCTCTAAAGAATGTATGAAATGCTTGTATAAATATAAATAAATAGATTAATAATTTTAAGAAAGGTATTAAATCAAATGCTTTAAATATAGAAAGAAAACTAGTAATAAATATAATAAAATATAATAGTATTAATAATACATTTAAATGATTGAAATATCTTTTTCCAAACTTAAACTTTAATAATATAAAATATACTAATACCAATACATATAGAATATTTACATTGATAACATTTTTAAATAAATCCCAAGCAGTTAAGTCACTACTACCACCTAGAGATTGACTTGAAATAAGTATCAAAGCAAGTACTACTAGAATTAAATTAGTAACAAAATTGGCGTTATCATACCAAGAAACTTCTTTTTTCTTATCTTCTAAATTCATATAATCACCTTCACCTAAATTATAACATAAGTAAATATCAAAAAGTAAAATATAATTCAAATTATTTTAGTTTACACATTATTATGATATAATAACCTTGAGTTGGAGGGGATATTATGAACTTACCTACAGTTGCTATACTAGGAAGACCTAATGTTGGTAAAAGTACCCTATTTAATAAAATAGTAGGAAAAAAAGTATCAATAATAGAAGACATCCCCGGAGTAACAAGAGATAGAATATATGAAAAAGCAAAATATAAGAACAAATCATTCTATCTAATAGATACCGGAGGAATAGATGCAGCTAAATTAGATTTTAATGATGAAATCAAGCTGCAAGCAACTCTTGCTATAGAAGAAGCTGATGTTATAATATTTTTAGTAGATGGAAAAGAAGGACTAACATCAAATGATTTATTAGTAAGAGATATACTTAGAAAGTATAATAAGAAAGTAATAGTTGCTATAAATAAAATTGATGTTAAAGAAACAAAAAATAATATATATGATTTCTATGAATTAGGTTTTGATGAATATATACCAATAAGTTCAATTCATAATAATGGATTTATAGAACTAATGGATAAAGTAACAGAAGATTTTAAAGATAAAGAAGAAAGACCTGATGATAGAACAAAAATATCAGTAATAGGAAGACCAAATGTAGGAAAATCATCATTAGTAAACGCTTTACTAAATGAAAATAGAATGGTTGTTTCAAATATAGCAGGAACTACAAGAGATTCAGTAGATACACCATTTAGATATATGAATAAAGAATATGTTTTAATAGATACCGCAGGAATGAGAAAAAAAGGAAAAATATATGAAAACATAGAAAAATATTCTTTATTTAGATCAATGAAAGCAATAGAAAGATCTGATATATGTCTTCTAGTAATAAACGCTGAAGAAGGAATAAAAGAACATGATAAACATATAGCAGGATATGCTATAGAAGCAGGAAAAGGACTAATAATAGTAGTAAATAAATGGGACACAGTAGAAGATGAAAAAATATCAGATTATAAAGAATTAATTAGAAATGAATTTCAATTCGCAACATATGCCCCTGTAGTATTCTTATCTGCATTAACTAAGAAAAGAATATCTACACTAATGCCAGAAGTAGAAAAAGTTGAAGAATCAATTACAAAAGAAATACCTACTAATTTACTTAATGATGTAATTGGAAATGCTCAAATGCTTAATCAAGCACCTTCATATAAAGGAAGAAGATTAAGAATTTATTTTGTTAATCAAACAGATATTAAACCACCTAAATTTACATTAAGAGTAAATGACAAAAGTTTAGTACACTTTTCATATGAGAGATATATTGAAAATACTTTAAGAAATAATTTTAATTTAGAAGGAACTCCCATTATAATTCAATGGAAGAATAGAGGTAAAGAAGAATGATATTAGATACTAAAGGCAATAAATTCAATAACGAAAGAAACAATTTTAATACAAAAATGGATTCAATTAAAAATAATGCTCAAATAGTAGATGAAGCTAATCTAAATCCATTTGTAGAAGATGTTAATTCAACAAGTTATGCAGATCCAACAAATACAAAAGCTATGAATGAAAAAAGACTAGCTATGTTACACGATAGATTAGAACAAGGCCAAATTTCATTTAATGAATTTAATGAAAAAGCAAGAAAAATAAATAATAATAATGATAATTAAAAAAATCCACAATAATTGTGGATTTTATTTTGTGATTTTATTAATTATTGCATTATAACCATCTAACAATTCATAAGAATTAAACTTAATAATACCATCTTCTATATTCCAACCATCTTGATTATTCTTTAGATAAGTAAGCGCTTCTACACTTAAATTTAAATTATTAAGAATCATATTCTTATTATTATTTAACTCATCTATTTTATAAAACTTATCACTAATTTTTTCCTCTTTAACTAATTGTTGATATAAAGAAATACACTTTTCACTATCTGTATAATCTTTAATAAAATTATTAAAATACTTCTCATCACTCATAGTAATTAATTCATCTATAGAATTAGTATATTTTTTAATAGAGTCTTCTAAATAAGGAAGAGATGTTTTAAACTCTTTACCATCTTTACTTATATTATCAATTGATAATATATTTTTTAATGTTTCATCACTACTAACTTTATTAATAACATCTATATCATGACTATAAGTTTTTAAATATATTTTGAGTGCTTCCTCTATCTTGCTATATCCTAATAAAGACTTTGTATTAGTATCAAAATTATTTTCAGTTAATTCAAGATTTGCAATTCTATGAACCTCTTCTTTACAAGTTATTTCACTATATTTATCTACAGATAAAATACAGCCAATAATAATAAATAGAATTACAACTACTATTATCCATATATCTTTATTCTTCATAAATCACCTAACCATTAATAATAGAATCTATTTTATTAATTACCTCTTTTACCCCTAATTTAGTAACACTAGAAAAAACTACCAAATCATCACCTAATACTAAATCTATAGTATCTAATATAGTCTTTAGGTTCTTCTCTTTCTTTGTACCAGTAACTTTATCTGCTTTAGTAGCAATAATAGTAACAGGAACATTAAAATATTTTAAATAATTATACATAAGAAGATCATCTTCAGTAGGTTTATGTCTAAAATCAATAATCATAAACACTCTTTTTAATTCTTCTCTAGTCTCTAAATATTCCTCTATCATCATACCAAACTTTTTTCTATTTTCTTTACTAGTAATAGCATAACCATATCCAGGAACATCAATTAAATAAAAACTATTATTAACTCCATAAAAATTTAGAGTTTGAGTTTTTCCAGGCTTACTAGATGTATGAGCTAAATTCTTTTTAGAAAGTATAGTATTAATAAAACTACTTTTACCAACGTTACTTCTACCTACTAATAAAAATTCAGGTTTATTATCTATTGGATATTGACTACGACGAGTCGCAATTATATCTAAATTGGCATCTTTAATCACCATAAGTATTCACCTCTAATAACTTATTTAAATCATGGACTAAACAAATAGCCTCTTCTAATGTTTTTACTCTTGCCCCACTAGCAAACTGATGTCCACCACCATTATATTTTTCACATACTTTATTAACAACAATTCCTCTACTTCTTACAGATATTCTATATATTTTATTTCTAACATCTTCAGTAATTGTCATCCATATAGGTACACCATCAATATAATTAAAATTATTAATCATATTTCCAGCAGCTGCACTATCTACTTGATATTCAGTTTGAATAGCATTATCAAGTAATATATATCCTACTCCATTTTCAGTAATTTTCATATTTAGAGAAATATAACCTTGTAATCTAACCTCATTAATAGGACGATTATATATCTTAGGATATAAAGATTCTAAATTAAAATTATATTTATACATATATCTAGAAACAAGTGCAAAAGTATTAGCAGTACAACTATTAAATAAAAATCTATTAGAATCACTAACTAACCCCATATATAATAAGGATGCAATATTTTGATCACATTCTAAAGGAGTATCTTCAAACATTTCCATTAATATTTCACAGGTACTACTCTTTTTATCATCAATAAACTCATAATTACAAAATTCTTGAATAAAAGGATGATGATCAATCTTAATAGAATATTTGAAATCATCAAGTTTAGCTGTATCAACCCTTTTTAAATCAGGCGTATCACATACTATAAGTAATGCATTATCTAAAACTTCATATTTATCAATATTTCCAATACTTTTAAACTTATGAGATCCACTACCAACAGCAATAACCTTCTTTTCAGGAAATGTTAATTTAATAGAATCTCTAAGAGCTAAAGAACTACATAATGCATCAGGATCTACACCAATATGTCTAGCAATAACTATATTATCAAATTCTCTTATCTTATCAAAAATCTCATTAAACATATTAAATACCATTCCTAACTAATTCATATGAATCTCTTGCTATAACAAGTTCTTCATTAGTAGGAATAACATAAACTAATACAGAAGATTCTTCAGTACTTAACTTAACAAATTCACTTCTCTTTTGATTTTCATCTAAATTTATCTTTACCCCTATTGTAGATAACTTTTCACATATTTCTCTTCTAACAGGAACAGAGTTTTCACCAACTCCTGCAGTAAATACAATCATATCAACTCCACCTAATAATAAATAATATGATCCAATATAATCTACTACTCTTCTTACAAATTTATTCTTAGCTAAAATAGCTTTTTCATCTTCTTCTTCACATTTTGCTAAAATATCTCTCATATCAGATGAATATTCACTTAATCCTAATAATCCACTATCTTTGTTTAATTCATTAATAACTTCAAGTGCATTCTTACCATCTTTTTCCATTACATAAGGAATAATAGAAGGATCTACATCTCCACTTCTAGTTCCCATCATTACACCAGCTAAAGGAGTAAATCCCATAGAAGTATCAACACATTTTCCATCTTCTATAGCACAAATACTTGCGCCACTTCCTAAATGACAACTAATAAGTTTAAAATGTTCTTGATTAAGAATCTTCTTAGCCTCTTCACATACAAATTTATGACTTATACCATGAAAACCATATTTTCTTACACCATATTTTTCATACCAATCATAAGGAACAGGATACATATAACTAACTTTATCCATTGTTTGATGAAAAGCAGTATCAAATACAGCAACCATTGGAGTATTAGGTAAAACTTCCATAAAAGCTTTAACTCCACCTACATTAGCTTTCATATGTAAAGGTCCTAAATCAATTAATTCATCTAATTTATTTAAAACATCATCATTAATAATAATAGATTTATCAAAAACATCTTTTCCATGTAAAATTCTATGTCCTACGCATCCAATTTCATCATAAGAAGTAATGATATTTAGAGTAATTAATTTATCTAGAAGTATTCTAACAGCTTCTACATGACTATCTGTTATTAATTCTTCTTTAATTTCTTCTCCATTATATTTAATTGTATAATTTGAACCATCTATCCCAATTCTTTCAAATAATCCACTAGTAATAATAGATTCATCATCCATATTGAATAAACTAAATTTTAATGAACTACTTCCTGAATTAATAGCCAAAATTTTCATAGAGTCTCCCTCCAAACTATAACCATTATACTATAAAAAAATAAAAAGGACTAGATTTCTAGTCCTTATTTATTATTTAAAATAATCAAATCCTTTTGAATTGTTAGTTACACCAAATGAATTTGCATAAGTATTAGCAGAAACTCCATTAAATACTGTAGCAACATTATTCATAGTAGAATAATCAACTGTATATCTAGGATTAATTACAAATCCTTCAGACATATAAGTACCATCTAAATCAGTAAAATAATAAATTCCTTTTTCAGTTCCTTGACTAACTTCATAAGTAACAAATTCTTTGCCACCATAATTTTCAACCTTTGGATTAACTGCACTATCAAATCCACTTTGAGATAATAATGAACTAACTGTAGCTTGATCTAACAAAGCTTCTCTAACTTGAGACCAACTAACATTTTCAACAATTAATGCTGTAGCAAAAGTAGTTTCATCAGTTACTAGTAATGCTCCACTATCAATTTGATAACTATATCCAGCTACTTTTTGGAATTTATATCCAGAATAATCAATAGTATCTTCTACAGCAACAGTACTTCCACCACCTGGTGTAGTAGTAGTTTGAACATCTCTTCCACCAACGTTTCCGTTTCCACTTTCATCATTCTTGCTCAACATAAACCAAACAAGAACACCAGCTAAAGCAATAATGATAACTACTAATACAGGAACTAACCATTTATTACCACCATTATTTCTTTGAGGAGCAACTGCATTATTAGCAGGAGTATTAACAACTGTTGGATTAGCAACAGGTGCAGGATTAACAGGTGTATTATTAACAGGCCCTGATACTGCTTCTTGTACTGGTACAGGATTAACAGGTTCATTATTAACTTGATTATTTATAGGACTCTCTCCACTAGCAGGAACTTGACTAGCCCCACACTTATGACATACCATTTCCCCTTCATTTAATTTTTCACCACAATTTACACAAAACATATTTTTACCTCCTATCTCATATATACTAGTTTTGAATAATATGCGTTATTTGAAGTATCATAAATAACGAATACACAGTAGTAATTACTACTACTATTAAAATCATCGAGCTTATATTCTACATTTTGCACTTCTATTTCATAACCTTCTACAACTCCAGTTTTTTCCCAGTCACCCAAGAATTCACCATTCTCATCAAAAATATGATAATCAGAGCTAGCATAGGCTATATACTGATAGTTTTTAGGATTTAATAAAACAGTATTTGGAAGTCTATTTTTATTCTCATCAAAATCTTTTCTATAAATCCCTTCTACGTCTATTTTATTAGTTTTCTTATTTAAAGAGAAATTGATATCAGCACCATCCATAACAAATTTACTATCTCTAAAATCCTCTAATATAATAGAACTACTATACTTAATATATTCATCTGTTTCATCAGATTCAACTAAAGCAAGTGAATAACCTTTAAAATCAGGATCACTCTTATCACGAACTTCTAATTGTCTTCCAGTAATAGAAGCTTTTAAAGTATTACCATCTAATTTACTTATATTACCAACATAAACAACTTGTTGTGAATTTTCTTCTTGAGGAGCATCAGCAAAAACAATATATTTAGCTTTAGCGAACGTTTTAACCTGCTCATCAGTTAATTCAACTTCAAAGTCTGCTTTATTATCTTCTATCTCCGATACCTTAGTATCATTAGCACTAAAGTCATAAGCCTTAGAACCATAAGAACTAAGTTGTTTAGTATTAAATTTTTTAATTAAATTATAATAACCACCTAAATCATCAAAATCTTTATAAAGATTTAAGAATTCACTTTGAAAACCACTTGATCCATTATAAGGAAAATAAATACTTAAACCATTACTTCTATCATCAGTAGACCAACTATATATAACAGCATCATATATAGAATTAATTAGCTTGTCAGCTTTTGAACTAGATATATCTCTAATACCAGTAATAAACGTTTGTAAGTCAACCATATCATATGAAGGAGCTTCACTACCATATTGTAATAGATTAGCTCTAACTTTAGCTATAGTATTAAAATCTGTATCAACATTTATATCATTAGAGAAATTATTTAAGTTTTTATTAACTTTATCAATTTTATTTAAATCTATTAATGAATAAGTAGAATAAACATCTCCTACATAATTAAGACTCGTAATAAATGATTTATATCCTTCAATAAAATCTCTACCTATCTCTTGAGGAGTACTATCATATTCAATATTATTAATAAAACTAAACATAGTAGATTGAGGACTACCTAGAGTAATCTCTTCTGAAGCTACTAAATAATCGGCATAATCTTTATATACATTAGCCATTTCTAAACTACCGTTTAGACAGGTTCTAAATATTACTAGTTCTAATTTTTTATTCCTAGCAAAACTAGATTTACTAAGAGCAGCTTCCATTTCTCTTAAGCTCAAATTATCATTAGATAATTCATCATACTCACTACCATCTATTGCTCCACCATGATCCCACATAATAAGATCATATCTATCACTACGATAGTTAGAATATACATAATCTAAATAGTTCCTAAATACTTCTTCGTCACCCATATTTTGGATTGATTGTTCTTTTACTTCTTGAAATCCACTACTTGTGAGTTCAAAAATAGAAGTTTCATTTGCGTCAATATAGTTGTTTTTCCAAGATTTAGATCCTCCAGCAATTAATACTACATTAACGTGTTCATTATCCATTCTATTATAATCAATACTACTTAAATCTACAGTACCTAATCCTGCATCAGACTCTAAATTAGCACCAACCATATAAATCATTACAGTCCTAGTATGATTTTTACTCTTTAATGTAGCAAAAACACTAAATCCAATAACTAAAACAACAACTAATATAGGAATAATTATTTTTAAATAATTAACTCTTTTCTTATTAGTATTTACAGTAGTATTAGTAGTATTAGTACTAACATTAACAGTATTAGGTGGACTATAACCTATATTTTGAGAACCACATTTTGAACAAAATTTAGAATTAGCATCTAACTTGTTTCCACATTTACTACAAAACATAAACTCTCCCCTCTATTATCTATAACAAGTATAACTTAAATGAATTAAAAAGAAAAGAAAAATCAACAAAAAAAAGAGCTAGTTGCTCTTTTATTTATTACATATTTCGTAAGTATCTCTAATAATCATTAATTCTTCATTTGTAGGTTCAACATAAATAGGTACTTTTGAGTTTTCAGAAGAAATAATTCCTTCATGAATCTCTTTAAATCCAGCTATTTTACCATTAATTTCTTCATCTATTTCAAGTCCTAATGGAGCAAGTTTCTTAATAATGGCTTCTCTAGCTTCACTACCATTTTCTCCTACACCAGCAGTAAATACTATAGCATCAACATCTCCATCTAATTCAATGTAATATCTAGCAATAAATGAAGATACTCTATCATTATACATCTTTAATGCTAATTGAGCCCATTCATCACCATAAGCTGCTTCTTGTTCAACATCTCTACTATCAGAATGACCACTAATACCTAATAAACCAGAATTCTTATTTAATTCATTAGTTACTTCACTAATATTCATTCCACTTTCTTTACAAACATATTCAAGAATAGAAGGATCTATATCACCACTTCTAGTTCCCATCATTAAACCAGCTAACGGAGTAATACCCATAGTAGTATCAAAACATTTACCATTTTTAATAGCTGAAATACTAGCACCAGATCCAATATGACAAATAATTAAATTAATATCTTTCTTCTTTAATAATTTTTGCATTGTCTCAGTAATATATTTATGACTAGTACCATGGAAACCATATTTTCTTACCCCATATTTTTCATACCACTCGCGAGGAACAGGATACATATAGTTTTCCCTAGGCATAGTTTGATGGAAAGCAGTATCAAATACTGCAACATTTTTAACATCAGGTAAAGCTTCTTTCATAGCGTTAATTCCAGCTAAGTTACCTGGATGATGTAGAGGTCCTAATTTAGTTAAAGCTTTAATATCATCAATAACTTCATCAGTAATAAGAACTGAATCAGAATATTTTTCTCCACCATGTAAAACTCTATGTCCTACACCAACTATTTCTTTTAAATCTTTTACTGCTTTATTTTTAACTAATTCATCTAATAATACTTCAACCGCATCACTATGATCTTTTAAATATTTTTCCCCTTTAATTTTTTCTCCATTAATTTTAGTAGTCCAAAAAGAATCTTTTAAACCAATCTTTTCAAAAATACCACTAATAACAACTTTTTCTTCAGGCATTTCAAATAATTGATATTTTAATGATGAACTACCTGCATTGATACATAAATATTTCATTTTTCCTCCTCAAAATACATACTTAAAATACCAAAATACATTAATAAAGTCAAATAAAAAGAAAGCAATGCTTTCTAATTATTATCAGGATTATTATTAAATAAATCTTCTAAAGGACTAGAATCTCCATTTTGTTCAGTATTAGGTTGATTATCAGGAAAAATATCATCTTGTTCATTAACAGTAGGTTGTTCATTATTAACTGTTTCATTAGGAATAGTATTAACACCATTATTAACAACCTCATTGTTAGTTACAGGTTGAATCTCTTCTCTAACTTCATTATTAGTATTATTAACTTCATTTGAATTATTCATATTAGCATTTTGCTCATTATTAATTACTTGATTGTTAGAACCATTTTTATTTTTACCAGATTTAGCAATAACAATAACTACTCCAACTACTACAACTATTACACCAAGAACACATACAAATATATTACTTAAATTATATAAAGCAAATGTTAATTCAACATCTTCTTGTTGAGTTGCTAAATTCCAAGTTAGGCTCTTTCCATCATTAGAAACATTAGTTGCATTATGACTAATAGGTTTATTAGGTAAATTAACAACAAGAGACAAATCCATTTGACTTAAATATTGTGTATAATCAACATCATCAAAAGTATAACCATCATCTGAATAATCATCTAATAGACTATCATCACTAGGATAATCACCTAATAATGTATCATCTTCATCTTCAAGAGCTTTTCTTCCATCACTATCATCTATACCGTTAGTCATCTCACCTGTTGAATCACTTTTCATCTTTAAAGTATAAACATTTTTAAAAAAACCTTTTTTAACAGTAAACATAGAATCATCTTCATCATTAGAAGAACCCATTATGTTAAAAGATACAGTTCCAGTTGTTTTACTAATTTTATCAATATTCTTAACATGTTTCTTTAAAGTAATTCCTTTATAATTACCCTCAGAATAATCTTTTACTTCAAATCCAGCGTCTTTATATTCAGCAATATCTTCCTCTTTTAATAATTCTTCTTCCCCTAAAACAGTAGTATCTACAGCATATAAAATACTTAAATCCATAGACTTATCATTTTTAATATCCATATTCATATTAAGTTTTACACAACCAGTTAATAAAAACATCATTGAAATAATACATAATATTTTAATTTTTCTTAGCATACATACTCCTCTCTATAATAAAAGAATACAATAAAAAAAGATTATAGTAAACTACTGTAATCTTCTTCCTTTACAATTTTAATTGTATTTATATTATCAACCGCTTCATTAATTAGCTCATCATAATTAAATTTATTTTCCTCATATATACATGTATCCATTTTAGGATTAATTACTGGATGTTTTGGAACAAATACAGTACAACAATCTTCATAAGGTAAAATACTAATATCATAAGTATCTATCTTTTTACTAATATCTATAATTTCTAATTTATCTAAACAAGCAACAGGTCTAATTACAGGATAATTAGTTACACTATTTATACACATCATAGAGTCAAGTGTTTGACTAGCAACCTGTCCAATACTTTCACCGTTTACAATAGCCTTAGTATCGTATTTTACACATAATCTTTCCATTATCCTATACATCATTCTTCTCATTATAGTTATTACATAATCATCTTTACAATTCTTATATATTTCTTCTTGTATCTTTGTAAAATTAACTACATGTAAATTTATTTTAGGAGTATATTCAAGTAATTTTCTACTTAGATTAATTACTTTTTCTCTAGCTTCTAAACTAGTATGAGGAACAGCTTCAAAATATACCGCATCTAATACTACGCCTCTCTTTAAAGCAAGATAACCTGCTACAGGAGAATCTATTCCACCACTTAACATAAGCAGTGCACTCTTTTGTGTACCAACTGGATATCCACCAGCTCCCCTGTATTTATTAAAATATACTAAAGAGTTATTTTCTCTAATTTCAACATTAACAAATAAATCAGGATTATGAACATCTACACTTATATTAGGAATATTTTTTAATAACAATCCACCAATAACATTATTCATTTCACTTGAATGAATTGGAAAACTCTTATCACTACGTTTTACAATACTCTTAAAAGTATTAAAATCTTTTTCTTTACAAGCATCTAAAACACATTTCTTAATAGAATCTATATCACTTTTACATATATAAGCCACATCATATTCATGTATACCAAAAACTTTACCAATTCTATTTAAAATATCATCTAAATCATTATCTAAAAACTCAATATACATTCTAGCTCTATCTTTATATACATTAACTTCTAAACCATTTAGTTTATCTAAAACATTATGATATAAAGTATTAATAAAGAAATTACGATTAGCTTTCTTTGTACTTAGTTCTCCATATTTAATCATTATTACTCTATCCATTTAAATCACCGGCATTATTTTATCACAAAGAAAAAGATAAGTAAAATTACTTACCATATAATTCTTCTAATTTAGATGTAATATCCTTATCAACAAGACCAATTGCCTTAGTACTTGTATCTAAAGATAATTTATAATTACCATTATAGAACTCTTTTTCAGCAGTATTTAAACCCTTATCTATTTCTTTATAGAAAGATCTATATCTATTACCATAAACTATACTAGCTTCAGCCATTTTAGCATTCTTAATTAATTCTCTAGTAGTATTATATAGCTTTAATACTAAATCTCTAGCAGTATCTACCCTAGTATTTAATACTTTAATTTCGATAGGTTTTTTTTCTAGTTCATTAATTACTTCACCAATAGCTTCATTAGCTTCTTCTAATTGAATGAAATATTCTTCTGTTATTACAGGAAGCTTATAACTATATATTAGTTTTCTAGATTGTTGTAAAAAGTCTTCTATCTCAGTTAATTGTTCTCTAGCTCTTTCTTCATCATCATACATATTTCCTAATGATTTTAATGTCTTATTAAAGTCATCATCCATATCATTTAATCTATTAGATAAAACTTCTAATTCATCAAATAACAATGAATATGGAGTAGCATTACTCTCATCTTTTAAACTTAACTTCTTATAATCATCATTAATCATAATAAGTAATTTATTAGCTTCATTAATATCATTTAAATCCTTTTCACTAAGATTATATGTACTCTTAATATTATCCATTTCATTAAATACACTATTACATTGTTCATTTACTTTTTCAAGTTTTATCTTAAAACCATTTAATTCTTGTAAATAAGCTTTTTTAGACAATCTTTCTTTTTCAAAATCTATAAATAAAGATTGAAAGAACTCCAACATATTTTCTAATTCAAATTTACAATCTTCTAAATTTAATAGTTTCACTTTCTGGGTAATATTATCAATATTTTTTTTAGATTCAGCAATATTATATTCAATATTTAAATATTCTAAAGAATAACCCTTCTCAGTCATACTCTTATAAGTTTCTTCAACCTCATTGATAGTATCAGGTAATACTTTATTACTAATTCTAATAATATCAGGCATTTCATTAACAACAATCTCAATATGATTAATCATCTGTTCTAAAGCATCTAGTAATTTAACAGCTTCATCATAATCAGTTCTTGTCATTATTTT